>LSIG01000026.1 GCA_001556125.1 Rhizobiales bacterium CCH10-E5 | reverse complement strand
GCAGGCCCTCATCCGGCGCTCCGCGCCACCTTCTCCCATCCGGGAGAAGGGAAGGGGCGTCGCGGTTCTGACCCTCCCTTGCCCCGAGATGCTCGGGTCGAGCCCGAGCATGACGCGCCCGCGCCCGCAATTCAGTTTACATATGAACCTTTCTGCGGATAAGCATTGTGTCGGGCCTTGCGCCCGTCCACGCTGTTCCGCAGTGTAAGGGCTTGAAAAACGGCATCGGCTGCCCGCCTCGCGGGTGAAAGCCGGGCGATGGGGAGGACGACGATGAACGCGACTGCCGCCACCCAGGCGAAGCACGAGCCGCGCCCGTGGCTCGCCCACTACCCCCCGGCCGTGCCGCCCGAGATCGGCGATCCCGGTACGCTGGCGGATCTGATCGCCCGCGCCTGCCAGACCTATGGGACACGTCCCGCTTTCGAGAGCTTCGGCAAGGCGATCAGCTTCGCCGAGACCGGCCGCGCGGCGCGGGCCTTCGCCGCCTGGCTGCAGGCGCAGGGCTATCGCAAGGGCGACCGCATCGCCCTGATGATGCCGAACATCCTGGCCTATCCGGCGACGATCTTCGGCGCGCTGCTCGGCGGCTACACCGTCGTCAACGTCAACCCGCTCTATACGGCGCGCGAGCTGGCGCATCAGCTCAACGATTCCGGCGCTCGGGTGCTCGTCGTGATCGAGAACTTCGCCCATGTCGTCGAGGAGGCGAAGCCGCAGCTCAAGATCGAGCGCGTCGTCGTCGCGACGGCGGGCGATTTGATGGGCTTCAAGGGCCATATCGTCAATTTCGTCGCGCGGCGCATCAAGAAGGTCGTGAAGCCCTTCGACCTGCCGGGCTTCGTGCCGCTGGCGACCGTGCTGGCGGGCTCGGACGCGATGGCGCCGGTGACGGTGACGCCGGACGACATCGCCTTCCTGCAATACACCGGCGGGACGACCGGCGTCGCCAAGGGCGCGACGCTGTCGCACCGCAACGTCGCCTCCAATGTCGAGCAATGCGGGCTGTGGCTCGGCTGGGCGCTGGAGCCGCCGCTCGGCCGCAGCGACTACCAGCACGTCATGGTGACGGCGCTGCCGCTCTACCACATCTTCGCGCTGACCTGCTGCTGCCTGTTCATGCTGCGCATCGGCGCCAAGGGGCTGCTGATCGCCAATCCGCGCGACATCGCCGGCTTCGTCAAGACGCTGAAGGCGAGCCGCTTCACGCTGATCTCGGGCGTCAACACGCTCTACAACGCGCTCGCCAACCATCCCGAATTCGCTCAGGTGAACTTCGACGAGCTGCGCTTCGCGGTGTCGGGCGGCATGGCGACGCAAGCCGCCGTGGCCAAGCACTGGAAGGCGGTGACGGGCCGGCCGATCATCGAAGGCTATGGCCTCTCGGAGACCTCGCCGGTCGCCACGATCAACCGGCCCGACATCTCCGAGTTCTCCGGCACGGTCGGCTATCCGCTGTCCTCGACCGAGGTTGCGATCCGCGATGCGGAGGGGCACGATCTGCCGATCGGCGAATCCGGCGAGATCTGCATTCGCGGCCCGCAGGTGATGGTCGGCTACTGGAACCGCCCCGACGAGACCGCCAAGGTGATGTCGCCGGACGGCTATTTCCGCAGCGGCGACATCGGGGTGATGCAGCCGGACGGGCAGGTCCGCATCGTCGACCGGATGAAGGACATGGTCCTGGTCTCGGGCTTCAACGTCTACCCCAACGAGGTCGAGGACGTGATCGCCACCCATCCGGGCGTGCTCGAATCCGCGGTTGTCGGCCTGCCGGACGAGCATTCCGGCGAGGCCGTGACCGCCTTCGTCGTGCGCCGCGATCCGGCTTTGACGGCCGACGAGCTGCGCGCCTTCTGCAAGGAGAGCCTGACCGGCTACAAGGTGCCCAAGCAGATCTTCTTCCGCGAAGCGTTGCCCAAGACCAATGTCGGCAAGGTGCTGCGGCGGGCGCTGCGCGAGGAGGTCGCGAGCAAGGGCTGAACGCTTGGGCTGGAAGAGGGCGGCTGCCCGTTGCCACAGTGCTGCCCCGCGATCATGCTCCCGATCGGATTGTCACAGGCGGCCCTGCCGGTTCGCCTTCAGTCCCGAACGGAGATCGGCCGCTTGATCCCTCTCTCGACCGAACTGGCCCAACTGCGCGCGTCCAAGCCGGGGCTGCATGTCCATGAAGACCCGGCGCTGAATGCCGAGCCGCCGATCGCGCTGCTCGGCGATCTCATCACGCCGGCTGACGCGTTCTTCGTCCGCAACAATGGCGATGTGCCGGCCCTGCCACCGGACGGCGACTGGACGCTGACGATCGACGGCGAGGTCGAGCGGCCCGCGCGCTGGACGCTGGACGGGCTGCGCGAGCGCTTCGAGACGGTGACGCTGACGGCGGTGCTGGAATGCGCCGGCAATGGCCGCTCGCAGTTTTTTCCCGCGACAGACGGTTTGCCCTGGCGGCTCGGCGCCGTCGGCTGCGCGCGCTGGACCGGGGTGCGCCTCGCGGATGTGCTGGCGGAAGCCGGCGTGCGGGAGACGGCGGTCTATACCGGCCATCATGCGCCGGACCGGATGATCGCCGATCCGTCGCGGCCGGCGCTGTCCCGCGGGCTGCCGATCGCCAAGGCGATGGCGCCGGAGACGCTGATCGCCTTTGCGATGAACGGCGAGCCGCTGCCGCGTCTGCATGCCGGGCCGCTGCGGATCGTCGCGCCGGGCTTTCCCGGCTCCGCCTGGCAGAAATGGCTCGACCGGATCGAGTTATGCGCCAAGGAGCATGACGGCGAGAAGATGGGCGGGACGAATTACCGCCTGCCGACGGCTCCGGTCGCACCCGGCGAGCCGCTCGATCCGAGCCGTTTCGCCGTGATCACCGACATGCCCGTGAAATCGCTGATCACCGCGCCGCTGGAGGGCTTTACCGTCACCTGCGGCGAAACCCTGACGGTGACCGGCTTCGGCTGGAGCGGCGCGATCCCGCTCGCGGGTGTCCGCGTCTCCAGTAATGGTGGCGTGAGTTGGCATGAAGCGGCGCTGGAGGAGAGCGAGGGGCCCTTCGCCTGGAGGCGCTTTCGTGCGGAGTTCGTCGTCGAGCGGGAGGGGGCGCTGTCGGTGCTCGCCCAGGCCCGCGATGCGCAGGGCCATGTCCAGCCGCTCGAGATCGTCTGGAATCCGCGCGGCTACTGCAACAATCAGGTCCACCGCGTCGGCGGGACGGCGCGCGCGGGCTGAGGTCTCAGGCCGCGATCAGGGCGCGCCCGTCGGCCGCCGCGGCGGACACGGCAAGGATTTCACCGGGCGCGGTCTCCCGCCGGAAGCGCACCAGTGTGAAGTCCGGGGCACGGCCGGTGTTGCCGCGCTCGGTCAGCACCGTCAGCGGCCGGCCGATGCGGGCGGCGAGATGGGCGGCATGGGCTGCGCCCGCGGCTTCCCGCAGCCTCGCCGCGCGCTCCGCCACGACCGGCCCCGGAAGCTGCGGCATGCGCGCGGCCGGCGTGCCGGGGCGAGCGGAATAGGGAAAGACATGGACATAGCTCAGCCCGCATTCGCCGATCAGGTCGATCGAGCGGGAGAACATGTCTTCGTCCTCGGTCGGGAAGCCGGCGATGAGGTCGGCCCCGAAGGCGATGTCGGGACGCACGGAGCGGATCTCCGCGCAGAAGCGGATCGCGTCGTCACGGCTGTGCCGGCGCTTCATGCGCTTGAGGATCAGGTCGTCGCCGGCCTGGAGCGAGAGATGCAGATGCGGCATCAGCCGTGGCTCGGTCGCGAGCGCCTCGCGCAGATCGTCGTCGGCCTCGACGGCGTCGATCGAGGAGAGGCGCAGGCGCGGCAGCTCCGGCAGTTCGCGCAGGATCAGGCGTACCAGCCGCCCGAGCATCGCCGTCCCGCTCAGGTCGCGGCCATAGCTGGTCAGGTCGACGCCGGTCAGGACGATCTCGCGCGCGCTCTCCTCCAGCAGCACGCGGCACTGCGCGATCACGGCGTCGGGCGCGAGCGAGCGCGAATTGCCGCGGCCGAAGGGGATGACGCAGAAGGTGCAGCGATGATCGCAGCCGTTCTGAACCTGGACGAAGCCGCGCGTCTGCCGGGCGGCGCGGCCGGCTTCGACCGGAGCGAGCCGCGTGCGGGCCATGATGTCGCCGACGGCGATCTTGTCGCGCGGGTCGGTGTCGGTGGCGCCGAGGCTGTTCGAGCGGGCCAGCGCCGCCCAGGTCGTCGGCTCCAGCTTCTCGGCATTGCCGATCACGCGGGCGGCTTCCGGCATCTGCGCGAAACGCTCGGGCTCGATCTGCGCGGCGCAGCCGGTGACGATGACTGGCCGGCCGGGCTGCTCGCGGTGGAGCCGGCGCACCGCCTGGCGGGCCTGCCGGGTGGCTTCTGCGGTGACGGCGCAGGCGTTGACGACGGCGAGGTCGGTGAGGCCCGCGGCTTCCGCCTGGCGGCGGAGCGCCTCCCCCTCGACGATGTTGAGGCGGCAGCCGAAGGTGACGACCTCGACGGTCATCAGGCGGCGGTCTCGAACAGTTCGGGGGCGAGCGTACCCTCCCATTCGAATTCGACGGAGCCGGTCATCAGGACATGGCCGTCGCTCTCCCGCCATTCGATGGTGAGGTCGCCGCCGGGCAGGCTGACCACGGCCTTGCGCGCGCTGAGCTCGCGGCGAACCGCCGCGACGAGGGCCGCGCAGGCGCCCGAGCCGCAGGCGCGGGTGATGCCGGCGCCACGTTCCCAAACGCGCAACACGATATGGTCCGGCGCGGTGACGGCGGCGAGTTCGATATTGGCGCGATCGGGAAAGATCGGGTGGTTTTCGAGCAGCGGGCCGATCTGCTCGAGATTGAAGCGGTAGGGATCGTCGACGAAGAAGACGGCATGGGGGTTACCCATGTTGACGGCGCAGGGCGTGTGCAGGATCGGATCGTCGATCGGGCCGATCTGAAGCTCGAAATGCGCGGTGTCGTGGAAGGGCTCGGCCAGCGGGATGTCCTCCCAGCCGAGCTTCGGCGCACCCATGTCGACGGTGAAGACGAGGTCGCTGTCGCGCCTGGCCGGCAGCAGCCCGGCCTTGGTCTGCAGGGTCAGTGCGGTCTTGGCGGCATCGCCCATCATGGGGTCGGCCAGCATCGCCCAGGCGACGCAGCGCGTGCCGTTGCCGCAGGCGCCGGCCTCGGAGCCATCGGTATTGTAGATCCGGACATAGGCGTCGGTGCCGGACGTGATGGAATCGTGCAGGACCATGAGCTGGTCGAAATGCGCGCGCGGCTCAGCCGCGATGGCGCGGGCATCGCTCTCGGCGACGCGCAGCTTCGTCCCGCGAAGGTCGAGCACGGTGATCTCGTTGCCGAGACCGTTCATCTTCAGGAACCGGCGATGGGCGAGAGCGTTCATTCCGTCACATATCCCATGACTGGCTGGTCTATGAGGGAGGCGACGTGAAAAAGCCATCCCCGCGATGATTTCCTGTCGTAAGTGGATGCTCCATATTGCGCTGCAAGAGCGCGAATCGAAACTGGCGCCCTATTCCATGGCAGGACGTTGACGATGCAGCATTTCCGGATCGCTGTCGGGGCGTTCGCCGCCCTCCTGAGCGTCGGCGGCGTCGCCGTCGCCCAGACGCGGGTCGCGCCGCCCGGCGCCGTCGAATCGGCGCCGCTCGCGCCGCCACCCGGTGCCGCTGTGCCCGCCCAGCCCGTGCCTGCCCAGGTGCAGCCCGCTCCCGTGCCGACGCCCCCGACAGCCGTTCCCGAGCCCGTTCCCGGCCCGCAGCCGGTCCAGCCGGCGCCGGCCCCGACGCTTCCGGTGACGCCGGAGCCTGTCCGGCCTGCCCCGACGCCGCAGGTTCCGCTGGAGCCGCAGCCCGTGCAGCCGCCGCCGACCCTGCCCGCGCCCGGTCCCGTCCAGCCCGTGCAGCCGCCGACCCTGCAGCAGCAGACGGGCGTGCTCGACCCGAACGCGACGCTCGCCGGCAAGCGCGGCGACCAGAGCGATGTCGACGAGGTGCTGCTGGTGGCCAAGCCTGTGCTCAAGCTTTCGGGGGCTGCGAGCTGGGACGAGGGTTTCAAGCGGCTGGCCGAGAGCTTCCGCGTGTTGCGCCAGGAGGCCGAGCGTGCGCGCCTGCCGGTCGCCGGACGGCCGCTGACGCTGTTCCTGGAGACCGACGACAATGGCTTCCGCTACGAGGCGATGCTGCCGGTCGGTCCTGCGCCCGAGGGCGAGCGCAACGCCACCTTCGGCAATGGCGTGCGCCCGGGGCTGACGCCGGCCGGGCCCTCGCTGCGCTTCGTCCATGTCGCGCCCTATGACGACATCGACTCGACCTATGAGACGATCACGGCCTATCTCGAGGCCAAGAGCATCACGGTGAAGGACGCGTTCCTCGAGGAATATGTCGGGGATCTCACCGATCCGGCCGACCCCAATCTCGAAATCAACGTCTACGTCCAGCCGCGGTGATCAGGAGCGTCATCTCAGGCCTGCCAGTTCAGGCCTGCCAGCTCAGTCCCGGCCGCATCGCGCGGAAGCGCTCCTCGGGAAGGCCGGCGGCCGCCAGCGCCGCGGCCAGCGCGGCCGGCGGTCGCTCGATGCCCTCGTCGGTGAGCTGGAAGGTGCCCCAGTGGTGGCCCAGCGCCGCTTCTGCGCGCAGTGCCAGCATGACCTGAACGGCTTCCTCGGGGTTCATGTGGTTGTCGCGCATGAACCAGCGCGGCTCATAGGCGCCGATCGGCAGGACCGCGAGGCGGAAGGGGCCGAGTTCGGAACCGAGGCGACGGTAGAGCGAGCCGTCATGGTAGCCGGTGTCGCCGATGTGGAAGATGCAGGCGCCGCCGCCCTCCAGAACGAAGGAGCACCAGAGCGCCATGCGCCGGTCGAAGGCGCCGCGCGCCGACCAGTGGTAGCTTGGAACCAGGGTGGTGCTCACGCGGTCGGACAGGGACAAGCGAGCCGACCAGTCATGCGCCTCTGCGCGGGCTTCCGGAATGCGGGCCCTCACGATGGTGTCGTTGCCGAGCGGCATGATCATGCGCGGCCGGTCGCGCTCGTGCAGCCGCGCCAGCGTCTCGATGTCGAGATGGTCGTAATGGTTGTGCGTGATCAGCACCGCGTCGATGCGCGGCAGGTCGTCGAAGGCGACACCCGGCTCGTTGACGCGGCGCGGACCGATGAAGCTGAGCGGGCTGGCGCGCAGCGAATAGACCGGGTCGATCAGCAGGTTGAGACCGCCGATCTGGTAGAGGAAGGAGGCGTGGCCGAGATGGACGATGCGGACGCCCTCGACGCGGGCGGGCGGGCGGTCCTGCGGCGGCGTCGGATAACTCTCGGGAAACGCTTCGCGATCGCGCTTCGAGGTCTGCCATTTCAGCACGTCGGCGAGCCCCTTTGTCACGGGGCGGCCGTCGGTGAAGACGGTTCCATTGAAGTTCTCAGTCACGGGGCCCTGGTAATAGGGATTGCGCGAGCGCGAGATCGAGGCCCAGGCGGCGCTGCCGGTGCCGAGCAGGGCGGGAATTCCGAGGAGGGTGAGGAGCTTGCGGCGGTTCATGCCGCAGAAGGTGGGTTTGCGCCGCCGCGGGTCAAGCCGATGCGGATCACGGTCGCTTGACCGCCACGCCCTTGACCGCGGTGCCCTTGATCGCGGTGACATGAAGCCAGGGCGTCGGCTCGCCGTCATAGCCGCCGCCGATCTCCTCGCGGAGGTCGAGGCTCTGCCAGCCCTCGGGGCCGTAGGCGGACCGCAGCCAGTCCGGCGAGGGATAGTTGAAGTAGCGGCCGAAGCGGTCGCGCCCCTCGGCCGTGCCTGCCTTGAAGCTGGCATAGAACAGGCCGCCGGGCTTCAGCGCCCGGTGGATGCGCGCGAGGATACCGGGCAGCGCCGCGCGGGGCACGTGCAGCAGGCAGGCATTGGCCCAGACACCGTCAAAGGCTTCGGTCGCGTCGATGTCCTCGAAGAGCAGCACACCGACCGGCCGCCCGAGACGCCGGCTCGCCTGCTCGGCCAGTTCCGGGGAACCGTCGGTGGCGACGAGGTCGAGGCCGCTGTCGAGCAGCGCGACGCTGTCGTGACCGCCGCCGCAGCCCAGTTCCAGCACGTGGGCACCGGGCGGGAGCGCTGCGGCGAAAGCGGCGATGCGGGCATGCTCGGCTTCGCGGGAGCGACCCGCATAGGCCTGCGCCTCGGCGGCGTAGAAATCGAGCGTGGCGGTGTCGCGGGCCGTCATGATCGTTTCGCCTTCAGCGCGTGCCGGTGCGCATCGCCACCGTCGCGATGCCGGCCCCGATCAGCAGGGTCCCGCCGGTCCGGTTGATGGCGCGGATCGCGCGCGGGCTGCTGACGATGGCGCGGGCGCGGGAGGCGATGAGCGCGTAGCCGAAGGCGTTGACGGCGGCGAGCGTCACGAAGGTCGCCTCGAAGATCAGCATCTGCGTCCAGAAATCGGCCTTCGGATCGAGGAACTGCGGCAGGAAGGCGACGAAGAAGGTGAGGCTCTTGGGGTTCAGCGCCGTGACCAACCAGGCATGGCCGAGCATCTTGAGCGACGAGACGGCATCCTCGCGCGGGCTGGCGTCGAGCGTGCCGCCGGCGCGGAAGAGCTTGATGCCGAGCCAGACGAGATAGGCCGCGCCCGCCCATTTCAGCACGGTGAAGACGGTGGCCGAGGTCGCCAGCAGCGCGCCGACGCCGAGCATGGAGAGCGTCATCGCCGTGAAGTCGCCGAGCGCGACGCCGGCCGCCGTCGGCAGCGCCGTCCGCCAGCCCTGGCCGAGCGCATAGGAGACGACGAGGAGGATCGTCGGGCCGGGAATGACGAGCAGGACGGCGGTGGCGGCGGCGAAGGCGGCCCAGGTTTCGAAGGTCATGAGGCTGTTTCCAGTGGCGCCGGGCGAGCCATCCCCAACTGCAGCGGTTTGTAAAGGGGAGGCGCTTCAGCCGAGCCCGAGGTGCTCACGCAGGGCCGTGCCGACACGCCCCCGCAAGGCAGATGGAAGTCGACCGAGCTTCTGCGCGTGCCGGGCTTCGATCGTCGCGATCTTGCAGGGGCGAACGACGGACGGCGCCGGCAGCCCGGTCTCCTCATCACCTCCTTTGATCGCGACGTCTCCCGGCCAGGGCCGGTTCTCCGCACTGGTGATCATCACCACCCACAGCAGGCTTTGCGCCTCGCCGATGCCGCCGGCCGAAACCACCAGTGCCGGCCGGTGCTGGCGTGTCGAACGGTCCGTGTAGGGGAAGGGGACGCGGACGATGTCCCCCTGTTCAAAGCTCGCCATAGGCCTTGCGATCGGCCTCGCCGTCCCATTCGTCGAATGTCGCAAAAGGATCTTCGGCCTGGGGTGCCCGCGCCTTTGTCATGACGACGCGATCCTGTTCGATCGCATAGGCGATTTCATCCCCCTCCCGCAGGCGCAACGCCTTGCGGACGGGCTGCGGAACCGTTGTCTGTGCCTTGCTGGTGAGTTTGCTGAGGATCATCCCCGCCACCCTGCACAACCATGTCGGATGAGAACTGTAAGGAAAATCCTTGCCAGCTGCAACGTCGGGTATCAGCGCGGCGGCCGGTTCGAGCCGAACCAGCCGACGGGCCCGGCCGAGATCTCGACGCGCTTCTCCGGTTCTCCCGCCACGACCAGCGCCCACCAGGCGCGGTAGCGCGTCTGCGGGTCCTTGGCGAGGGCGATGCCGAAGCGGGTGGCCTCCTTCAAGCGCAGATTGGCGTCATGTCCCGGTGAAGCGCGCCAGCCGGCGAAGGCCTCTGCCGTCGAATAGTAGCCGCCGCCGAGATTCTCCGCCGCCCGCGCCGCATCGAGCCCCGCGGCATGGACGCGCGAGGCGAAGCTGCCGGCGGCGTCATGCGAGAGAGTGTTGGCGCGGGCCATGGCGTCGGCCTGGCGCTGGGCCATGGCCATCAGTGTGGGGTCGAGCCTAACAGGCCCGAGGCCTTGGCTGGCGCGGTAGGCGTTGAAGATGCGGCCGGCCTCCGCGGGATCGAGCGTGACGGCTTCCAGGCGTGCGGCGGCGCGGGGATCGAGCGGCGTCTCGCGGCGCGGCTCGCCGGCACAGCCGGCGGCGAGGAGGGCGAGGGCGGCAATGAAGAGAAGAGGGCGCATGGGCGAGGATGGGTCCGGCATCGCTGGGGTGCCCGCGCCGCTAGCGTCCCATCATGGCGAGATTGCTGCCGGCAGGTCGCCAACCTTGACTTTCGCCACAATCTGCCGCTTTAAGCGCTCCATCCGTTTCGCCGACATCGTCGAGACCGCATCCGCCGACCGGGCCGCTGAAGCGCCTCGGCATCATCCCGAAAAGTGCCCTTGCGGTTTTCGGATCAGATGATGCCCAACTGTTTCGCCCGGAGGTCAACGCCCGACAGCGCGTCCGCGCCCTCGGGCGCGAAACCGTTTGGCGATGGGGCTTTGCGATGCCGGTCCCTGAAGGCAAGCAAGCAGGTCCGCATGTTCGGCACTCTGAGCGACAGGCTATCAGGCATCCTCTCCGGGCTGACCCGCAGGGGTTCGCTGACCGAGGAGGACGTCAACGCCGCGTTGCGCGAGGTGCGCAAGGCCCTGCTCGAGGCCGACGTCGCGCTCGAGGTCGTGCGCAGCTTCACCGACAAGGTCCGCGAGCGGGCCGTCGGCGCCGAGGTGCTGAAGTCGGTCACGCCCGGCCAGCAGGTCATCAAGATCGTCAACGACGCGCTGATCGATATGCTCGGCGGCGACGGCGAGGGCATCACCTTCGACGCCGTGCCGCCGGTGCCGGTGTTGATGGTCGGTCTGCAGGGCTCGGGCAAGACGACCTCGACCGCCAAGATCGCCAAGCGCCTGACCGACCGCAGCAAGAAGCGCGTGCTGATGGCCTCGCTCGACACGCGCCGCCCGGCGGCGATGGAGCAGCTCGCCATCCTCGGCAAGCAGGTCGGCGTCGAGACGCTGCCGATCGTCGCCGGCCAGTCGGCCGTGCAGATCGCGCGGCGCGCGATCGAGGCCGCCCGTCTCGGCGGCTACGATGTCGTGATGCTGGACACCGCCGGCCGCGTCACGCTCGACGACACGCTGATGGCCGAGGTCGCCGAGGTGAAGGCGGCGACGAACCCGCACGAGGTGCTGCTCGTCGCCGACGCGCTGACCGGCCAGGATGCCGTCAACACGGCGCGCGCCTTCGATGCCCGCGTCGGACTGACCGGCATCGTTCTGACCCGCATGGACGGCGATTCCCGCGGCGGCGCGGCGCTCTCGATGCGCGCCGTCACCGGCAAGCCGATCAAGCTCGTCGGTACTGGCGAGAAGATCGACGCGCTGGAGGATTTTCACCCGTCCCGCGTCGCCAATCGCATTCTGGGCATGGGCGACATCGTCAGCCTGGTCGAGCGCGCGGCCGAGACGGTCGATGCCGACAAGGCCCAGGCGCTGGCGCAGCGCCTCGCCAAGGGCAATTTCGACCTCGCCGACATGCGCATGCAGCTCCAGCAGATGGAGAAGATGGGCGGGCTCGGCGGCGTCATGGGCATGCTGCCCGGCATGAAGCAGATGCAGGGCCAGCTCGCTAATTCGGGCGTCAATGACAAGATGATCCGCCGCCAGATCGCGATCATCGATTCGATGACCCCGGCCGAGCGCAAGAACCCGGACCTGCTCAAGAACAGCCGCAAGAAGCGCATCGCCGCCGGCTCCGGCACCAGCCCGGAGGCGATCAACAAGCTGCTCAAGATGCATCGCGGCATGGCCGACATGATGAAGGCGATGAGCAAGCAGAAGGGCGGCATGCTCGGCAAGCTCGGTGCCATGTTCGGTATCGGCGGTGGCGGCCTGCCGCCCGGCATGCCCGACCCCTCGAAGATGGATCCGGCCCAGCTCGCCGAACTGCAGAAGCAGCTCGGCGCGGGCGGCGGCATGCCTGGGCTGCCTCCGGGCGGCTTCCCGGGCCTGCCCAAGGGCGTGACGCCGCCGGCTGGGATGATGCCGAAGCTGCCGGGTCTCGGCGGCCAGCCGGGCCGCGGCCTGCCGGGGCTGGGGGGCTCCAACCCCTTCGGAGGCAAGAAGAAGTGACCAAGCCCACCGAAATGCGCGTCGGCATGTTCGACGTGTTCAAGCAGGTCAAGGCCCGTCTCGACGAGGCCAACCTGTCCTATGAGACGTCGTCCTATCGCGACGACGCCTTCTCCTTCCTCGTGCATGCGCCGGGTGAATATTGGGAGATCGACGTGCTGGAAGACGGCTCGATCGATCTCGAGATCTTCACCTCGACGGGCATGAAGGACGATCCCTGGGCCGCGATCGACCAGCTGGTCGAAGACAACAAGCCCTGATTTCCCACCGCAACGCCCAAACGTTCAAAACCAAGGAAGAACGCGAATGTCCCTCAAGATCCGCCTGACCCGTGGCGGCGCCAAGAAGCGCCCGTACTACCGCATCGTCGTCGCCGATGCCCGCTCGCCGCGCGATGGCCGCTTCATCGAGAAGATCGGCTCCTATGATCCGATGAAGGCGAAGGATTCGCCGGAGCGCGTCGTGCTCGACGTCGAGAAGGCCAAGGAGTGGCTCGCCAAGGGCGCCCAGCCGACCGACCGCGTGCTGCGCTTCCTGGACGCCGCCGGCCTCGCCAAGCGCCCGGCCCGCAACAACCCGAAGAAGGCCGAGCCCGGCGAGAAGGCCAAGGAGCGCGCCGCCGCCAAGGCCGAGAAGAGCGCCGCTCCGGCCGAAGCCGAGGCGTGATGCAGCCTCAGGCTCGCGATGCCGTTCGTCATGGTCGGGCTTGTCCCGACCATCCACGTCTTCGCTGGTCGCGACCTGAGTTCAAGTCGTGGATGCTCGCCACGGGGGCGAGCATGACGGCCGCACCTCTTCTCGAGGAGGGGGCGCATGGCCGCTGACGACACGCTCATCCTGCTCGGCGTCATCGGCGCCGCGCATGGCATCAAGGGCGAGGTCCGGATCAAGGCCTTCACCGGCGATCCGCTGGCGATCGCCGATTACGGCCCACTGACCGACGACAAGGGCCGGCGCTTCGAGATCGCCGAAGTGCGCCCGGCCAAGGAGGTCGTGGTCGCCCGGATCAAGGGCATCACCAGCCGCGAGGCGGCCGAGAGCCTCAACGGCGTCAACCTCTTCGTCGCGCGTGACCAGATTCCGGCCCCCGAGGACGAGGACGAGTTCCTGCAGGCCGATCTGATCGGCTGCGCGGTCGTCGGTCCGGACGGCGTGGTCCTGGGCACGGTCACCACCGTCGCCAATTACGGCGCGGGCGATCTGCTCGACATCCTGCTGCCCGATGGCCGCTCCGTGCTGATGCCCTTCACCAAGGCCTTCGCGCCCCGCATCGACATCGCCGCCCGGCGCATCGAGGCGGTTCCGCCCGAGGGGCTGTTCGAGGCCGACGATGACGACTGAGCCGAACCCCTCCAGCACGAAGGCCTGGAACCAGCCGGCCGGTGCGCTGATCTTCGACATGGACGGCACCATCGTCGACAATATGCGCTTCCATGACGACGCCTGGGAGAGTTGGCATCGCGAGCATGGCCTGCCCTTCGACCGGCCGGCCTTCTTCCGGACCACGGCCGGGATGGCGGTCGGCGAGATCGTCGGGCCCTATTTTCCCGGAGCCGGCCCGGACGAGGTCGCGCGGCTCGGCGAGGCCAAAGAGGCGCTCTACCGCGAGACCTACCGGCCCCATGTCACGCCGCTGCCGGGGCTGCTGCCGCTGATGGCGCGCGCCCGCAGTTGCGGCGTGCCGATGGCGGTGGCCTCGGCCGCGCCGCCGGAGAACATCGCGCTGGTGCTCGACACGCTCGGTCTGCGCGCCGAGTTTGCCACCATCATCTCGCCCTCGCAGGGTTTTCGCGGCAAGCCGCATCCGGACATGTTCGTCGAGGCGGCGCGCCGGATGGGCGTGGCGCCGGAGACCTGCCTCGTCTTCGAGGATGCGCCCAATGGCGTCGAGGCGGCGCGGCGGGCCGGCATGCGGGCGGTGGCCATGCTGACCATGCTCGGCGCCGAGGGCTTCGCGGCTTATGACAACGTCGTCGCCTCGGCGACGGACTTCAACGCGCTGGACCGGCTGCCGGCGTTGCGCTTCGGGTAGCCTTTGGTTCGCGCCTCCCGTCATTGCGAGCGCAGCGAAGCAATCCAGAAGCCTTAGAGCACTGCTCCCCCTGGATTGCTTCGCTGCGCTCGCAATGACGAGCGATGCCGGCATCTCTATCTTGCGAGGGCTTCCATGCCGTTCCGCGCCTCCGTCCTCACCCTCTATCCGGAGATGTTCCCCGGGCCGCTCGGCGTGTCGCTCGCGGGTGAGGCTCTGCGCCGGGGCCTCTGGTCGCTGGAGACGCACCAGATCCGTGACCACGGCATCGGCCGGCACCGCAATGTCGACGACAACCCGGCCGGCGGCGGGGCGGGCATGGTGCTGCGCTGCGATGTGCTGGGCGCGGCGATCGACGCCGCCGTCCCTGCCGGTGATACGCGTCCGCGGCTGCTGATGTCGCCGCGCGGGCGGCCGCTGGCCCAACGCCAGGTGCGCGACTTTGTGGCGGGCGAGGGTGTCGTCATCGTCTGCGGGCGTTTCGAGGGTGTCGACGAGCGGGTGATCGAGGGGCGCGGGCTGACCGAGGTCTCGATCGGCGACTACATCCTCTCGGGCGGCGAGATGGCGGCGCTGGTGCTGCTCGACGCCTGCGTGCGACTGATTCCCGGCGTGATGGGCAAGGAGCTCTCGGGCGAGGACGAGAGCTTCGAGAACGGGCTGCTGGAGTATCCGCATTACACCCGCCCGCGCGAATGGGAGGGCCGGGGCCTGCCAGAGGCGCTGCTCTCGGGCGACCATGCCCGCATCGCGAAATGGCGGCGGGCGGAAGCCGAGCGGATCACGGCGGAGCGGCGGCCGGATTTGCTTCTTCCTTCTCCCCTTGGGGGAGAAGGTGGCAGCGCGAAGCGCTGACGGATGAGGGCAGTACGGCTGAGGTGGGGCGGTTCCTTCCCTCATCCGTCTGCTGCGCAGACACCTTCTCCCCCGAGGGGAGAAGGGATCACGGCGCCGCCACCGGCAGCTTCTCGGCCAGCCAGCCGCCGGGGCCGAGCATGCCGCCGCGCACCGCCAGGATGTCGCGGAAGCCGCGGCCGGCGAGCTTGTCGCGCGTCGAGGCGCTGAGCGCGCCGCTGCGGTCGATCAGGGCGATGCGCTTGCCGCGATGGTCCAGCCGCAGGCCGGCCAGCCTGACCTCGAAGGCCGGCGTCTCGACATCGAGCGCGATCGCGCCCTGGGCCAGGCCGGTGTCGCGCCATTCGGCGGGCGTGCGGATATCGATGAGGAGCAGGGTGCCGGCGCGCGCCGCGTCGAGCGCTTCCCGGGGCGCCAGGATGGTCGGCACCTGTGCCAGAACGAAAGAAGCCGGGAGCACGAGGCTCCCGGCCAGAAATGACCGTCGCGGCAGGCCGCGCGGGTTCATGCGTCGCTCAGCGCAGCTCGGCGCAGAAGCGCTGGATGCGGCGGCAGGCCTCTTCCAGCTTCTCGTCCGAGGTGGCGTAGGAGATGCGGAAGTTCGGGCCGAGTCCGAAGGAGGAGCCGTGCACCGCGGCGACGGCTTCCGCCTCCAGGATGCCCATGACCAGATCCTCGTCGGTCTCGATGACCTTGCCATTGGGCATAGTCTTGCCGATCAGGGCCGAGCAGTCGGGATAGACGTAGAAGGCGCCTTCCGGCTTCGGGCAGACGAGGCCGCGGGTCTGGTTCAGCATCGAGACGACGAGGTCGCGGCGCCGCTCGAACGCCTTCTTGAAGACGGGGAGGTGGTCCTGCGGACCATCCAGCGCCTCGACGGCGGCCCATTGCGAGATCGCCGAGGTGCCCGAGGTCTGCTGGCCCTGGACGAGGTCCATGGCGTTCATCAGATGCTGCGGGCCGGCCGCGTAGCCGATGCGCCAGCCGGTCATGGCGTAGGACTTCGAGACGCCATTCATGGTCAGCGTGCGGTCGTAGAGGCCGGGCTCGACCTGCGCCGGGGTGACGAACTCGAACTCGCCATAGACGAGGTGCTCGTACATGTCGTCGGTGAGCACCCAGACATGGGGGTGGCGCATCAGCACATCGGTGAGCTTCTTCATCTCGGCGCGGCTATAGGCGGCGCCCGAAGGGTTCGACGGCGAGTTCAGGATCACCCACTTGGTCTTGGGCGTGATCGCGCGCTCGAGCTCTTCCGGCTGGAGCTTGAACTCGTTCTCGATCTTCGTCTCGGCGAAGGTCGGGGTGCCGCCGCAGAGCGCGACCATCTCGGGATAGGAAACCCAGTAGGGTGAGACGCAGATGACCTCGTCGCCCGGGTTCAGCGTGGCGAGCAGGGCGTTGTAGATGACATGCTTGCCGCCGGTGGAGACGATGACCTGGCTCGCCTTGTAGTCGAGGCCGTTCTCGCGCTTGAACTTGCGGGTGATCGCCTCGCGCAGCTGCGGGATGCCGGAGACGGGGGTGTACTTGGTCTCGCCGCGACGGATGGCGGCGATGGCCGCCTCCTTGATGTTGTCGGGCGTGTCGAAATCGGGCTCGCCGACGGAGAGCGAGATCACGTCCTTGCCCTGCGCTTTCAGGTCGCGTGCCTTCTGCGTGATGGTGATGGTCGCAGACGGCTTCACGCGCTTGAGGGCGTCGGCAAGGAAGGCCATGGGAGTGATCTCCGGATCTCGGACGAGGGCACGCCGCGGCGGGCGCGCGCGTGGTTTAGGACTCATAAGCGCCCATCGCAAGCGAGACTGCGTGATCATTGCCAGCAGCGGCGCGAATTGGAGCTACCGTTCAGCCGTATCGGTAAGGGCGCGAAAGGTGCATGCTGATGGAAGGCGGCCGGGGGCCACTCATCACCAGCGTGCCAGCGGCGCGCGGAAGGCGGTTCCGTGAAACTCAGGATCGGCTACGAGCTCGACTACGATTTTCCCCAGCCGACCCCGCTGATCCTGATGCTGAACGTGCATTTCAGCCGGTTCTCGGATCTCGAAACGCCTGATTACATGCGCATCAGGCCGTCCGTGCCGGTCAGGGCCTATCGGGACGGCTTCGGCAACTGGTGCACGCGGCTGGTCGCTCCGCAGGGCAGGATGCGGATCACGGCGGATGCTGTCATTTCCGACAGCGGTCTGCCCGAGGCGCATGATCGCAGCGCCGGGCAGGTGCCGGTCGAGGATCTGCCGGAAGAGGCGATCGTCTTCCTGCTGGCGAGCCGCTTCTGCGATTCAGACCGGCTGCTCGATCTCGCCTGGGAGCTGTTCGGCACGACACCGCCGGGGGCGCCGCGCGTCCAGGCGATCTGCGACTTCGTCAACCAGCGCATCGCCTTCAACTACAACGACGCGAGCGTGACGCGCTCGGCTTCGGACGCCTATGCGGAAGGGCGGGGCGTCTGCCGCGACTACGCCCATCTCGCCATCGCGTTCTGCCGGGCGATGAACATCCCGGCGCGCTACTGCACCTGTTATCTCGGCGATGTCGGCACGCCGCCGCCCTGGTCGCCGGGTGATTTCGCAGCATCCTTCGAAGCCTATCTCGAGGGCGGCTGGCAGATGTTCGACCCGCGCAACAATGTCCCGCGGATCGGGCGCGTGCTGATCGCGCGCGGCCGCGATGCGGCCGATGTCGCCATCGCCACCACCTTCGGGCCGAACACGCTGACCGGCTTCAAAGTCTGGACCGACGAGGTGGTCGAGGTGTGAGCCAATGGCGGCGCGCCCGCTCGGGCCGCGCCGTCTCGGTCTGCCGTGCTCTCAGTCCCGGAACAGCCCGGAGGTGTCCGGCTTCCTGGCGCGCAGCGGCGTCTTGCGGGCGAGGCCCTTGGCCTTGGGGGCCGCGGGGTCGGTCGCCTCATCTTCCGGCGATTGCTGCCCGTCTTCGACCGGCTCGGTCTGTGCGGGGGCGGCAATGGCCGGCTTGGCCGCAGCGGCCTTTTCGTCCGCCCTGGCCTGCTCGGCCGGGTCGATGGTCCGGAAGCGGATCATTTCTTCTTCGGCCCCGCAGCGCGCGCGACGGCTGCCGCGAAGGTCGAGGGCGCCGCCGCCGTCACCTTCGGCTTGTCCTGCTTCGGCTTCTTGGCTTCGCGGTTTCCGCGCTGTTCGCCTTTTGCCATGGTCGGTCTCCCTTGGGTCTGAGGGCGCGGGATCGCGCCCCCGGTGGATCTCGGGTTCGAGTCAGGCCTGGCCTGGATCGCGATGGACGCTGAAGCGAGGTTCGATCATGCGGGCGGCTTTCGCCTGCCGCGGCCGGCCCGGCAGGGTCCGGGGCTCGTCATGTCGAAGCAGGCCCCGATCCTAGGCCAGACCGCCGTCGGGCGCACGCTGTTTCTGGCGGGCGCGTCATTCGGCAGCGCCGCGGGCACGGCGGCGCTCCAGCGCCCGCACCGCGCCGGCGGTCCAGCGGGGGCGGCCGAAGCAGGGAAAGCCACGCCGGTTCAGCCGCCGCGCGATGTCGGCCGGGTCGGTGATGCCGACCTCGCGGAATTGGTCGAGCAGGGCACCGGCCGCGACGCTGTGGATTTCGGCGAGGTCGCGCGCCAGCCGGCGGGCGCTTTTATCGGCCCCTGCATCACCGCTCAGCGGGTGCCCCGGCCGAAGCTCGGCTCGACCGGGTGGGGCGAGAGCATCACCGCATTGGCATGGCCGCCCTCGAAGAGCGCGAAGCGCATGGCGTCCTTCCTGTCGCGAAAGATGCCTTCCGAGACACCTTCGAGATCGCGGGCGACCCAGAAGCCGGCTCGGGAACGACCGACGAGGAAGAGGTGGCTGGCGTCGCTGTGCGGCGGCTGGAGGGAACGGGACCGGCCCATCGTCACGCTCCTCAGCCCACCGCGGTCCAGGCGCGCAGGGCGATGATGCCGGCGGCGATCCCGGCGAAGAGGACGAGCGCTGTCCATTCGGCCAGCAGGAAGCGGCGCGCGATGCCGGCACGTCGCGGCGACGCGGCGCGGCGCGGCGTCGCAAGCGCGCCATAGACCGCGCGGATGCGCTGCTGCCGGCGGGTCTGCGAAGCGGGAAACGGGATGGTCATGGTCACCTCCTGAGAGGCGACCGGTGTAGGTCCCATCCGCATAAGCGCGCGATGCGGAAGAGCGTGCGCAGGCATAAAGCGCCCGTAAACCGGAAGGGTTGCCCCGGGTGGGCGGGCCTGTCATGGCTCCCGGCGATGGAACCCGTTGCACCCAGGAAGCCCGCGCCAATCGCGATCTATGTCGACGCCGACGCCTGCCCGGTGAAGGACGAGGTCTTCAAGGTCGCCGGCCGGCACCGGCTGCATGTCTATGTCGTGGCCAACAGCTTCATGATGCTGCCGCGCGAGCCCTGGATCGAGCGTATCGTCGTCTCGGGCGGGTTCGATGCGGCCGATGACTGGATCGCCGAGCGCGTCGCCCGCGGCGCGATCGTCATCACCTCGGACATTCCGCTCGCGGATCGCTGCATCAAGGCCGGTGCCGAGGTCATCGGCCCGACGGGCAAGCCCTTTACCGAAGCCTCGATCGGCATGGCGCTGGCGACGCGCGACATGATGGAGGATCTGCGCGCGATGGGTACCGCCACCGGCGGGCCGAAGCCGTTTTCGGCGCGCGACCGCTCCGCCTTCCTGCAGGCGCTCGACCTCGCCATCCAACGGCTGAAGCGGGCGGGATTCGCCGCAGCTGAGCCGCGCTTAGGCCCTTGATTTCGCGGCGGCTTTGGGCCGGCGGGGCCATTTCCCTCCGGCTGCGAATGCTCTAATGCTGCGGCCAAGCCTGTCGCAATCGGGCCGCTCCGGGAGGAAGTTCATGTCGTTGACCCGCCGTTCCACGCTCGGCCTGATGGCCGGCGCCGTCCTCGCTCCGTCCGTCCTGCGGGCACAGAGCTTCCCGACCAAGCCGATCACGCTCGTCGTGCCCTATCCGGCGGGCGGCCCAACGGATGCGATCGCGCGCTTTGTCGCGCAGGACCTGTCGACCTCGATCGGCCAGAACGTCGTCGTCGACAACCGCGCCGGCGCCTCGGGCGCGGTCGGCACGCGGGCCGTGGCCAAGGCCGATCCCGACGGCCATACCATCGTCTTCGGCAACAACCAGACGCATGGCAACAACATGTTCCTGCTGAAGGAGCCGGGCTACGACGCGGTCAAGGATTTCGCGCCGCTGGCCGGTGTCGGCGCCTTCGAGCACGCCTTCGTGGTGCGCAACGATCTCCCGGCCAAGACCATCAAGGAACTGATCGCGCTCGCCAAGGCCGATCCGGGCAAGCTCAATTACGGCTCGACCGGCGTCGGTTCGGGCTCGCATCTCGCCATGGAGCTGTTCATGGCGCGCACCGGCATCAAAATGACGCATGTGCCTTTCCGGGGCGCGGCGCCGCTGGTGCAGGAGATCGTCGGCGGGCGTATCGACATTGCCAATTCGACGCTCCCGAGTGTGCTGGAGCAGATCAATGCCGGCACGTTGCGGGCGCTGGCGCTGGCGAGCCCGGAGCGCAATCCGCGCGCCAAGGACATTCCGACCCTGCGCGAGCAGGGCGTTACCGATGCCGACGCCGATTCCTGGGCGGCCTTCTTCGCGCCGGCAGCCGTGCCCGCGTCGATCCAGGAGACCCTGTCGAAGGCGATCCTCGCATCGCTCGCCAAGCCGACCGTCAGCGAGGCGATCCTCAAGCTCGGCTTCACGATGAGGTTACGTGACCCCGCGGCTTTCCGGCCGTATCACCAGCAGGAAATCGCGACCTGGGAAAACATCATCAAGGCGGCCGGTGTGAAGCCGGAGTAGCCTGAGGCGAAGGAGCCGGCATGGCGGCGGCAGGGTTCGGAAGACGCTTCGTTCTCGCTCTGCTGCTGTTGCCGGCCTTCCGGCCCGGCGCGGCCTCCGCCATCGAGGTCGATCGCGAGCGGGTCTGGGCGCTGCTCGCGAAGCCCGGCCATGTCGCGCTGATGCGCCATGCCGACGCGCCCGGGACCGGCGATCCGGCCGGCTTCCGCATCGGCGACTGCGCGACGCAGCGCAATCTGGGCGAGCGCGGGCGCGAACAGGCGAGGCGCCTCGGGGAGGAATTCCGCCGCCGCGCGATCCCCGTGTCGCTGGTGCTGACCAGCCAGTGGTGCCGCGCGCGCGACACGGCCGCCCTGATGGCGCTCGGTCCGATCGAAGACGAGCCAACCGCGCTGAACTCCTTCTTTGGGCGCCCCGGCGAGCGCGAGGCGGCCACCGCCGCGCTGCGCCAGCGTCTCGCCGCGCTTCCGGCCGATGCCGGGCTGGTGCTGATGGTCACGCATCAGGTCAACATCACGGCCCTGACAGGGGTCTTCCCCGCGTCTGGCGAGATGGTCGTGCTGAAGCGCGACGCGAGCGGCGCGGTCGTGACGGTCGGGCGCCTGCCGGCGCCTTGATGTCGCAGGGGAAACCGCGGCGCAGGCCGAGCGGTTATTCCTGTCCCATGATCAGCAAGGAGACGACGATGCGCAGCGCTGCCTGGATCGCCACCGTGACTCTGACGATCGCCGCCTGGCCGGCGTCGCGGGACGCCGCCGCGCAGCAGCGCTATCCATCGAGCGCGGGCGACCTCGTCGTCGAGACGGTGGCGGGAGGACTGGAGCATCCCTGGGGGCTCGCCTTCCTGCCGGACGGTCGGATGCTGGTGACGGAACGGCCCGGGCGCCTGCGGCTAGTGGGGACGGATGGCAAACTCTCTGCGCCGATTACCGGGGTGCCGAACGTCGCAGGGCGCGGGCAGGGCGGGCTGCTCGACGTGGTTCCCGATCCCGGCTTTGCGCAGAACCGGACGATCTATCTCTCCTTCGCGGAGCCGCGCTCTGGGGGCACCGGGACCAGCGTCGCCCGCGCCCGCCTCAACGAGCGCGGCACGGCGCTGGAAGGCACCAAGGTGATCTTCCAGCAAATGCCGACGATCGCCAGCAACATGCATTTCGGTTCTCGGCTGGTCTTCGACCAGACGGGAGCGCTCTTCGTCACGGTCGGCGACCGCTATGGTCAGCGCGACCAGGCGCAGAATCCGGCCAATCATATCGGCAAGATCATGCGGATCCGGCCCGAGGGTGGTGCACCCGCCGACAACCCGAAGATCGAGGGCTGGCAGCCGGAGATCTGGTCGATCGGTCATCGCAATGTGCAGGCTGCGGCTCTCCATCCGCAGAGCGGCCAGCTCTGGACCGCCGAGCACGGCGCGCGCGGCGGCGACGAGGTGAACACGCCGAAGGCCGGGCGCAACTACGGCTGGCCGGTCGTCACCTTCGGTATCGACTATTCCGGCGCCAAGATCGGCGAGGGCACGAGCAAGGCCGGCATGGAACCGCCGCTGTTCTACTGGGACCCGTCGATCGCGCCGTCGGGTGCGGCCTTCTACACCGGCGCGGTCTGGCCGGCCTGGACGAACTCGCTCTTCGTGGGCGCGCTCGCGGGCCAGATGCTGGTGAGGCTCTCGACGCAAGGCGAAGCGGTGACCGGGCAGGAGCGGCTGCTCGAAGGGCTCGGCGAACGCATTCGCGACGTCCGGCAGGGTCCGGACGGTTTCCTCTACCTGCTGAGCGACGCACCCGACGGCAAGCTGCTGCGGGTCAGGCCGGCGAAATAGGGTCGGAGGGCTGGGGGCCTGTCGTTCGCCGTCGCCGAGAGGCTCGTGTGACGCTCCGATTCCTGTTACCGCGCTTCCCGGCTCAAGGTTGGGAAAGCTCAGGCGATGCAGGACGGCACTCTCTCGATCGGGATCATCGGCGCGGGCATCATGGGCGAGCGACTGCTCGGCGCCATCCTCGACCAGTCGCCTGCGCTGGTGACGGTAAGCGGCGTCTGGGATCCGGCGCCTTCGGCGGTGGCACGGATGGCGGCGACCTTCCCGCAGATTCCGCGGCTGGCCGATGCCGCAGCGGTCATCGCCGCCAGCGACTGCGTCTACATTGCCTCGCCGCCCGCGTCCCATCTCGGCCACGCCCGCGCCGCCATCGCCGCCGGAAAGAGCGTCTTCTGCGAGAAGCCGCTGGCGGTCGATGTCGAGGATGCGCGCGCCTTCGTGGCAGAGGCGGGAGACAGGGGCGCCGTCAACTTTCCCTTCGCCTCCTCGCTGGCCGTCGCAACCTTGATGGACTGGATCGCGCAGGGCGCCGTCGGGACCGCCTCGCGCATCACCATCGAGGTCGCCTTCGCGACCTGGCCTCGCTCCTGGCAAGCCGATGCCGCCGCCTGGCTGGACGGGCGGCAACAGGGCGGTTTCACCCGGGAGGTCGTGTCGCATTTCCTGTTCCTGAGCCGGCGACTCTACGGCCCTCTGCATGGGCTGAGCGCGAGCGCGGCCTTCCCCGAGGCGGGCCGATCGGAGCGCTCGATCGAGGCGAGGCTGATGGCCGGTGACATGCCGGTCGCCCTCACGGGCGGCGTCGGCACCACGCCGAAAGACGACCACAACATCTGGATGCTGGAAGGCGATCGGGGGGCGGTGCGTCTCTGCGACTGGTCGATCGCCGAACGCCGCCGGCCCGACGGCACTTGGGAGAGGGCGGCCGACGCCCTGTCGCAGCTGGAGGCGCGACCGATCGCGCTCCGGCGCCAGATCGAAGGGGTGGTCAGGCTTACCCGCGGGGAAGCCCATCATCTCGCGACGCTGACGGACGCCCTGAACGTTCAGGAGATCGTCGAGGGAATTCTCGCTGATGGTCTGAGAGCCGCGGGGTGATGAGAGCCCGCCGTCACACGATCTCTGCCAGCCGCGTGTCCTGCGACAGCACCAGGCACCAATGCGGCTCGAAATCGGCGCCGAGCGGCCAGACGAAGTCCTTGAAGATCTCGAGCAGGCGGGTCTGGTAGCGCTCGAACCAGATGCGCTGGCAGAGCACGAATTTGGTCGCGCCGACGATCGTCTCGCGGTCGATGATGCAGAGCGGTACGATGTCGGGATGGGCCTCGAGATAGGCCTGCACGGCGACCATCAGCGTCGGGTAGCCGGGGTGCAGCATGTCGTCGAGGACGATCAGCCCGCCTTCGGCGAGGCAGGCAGTTGCGAGTGCGAGATCGCGGCCGAGCGCGACGCGGGAATGCTCGCCATCGATATGGATGAAGCGCAAGGGCACGCCGCCGGCCTGTGCAAGGAGATCTGCAGGCGCCATCGCGCCGGCATCGCCCTTGATGGTGCGGCGGCGCTCCGGGCCGATCCCATGCCGGGCACAATTCGCCTCGAAGCGCTGCTCGACGCCAGGGTCGGGCCAGGAGAAGATGTCCAGCGCCAGGGCGATCTCGCCCTCCTCGAGCGCATGGGCGAGCGCGATGAAGAAGCGGCCCTCGAAGGCGCCGACCTCGGCGATCGGGCCCTTCAGGCCTTCCTCGGTCTGCAGGCGCAGCAGCCGCGCGGAGATCGCCGCGGCGAAGCGCGAGGACATGCCGATAACGCGATCATAGCCGTCGGAGAGATAGGCCTCGACCGCGTCGTGGCCGGAGAAGGGGAGGGCGGGTCTGGCGAGCTGATCCATCGTGCCACTGTGACGATGCGGCAGCGGCCTGTCACCCCGCCGAAGCGGGCGCCGCTCAGCCCTTGGCGTGGAAGATGAAGAAGGCGCCGGCGGCGATCAGCGCGAAACCGATGGCGTGGTTCCAAGTCAGGCTCTCCTTGAGCCAGAATACCGAGAAGCCGGCGAAGACGGTCAGGGTAATGACCTCCTGCATCGTCTTGAGCTCGGCGGTCGAATAGACGGCGGAGCCGATGCGGTTGGCCGGCACCGCCAGCATGTATTCCGGCAGCGCGATCATCCAGCTCGCGAGGATGGCGAGCCAGATGGCCGTGCTCTTGTAGCTGAGATGGCCATACCAGGCGAAGGTCATGAAGACGTTGGAGCCGACCAGCATGGCGATCGGCAGGATATGCGCGGCGGTGACGGAGGGCATCGAACTCGATCCTGTGGCGAGGCCGGGAACGCCCGGCGGTCCGGTCTGTTCCAGCGGTCGTGTCAGTTCAGCCGAAGCGAAGCTTCATCGAGAGGATGAGCAGCACGAGGCACAGTGTCAGAGCGTTGGCGGCGACGACCGGCCAGGAGCCGATATGCAGGCCGTAGGTCAGCCAGAGCGCGGTCCCGGCCGCGAAGAGCGACTGCGTCCAGAGCGAGATCGCCCTTGTGTCGCGGGTGCGGATGGTGCGCCAGGCCTGGGGCAGCCAGCACAGGCTGGTGAGGGCGGCGGCGGCGAAGCCAAGGAGTTCGATCGATTGGGGCGACATGGCGGGTTCCGGCGGGGGCTCGCGCCCTCATAGCGGGATTCGCCGCCTTGCGCTGCCGGCGCGATGGTTAACCTCTCTTAACCGCATCGCCCTAGTTTCGCGTCATTCCTGCGATTCGGTGGAGACCATGCGCGCAACGATCCTGGCCCTGCCTCTCGTCCTCTTCGCCTCGGCCGCTTCGGCGCAGGGCAGCTTCCAATCCTGTCTGTCCGGCCTGCGCAGCGAGGCCGCCGCCAAGGGCGTTTCGGGCGCAACCTTCGACCGCGCCATGGCCGGCGTCGAGCCGGACATGAAGATCATCGAGGCGATGAACAACCAGCCGGAGTTCAAGACTCCGATCTGGGACTATCTCGGCACGCTGGTCGACGAGGAGAAGGTCGCCGAAGGGCGCGCGATGATGCGCCAACATGCCTCCGTGCTCGCCGCAGCGGAGCAGCGCTTCGGCGTCGACCGCCACACCATCGCCGCGGTCTGGGGTGTCGAGAGCGATTTCGGCAAGGCCAAAGGGCGCTGGCCGCTGGTGCAGGCGCTCTCCACAGGTGCCTGCCTGGCGCCGCGCCGCAACGCCTTCTTCAAGGGCGAGCTGATCGCGACGCTGCAGATCATCCAGCGCGGCGACGTCCGCCCCGAGCGGCTGTTCGGCTCCTGGGCGGGTGCCTTCGGCCACACCCAGTTCATCCCCTCGACCTATCTGCGGCTCGCCGTCGATGGCGATGGCGACGGGCGGCGCGACCTGGTGGATTCGATTCCCGACGCGCTGCATTCGACCGCCAACTTCATGGACAAGGCGGGCTGGGTCACGGGCGCGAGCTGGGGCTACGAGGTGCGGGTGCCGGACGGCTATTCCGGCCCGACGGGGCGCAACCCGAAACAGCCCGTCTCCTCCTGGGCGGCGCGCGGTATCGTCAAGTTCGACGGTTCGCCGCTCAACGGCACCGGCAATGCCGGGCTCCTGATGCCCGCCGGGCGCAACGGCCCGGCCTTCCTCGTCTTCAAGAACTACGATGCGGCCTACAGCTACAACGGTGCCGACTCCTATGCCCTGGCCATCTCCCTCCTGTCGGATCGACTGCGCGGGCGGCCGGGTGTGCAGGGCGAGTGGCCGACCGACGATCTGCCGCTGTCGCGTGAGCAGCGGCGCGAATTACAGCGGCTCCTGATCGCGCGCGGCTACAATGTCGGCGAGCCGGACGGCGCCGTGGGCTCGCTGACGCGGGCCGCGATCCGGGATGTCGAGGCCAAGATCGGCATGCCGCAGACCGGTCGGCCCGGCGAGAAGGTCCTGCGCGCGCTGAAGAGCGGGCGGGTTTAGCCCCGGCGTCATGCTCGGGCTTGACCCGAGCATCTCCTGCACGGGATTCTCGGGTCTGCGCTTCGCTTCGCCCGAGAATGACGGAAAATCGTGATGACCCGCCGCCTGATGTCCACCGGCTCGCCCTTCGAGACCGCCTTCGGCTATTCGCGTGCCGTCATCGACGGCGATCTCGTCTTCGTCTCGGGGACGACCGGCTATGACTACGTCACCATGACCCTGCCGGAGGATGCGGCCGCGCAGGCGCGCAACATCTTCCGCACGATCGAGGCGGTGCTGGAGGAGGCCGGCACCTCGCTCGCCGGTGTGGTGAGGGCGCAGTATTTCGTCACTGACCGGGCCTATTGCGAGCCGGTGCTCGCCGTCTGCGGCGAGGTCTTCCGCGAGGTGCGGCCGGCGGCCGGCATCTATGTCGTGGCGGGGCTGCTGAAGCCCGAGATGAAGGTCGAGATCGAGGTCACCGCGCGGTTGGCGCGGCCCTGACATGGCGTCCGCGCCGCTTGCATGCCGGGGGCCTGCGCCCTAATCAGCCGCCAGTGCAGGTTCAAGAAACGGCGAGGCGACGACCATGGCGACCCACAAGCTCCTGATGCTCCCCGGCGACGGGATCGGCCCCGAGGTGATGGGCCAAGTCGAGCAGATCGTCTCCTGGTTCGGCAAGCAGGGGCTCGCCACCTTCGAGATCGAGAAGGGCCTCGTCGGCGGCGCCGCCTATGACGCGCACAAGCAGGCGATCTCGGAAGGCGACATGAAGCTCGCCCAGCAGGCGGACGCCGTGCTGTTCGGCGCCGTCGGCGGGCCGAAATGGGCCGATGTGCCCTATCAGCATCGTCCGGAAGCCGGGCTGCTGCGGCTGCGCAAGGATCTCGGCCTGTTCGCCAATTTGCGCCCGGCGATCTGCTATCCGGCGCTGGCCTCGGCCTCCTCGCTGAAGCCCGAGGTCGTCGAAGGGCTCGACATCCTGATCGTGCGCGAGCTCACCGGCGGCGTCTATTTCGGCGAGCCCAAGGAGATCGTCACGCTGGAGGACGGCTCCAAGCGCGGCATCGACACGCAGCTCTACACCACCCCGGAGATCGACCGGATCTGCCGCGTCGCCTTCGAGCTGGCGCGCACCCGCCGCAACAAGGTCTCCTCGGCCGAGAAGCACAACGTCATGAAGACCGGCGTGCTCTGGAAGCAGACGGTGACCGCGCTGCACGCCGCCGAGTACAAGGATGTCGAACTGGAGCATGTGCTGGCCGACAACTGCGCCATGCAGCTGGTGCGCTGGCCCAAGCAGTACGACGTCATCGTCACCGACAACCTCTTCGGCGACATCCTCTCCGACGTCGCGGCGATGCTGACCGGCTCGCTCGGCATGCTGCCCTCGGCCTCGCTCGGCGCCGAGGACCCGGCCACCGGCAAGCGCAAGGCGCTCTACGAGCCCGTCCATGGCTCGGCGCCCGACATCGCCGGCAAGGGGCTGGCCAACCCGATCGCCATGATCGGCTCCTTCGCCATGGCGCTGCGCTACTCCTTCGGCGCGATCGAGGCGGCCGACCGGCTCGAAGGCGCGATCGCCGACGTGCTGGGTTCCGGCACCCGCACCAAGGACATCGCCGCGCCCGGCGCCAATGCGGTGTCGACGACCGAGATGGGCCAGGCCATCGTCAAGGCGCTGGAGGCGCGCGGCTGAGGACGCCTCGTCATTGCGAGCGGAGCGTCTTGCCGTCATGGTCGGGCTCGTCCCGACCAGCCACGTCTTCCTCGGTCGTGGGCGGTGTTCAGACGTGGATGCTCGCCACAGGGGCGAGCATGACGGTGGGGTGGGCTCACCTCTCCCCCTCGTGAATTGCGTGCGGCGGCCGGCCGTGCGCTAGAGTGGCCGCATCCGAAACGGAAGGGACGCCCGTCCGATGCTGATCAAGAACCGTCCGAGCTGGGCCATTCCCGAGAGCGAGGCGACGCCGGAGGCGGTGTTCTTCAACCGCCGCGCCTTCATGGCCGGTGGAGCCGGGCTGATCGCGGGGGCGGCGCTGCCGGGTGCCGCGGCGGCGCAGGGCACTGACCCGACGCTCGATCTCTACCCCGCCAAGCGCAACGAGGCCTATACGCTCGACCGGCCGGTGACCGACGAGGATCTGGCGTCGAGTTACAACAATTTCTACGAATTCGGCACCTCCAAGGACATCGTCGCGGCGTCGAAGCGGCTCGTCACCCGACCCTGGACGGTTGCCATCGACGGCATGGTCGAAAAGCCCTTCGAGATCGGCTTCGACGATCTCGTGCGCAAGCTGCCGCTGGAAGAGCGACTCTATCGCTTTCGCTGCGTCGAGAGTTGGTCGATGGCGGTGCCGTGGACGGGTATCCCGCTCAAGGCCTTCGTCGACTACGCCAAGCCGCTCTCGGGCGCGAAGTACATCCGCTTCGAGACCTTCCTGAACCCGCGCATGGCGCCGGGCCAATCGGCCCGCTGGTATCCCTGGCCCTATACCGAGGGGCTCACGATCGCCGAGGCGACGAACGAGCTGCCGCTCCTGGTAACGGGCATCTATGGGAAGCCGATTCCCACCCAGCATGGCGCGCCGGTGCGGCTGATCGTGCCGTGGAAATACGGGTTCAAGTCAGTGAAGTCGATCACCAAGATCAGCTTCACCGCCGAGCGGCCCAAGACCTTCTGGGAGGGGCTGCAATCGTCCGAATACGGGTTCTGGGCGAATGTGAACCCGCAGGTCCCGCATCCGCGCTGGAGCCAGGCGAGCGAGCAGTTGCTGGGATCGCGCGATCGCCGGCCGACCCTGCTCTACAATGGCTATGGCGAGCAGGTCGCGGGGCTCTACAAGGGGCTCGAGGGCGAAAAGCTGTTCATGTGAGGGCCTGTGCCAGGCTGAGGCTTGACCGTCGCGTCGCCGGGCCGAGAGAGTTGGCGCCCGGTGCCGCCCCGAGACCGACCGCATGCTGCAGTTCTGCCTGTTCGACACTGCCATCGGCCCCTGCGCGCTGGTCTGGCGTGACGGCCGCATCGTCGGCGCACAACTGCCCGAGCCGGACGACGAGACGGCACGGCTGAGGCTGACAAGGCGGTTTCCGAAAGCCGGCGAGGCGCTTCCGCCCGCCTTCATCGGAGCAGCGATCTCCGAGGTCGTGGCGCTTCTGGCGGGTGAGCCGCGCGACCTCTCTCATCTGCCTCTCGACCTCGACGACGTCTCCGCCTTCGAGCGCCGCGTCTACGATATCGCGTTGACCATCCCTCCGGGCGAAACGCTGACCTATGGCGAGGTGGCGAGGCGTCTCGGCGAGCCCGGCGCGGCGCGCGCGGTGGGCGTCGCGCTCGGTCGCAACCCTGTTCCGATCATCGTGCCCTGTCACCGTGTGCTGGCGGCCGGGGGGCGCACCGGCGGCTTCTCGGCCGAGGGCGGCGTCGAGACCAAGCTGCTCCTGCTGACAATCGAGCGGGCGCGCACGGACGCGGCCCCCGGGCTGTTCGATGCGCTGCCGCTCGCGGCGCGCCCGCGCCGGGCGAGCGCCTGAACCGGACGGGCCGCCAAGGCGTTTCCTCTCCATCGCCCCCGTAACTTCATGAGGTCTCGTTCCATGGCTCCGTTCAAGCTCGTCGTGATCGTCGGCAGCAACCGCAAGGCGTCGATCAACCGCAAACTCGCGGGAGCGCTAGCGAAGCTGGGCGAGGGGGCCTTCACCGCGAGCTTCGCGTCCATCGACGATCTGCCGATGTATAATCAGGACCTCGAGGTCGGGGCGTGGCCGGAGACCGCGACACGACTGAAAGACGCCATCGCCGCTGCCGATGCCGTGCTGGTGGTAACGCCGGAGCATAACCGCTCCATCCCCGCCGTGCTGAAGAACGCGATCGACTGGGCCTCGCGACCGCCCGGGAAGGGCGTCTGGGGCGGCAAACCCGCCGCCATCATCGGCACGAGCCCGGGCGGCGTCGGCACCGCCTGCGCCCAACAGCATCTGCGCGATATCCTCGGCAATCAGGGCGCGCTGGTGATGGGCGGCCAGATGTTCATCACCTGGAAGGAGGGGTTGGTCGATGAGGCCGGCGTCGTCACGGTCGAAGCGACGCGAGACTTCCTCCGGACATTCATGGAGCGCTTCGCGGCCCTGGTCAGCAAGCTCACCGGCTGAGCCTCGTTGGCGCCACCTGTCACGAGCCAAAAAAAGGGCCGGCGTCCCGCGAGGGAGCCGGCCTTTAAAGTTTGAAACATCCGGCTCAAACGCCAAACATCTCAGAGGGGAACGGCTGAAACGAACTCGATGCCGGGAGGAGATAGCAGAGCCCGTTCCGAACAACCGTGTCTGCTATATCGGTCGGCATCTGCCTTTTCGCAATGCAGCATCGGTTGGGTCCGCCATGCGCAAATTGCATGAACCGCGGTCAGATGCCGCAAATTAAGTCTAAATCATTGATAAATATGCGCAGAACGCAGCCGCTTTGTCGCGGCGCGTCATGGTTTTGCATGTGATTTGTTGCGGTGCAGCACGGTCATGCGCCAGCGGCGCGCTCTGATGGCGCAACAAAACGGCCGACCCTGCCGTTCAGCAGAGTCGGCCGATGCGAATCGAATGAGGTGGCGACCTCAGTAGGTCCAGCGCTGGGCCTTCTGGATCAGGAAGTCGCGGAAGACCTGGACGCGGGCGACGGACTTCATCTCTTCGGGATAGACCAGATAGCTCTCGAGCTGCGGCATCTCGGTCTCGCGCATCAGCTGCACCAGCGGCGAGCCGGTCTCGATCAGGTAGTCCGGCAGCACGGCGATGCCGGCGCCGGAATCGACCGCACGCTTCATCGCCGTGATGTTGTTGACGGTGAGGTGGATCGGACGCGGATTACGCTGGTCGCGGCCGAGCGAGCCGAGCCAGTGCACTGCCGTCAGATAGGAGGGCGAGGTGCCACCGAAGGACAGGATGCGGTGGTTGTCGAGATCCTCATGCGTCTTGGGCTCGCCGAAGCGCTTCACATAGGCCGGCGAGCCATAGACGTGGAAATGCACGGTAAAGAGCTTGCGCTGGATCAGGTCGGGCTGCTGAGGCTGGCGCAGGCGGATGGCGATGTCGGCCTCGCGCATCGACAGGTCGAGTTCCTCGTCGGTGAGGATGAGATCCACCTTGATGTCGGGGTAGAGGTCCATGAACTCGGCCAGGCGTGGCGTGAGCCAGTGTCCCCCGAGACCGCGCGTCGCTGTGACCTTCAGTTCGCCTGAGGGGTGTTCGCGCGTCTCCGAAAGTTGGGAGCGCGTGCGTTCGAGCCGCTGCGTCATCTCGCGGGCGGCGCGCCACAGCAACTCGCCCTGCTCGGTGAGGATCAGGCCTCGGGTGTGGCGGTGAAACAGCGGCGCGCGCAATTCCCGCTCCAGCGCGCCGATCTGGCGGCTGACAGCCGATTGGCTGAGCCCGAGAACATCCCCTGCCTTGGTGAAGCTGCCCGACTCGGCGACGGTATAAAAGATCCTGATGCGGTCCCAATCCACCGCGGTTCCCCCGTTATGCGTTTGGCGCATGTTGGGGGCTAAAATCCTTGAACGTCAATGCCTGCGTTGCGGTGCCAAGCTGTTTTCACACTGAATTTGGTTACAGAAGTGATCAAATTTAGTGATGGGTTCGAGACGATCCTTCTATTCCGCCGCCTCGCGGTGCTGAAGGTCCATTGCCTGCAACCAGCGCTCGGCATCGAGGGCCGCCATGCAGCCCATGCCGGCAGCGGTCACGGCCTGGCGGTAATGCTCGTCAGTGACGTCACCCGCGGCGAAGACGCCCTCGACATTGGTGCGGCTCGTGCCGGGTTCGACGTCGAGATAGCCGGTTTCGTTCATGGCGAGCTGGCCGGCGAAGAGCTCGGTCGCCGGCTTGTGGCCGATGGCGATGAAGACGCCGTCCGCCTTGAGCTCGGAGGCGGTCCCGGTCTTGAGGTTGCGCAGCGCGACATGGGTGACGTTGGGCGGCTGCGTGCCGCCGCAGATCTCGGCGATCTCGCTGTCCCAGACGACGTCGACCTTCGGGTGCTTGAACAGCCGGTCCTGCATCACCTTTTCCGCGCGCAGCGAGTCGCGGCGGTGGACCAGCGTCACCTTGCTGGCGAGGTTGGCGAGATAGAGCGCCTCCTCCACGGCGGTGTTGCCGCCGCCGACCACCACGACCTCCTTGTTGCGGAAGAAGAAGCCGTCGCAGGTCGCGCAGGCCGAGACGCCAAAGCCCTGGAAGGCCTGTTCGGACGGCAGGCCGAGCCATTTCGCCTGGGCGCCGGTCGCGATGATCAGAGCATCGCAGGAATAGGTCTCGCCGCCGTCGCCCCAGAGGCGGAAGGGGCGCTGCGAGAGGTCGACCCTGGCGATGTGATCGGAGACCATGCGCGTGCCCATATGCTCGGCCTGGGCGCGCATCTGCTCCATCAGCCAGGGGCCCTGGATGACGTCGGCGAAGCCGGGATAGTTCTCGACGTCGGTGGTGATCATCAGCTGGCCGCCGGCCTGCATCCCCGAGATCAGCACCGGCTCCAGCATGGCGCGGGCGGCATAGATCGCGGCGGTGTAGCCGGCCGGGCCTGAGCCGACGATCATCACGCGGGCATGGGTGTGGGCCATGATGGGGTCCTCTCGCTTGCCCATTCGACATACGCCGCCGGACGGGCGATGCAAGCGCACGGGCTTTCAAGATCAGGCGAGGCCAAGCTGCTGCCTGTGCATAAGCCAGCGCCGTCGGATGTCGTCGGCGATGATCTGCGTCGAATCGACCGGCGCGTAGCGCTCGCCCTCCAGACGGCCCTCGAAATGATGGACCATCCCCTGGCGCTTCAGCGCCTCCAGGAACTTCGCCAGCTTGCCATGGCCGCCATGCGGCTCGAAGACGAGGATCGGGGCGCCGGTCGCCGTCGCCTCGCCGATCATATTGGTCGAATCCGCCGTGGTGACGATGGCGTCGGCATGGGCGAGCAGCGCGACATAAGGGTTCTCGCCGCTGCCGTCCCACCACCAGCCGCCATGGCGGGCGAACACCGCCGCGACGGCGGCGTCGAGCGCCGGCGGCGTGCGGCGCGAGCGCGAGCCCATCAGCGCGACACCGGAGCTTGCGAGCGCATCGAGACCCTCGGCGAAGCGGGTAATGTCCTCGGGCCTGAAGCGGTGATGGCGGCTGTCGCCGCCGACGAGGACCGTGGCACGGGGCAGGGGCAGGGCGGCGATGGCGGCGTGCCGCCTCAAGCCGCTCCGGCGCCAGTCCGTGGGGGGAGGTCGTCGTGACCAGAACGTTCTCGCCACGCAGGCGGTCATGCTCGGCGACCCAGAGAAAGTCGGCCGAGCCCGCGCCCGTGCGCGGATCCTTGAGAATGACGGTGAAGGTGGCGCCGTTCGAGGCTTTCTTCACCGCCTGGATATAGGCGATCGCCCGGCGCCCCGAGGCGATGACGATGTCCGGGAAGGGCGGGCGGATCGGGCTGCCAGGGCGGTCCGGCGCCTCGCGCGGGTCGATCGGGCCGCGCGGCATCAGCCAGGCAAAGGGCCTGCGCGGCGCCACCCTGCGGATCTCCGGGACGACGCCCAGCCGCTCGGCAACGCCTCGGCACTGCACCTCGTCGCCGGCCTTGCCGTCGGTCAGGACCCAGACGGTCGGGATAGGTTCGGCGGTCACGTCGGCTCCTCGGTCGGGCGGTGCGGCTCGTTGCGGCACGCGCCTTGTATCGCCAAGACGCTGCGTCTACACCAGCCCAACCTTCTTCCGGGACCCCTCGTGCGCTCCAAACTCGACGATATCGACCTCGCGATCCTGCGCGAATTGCAGGCGAATGGGCGAATGACCAATGTCGAGCTGGCGAGCCGCGTCGGCATCTCCCCACCGCCCTGCCTGCGGCGCGTGCGGGCGCTCGAGGAGGCGGGGCTGATCACCGGCTACCGGGCCCAGCTCGACGAGCGCAAGCTCGGGCTGGAGGTGGTGTGCTTCGCCTTCGTGCATCTGGCGAGCCAGGCCGAGGCCGATCTCGCCGCGTTCCAGGACCATATCCGTGCCTGGCCGGCGGTGCGCGAATGTTGGAAGCTCTCCGGCGACATCGACTTCATGCTGAAATGCGTCGCGCCGGACCTGAAGGCCTTTCAGGATTTCGTCGGCGAGCTGACCGCGCTGCCGAATGTCCGCAATGTCCGAACGGCCTTGGCTTTCGACCGGATCAAGGACGAGCCGCTCGTTCCGTTCGGGTGAAGCGCGCCTGCGGCGAACCGGTCAGCCGCCGAGATAGCGCCTGATCCAGAGCGCGTTGTTCTCGATCAGCGCGGCGACGCGGCGCTGGTCGACGTCGGGCCGGTACCAGGCGCCGCCGGAATCGGAACCGAGATTCGACAGGATGCTCCACTGCCCGAGAACCTCGCCGCGCGGGCCGGTCAGAACGTAGTCGGCATCGAAATTGTCGAGGCTCGCGCCGCCGTCGCTCGGCTTACCGCCGCCACCGCCTCCGGCCCAGCTCGCCAGCCAGACACCGTTGACGGCGACCGACAGGGTCGGCCCGCCGCGGCGGATCATCGGGGCGAGCGTCGTCGCGAGTTGCCGTTCGAGCGCGCGCCGGATCTCCTCGGCGCGCGGGCCCCAGCCCTGCGCCGCGAGGCGGGAGGTGTCGACGCGGATGGCGCCAATGGTGCGGGCCTGAGCCAGCGCCGGAACGGACAGGGTCAGTGCCGCGCCAGCCGCAGCGTGCAGGAGGAATGAGCGGCGTGTCGTCATGTCGGAAGCTCCCTCGGGACCAGCCTCCGATGTGGCGTCGCGATGTCGCGATGCCAAGTCCGGAAGGCGCGCCTAGCGAAAGTCGACGCTGACGACTTCGTAGGACTTGCCGCCGCCGGGCGTGTTGACCTGCACGGAGTCGCCGACCTTCTTGCCGATCAGCGCGCGCGCGATCGGCGAGCCGATCGAGACCTTGCCGGACTTCACATCCGATTCGGGCTCGCCGACGATCTGGTAGCTCTTCTCTTCCTCGGTGTCGTCGTCGATCAGCTTGACGGTGGCGCCGAACTTGATCGTGTCGCTGCCGGCGAGCTTGGAAACGTCGATGATGTCGGCCCGGCCGATCAGCGATTCGAGTTCCTGGATACGGCCCTCGTTGAGGGACTGCGCTTCCTTGGCGGCGTGATATTCTGCGTTCTCGGAGAGGTCACCGAGCGCGCGCGCCTCGGAAATCGCCTCGATGATGCGCTGGCGCTGGACCTGCTGCCGATCCTTGAGCTCGGCCTCCAGGGCGGCGAAGCCGCCGGGGGTCATCGGAACCTTTTCCATCGTCTCGTCCCATCATCCGAAAGCGGGTGCCCGCCGGCGGCATCCCGGCCGCCTGCGCCCCGCTTCCTGTCGTTTGTAAAACTTCGTCGGCGCCCCGCCCTCAGGCAGCGTTCACGAAGTAGGATTGCAGCGACCTGACTTCGAGATCGCCGCTGCAGTAGGCCTTGATGCCTTCGGCCGCCGCGATCGCTCCGGCCAAGGTGGTATAATAGGGAACCTTGTGCAAGAGGGCCGTTCGGCGGAGCGAACGGGAATCCGCCAGGGCCTGCGGGCCGTCGGTCGTGTTGAAGACGAGCTGGATTTCGCCGTTCTTGATCGCGTCGACGACGTGCGGCCGGCCTTCCAGAACCTTGTTGATCTTGGCGGCCGGGATGCCTTCCTCCTGAAGCAGGCGCAGCGTGCCGCCGGTTGCCAGCACACGGAAACCGAGATCGGCCAGCATGCGGACGCTCTCGACGATGCGCGGCTTGTCCTCGTCGCGCACCGAGACGAAGACCGTGCCCTTGACCGGAACCTTGGAGCCGGCACCGAGCTGGCTCTTGGCGAAGGCGATGTCGAAGGAGCGGTCGAGGCCGATGACCTCGCCGGTCGAGCGCATTTCCGGCCCGAGCAGGACGTCCACGCCGGGGAAGCGCGCGAAGGGGAAGACGGCTTCCTTGACGCCGACATGCTTCAGCGCCTGCGGCTTCAGGCCGAAGCCGGCGAGGCTCTCGCCGGCCATGATGCGCGCGGCGACCTTGGCGACCGGCACCCCGATGACCTTGGCGACGAAGGGCACCGTGCGCGAGGCGCGCGGATTAACCTCGAGCACGTAGATCTCGCCATCCTTGATCGCGTACTGGACGTTCATCAGCCCGCCGACATCGAGCGCCAGCGCCATCGCGCGGGTCTGCCGCTCCAGCTCGGCGACGGTCGCAGGCGAGAGCGAGCGCGGCGGCAGCGAGCAGGCGGAATCGCCGGAATGGATGCCCGCTTCCTCGATATGCTCCATGATGCCGGCGATGAACGCGTCCTTGCCGTCGGCGAGGCAGTCGACGTCGACCTCGATCGCATCGGACAGATAGCGGTCGAACAGAAGCGGGTTCTTGCCCAGCACCGTGTTGATCTGGCCGGTCTTGTCGTTCGGATACTTGGCCTTGACCTCGGAGGGGATCAGCGAGGGCAGGGTGCCGAGCAGATAGTCCTCGAACATCGCCTCGTCGCGGATGATCGCCATGGCGCGGCCGCCGAGCACATAGGAGGGGCGCACGACGAAGGGCAGGCCGAGCTCGGCGCCGATCATCCGCGCCTGCTCGACCGAGTAGGCGATGCCGTTCTTGGGCTGCTTGAGCTGGAGCTTGTCGAGCAGGCGCTTGAAGCGGTCGCGGTCCTCGGCGAGGTCGATCGCGTCCGGCGAGGTGCCGAGGATCGGGATGCCGGCCTCTTCCAGCGCGTTGGCCAGCTTCAGCGGGGTCTGGCCGCCGAACTGGACGATGACGCCGTGCAGCGTACCGTTCTGCTTCTCGGTCTCGAGGATCTCGAGCACGTCCTCGGCGGTCAGCGGCTCGAAATAGAGCCGGTCCGAGGTGTCGTAGTCTGTCGAGACCGTCTCCGGATTGCAGTTGACCATGATGGTCTCGTAGCCCGCATCCTTGAGCGCGTAGCAGGCATGGCAGCAGCAATAGTCGAATTCGATGCCCTGGCCGATGCGGTTGGGCCCGCCGCCGAGGATGACGACCTTCTTCCGGTCGGACGGCTTTGCCTCGTCTGCCGCCTGCCCGGCGAAGGGCATGGCGTAGGTCGAGTACATATAGGCCGTGGGCGAGGCGAATTCGGCTGCGCAGGTGTCGATGCGCTTGTAGACCGGGCGCACCGCGAGCGAACGCCGCAGCGCCTTGACCTCGGCTTCGGTCTTTCCGGCGACAGCGGCGAGGCGCTTGTCGGAGAAGCCCATCGCCTTGACCTGCCGGAAGGCACCCGGCGTCTGCGGCAGGCCGAACTGGCGGATCTTCTCCTCGGTGTCGACGATGCCGCGCATCTGCTCGAGGAACCAGGGGTCGATCTTGCAGCTCTCATGGATCTGCGCGTCGGTGAAGCCGAGCCGCATCGCCTGGGCGACCTGGAGGATGCGGTCGGGCGTCGGCGTCGAGAGCGCGGCCTTGATCGCGTTCTTGTCGTCGCCCTTGCCGAGCCCCTCGACCTCGATCTCGTCGAGGCCGTCGAGCCCGGTCTCCAGCGAGCGCAGCGCCTTCTGCAGGCTTTCCTGGAAGGTGCGGCCGATCGCCATCGCCTCGCCGACGGACTTCATCGCGGTCGTCAGCGTCGGCTCGGCGCCGGGGAACTTCTCGAAGGCGAAGCGCGGGATCTTGGTGACGACATAGTCGATCGTCGGCTCGAAGGAGGCCGGCGTCGCGCCGCCGGTGATGTCGTTCTCGATCTCGTCGAGCGTGTAGCCGACGGCCAGACGCGCCGCGACCTTGGCGATCGGGAAACCGGTCGCCTTGGAGGCCAGCGCCGAGGAGCGCGAGACGCGCGGGTTCATCTCGATGACGATCATGCGCCCGGTCTCGGGATCGACCGCGAACTGCACGTTCGAGCCGCCGGTCTCGACGCCGATCTCGCGCAGCACCGCCAGCGAGGCGTCGCGCATGATCTGGTATTCCTTGTCGGTCAGCGTCAGCGCCGGCGCGACCGTGATCGAATCGCCGGTGTGGACGCCCATCGGGTCGAGGTTCTCGATCGAGCAGACGATGATGCAGTTGTCGTTCTTGTCGCGAACGACCTCCATCTCGTACTCCTTCCAGCCGAGCACGCTCTCCTCGATGAGGATCTCGCTGGTCGGGGAGGCGTCGAAGCCGCGCTCGCAGATCTCGATGAACTCGCCCTTGTTATAGGCGATGCCGCCGCCGGTGCCGCCCATGGTGAAGGAGGGCCGGATGATCGCCGGCAGGCCGATATCGTCCAGCGCAGCGAGCGCCTGGCCGAGATTCTTGACGTGGTGCGAGCGCGGCGTGGAGAGGCCGATCTTGGTCATCGCCTCGCGGAAGAGCTCGCGGTCCTCGGCCTTGTCGATCGCCTCGGCGGTGGCGCCGATCATCTCGACGTCGAACTGCTCGAGCACGCTGATCTTGCTGCCGTCGGGCTGGGGAATCGTCTTCTTGTTGAGCGAGAGCGCGCAGTTCAGCGCGGTCTGGCCACCCATGGTCGGCAGCAGAGCGAAGCCGCCGGGGAGCACGTTGCGCTCCTTCTCGATGATCTTGGCGACGATCTCGGGCGTGATCGGCTCGACATAGGTCGCATCCGCCAGCTCGGGATCGGTCATGATCGTGGCCGGGTTCGAATTGACCAGGACGATGCGGTAGCCCTCGGCCTTCAGCGTCTTCACCGCCTGGGTGCCGGAATAGTCGAACTCACAGGCTTGCCCGATGATGATGGGGCCGGCGCCGATGATCAGGATGGTCTTGATGTCTGTGCGCTTGGGCATGGGGCTCGACTTCGTCTTGAGGCAGGCGCGCGCACTCGCTGCCGTCCGATCGCGAGAGCGGGCCGGTGCGAGCGCCTGAGATGAATGCTAGGCGCTCGCTATAGAGGGGAGGAGCGGCGCAGGGAAGCGGAAAGCGCGCGAGCGGCCGGTCCGCACACAGGCCGTGATGGGCGAGTGGCCGTTCAGGCTTCGTTGGGGCAAAGCCTGTAAGGAGGCGCCATGCCGCTGCGCCGCTATCCCCGTCAGACCCGCCAGCTCCTGGCCTATGTGTTCGCCGGAGGCCTCACCGCCGTGGCGCATTACGGCGTGCTGGTCGGGCTGGTCGAACTCGCGCGGGTCGATCCGGTGCCGGCGACGCTGGCCGGGTTCGTGGTCGGGGCGGTCGTCTCCTATGCCCTCAACCGCTGGATGACCTTCGAGGCGACCCGCAGCCATGCGCAGGCGAGCTGGCGCTTCGGGCTGATCGCCATCGGCGGGTTCGGGCTGACCTGGATGCTGATGCATCTTTTCGTGACGCGGCTCAGCCTGCCTTACCTGCCCATGCAGTTCGTCACCACGGGCTTCGTGATGGTGTTCTCGTTCCTGGGGCACAAGTTCTTTTCGTTCGCTGACCGGGCGGGGTGAAGGATCGCCGCATCATCGCGACAGGTCGTGCAGGGACCGACGTCCGGCAGCGAGATCAGCCAGCAGCGCGACATGGACGTCGAGGGCGTCGATGACGGGATAACCGGTATCCTGCCCGTCGAACGCCAGGTTGAGATCAGTGCCCGCCAGAACGATCGCGTCCGCGCCCGCCGCCATCATGCGTCGCCCGGCATCGAGGAACAATGCCCGTTGCTCCGGAGTGCAGGCACCGGCGACAGCCATGTCCTGGTAGCTTTGCCCGAGGCGATCGATCTCGTCGTCCAGCACGATCGCCCCGGTGTCGACGAGTTGGCCGTAAAGCCGGGTCCGCATGACCACCCGCGTTCCCAGAAGCCCGATCCGCCTGATGCCCTTCCCGACGAAAAACTCATCGAGCGGCGCAACGGCGGACACGATCGGCAAGGGCGAGAGCGCCACCAGTTCATCCAGGCAGAAATGCGCACCCAGCGAGGACAGGGCCACGCAATCGCATCCCGCATGGTCCAAGCGTTCGACCAGGGGAAGGAAGGTTTTTGCCTGCTCGGACCTGTGATCTGCGAGATTGTTGCGGATCAGTTCCTGGATCTCGCCGTGAACGATGGTAAGATCGAGCTTTGAGACGCCGCGTTCGGCCGCCGCCGCTACGAGGCGCTGGTAGTAGACCACCGTCGCCGCGACACCGATGCCGCCGATCAAGCCGATATGCATGGGACGTCTCCTCGGGACTGTTCCGGCGGTACTCCGGCCTCAACCCGCCTTGCGCCCCACCAGCGTCAGCCGATGCGGGTTATGGCCGAAGTTCTTCGCTGGGCTCACATCCGCGAAGCCGGCGGCCGCGATCAGGCCCGTGATCTCGTCGATGCGATAAGTCGAGAGACCGTATTGCGCCCGCAGTTTGCGGTAGTCCGAGAAGGCGGTGCGGACAAGGCCGGCCAGAGCGGCGGTCAGGAAGCCGCCACGCCAGGCGAAGGCGAGAAGCTGCGAGGCGTCGGTCAGGGGGCTGACATCGGGCGGAATGATATCGGCGACGACGAGTTTGCCGCCCGGCCTGAGCTTGCCGTGCCAGATGGCGAGCAGGGCGACGAGTTCGTCGCGCGAGAGATACTGGATCAGCGAATTGGCGACGACCAGATCCAGCGTCTCGGCGGGCAGAGCCTCGACCTCCTCGGGGGCGACCACCGCGACATTCGCCTTGCCGCCCAGCATGGCGCGCAGCTTGTCACGCACGCTGGGTGCAGCCTCGCAGAGATAGAGCTTGCCGCAATGGCCGGCGACGCGGCCGGCGTCGAGCGCCTCGCCGCAGCCATGGTCGAGAACGATCGCGTCGGGCGCGGGGATATGACCGATCAGGTCGGTCGCGATCTGGCGGTAATGCAGGTCCTTGTGGCGCGGCGAGACATAGATCGCGTGCTCGCCGTTCCAGAAATCGCGCCAGGACATGCTTTGCCGTTCCGCCGGGATGCGCGGGTGCCTCCGCGCGGGTGGCGAGCACTATGCCGCCGGTGACCGGCTTAGCAAGCGCAGGGATGTCTCACAGCGGCGCGACGACGCGCTCCTCATGGGCCTGGATGAAGGTCAGCGCGGCGCCGCGAAACATCGTCCAGGCCGGAACCGCCTGTTCGGCGACATGACCACGGACGTCGTGGCGCAGAATCTCAGGATCGGCGACGTCCCGCGACAGGATGTCGTCGGGATCGATGCGCGCCGAGCGACACAGCGCCCGGGCGATCCGGGTGATGCGGTCGTCGTCCATCAGGGTTCCATCGGGCGGCAGAGGCGTCATCGAGCCCTTTAACGCGGGAGGCGATCGTCGGTTCCGTAACAGATCGCGATGCTGACGGCACGTTGCGAGGCTGCTCATGTCGCGTCGCTCTCGGCCGCGAAGCGGATGCCGATCTCGCCCTGCCGGATCCAGACGATGGTGGCGCGCCTCGAGACCTCCATCACCTCGTCCTGCAGATGCAGTTCGAGCGGCAGGGGGCGGTCGCTCTGCGGCTTCAGCCGGGCGCCGGTGGCCGAGAGGTCGAGGATGCGGCATTCGACGAGGAAGCGCTGCGAGCGGTCGAAGAGCTTCGCCATGCGCAGATGCGAGCGCCAGCGCTTCGCACATCGCTTGTCCATTCCGTCCATCCGCTCCGTGCCTCGGCGGGAGCATCATGCGGGGTCAGGATGGAGCGGGGCTGACGCTGCTGTCGTGTTGCCGGGTGTTTCCCGAAAAGCTTCGACATGCTCTAAATCGCGGCGGGGTGAGGGCTGCGAATGTTGCTGCTACCGCGTTTGCTGAAGAATTTCGTCAGGATGGGGCGCCTGACGGTGATCACGCCGGATGGACGAAACCATGTCTTCGGGCCGGGGCCGGGCGAGATGCGCTTTGCCGGTGTGGTGAAGACGGCGCCCGCCGTGACGGTGCGCTTCCATGACGACCGGATCGAGCGCGAGCTCTTTCTCAATCCCGAACTCGCTCTGGCCGAGGGCTATATGGATGGGCGGATCGACTTCGAGGAGGGCTCGATCCACGACCTGCTGACGCTGTTCTGGCTGCAGCGCAAGGAACTGCGCAAGCACCCTATCCAGAAGCTGATCCGCTCGGTGCGCTTCAGGATCCGGCGCTTCCGGATGCACAACCCGCTCGGCGTCGCGGGCAGACGAGTCAAGCATCACTACGACATCCCGACCGATTTCTACCGGCTCTGGCTCGACGAGACGATGACCTATTCCTGCGCGTATTGGCACACGCCGGAAGTCGGGTTGGAGAACGCGCAGAAGGCGAAGCTGCGCCACATCGCCGCCAAGTTGAAGATCGAGCCGGGGATGACCGTCCTCGACATCGGCTCGGGCTGGGGGGAACTGGCGATCTATCTGGCGAAGGCCTGCGGCGCGAAGGTCACCGGGCTCAACGTCTCGCCCGACCAGATGGCGGCGGCCCGGGCGCGCGCGGAGGCGGCCGGCGTCGGCGACGCAGTGACCTTCGTCAACAAGGACTATCGCGAGCTTGGCGGGACCTTCGACCGCGTCGTCTCCGTCGGCATGATGGAGCATGTCGGCGTCGCGCATTACCTCGAATATTTCGAAAAGATCCGCGACCTGCTGACGCCGGACGGCATCGCGCTGGTTCACTGCATCGGCCGCGTCGGCCCGCCGGGCTTCACGGGTCCGTTCTTCGACAAGTACATCTTCCCGGGCGGCTATGCGCCGGCGCTGTCGGAGGTGTTCGCGGCGGTGGAGCAGACCGGGCTCTGGCATTCCGACTGCGAGTTCTGGCGGCGCCACTATCACTGGACGCTGGAGGCCTGGCGCGAGCGCTTCATGGCGCAGCGGCCGCAGGTGGTGGCGATGATGGGCGAACGCTTCGCGCGAATGTGGGAGTTCTATCTCTGCGCCTGCTCGATCTCCTTCGACATTGGCGGCGACATGGTGTTCCAGCTCCTGCTCGGGCCTCACAAAAGCGCCGTGCCGGTGATCCGGGACTATATCCAGGACGACGAGAAGGCGCTGGCGGCGCGGGGATTCTGAACAGCGCTCACGCGTCGGCCGCAAAATCCAGCACGATCAGCGCCTCGTCGATGAAGACGCCATCGACTTGCAGCGCCTTGTCCTCCCGCCCGTAGTGCCGGAAGCCGAGGCTCTCATAGAGCCGCAGCGCCGGCGCATTGGCGATGCCGACGGCTGCCTGCAGCAGTACGACATGGGCGCGCGCATGGTCGATGACGGCCGCCACCAGCCTGCGGCCCAGCGCACGGCCGCGATGGGCAGGCGCGACATGGACGCCGACGAGCAGGCCCTTGTGGCGGGATTTCGCGGAGCGGTCCGGCACGATGAAGCCGGCGGTGCCAACGAGATCGTCTCCGGCAAAGGCGCCGAAGACGCAGTTCAGCGGGCCGCCATCGAGGCGCTTCGCCGTCATCTCGAGGCTGCGCGCCACATCATCCTCGTAGCTCGCACCGAAGGCCTCCGGATGATCGCGAAGGGCCTGGAGGCGCAGGGCGCGATAGGCGGCGGCGTCGGCTGCGGTGAGGGGGCGGATGGCGAGGCGCGCGGTCATGGTGCGCCAGACCATCATGCCCGTGTGTGCCGGGCAAGCCAGCATGCCTCCGTGCGGAGGATCCTTCCTCAGCGCTTCAGGTTGACGACCACCACACCGCCCAGCGCCATCAGGCCACCGATGAGGGCGAGCGGCGTCGGAATCTCGCCGAGCCAGAGGAAGCCGATCAGAGTCGCCATCGGCGGAACGCAGTACTGGAAGTTGGCGGCACGGCCGGCCGGCAGTCGCGACAGCGTCACGGCCCAGGTGGCGTAGCCGATCAGGCTGGGGACGACCGCCAGGTAGACCACCGACCAGAACGAGACGGCAGGGGCGATGGCCGCCTGCGCTATTGCTCCCGGCAGGAAGGGTAGCAGGACGATGCCGCCGATCGCCTGGTTCCAGGCCGCGACCGAGAGCGGCTCGTAGTGGGCGAAGAGCGGCTTTTGCACGACGGTGGTGACGGCGTTGCAGAGCGCGGCGCCGAGGATCAGCAGCACCGACAGGCCGATCTCGACATCGAGCCCCTTGCCGAGCGCGATCAGGCCGATCCCGGCGAAGGAGAGGGCGGTGCCTGTCCAGGCCAGCCGACTGAAGCGCTCGCCCAGCAGCAGCATGGCCAGCAAAGCCGTCATGATCGGATTGGTGTTGATGATGAAACTCGCCGGGCCCGCCGGCACGACCTGCTGTCCGATGTTGAGCAGCACCGCATAGGCCGCGATGAAGAAGACGCCGCCGAAGCCGAAGCGCCAGAGGTCGCCTCTGGCGGGCAGGGGCGCGTGTCGCACCGCGAGGAAGAGCGCCACCGCAGCGCCGGCCAAGCCAAAGCGCAGCGCGGCCATCTCAGCCGGACCGAAGCCTGCCAGCCCGGCTCTGATCGCGGGAAAGGACGAGGCCCAGGCGAGGATGGTGAAGGGCACCGTGAAGAGCAGGACCCCGTCGAGGCGAACGCCGCCATCACGGGGCAGCGGGTGGCTGGTGGTCGGCATCGGGGTCTCCGGCTGGCGTGCGACCTTCTCCATAGAGACCCGCGGCCGATGATTGACAAACCACCAAATCGCACATGAGCTGTGAGCATGGATCACAGCTCGACCCTGCCGCCGCTCGAATCCCTGCGGGCTTTCGAGGCGGCCGCCCGCACCGGCAGCTTCTCGGCCGCCGCGCTGGCGCTGAACTTGACCCATGGCGCGGTCAGCCGGCAGGTCGCCCGGCTGGAGCACTGGCTGGGTCTGCGGGTGTTCCTGCGACAGGCGCGCGGCGTGGCGCTGACGCCCGAGGGGGCGCATCTGCTGACGCGCACGCAGGAAGCCTTCGCGCTGATCGCCGACACCTCGGATCGCTGGCGCGAACAGCGCGGCGCAGCGGTCGTCAGGCTCAGCGCCCCACCCTCCGTCTGCTCGCTCTGGTTGATGCCGCGGCTGGCGACACTGGAGGGGCCGGCGCCGGGTCTGCGCATCGTGCTGCAGGCGGAGCATCGCCGGATCGATTTCGAGGAGGAGGGGGTCGATCTCGGCATCCGCTGCGGTCGCGGCGGTGCTCCCGGCCGGATCTCGCTCAAGCTGTTCGAGGAATGGTGCTTCCCGATCGCCTCGCCCGGGCTCGCCGCCTCGATCGCGCCCGGCGAGGATGTGCAGCGCCTACTGGCGCATCCGCTGATCCATGACTCCGACGCGGCCGGCTGGCGAGCCTGGTTCGCGGCCTGCGGGCTGGACTACCGGCCGAGGCCGCAGGACCGCCGCTTCGACGACTACAACATCGTGCTCGACGCCGCCGCCCATGGCCTCGGGATCGCGCTGGCACGGCCGCCCCTGGCGCAGGAGCAGCTCGCTGCCGGGCGGCTGGTGCCGGTCGATGCGCGCAAGGCGATGAACCCCGTCTCCTACTGGCTCGACCGCCCGACGGGAGCGCCACGTCCCGCCGCCGCCACCCTGGCCCGCCGGATCGCAGCGGAGGCCGGGCTCGCCGGAGACGAAATCGACTGCTTCCTCGACGCGCAGGCGCGGTCGGGCTGAGCGTCAGTCCCGGCTGTGGCGCGGGCTGGCGGTCGCTCCCGTGACCGTGGCGCGGCCCATCTCGAATGAGTCGGCGATGCGCCGGGCGCGAATGATGAACGCGTCGGCGATGTCCGGCTCGCCGCAGATGTCCGCCGCCGTTTCCTCGAACAGGGCGAGCCAGCGGTCGAAATGCTCAGGCTGCAGCGGCAGGATCAGATGCGGACGCATCGGCCGACCATGATAGCGCCCGGTGCGCAGCATCACCGAACTCCAGAAATCGGCGATGTTCGCGATGTGCTCGTCCCAGTCCGCAACGGCGCCCATGAAGATCGGCCCGATCAGCGCGTCTTCGCGGGCCTTCGCGTAGAAGCGCACGACCAGTGCCGCGATCATCGCCTCGGTGATGGCGGGGTGGGCGGCGCCGGGCCGGGTGAGGGGATTGTCGGTCATGGGGGCTCGCGGCTGACGGTCAGGCCGGGTGTCTATCGCATCGGGACAACCCGCCCCTTGATCTGGATCGCGTCGCCGCTAGCTTCGCAGGCCCGGCGCCTCCTGGCCGGTGCGGGCGACGTATTCGGTGTAGCCGCCGCCATAGGCATGGACGCCGTCGGGCGTCAGCTCCAGCGTGCGGTTGGAGAGCGCGGCCAGGAAATGCCGGTCGTGGCTGACGAAGAGCATGGTGCCCTCGTACTGCGCGAGTGCATTGATCAGCATTTCCTTGGTCGCGATGTCCAGATGGTTGGTCGGCTCGTCGAGGACGAGGAAGTTCGGCGGGTCGTAGAGCATCAGCGCCATGACGAGGCGGGCCTTCTCGCCGCCGGAGAGGACGCGGCAGCGCTTCTCGACATCGTCACCCGAGAAGCCGAAGCAGCCGGCGAGCGCGCGCAGCGAGCCCTGGCCGGCTTGGGGGAAGCGGTCTTCCAGCGACTGGAAGATGGTGCGATCGCCGTCCAGCACCTCCATCGCATGCTGGGCGAAATAGCCGAGCTTGATCGAGCCACCGAGCGCGACGCTGCCGGAATCGGGCTCGGTCGAGCCGGTGACCAGCTTCAGCAGCGTCGATTTGCCGGCGCCGTTGACGCCCATCACGCACCAGCGCTCCTTGCGGCGGATCTGGAAGTCGAGCGCCTCGTAGATGGTGCGGCTGCCATAGCGCTTGTCGACGCCCTTGAGCGTGACGACGTCCTCGCCCGAGCGCGGGGCGGGCGGGAAATCGAAGGCGATGGTCTGGCGGCGCTTAGGTGGCTCGACCTTCTCGATCTTGTCGAGCTTCTTGACGCGGCTCTGGACCTGGGCGGCGTGGGAGGCGCGCGCCTTGAAGCGCTCGATGAAGGCGACCTCCTTGGCGAGCATGGCCTGCTGGCGCTCGAACTGCGCCTGCTGCTGCTTCTCGGCGAGGGCGCGCTGCTGCTGGTAGAACTCGTAATTGCCGGAATAGGTGGTCAGCGCGCCGGCATCGATCTCGACGATCTTGCCGACGATGCGGTTCATGAACTCGCGGTCATGCGAGGTCATCAGCAGCGCGCCTTCATAGCCCTTGAGGAAGGATTCCAGCCAGATCAGGCTTTCGAGGTCGAGATGGTTGGAGGGCTCGTCGAGCAGCATCGCGTCGGGGCGCATGAGCAGGATGCGGGCGAGCGCGACGCGCATTTTCCAGCCGCCCGAGAGCGCGCCGACATCGCCGTCCATCATTTCCTGGCTGAAGCCGAGGCCGTCGAGCACCTCGCGGGCGCGGCCGTCGAGCGCATAGCCGTCCAGCTCCTCGAAGCGTCCCTGGACCTCGCCATAGCGGGCGATGATCTCGTCCATCTCGTCGGCGCGGTCGGGGTCGCCCATCGCCGTCTCGAGTTCGCGCAGTTCCGCCGCGACCGCGCTGACGGGGCCGGCGCCCTCCATCACGGCCGCGACCGCACTCATGCCCTGCATCTCGCCGACATCCTGGCTGAAATAGCCGATGGTGATGCCGCGATCGACCTGAACCATGCCCTCGTCCGGCTGCTCCTGCCCGGTGATCATGCGGAACAGCGTGGTCTTGCCGGCGCCGTTGGGGCCGACGAGGCCGACCTTCTCGCCCTTCAGGAGGGAGGCGGAGGCTTCGATGAAGACGATCTGCTGGCCGTTCTGCTTGCCGATGTTTTCGAGGCGGATCATGGTTTCGCGTGACGCTGAGGGATGATGTTGCGCTGCAATAGGCCAGGATGGCCCGGTGCGGAAGGGCCGCATTCCGGTTCATCGCCGCCGGCGGATGCGGGATCAGGGTGATCGTGCCGTTCCAGCGCCTCAGTCAGCGCCTGGGCATGGGCGAAGAAGCGCTCCCGTACGGCCCGCGCATGCGGATTGGCGCGCTCGATCGCGAGAAAGACGCCGGGTGCGTCGTAGCGCACCATCTCGGTCGCCTGCATCAGCAGTTCGAAGCTGCGCGTCGTCATCCGGCGCGGCACGGGCTCCATCCGGACGAGGATCTTGGCGACGAGATGCGTCAGGCCCTGGACCAGCGCCATGTCGCGGTCATGCGCGTCCGGCGTGGTCAGGATCACGTCGAGCGCGAAGGTCCGGCGCAGGAAGGCGGCGATGCGCCCGGTGCTGCCGCCGCGGATCGGGCAGAGCGCAATCTTCAAGCCGGCCAGCCCATCGCGTGCGCTCTGCGGGCCGAAGAGAGGATGTGTGCCGATGATCTCAACAGGCTCCGGCAGGCCTTCCAGCAGCAGGCGGGCGGGCTCGATCTTCACCGAGCCGACATCGAGCACGACGGTGCCGGCGCGCAGATGCGGGCGCAGGCTCGCGATCGCCTGCGCCATCGCGTCGACCGGGACGGCGAGCACGACGATGTCGCAGGCCGCCACGGCCGCGACGTCGCCCGGCACGAGCCCCTGGCCCGAAGGATCGGGCTGCGGCGGCCGGGCGGGATCGCAAACGACGAGGCGGAGATGGGGTTGCAGATGCTGAGCCATCAGCCGCCCGAAGGCGCCGAAGCCGAGCAGGCCGAGAGAGGAGAAGGATTTGCGCTGGCGTGGCATGGTCGGGTTCCCTGGAGGGGCCGCGATGCCGGGTGACTGCCTGAGTTCAACCGCCAGCGCGGCGGTTGAAGCATGAGAATGCGACCCGCCTTATGAGGACGGGGCGTAATAGGTCCGGGCGAGGCAGGTCGCTGGGATCATGAGCCGCTTCAAGCGCAGGCGGTAGGGGCTGTCAACCCGGATGCAGCCAAGCGCAGGTCCGGGTTGATGGCGGAGGTTGAGGAGATTGACGATCGCCGGCTCAGGCCGCCGTCTTCGCCTTTTCCGCGTCCATCATCTCGACGAAGCGCTTGAACAGATAGTGGCTGTCCTGCGGTCCGGGCGAGGCCTCCGGGTGGTGCTGGACGCTGAAGGCCGGGCGGTCGGTCAGCGCGAAGCCGCTGTTCGAGCCGTCGAAGAGCGAGACATGGGTTTCGACCGCATGAGACGGCAGCGAGGCGGGATCGACCGCGAAGCCGTGATTCATCGAGACGATCTCGACCTTGCCGGTCGTCTTGTCCTGCACGGGGTGGTTGGCGCCGTGATGGCCCTGCTTCATCTTCATCGTCTGGCCGCCGACGGCGAGCGCCAGCATCTGGTGGCCGAGGCAGATGCCGAAGGTCGGGACCTTCTTCTCCAGCAGCTCGCGGATCACCGGGACCGCGTATTCGCCGGTCGCGGCCGGGTCGCCCGGGCCGTTGGAGAGGAAGATACCGTCTGGCTTCAGCGCCAGGATCTCGTTCGCCGAGGCGGTCGAGGGCACGACGGTGACGTCGCAGCCGGCCTTGGAGAGCAGGCGCAGGATGTTGCGCTTCACGCCGTAGTCGATGGCGACGACCTTGTGGGCCGCACCCTCGCGCTTGCCGTAGCCGGCGGGCCACTGCCAAGGCGTCTCGTCCCATTCGTAGCGCTGGGCCGAGGTGACCATCGGCACGAGGTCGAGACCCGCCATGTCCGGCAGTTCGGCGGCGAGTTTCTTCAGGCGCGGGAGGTCGAAGACGCCGTCGGGCGCGTGGGCCAGGATCGCGTTCGGCATGCCGTTGTCGCGGATCAGGGCGGTCAGCGCGCGGGTGTCGACGCCGCAGATGCCGACGATGTTGCGCGCCTTGAGCCATGCGTCGAAATGGCGGCTGGCGCGCCAGTTCGACGGCTCGGTGATGGCGGCATGCAGCACGACGCCGCGCACGCCCGACGAGGCAGCGGCATTGACCGTCTCGGTGTCGTCCTCGTTGACGCCGACATTGCCGATATGGGGGAAGGTGAAGGTGACGATCTGCCCGGCATAGGAGGGATCGGTCAGGATTTCCTGATAGCCCGTCATCGCCGTGTTGAAGCAGACCTCGCCGGGCGCCTCGCCGGTGGCGCCGAGGCCGAAGCCCTCCAGCACCGTGCCGTCGGCGAGGACCAGCAGGGCGGTCGCGCGCGGTTCGCTCCAGCCGCCCGTGGCGGGGTTTCCTTCATGTGCGGTCATGTCTATGTCTCGGTCCAGGCCGCGAGGGCGCGGCAATGCATGGGCGGCAGCGATCTCGCTGGCCGTCGTCTGGAGCGCGAGCCTTAAAGACGCGCTGCCATGCCGTCAATCGACGCGGGCGCGAAGCCCGACGAACAACGAGGGAATACTCAGATGACCAGCCTGCGCGAGCGCTTCATGCCCGATATGAAGGAGGCGATGAAGGCCGGTGAGAAGGAGAAGGTCGCCGCGATCCGCCTGATCATCGCCGCGCTGAAGGAGAAGGACATCGAGGCGCGCGGCGCCGGCAAGGGCGAGGCCACCGATGAGGAGGTGCTCGGCCTGCTGCAGAAGATGATCAAGCAGCGCCAGGAATCGATTTCGATCTACGAGGCCAATGGCCGCCCGGAACTCGCTGCCGGCGAGAAGGCCGAGGTCGCGGTGATCTCCGGCTATCTGCCCAAGCAGATGTCCGAGGACGAGGTGAAGGCTGCGATCGCCGCGGCGGTGACCGAAAGCGGCGCGGCCTCCGTCAAGGACATGGGCAAGGTCATCGCGATCCTGCGCGCGAACTACGCCGGCCAGATGGATTTCGGCAAGGCGAGCGGGCTGGTGAAGGCCGCGCTGGCGGGGTGAGGCCGGGCCGGCGCGTTTCTGCCACATCGACGGGTCAGACACGCGGCAGAGGAGACATCCGATGTCGTCATCACGAACCTGTCTCGCCGCGGCCCTGATGCTGCTCTGCGGCGGCGCCGTGCAGGCGCAGCCTGAGCAAACCGGTTGGGGCAGCGGCTACCAGATGGGGACGTTCTATGCCGGGGTCTCCAGCGGCGGCGTCCGCCTGACCTTTTATTGCGGCGACGCGGCTGCCGCGAAGGCCAATGCCGCGATCAAGGCCGGCCCCTATCTCATGGCGAGCCTGCCTCGCCGCGATGCGGCGGATGGGCTCCGGTCGCTGGAGATCCTGATCGACGGCAAGGCAACGCGCATCCCGGTCACAGCCCAAAGCGCCGGCAACATGGTGGAGCTCACATGGGAGCCGGATCGCCGCTTCGGCGTGGACGCGATGAGGCCGGTCGTGCAGGGGCTGCGAAGGGCCCGTACCCTCTTGCTGCGCGCGGGTGTCGAGGCCAGGGCGCTGCCGACGGCCGGTGCCGCGGAGGCGCTGGCGGAGGATCCGCTACGCTGCCGCTAGAGGCGGGCTGTGGATAGCCGGCGCAAGCGAGCCGGGATCACGATCTGTTCTTGGCTTGTGCTGCAGCAGGGTCCACATAGGACGCAATGAAGTTCCCGCCCTCCCTTCTGGAAGAGATCAAGGCGCGGCTGCCGGTCTCAGCGGTGGTGGGCAAGCGCGTGCGCCTGGCGAAGGCCGGCCGCGAATGGAAGGGGCTCTCGCCCTTCAACGCCGAGAAGACGCCGTCCTTCTTCGTCAACGACCAGAAGGCCTCGTTCTTCGATTTTTCGTCGGGCAAGAACGGCGACATCTTCAAATTCGTGATGGAAACGGAAGGGCTGTCCTTTCCCGAGGCCGTCGAGAAGCTGGCGGCCGAAGCCGGCGTGACGCTGCCGAAATTCACGCAGGAAGCACAGGTCCAGGAGGAGCGGCGCAAGGGCCTGCACGAGGTCGTGGAACTGGCGGCGCGCTTCTTCGAGGCCGAGCTGATGGGCGATCGCGGCGGTCAGGCGCGGCGCTATCTCGCCTCGCGCGGGCTCGACGGCGAGGCACGGACGCGCTTTCGCCTCGGCTACGGGCCGGCGGAGCGTTTCGCGCTGCGCGACCATCTCGCTTCCAAGGGTGTTTCGGCCGAGCTGATGATGGAGGCCGGGCTGCTGGTGCATGGCGAGGAGATCGCCGTGCCCTATGACCGCTTTCGCGACCGCATCATGTTCCCGATCCATGATTCGCGCGGGCGTCCCGTCGCCTTCGGCGGGCGGGCGATGAGCGCGGAGGTCTCGGCGAAGTATCTGAATTCGCCGGAGACTCCGCTCTTCCATAAGGGCTCGCTGCTGTTCAACCACCACAACGCCCGCAAGGCCGCCCATGACACCGGCCAGGCGATCGTGGTCGAGGGCTATGTCGACGTCATCGCCATGGCGCTCGCCGGCTTCCCGCAGACGGTCGCCCCGCTCGGCACGGCGCTGACCGAGGACCAGCTGACGCTGCTCTGGCGCATGGCCGACGAGCCGGTCATCTGCCTCGACGGCGACAAGGCCGGCCGCAAGGCGGCGAGCCGTGCCATCGACCTCGCCTTGCCGCTGCTGGAGCCCGGCAAGTCGCTCTCCTTCGCGCTGCTGCCCGAAGGGCAGGACCCCGACGATCTCGCCCGCTCCGGCGGCAAGGCCGCGATCGCGGAGGTGCTGGGCGCGGCGCGGCCGCTGGTCGACATGCTCTGGACGCGGGAGGTCGAGGCCGGGCCGCTCGACACGCCCGAGCGCCGTGCCGCCTTCGAGCGCCGGCTGAAGGAGCCGCTCGGGCAGATCCGCGACGAGACGACGCGCAAGCATTACCGGCGCGAGATGGACGAGCGGCTGGCGCAGCTCTTCGCCAGCGCGGCTCCGGCGCGGGCCGAGCGGCGCGAGGGCGGCAGCTATCCGCGTGGGCGGGGCCAGGCCGGCGGCGGGCGTGGCCGCGGCGGATTCCCGCAAGCCGCCCCCTGGGCGAACGGGCCGCTCAAGGCATCCAGCCAGCTGACGCGCACCAAGATCATGGCGCGGGGCCGCGGCGAGGACACCCGCGAAGCCTTCATTCTGCTCGCGCTGGCGAGCCATCCGGCGCTGATCCTGCGCTGTGCCGACGAGATCGCCGATCTCTCGCTGGAGGGGCCGGCGGCCGAGCGCTTCCGGCAGGCCCTGCTCGACGCGACCATGGAGGGCGTTCTCGACGAGGCGGCGCTGGTGACCCGGCTCGAGCAGCCGCGCGTTCAGGAGGCGCAGGCGCAGCTGATGGCCGTGACGGGCCCGGCCGAGCGCCTGAAACTGGCGCAAGCCGCTGATCCGGAATCGGTTTTCGACTCGATTCGTCAGGCTATCGTCTTGCATCATCGCGCGCGGACGCTACATAGCGAGTTGAAGGCAGCCGAGCGCGCATTGGCTGACGAAGCGACCGAAGCCAATTTCGCCTGGATCAAGGACGTCAAGGCTCGCCTCGAGAGCATCGAGGGGACGGAGGCGATGTCCGAAGACTGAGCGGGACGCGGGGGTCGTCCGTCGATCCGCGTGTCGGCCGAGCGTGGTTTACGGTTCATCAAGGATGGGCGGTGCCATCTCGCCTGCGTGATTTGGTTGGGGTGAGCGCGCCGGACCTGCGGCCGCGCCGCCCCTTTATGCGTCCGCATATGGCTTTTTCCGAGCCGTGGCGGCCTGAGAGTGCGGAGCGCTATTGATGGCGACGAAAGTGAGCGAACGGGACAAGGCCGATCAGGCCACGCCGGAAGCCCCCCCGACCTCCGACGGTCCGTTGCTCGATCTGACGGATCAGGCCGTCAGGCGTATGATCAAGCTCGCGAAGAAGCGCGGCTATGTCACCTATGACGAACTGAACGAGGTTCTGCCGTCGGAGGAGTTCACCTCCGAGCAGATCGAGGACGTGCTCGGCCAGCTCAGCGAGCAGGGCATCAACGTCGTCGACAACGAGGATCCCGAAGCCTCCGGCGAGGAGCGCGCCGCGGCGCGCACCGGTACCAACGGCGCCGACGAGGAGGAGGTCGAGGGCGGCGATCTGGTCGACGCCTCGCGCTCGGCCCTGCCGGTCGAGACCAAGCGCAATCTGGAGCCGACCGAGCGCACCGACGATCCGGTGCGGATGTATCTGCGCGAGATGGGCTCTGTCGAGCTGCTCTCCCGCGAGGGCGAGATCGCGATCGCCAAGCGCATCGAGGCCGGCCGCGAGGCGATGATCGCGGGGCTCTGCGAGAGCCCGCTGACCTTCCAGGCGATCATCATCTGGCGCGACGAGCTGAACGAAGCCAAGGTCCTGCTGCGCGACATCATCGATCTCGAAGCGACCTATGCCGGCCCCGATGGCAAGAATCCGACCCAGATCGCGGGCGAGGGCGCCGAGGGCGAGGCCGCGCCGGCCGGCGAGGGCGAGGCGCCCGAAGGTGACCTGCCGCCCGATCTCGACGAAGACGACATGGAGAACAACGTGTCGCTCTCGGCCATGGAGGCCGAGCTGAAGCCGCGCGTGCTCGAGACCTTCGATTCGATCGCCGACAACTACAAGAAACTGCGCCGCCTGCAGGATCAGGACATCGCCAACCGGCTGGAGAACACCAAGCTCTCGCCGTCGCAGGACCGCAAATACAAGAAGCTCAAGGACGACATCATCACCGCGGTGAAGTCGCTCTCGCTCAACAACAACCGCATCGAGGCGCTGGTCGAGCAGCTCTACGACATCAACAAGCGCCTGATCTCGCATGAGACGCGCCTGCTGCGCCTGGCGGAGAGCTATGGCGTAGGCCGCGAGGACTTCCTCAAGCAGCATGTCGGCGGCGAGCTCGATCCGAAATGGATCCTGCGCGTCTCCAAGCTGGGCTCGCGCGGCTGGAAGGAGTTCGTCGCAGCCGAACTCGAGCGCATCAAGAGCCTGCGCGACGAGATCCATACGCTGGCGAGCGAGACGGGCCTGGAGATCCAGGAGTTCCGCAAGATCGTGTTGATGGTCCAGAAGGGCGAGCGCGAGGCGCGTCAGGCGAAGAAGGAGATGATCGAGGCGAACCTGCGCCTCGTGATCTCGATCGCCAAGAAATACACCAATCGCGGCCTGCAGTTCCTCGACCTGATCCAGGAAGGCAACATCGGCCTGATGAAGGCGGTCGACAAGTTCGAGTACCGCCGGGGCTACAAGTTCTCGACCTATGCGACCTGGTGGATCCGGCAGGCGATCACCCGCTCGATCGCCGACCAGGCCCGCACGATCCGCATCCCCGTCCACATGATCGAGACGATCAACAAGATCGTGCGGACCTCGCGCCAGATGCTGCACGAGATCGGCCGCGAGCCGACCCCGGAGGAGCTGGCCGAGAAGCTCGCCATGCCGCTGGAGAAGGTGCGCAAGGTCCTCAAGATCGCCAAGGAGCCGATCTCGCTGGAGACGCCGATCGGCGACGAGGAGGACAGCCATCTCGGCGACTTCATCGAGGACAAGAACGCGATCCTGCCGATCGACGCCGCGATCCAGAGCAACCTGCGCGAGACCACCACGCGCGTGCTGGCCTCGCTGACCCCGCGCGAGGAGCGCGTGCTGCGCATGCGCTTCGGTATCGGCATGAATACCGACCACACGCTCGAAGAGGTCGGCCAGCAGTTCAGCGTCACCCGCGAGCGCATCCGCCAGATCGAGGCGAAGGCGCTCCGGAAGCTGAAGCATCCGAGCCGGAGCCGGAAGCTCAGGAGCTTCCTGGACAATTGACGAAAAAGCCGGCCGCGAGGCCGGCTTTTTTGTTCGTGATGGACGGCTCGCCCCTCACATCCCCTTCACCAGCGCCACCAACTGGTCGAGCGCGGTGCCCCAGCCCTGCTGGAAGCCCATCTCCTCGTGCTGCTTGCGGCCGGCCGCCTCTTACTGCAGGACTTGACCCTTGATAGGGGCTTCCATGGGGACGCCGCGTTGTCTGGGGGGCCTCCGAAGCAGGTTCACTCAGCGGGAGAGACAGCGCACTGCGATGGGGTCTAGTCGTGATGTGACGCACGAAGAAGTACATCAGGCCTAGGTGTTTCTAATTCCGTGTTGACATAACCAGATCTGTTCCTAGCGTCCAAGCTGAAAACGATGCATCCTCTAAAAGTTTCGCATCAGGCTGGAGGGACTGAGTATGGACAGAGCTGTCACCTCGGATGGCGGTGGTGAGGTCGCAGGCGACGAAGCCTTCACGGTTACCATCAAGGGCGAAGGTCTGTCGTTAGAGCGCTCAGTCAGCTCTTCGGTCGCATTGCTTGTAATTCAGGCGGTTATGGGAAAACCCCCTATAGCTTGGAACACGATCGCGCCGCCTGCGGCTGCTGCTGCTGCTGCTGCGGGGAATCCAGCACATGTGCTTGGATCTCAGTCCGGGTCTTCCACCACTGCTGCTGTCCCGCGACAGTCCATTAAGAATTTCATCGATGACTCTGGCGCTAGTGCAATTGCCAGTAAAATTGTGGCGGTCGGCATCTACCTACGCGATGTCGAGCTGCAACCAGAATTCACGCGCGAGGATATCCTGACGTGGCTGCGTAATGCCCGCGAGCCAGCCCCGACGAACTTGCCGCGTGATGTGCAGACGACGATCCGAAATGGCTGGATTGCAGAAGACCCTCGCAACAAGAACCACTTCTTTGTAACGGGTGCAGGCGATACCGCACTAAGCTCCAAGTTTGAAGGTTCTCGGGCCTCCTCAGAGTCCGTCCCGGAACTCATGACGCTCGCGCGATGCGGCGGATAAGAACC
>LSIG01000025.1 GCA_001556125.1 Rhizobiales bacterium CCH10-E5 | reverse complement strand
GCGCAATCGGCGCCGACGCTGCGCATCAGATCGCGATGCGTCGTGAACGGCGGAACGCCCCTCACGGGCTTGAGGGCCCCGGCCTCCTCGCGCAGGAAGCGATCGATCGGTGCCTCGCCGGTCGTGCCATGAACACGCAGATCGGCGATGTCGCGCGTCCAGGCGTCCAGATGCGCCTCCATCGCGGCCCAGCTGGCGAAGCGTCGGCCGGCAATGGCGTTCCTCTTCACATAGCCGACACCACGCTCGTCCTTACCCTTTGTGCGCGCCCGATACGGCGCACAGGCTCTGATGCGAAAACCCCAATGCTTCGCGAAGGCATGCAGCCTGGGATGAAGAACGACCTCCCGGCTCGATGGATCATGGTGCAAAACGAGCGCGCGGGCGTTGTCGAGCAGCACTTCGCGCGCAATGCCGCCGAAGGCCTGGAATGTGCTCTCCATCCCGGTAAACCAACTCTCCTGCTTCTCGTGTCCGAAGGCGCGGACATGAAGCCGGCGCGAATAACCCAGCGTCGCGACAAAGAAGAAAACCTTGGTCGCGACACCGGCGATCTCGACGCGACGCTCACCGAAGTCGATCTGCAGCTGCTCGCCGGGCGGCGTCTCGAACCGAACCGTCGCCCGCGCCTCGGCGACCAACTCCCGGCGCAGCGGCGCCACCGTGCGCTCGACTGTGCGCAGGCTGACATGGATGTCCTTCTCCTGCGCCAGTTCCTGGCGGATCACATCGGCGTTCCCGCGGTGGCGCCGGAATCGCTCGGCCAACCAATCCGACAGACCATCCAGCTTCTTCGAGC
>LSIG01000024.1 GCA_001556125.1 Rhizobiales bacterium CCH10-E5 | reverse complement strand
GGGCCGAGGCGGGGCCGGGCTGGGGGGCCGTCTGCGCCGCAACCGGAGCCGCCAGTGCCAGGCCCGCCGCAGCGATTGCGACTTCGAGAAGGGCCCGCCGGCCTGCCGCCGGCGCTGGGGCGGAGGGCCGGGCGGTCATGCGCAGGGCGCGGTCTTGAACTCGACGCGGCGGTCGACCGCCGTGCTGGCATCGTCCCGGGGCAGGCCGACCAGCGTCTCGCGGAAGCCGACCCCGGTGGCCCGCAGCCGCTGCGACATGCCCGGCGCCTGGGAGCTCATCAGCCCGGCGATGCGCTCCGCCCGCTCGCGGGAGAGCCTGTCGTTGAGGGTCTCGGGGCCGGTGCGGCTGGCATGGCCGACGACCTCGAGGCAGACGCCGGCCCGCGTCGCCCGCATCGCGATCTCGCGCAGCCAGGCGGGGTAGCTCGCCGAGAGCTTGCGGTCGGCGTTGAAGGCGGTGGAATTCGGCTCGAACAGGAACTTCACGCCGAGCCGGCCGAGGCTGAAGCCGCGCTCGACCATCTGGCCGAAGGTCTCATCCGCCGCGCCGGTTTCGCCGAGCGCGGCGTAGGAGAGGTAGAGCCCGTTCAGCACGCGCAGCTGGTCGCCGCCCGGCTGGGCCTGGGCCTCGCGGTAGAGATCGCGGGCGCGGCGATGGTCGCCGGCCTCATAGGCCGCGCCGGCCTCGCGGATGCGGGCGGCCGCGCCGAGCTGGTCGAGATAGGCCGGCGAGACCGGCGTACCCGGCTGCGAGCGCTGGCAGGCCTCGATGTAGGCGCGCGTGGCGGCATCCAGCCCCCAGACCGGCGAGTCGGCATGGGAGGCGGCCGGTGCGATATCGACATCGCCGACGGTGGAGCGGGCGACGCTGCGGGCATAGACCGTCTTCGCCTCGCGCTCGACCAGGGCGAAGCAGATCCAGAAGGCGTCGCGGTCGCCGCCGGGCTGGCCGGCATTGTTGATCGTGTTGAAGGTGCCGATGAAGACGAAGCGGGCCTTGGCGACATTCTCCGGCGTGAAGGCGAGGACCTTCACATGGGGATAACGCTCGGCCACCAGTTCGGCGATGCGCCGGTCGAAGCCGCGCGTTGCCGCCGACTGGATGCCGGTGATACCGTCGATGAGGGGGTCGATGACCATCGTGACCTCGCCGCCGCCGGCGGGGAGTTTGGCGAAGAGATCGGTCGCCGCCTTCATGAACGCCTGTTCGAGCGGCAGCAGAGCCGGCGCCCGCGCCGCGGCGACGGGCTGGGCGATGGCGGCAGGGGCGCTGCCGACCGCGGCGAGCCCGAGCATGACGGCGGTGGTGACGGAACGCAGGGTCATGCGGCGGCTCCGGCGAGGCCTGTCGCCGCCCTGCTCCCCAGCCGGATCGCGACGAAGGTCGATCGAGTGCTGAACCATAGCGTCAACTCCTTTTTCGGGACAATCCTCTCCATGCGGTGAGGATCGGCATGAGCTGATCCTGCCCCACTCTCGGCCCGATGACTGTTCCAGGCGGAACAGCGACCGGGCGGACGCTGCGGCAGCCGCCCCGTCAGGCCGGCGAAAACACCGGGACGGGGCCTATTCCCCGCAGATCGACCTCGGCGAGCCGCCGCAGCCGGACGGGATCGCAGCGTGCCGCCGCGGCCGGACCGACGCAGATCGACGAGCCGAGCTCCTTGTTCAGCGCCTCGAGCCGCGCGGCCATGTTCACCGCCTCGCCATGGGCGGTGTAGTCGAGCTTGGCGCCGAAGCCGACGTCGCCGACGATGGCAAAGCCGGTCTCCAGCCCCTGCCGCGTGCGGCCGAGGCCGATCGCGGCGGCAGGACCGCCCGCCCGATACGCCTCTGTCCAGGCGAGAATCGCGACGGCGCAGTCCAGTGCGCGGCGCGGATGGTCCTCGAGGTCGAGCGGCGCGTTGAAGAGGGCGTGGACCGCGTCCCCGACGAGCTTGTCGACCATGCCGCCATGCTCGCCGACGATGCGGGTGACGCCCTCGAAATAGCCGTCCAGCACCGCGACGAGCTGTTCCGGCCCGGCCTCGCGGGTGGTGCGGGTGAAGCCCTCGATGTCGGTGAAGAGGGCGGTGACCTCGCGCCGCTCGCCGGTCAGCCTGAGGCTGTCCGGGCTCGCGACGATGCGCTCGACGACGCCCGGTGCCAGATGCTGCTCGAAACGGCGGCGCAGGCGGCTCTCGCGCCGGCGCGTTTCGGAAAATCCCGCGAGCGAGGTGGCGAGAAAGGCCAGCAGCGCCGCCGCCACAGCCGGCGTTGGATCGACCAGCCGATCGGCCATGGCGAGAAGGGCGGTGGCGAGGATGAGTGCGGCAACCAGAATAGCCATCGCGAGGGCTGCCGGCAGCGGGCCGAGGCGACGGGCGACGAGGACCGCGCCTGCGATGGACAGCACCGCCAGCGCCATCTCCCAGAGGGTGGCCCCGGCCGGCCGTAAGGGGACGATGCCGGCGGCGAGCTGGCGCAGGGCCTGGAGCTGGAGAAGGGCGGAAGGGGTGAGCGGATCCTGCGCGCTCGCCCGCAGCGCCCCGAGTTCGGGCGCGCTGCCGCCGATGACGACGACGGCTCCGGCGAGCGAGGCGAGATCGGCCCCGCCCTGCAGCAGGGCCGAGGCGGGGATGACGGGAAGCGGGGCTGCCACAGGCAGCAGCCGCAGCATCCCGTCCGGCGGCAGGGGCCGGCTGCCCGAGCCGAAGATCAACCGTGGCGGATCGGCCGAGAGCAGATAGCCCGAGGCGCCTGCGGCCACGCGTGCGGCCTCCAGCGCCAGGCCGGGCCGCAGCTCGCCGCCCGCTCCGACGAAGAGGGGAACGCGCCGCACCAGACCATCCGCGTCGCCCGGCAGGGACAGCGTGCCCGCGCCCGCCGCGGCCGCCGCGAGCCTCGGTGGCGGGCCGCTCGCGCCGGCCTCTCGCCAGAGCCCATCCAGCGACACGCCTTCGCGCAGCAGCACCGGCACCGGCGCGAGCGCATCGGCGCCGCGTGGATCGAGCACCCAGCCGAGGACGACCGGGCCCGCGGCGAGTCCTCCCCCGCCAGCAGGATGTCGATAGCGACGGCGGCGGGCCGGGCGGCCGTGACGGCCGCGACCAGTCGCGCCAGCGTCTCGCGGGGCCAGGGCCAGGGGCCGACCGCGTCCAGGCTCGTGTCGTCGATGGCGACGAAGGCTATACGGGTCTCGGGCGTGGCCGGGCGCCACGGGGCACTCGCGTCCAGCGTCAGGTCGAAGACGCGCTCCCGCAAGCCGTCGCGCCAGGCGGACGGCGCCGTCTGCGCCAGCAGGAGCACGGCCAATCCCGCCAGCAGGCCGGCGAAGACGGGCCTGGACGGCCGCAGCCGGCTCTCAGCCATCGCCGGTTCCGGCCGCTCTGGCGAGAAGATCGGGGTCGCAGAAGAGACGGTCGGCCGTGCGGCGGATGGCGCCGGCCTGTTCGAGCGCGCCGAGCGCCGCATTCACCTTGGGCCGGCTGGCGCCGAGCAGCTGCGCCAGCTCGCCCTGCGAGAACGCCATGTCGAGCGGCACGCGTTTGCCGGGCGCGGCACGGCGGCCGGCGAGCCCCACCAGCAGGAAGCGCGCGAGCCGCGCCTCGATCGGATAGAGCGCGATGCCCTCGAGCTGGTCGGTGGTCTGGCGCAGGCGGCGGCAGAGGAAGGCGACGATCCCGGCCGAGAGTTCGGGATGGCGCGCCCTGAGCTGGTCGAGCGCCGCCCGGCGCAGGGACAGGGCCAAGACCGGGGTTATCGCCACGGCATCCGCGCTGCGGGTTCCGCCGTCGAGAACCGCGATCTCGCCCAGAAGATCGCCGCGCGCGGCGTGGCGCATGCTGAGTTCGCGGCCTTCCTCGGTCGTCACGGACAGGCGCACGCGCCCCTCGGCGACGAGAAGGAGACGGTCACCCGCCTCGCCGCGGGCGAACAGCATCTGGCCGGCCTCGAAGCGTTGCTCGCGGAACTCGGCGGCGCAGTCGAGCAGCGCCTGCGGCGGCAGCCCGGCGAAGAAGCCGGCCTCGCCCAGCATGGCCGCGATGGCGGAGGACTCCATCGTCAGGCGATCTGGGCGAGCGCGGCCGCGATGCGCGCCTCACCCCAGCGCCGGGCGGGCGTCGGCGCGGCACCGCGGCGGGCGATGTCCGTGCCCTCGCCCGCCGTCAGCACGACCTCCCGGCCGGCGGCCCGCACGGCGACCTCGCCGCGCTCGACGAAGACGCCGAAAACGCCGTTGCTCGGGCCGGCGAAGAAACGCGTGCCGCGCACCGCGATCAACCCGTAGGAGGAGCGCACGCGGATCCGCCCGGCCTCGCCGCCGGGTGCCTTGTCGACCAGCAGCGCGCCCGCTCCCAGTGTGATGGTGCCGCCGGCGTCGATGATGAAGCGGTCGATGGTGATCCGGGCCCTCTCGCCGAGGCGCAGTTCGGTGGCGCGCCCGAGCCGGAAGCCGGCGCGGGCCTCGTCGCCCGTCTCGACGCGATCCCCGACGAAAACGGGGCCGTCGGTCGCGAGCCTACGCCGCGTCTCGCGGAGCTGGGCCATCGCATCCCCCCGCAGATCGGTCACCAGCCCGGCGGTCGGCGCGCGCTCTGCCGTGGTCTGCGCCAGGGCGGCCAGCGGCAGGCCACCGAGACCGAGCAGGGTGGCGGCGCGCATGAGGCGGCGGCGGTCCAGCGCCCCTTCACCCGCCCCCGACGCTCGATCCTCGATCCCAGCCATGACGCCCGCCCTTTTCAGCCCGCGATACAGTTGCCCATGCCCGATGCTCCACGGTCAAGCGGAGGAGCATGGGACTGGCCGATATCCTATCGGTCGCCGGGGGGCGAAGGCTGGTTCATGCGGCACTGTCCTGCGCCGACCGCGTCTCGCCCCTGCCGTGGCGACCATGGCGGTGCCCGGTCGGCTGCGCCATCCTTGGCGCAAGGCCGGGCTGCAACGCACCGGTCGAAAAGGAGGTTGCCCCATGACCGCTCACCAGAGCGACCTGCCCGCCCCGGCCGGCTTCGACGTCCGCACCCCGGATGGCGCCGTGCTGAGCGCCTTTGTGGAGGGCCGCGGCCAGCCCCTGCTCCTTGTCACCGGGCTCGGCGGCGGGGCGGCGTTCTGGGCGAGCATCGCCGAGACGCTGGCGCGCTCCTTCCGCGTCATCCGCTTCGATCAGCGCGGCATCGGCGCCAGCACGCGCGGCAGCGACGCCTGCAGCATCGAGACCCTCGCGCGCGACTGTCTCGCCGTGCTCGACGAGGCCGGGATCGACCGGGCCGTGGTGCTCGGCCACTCGACCGGCGGCTGCATCGCTCAGACGCTCGCGCATCTCGCCCCCGAGCGGGTCGGCGGGCTGATCCTGAGCGGGAGCTGGCTAAGGCCGAACCACTATATGGCCGGCTATTTCGGCGCGCGGCGCGAGATCATCGGAACGAACCCGGAAGCATACGCTGCCACCTCGGTGCTCTGCGCCTATCCGCCGGCCTGGATCGAGGCCAACTGGCATGTCTACGAGGCGGCACTGGCGGCCGCGCCGCTGACCGCCGTGCAGCAGGAGGTGATGCGCGAGCGGATCGATGCGCTGCTGGCCTTCGACGGCCGCGATCAGATGTCGGCTCTGACCGTTCCGGTGCTGGTGCTGGGCGCCCGCGACGACATGGTCGTCCCGGCCTTCCTGCAGGAGGAGATCGTCGCCGCCTTGCCCGGCTGCGCCAAGACGATGCTCGATACCGGCGGGCACCTCTTCCCGGTGTCGCGGCCGGATGCCTTCACCGCGACGGTGGCGGACTGGATCGGCCGCCTCGCCTGAGGGAACCGGAGGCTCCGCGTCGAATTGGCCCCTTAGCCGGGCGCCCTCTTTGGATTATGCCAGTTCCAGGGTCGGCCTGCTCGTCGACCCGCGCCGCAAGCCAAGGAACTCCGCATGCACGCTCTCGCCCGCCTCGTCGCCCTGACCGCGGTGTTTTCGCCCGCTCTTCTCGCCGCCCCGGCTTCGGCGCAGGATGTCGCCGCCGGCGAGCGCTCCTGGAACAAGTGCCGCGCCTGCCACCAGATCGGCGAGGGCGCCAAGAACATCGTCGGCCCGCAGCTGAACGGGCTGTTCGGACGGACCGCGGGCACGGTCGATGGCTACAGCTATTCGGCGGCGAACAAGAACTCCGGCATCACCTGGGATGAGGCGGTCTTCGCCGAATACATCAAGGACCCGCGCGCCAAGATCCCGGGCACGAAGATGGTGTTCGCCGGCATCAAGAACGACAAGGAAATCGCCGATCTGACGGCCTTCCTCAAGCAGTTCGGCAAGGACGGCAAAAAGCTCTGAGACACGCTTCGCGGCCGGCGATCCGCTCGCCGGCCCCCGCATCCTGCGCCCGGCGGCCATGTGCCGGGCGCAGTGCCCGGTACGGTCCTTTCCCCGATTGTTTTCCCTCCGGGCCGTCGCGCGCAACATCGTGCGAAAGCGGCCGCACGCGCCCCATCATGGCCCGTAACTTGAAAGCTCTCCCGCGCCACCGCACGGGCCGATGGCCTGTGCGACGGCTGCATGCTGTGTTCTAGTCGGCGCCGGACGGAGTCTGAGGGGGCTCCGCCGCTCGTGACGGCGTAACGCTACAGGGAGAGACCCATGACGACTTCATCAGTCCTTCGGGGGCGGCTGGCGGCCGCCACGGCGCTCGGCCTCATCGGCCTGCTCGGCCTCAGCCTGCCGGCCCTCGCCCAGACGCCGAAACAGGGCGGGACGGTGCATGTCGTCGTCCAGCCCGAGCCGCCGATGCTGATGCAGGGGCTGAACCAGAACGGCCCGACCAACATGGTCGCCGGGAACATCTACGAGTCGCTGCTGCGCTACGACGACAAGCTGCAGCCGCAGCCCTCGCTCGCCAAGAGCTGGGAGATCTCGCCGGACTCCAAGGTCTACACCTTCAAGCTCCAGGAGGGCGTGAAATGGCATGACGGCAAGCCGTTCACGGCCGACGACGTCGTCTTCTCGCTCGACAAATTCCTGCGCGAGGTGCATCCGCGCTGGCGCCCGATCGCCAACAACCAGGTCGAGAAGATCGAGAAGGTCGACGATCTGACGGTGCGGATCACGCTGAAGCAGCCCTTCGGCCCGCTCCTGCTCTCGCAGGAGGCCGCCGGCGCACCGATGATTCCCAAACACATCTATGACGGCACGGATTATCGCGCCAATCCGGCCAACAACACGCCGATCGGCACCGGCCCCTTCAAGCTCAAGGAGTGGAAGAAGGGCTCCTATATCCACCTCGTGAAGAACGAGGACTACTGGCAGAAGGGCAAGCCGAACCTCGCCGAGATCTACTGGCAGATCATTCCCGACGCGGCTGCGCGCGCCGTCGCTTACGAGACCGGCAAGGTCGATGTGCTGACCGGCGGCTCCGTCGACGTGTATGACGTCGCCCGCCTCTCCAAGCTGCCCAATACCTGCGTCACCACCAAGGGCTGGGAGATGTTCGCGCCCCATGCCTGGGTGACCCCGAACATCGCGCGCGGCGGCCCGCTGGCCAACAAGCAGTTCCGCCAGGCGATGATGTTCGCGATCGACCGCGAATTCGGCCGCGAGGTCGTCTGGGGCGGTCTCGGCAAGCTGCCGACCGGCCCGATCTCCTCCAAGACGAAGTTCTACTCGCCCGACGTGCCGAAATACGGCTTCGACCCGGCCAAGGCGAAGGAACTGGTCAAGGCCTCCGGCTACAAGGGCGAGCCGCTCAAGATCCTGGCGCTGCCCTATGGCGAGGTCTGGAGCCGCTGGGCGGAAGCCATCAAGCAGAACCTGACCGATGTCGGCATCAATGTCTCGATCGAGACCACCGACGTCCCGGGCTGGACGCAGAAGGCCAGCAACGGCGATTTCGACCTGACCTTCAACTTCCTCTACCAGCTCGGCGACCCGGCGACCGGCGTGGCGCGCAACTACATCTCGACCAACATCGTCAAGGGCAACCCCTTCGGCAACCAGGGCGCCTATGTGAACCCGGAGGTCGACAAGCTCTTCGCGGAAGCAGCGATCGCCCCCACGGATGCGGCCCGCCAGGAGCTCTATACCAAGGTGCAGAAGCTGCTCGTCGACGAGGTGCCGGTGCTCTGGCTGCTCGAGATGGATTTCCCGACGATCTATCGCTGCAACGTCAAGAACCTCGTCACCACCGCGATCGGCGTGAACGACGGCTTCAAGGACGCGTGGAAGGAGTGATCGGGGTCACCCCCTATCGGGTGATCACGCGCCTCTCGTCATGGTCGGGCTCGTCCCGACCATCCACGTCTTCGTCGACCGAGGATGGTGTTCAAGACGTGGATGCTCGCCACGAGGGCGAGCATGACGGCGAGAGCCCATCCGTCCGGACCATGACTGCATGAATCTCCTGCATTTCCTCTCCAGCCGGCTGGCCAAGGGCGTCCTGACGCTGCTGGCGATCGCCGTGCTCAACTTCTTCCTGATCCGCGCCGCGCCGGGCGATCCGGCGCAGGTGCTGGCCGGCGAGGCGGGGGCGGCCGATGCGCAGTTGCTGGAACAGCTGCGCGAGCGCTTCGGCCTGAACGAGCCGCTGCTGACCCAGCTCTGGATCTATCTCAAGGGCTATCTGACCTTCGATCTCGGCTTCAGCTACCGGCAGCAGCAGCCGGTGCTGACGCTGGTGCTCGACCGGCTGCCGGCGACGCTGCTTTTGACCGGCGCGGCCTTCCTGATCTCGCTCGGGCTCGGCGTGGTGATGGGCGCGCTGGCCGCGCGGCGGGCCGGACGCTGGTCGGACAGCCTGATCACGACGCTCTCGCTCGTCTTCTATGCAACGCCGCTGTTCTGGATCGCGCTGATGAGCCAGATCGTCTTCGCGCTGAAGCTCGGCCTCGTCCCCAATGTCGGCTACGAGACCATCGGCGCGAACTATAGCGGGCTCTCGCGGGCGCTCGACATCGGCCACCACCTGATCCTGCCGGCGCTGACGCTCGGGCTGTTCTTCACCGCGCTTTATGCGCGGATGATGCGCGCCTCGATGCTGGAAGTGGCCGGCGCCGATTTCGTCAAGACCGCGCGCGCCAAGGGGCTGTCGCCCGGCATCGTCTCGCGACGCCATGTGGCGCGCAACGCGATCCTGCCCGTGGTCACGCTGGCGGGGCTGCAGGCGGGCCAGCTCGTCGGCGGCGCCGTGCTCACCGAGACGGTCTTTGCCTGGCCGGGCATCGGCCGGCTGATGTTCGATGCGCTGGTGCAGCGCGACTATTCCGTGCTGCTCGGTGTCTTCTTCATGTCCTCTGCCATGGTCGTCGGCTTCAACATCCTGACCGACCTCATCTACCGGATCGCCGATCCGCGCATCGAGGCCGCGTCGTGATGGCGCCGGCCTCTCCGTCATGGTCGGGCTTGTCCCGACCATCCACGCCTTCGCTCGTCGAGGCCTGTGTTCAAGACGTGGATGCTCGCCACAAGGGCGAGCATGACGGCGAGGGCCGCCCATGAACTTCCTCAAACGCTTCTGCCGCAACCGCGGCGCCGTGCTCGGCCTCGTCATCCTGCTCGCGGTCGTGGCCTTCGCGCTGCTGGCGCCGACGCTCTATCCGCAGTCGCCCTGGCGCCCGGTCGGCCGGCCCTTCCTCGCGCCCTTCGTGATGGAGCGCTTCCCGCTGGGTACGGATACGCTGGGGCGCAATCTGGCGGCCGGCCTCGTCCATGGCGCGCGGGTCTCGCTGATGATCGGGGTGGTCTCGACGCTGGTGGCACTGCTGATCGGCGTGCCGCTCGGCGCCGCGGCCGGCTATGCCGGTGGCTTCGTCGACGACGCGCTGATGCGCTTCACCGAGTTCTTCCAGACCATCCCCTCCTTCGCGCTGGCGATCGTGCTGGTGGCGATCCTGCAGCCGGCGCTGGGCTCGATCGTGATCGCGATCGGCGTCGTCTCCTGGCCGCCGGTGGCGCGGCTGGTGCGCGGCGAGGTGCTCTCGCTGAAGACGCGCGAATATGTCCAGGCTGCGGTGACGATCGGCCAGTCGACGCCGCGCATCATCTTCAGCCAAGTGCTGCCGAACACCATCGCGCCGATCATCGTGATGGGCTCGCTGATGATCGGCTCGGCGATCCTGCTCGAATCCTCGCTCTCCTTCCTCGGGCTGGGCGATCCGAACCTGATGAGCTGGGGCTATATGGTCGGCGCCGGGCGCACGCGCCTGCTCGACGCCTGGTGGATCTCGTTCTTTCCCGGATTCGCGATCTTCCTGACGGTGCTTGCGCTCAACCTCGCCGGCGAGGGCCTGAACGACGCGCTGAACCCGCGCCTCGCCAGGGGGCGCGAATGAGCGAGGTCATGGCCAAGCCGGCCCCCGTCCTTGCCATCGAGACGCTGACGCTGGCTTTGCCGGCGCTGGCCGACCGGCCCCATGCGGTCGCCGACGTTTCGCTGACGATCGGGGCCGGCGAGACGCTCTGTGTCGTCGGCGAGTCCGGCTCCGGCAAGTCGATGATCGCCCATGCGGTGATGGGGCTCCTGCCCAAGGCGGTGAAGCCGGCCGGCGGCGCGATCCGCCTTGCCGGGCGCGATCTGCTGCAACTCGACGAGGCGGCGATGCAGGATCTGCGCGGCCGCGAGGTCGGCATGATCTTCCAGGAGCCGATGACCTCGCTCAACCCGGTGATGCGGGTGGCGGATCAGATCGTCGAGACCTTCGAGGCGCATGGGCTGCACAGCCGTTCTGAGCGGCAGCGTCGCGCCGTCGAGCTGCTCGCCGAGGTCGGCCTGCCCGATCCGCCGCGGCTGGCGCGGGCCTATCCGCATGAATTGTCGGGCGGACAACGCCAGCGCGTGATGATCGCGATGGCGCTCGCGCTCGAGCCCAAGCTCCTGATCGCCGACGAGCCGACGACCGCGCTCGACGTGACGACGCAAGCGCAGATCCTCAAGCTGATCGACAACCTCCGCCACAAGCACGGCACCGCCGTGCTGTTCATCACCCATGACATGGGCGTCGTCGCCGAGATCGCCGACCGCATCGCGGTGCTGGAAAAGGGCGTCCTCGTCGAGGAGGGCACGGTCGATCAGGTGCTCGGCGCGCCGAACCACCCCTATACGCAGAAGCTCTTGGCCGCCGTGCCCTCGCTGACGCCGCCGGAGCGGGCGCCGCTGCCGGACTCGGCGCCGGTGCTGAGGGTGGAAGGCTTGGGCAAGGTCTATCGCAAGCGCAGCTTGTTCGGCACCGCGCGCGAGGTCCGGGCGGCGGACGACATCACCTTCTCGCTCCGGCGCGGCGAGACGCTGGGGCTGGTCGGGGAATCCGGCTCTGGCAAATCGACCGTCGGGCGCTGCTGCCTGCGGCTGATCGAGCCCGATGCCGGCCAGATCCGCCTGAGCAGCGCGGCGGCGGACGATCTCGTGCTGAGCGATCTCAAGCCGGCGGCGCTGCGTGCCCAGCGCAAGCGCATCCAGATGGTGTTCCAGGACCCGTTCGCCTCGCTCAATCCGCGCCAGACGGTGGGGCGCATCATTTCGGACGGGCCGGTGGCGCATGGCGCCACGCGGTCCGAGGCGCTGGCGAAGGCGGCCGAACTGCTCGAACTGGTCGGCCTCTCGGCCAATGCGATCGACCGCTATCCGCATGAGTTCTCGGGCGGTCAGCGCCAGCGCATCGGCATCGCGCGGGCGCTGGCGCTGGAACCGGACGTGCTGGTCGCCGACGAGGCGGTCTCGGCGCTCGACGTCTCGGTCCAGGCGCAGATCCTGACCTTGATCAAGGACATCCAGCAGCGGCTCGGGCTCGCGATCCTGTTCGTGACGCATGATCTGCGCGTCGCCGCCCAGATCTGCGACCGTATCGCGGTGATGCAGCGTGGCCGGATCGTCGAGGCGGGGCCGACGGCGGCACTCTTCGCCGCGCCACACCACGACTATACGCGGGCGCTTCTGGCGGCGGTGCCGGGCGCCGGGCGGTTCGGGCATTGATGAAGAGCGCCACGTCATTCTCGGGCGGAGCGAAGCGCAGACCCGAGAATCGCGTGACGAGACGACGCTGGTTTCCGAGATGGTCGGGTCGAGCCCGACCATGACGCCTCTCCCAGGAGCACCATGACCATGCCTCTCGACCCCGCCCTTCGCGACCAAATCCTGGCTTCCGTCGAGGCCGGCTTCGCCGAGCAGATCGCCTTCACGCAGGAGCTGATCCGCTTTCCCTCGCTGCGCGGCGAGGAGCACGCCTGCCAGGACTTCGTCTACCGGGCGCTGCGGGAGCGCGGCTTCACGGTCGACCGCTTCAAGATGGACGAGGCCGCGATCAAGGCCCATCCCGGCGGCGGGCCGTTCTCCGAGCATCATTCCGACGCGCCGATCCTCGTCGGCATCCATCATCCGCGCGAGGAGAAGGGCCGTTCCCTGATCCTGCAGGCGCATGTCGACGTGGTGCCGACCGGGCCGGCCGAGCAGTGGACCCATGCGCCCTTCGACCCCGTGATCGAGGGCGACTGGCTCTATGGCCGCGGCGGCGCCGACATGAAGGCCGGGCACGGCGCCAATTTCGCCTGCCTCGACGCGCTCCGGCGCATCGGCCTGCAGCCGGCGGCGACGCTCTATCTGGAATCGGTGGTCGAGGAGGAATCGACCGGCAATGGCGCGCTGATGACGCATCTGCGCGGCTACCGGGCGGAAGCGGCGCTGATCCCCGAGCCTGAATACGAGATGCTGTGCCGCGCCAATGCCGGCGTGATCTGGTTCCAGTTCGAGGTACGGGGCGTGCCTGTCCATGTCCGCGAGATGGGCGCGGGCGCCAATGCGATCGATGCCGCCTATCGGGTGATCGCGGCGCTGCGCAAGCTCGAGGAAGAGTTCAACGCCGAGAAGGTCGGCCGGGAGCATTTCGAGGACCAGGCCCACCCGATCAACCTCAATATCGGCAAGATCGAGGGCGGCGACTGGGCCTCCTCCGTGCCCTGCTGGTGCCGCGTCGATTGCCGCGTCGGGCTCTATCCCGGCGTCGCCGCTCAGGAGATCGCCCAGCGCATCGAGGACTGCATCAGGACCGCGTCGCGCAGCGACAGCTTCCTCGCCAACAACCCTCCCAAGGTGACCTTCAACGGCTTCTGGGCCGAGGGCTATGTGCTGGAGCCCGGCAGCGAGGCGGAAGCGGTGCTGGGCCGCGCGCATGAGGCCGCCATGGGGCGGCCGCTCCAGTCCTTCATGACGCCGGCCTATCTCGATGCCCGCGTCCATGCGCTCTACGACAAGATCCCGGCGCTCTGCTACGGCCCGATGGGCGAGAACATCCACGCCTTCGACGAGCGCGTCAGCCTCGCCTCGGTGAAGCGCATCACCGGTGCCATGGCCCTGTTCGTGGCCGAATGGTGCGGAGTCGAACCGGTCTCCGGCTGAACGGCCGCGACCGTCGCGCGCAGCCCCTTGTCTGCGCGCCAGGCGCCCCCAAATGCGATGGGCGGAGATGTGGAATGGTCTTTCCATCTCCGGCCTTTGGCGCAATATTTGAATCGCCGACAGAGCAGCGCGAATCGCGCGCGCTGCGCCAGGCGAGGGGCGACACCGATCCATGAAGAAGACCAAGGCCTCGGCTGGAGTGCCGCGCGCGCAGATCGCTGCGATGCCGGTCCGGCGCCTGCCCAATGGCAGGCTCGAGGTCATGCTCGTCACATCGCGCACGACGCGCCGCTGGATCGTGCCCAAGGGCTGGCCGATCAAGGGCCTGACAGCTCCCGAGGCGGCGGCGCGCGAGGCCTATGAAGAGGCCGGCGTCGTCGGGCGCATCGTCAAGGAGCCGGCCGGCCGCTACACCTACTGGAAGCGCAAATCGGACCATTTCGTGCTCTGCGAGGTGACGCTGTTCTTGCTCGAGGTCGAGCGCCAGTTGCCGGTCTGGGCCGAGCAGGGCCAGCGCAAGAGCCGCTGGTTCAGCCCCGAGGACGCTGCCGATCTCGTCGACGAACCGGAGCTCGCCACCGCGATCCGCCAGGCGACGATGGCGCTCGCCGCCTGAGAGGATCGGCCGCTGCCGGGCTTAGCGCCCTGGCTGCGCGGCGGACATCAGGCTGTCGCGCTCCTGACGGGCGCGCGCCTCCTTGGTCTCCATCAGACGGCTCTCGCGCAGGGCATTGGCGCTTTCCAGGATCGGATAGCCGATCGAGGCGACATGGCCGTGGATGCGCTTGAGATCGCGGATAATGTCGAGATGGATCGCGCTGGTCTCGATCGATTCCGGGCGCCCGTCGCGCAGCCGCTCGAAATGGCTTTCGGTGGCACGGCGTTCGGCATCGCGCATCGTCGCCTTCTCGGCGAAGAGCTGCCGCGCCAAAGCGAGATCGCGCGTGGCGAAGACGTTGAGGGCGAGGCCGAGGCCCGACGCCACGCGCTGGTGGAAGTCGCGGATCTCGGCCAACCCTTCCGGCGAGAAGGCATAGCGCTTGCGGATCTTCTTCTCGGCGAGTTCGCGCAGGTTCTTGTCGATGATGTCGCCGATATGCTCGAGATTGGTGATCAGGGTGATGATCTCAAGCAGCCGGCGGCCTTCCTCGTCGCTCAGCTCGTTGCGCGAGACGCGCACCAGATAGAGCTTGATCGCCTCGTGGATCGAATCGACGCCGTCATCGGCCTGGGCGATCGCGCGCGAGAGCTTGAGCTCGTCCTTCTCCAGGAGGGTCATGGTGTCGCGCAGCATGCGCTCGACGCGGTCGCCGAGATGGAGCGCCTCGCGCATCGCGCAGGCGAGCGCCTCGGTCGGGCTGTCGAGCGCGTTCGGATCGAGATAGCGCGGCGCGACCTCGGCCTCGGCGGTGTCGCGATCCGGCATCAGGCGCTCGACGAGGGCGGCCACCGGCCCGACGAAGGGCAGGAAGAGCAATGCGCCGAGGAGGTTCAGCGCGACGTGGAACTCGATGGCGACCCGCGCATCCGCAGAAGGCAGGGCCAGCAGCCAGCCGGAGAGCGGCGCCACGAAGGGCAGCACGGCGGCGGCCAGGAGCAACCGGGTCGCGAAATTGGCGATGGCGGCGCGGCGCTGCGCCACGGGCGAGCCGAGCTGATCCAGCACCGGGATCAGGGCATTGCCGAGATTGGCGCCGATCACGAGCGTCAGTGCCGTCGCCGGCGGAAACAGGCCGGAGGCGGCGAAGGTCGCGATCAGCAGGATGACCGCGATGCTGGAATGGGTCAGCCAAGTGGCCGCGACGGCGACCAGAACGGCCAGCAGCGGCTCGCTGGCGAGCGCCGAGAGCAAGGTGCGGAAGGTGGGCGACTGGGCGAGCGGCGCGGCGGCGGCGTTCAGCTCGATCAGCGACAGCAGGATCAGCCCGATCCCGACGAGGATGCGCCCGATATTGCGGGCCCGGTCCATCGCCTCATGGCCGAGATAGAGCGCGACGCCGATCGCCAGGCACAGGCCCCAGAGCCAGCCGAGATCCATCGAGATCACGAAGGCGGCGAGCGACGTGCCGAGATTGGCGCCGAGCAGCACCGCGAGCGCCATGGCCGGCGCGATCAGCTTGCGGCCGGCGAAGGAGGAAACGAGCAGCGTCGTCGCGGTCGAACTCTGCAGGACGATGGTGACGAGCGCGCCACTGCCGAAGGCTGCGAAGCGGTTGCGCGTGAAGCTCTGCAAGGCCTGCCTGAGCGAGCCGCCGAAGGCGCGCATCGCCCCGGTGCGGACCAGTCGAACGGACCAGATCAGCAGCGCGACGCCCCCGGCGAGGTGAAGCAGGATCATGGTCGCGCTGTCGTTCGTGGTCATCGCCGCCGGGTCTTTCTCCGATTCAGGGCGCGAGGATACGCCACAATCGCTGCTTTTTCATTAGCCAACTTAGCACTGATGCATGCAAAACGTGCTCATAATGCGGCTGTGAGAGCGAAACTGCCTGTCTAGGCGGCGGTTCCGCTCAGTTGGGCGGGATCAGCGTTACGCCCGAGCCGGCGAGCGTGAGATTCACCGGTGTCCCGGCTGCCAGCATCGGATGGTGGCCATACTGCACGACGAAGAGTTCGCCGACCTGTGTCTCGACCATCAGGTCGAGATGGTTGCCGAGATAGGCGCATTTGCGCACCGTTCCGGGCAGTGAGCCCGGGCCGGCCTGCCCGGTCAGCAGCAGGCTTTCGGGGCGGATCGCGACGCGGGCGGGACCCGCGGGAAGCCCCCGGGCCGGCAGGCTGACGCTGGCCGGGCCGATCGCGACGGTGGCCCGCCCGTCCGCGACGGCGGTCACGGTCACGTCGATCAGGTTCGCATCGCCGATGAAGTCGGCGACGAAGGCGTTGGCCGGCTCCTCATAGAGCTCGCGCGGGGCGCCCTGTTGGGCGATCTTCGCGTTCGACATGACGATGATCTTGTCGGAGACGGCCAACGCCTCCTCCTGGTCATGGGTGACATAGGCCACGGTCAGGTTGAGGTCCTGTTGCAGTTCGCGGATTTCCTCGCGGACCCGGCGGCGCAGCTTGGCGTCGAGATTGGACAGAGGTTCGTCGAAGAGCAGCACCTGCGGCTCGAGCACGAGGGCACGCGCCACGGCGACGCGCTGCTGCTGGCCGCCCGACAATTCGGAGGGATAGCGGTTCTCGAAGCCCTTGAGGCCGACGAGCGCCAGCTTCTCCAGCGCCATTTCGCGGGATTTCTCCTTGCCGAGCCCCTTCACGGTCGGCCCGTAGGCGGCGTTCTCCAGCACGCTCATATGCGGAAACAGCGCATAGGACTGGAAGACCATGCTGACGTCGCGGTCCGCGGCCGAGAGTTTGGTGACGTCCTGTCCGCCGATCAGGATCTGCCCGTCGCTGGCGATCTCGAGGCCCGCGATCATGCGCAGGGTCGTGGTCTTGCCGCAGCCGGAGGGGCCGAGCAGCGTCACCAGCTTACCCGCCTCGACGGTGAAGCTGACATTGTCGACGGCCGTCACCGCGCCATAGCGCATGGAGACGTTGCGGAATTCGACGGATGCGGGGCCGGCCTTCGCCATGATCTGCAAAAATCCTTATCCGATGGCGGGAGCGGGCGTGGGCGCCGCGGAGGCCGCCACGCGGACGCGCCGGCCGAGCTTGCGCTCGCCGACGCCGAGCTGGATCAGGCCGATTCCCAGCGCCATGAAGACGATCAGCACCGAGGAATAGGCGATGGCGAGGCCGAATTCACCGGCTTCGACGCGCCCGACGATATAGGCGGTGGCGAGGTTGTATTCGGCCGAGACGAGGAAGATCACCGCGCTGACCGCGGTCATCGAGCGCACGAAGGAATAGACCAGCGCCGAGACCAGCGCCGGCCGCAGCAGCGGCAGCACGACGCGCCAGAGCGTGGTGAAGCTGCGGGCGCGCAGCGTGGTCGAGGCCTCGTCCAGGCTCTTGTCGATCTGCGACAGGCCGGCGATGCCGGAGCGGACGCCGACGGGCATGTTGCGGAAGACGAAGGCGATGACGAGGATCAGCCCTGTGCCCGTGATCTCGATCGGCGGCACGTTGAAGGCCAGGATATAGGCCACGCCCAGCACCGTGCCGGGAATGGCGAAGGAGAGCATCGTCGCGAATTCGAGCGTGCTGCGCCCGGCGAAGCGCTGGCGGGTCAGCAGATAGGCCGTGAGCAGGCCGATGATCGCGGTCAGGGGCGCCGAGATCGCCGCGACCTTGACGGTCGTGAAGAAGGAATCCCAGGCCGAGCCCTGAAAGTAGATGCCGTTGCTGAAGTCGATCGCGAAGCCGGTGGCGTAGTGCTCCAGCGTCGGGGTGTGGTTGCGGCCCATCGATTTCACGAAGCCGCCGACCAGGATGACGAGATAGATCACGAAGGTCAGCGCGACCCAGGGCACGATCGCGGCCGCCGCGAGCCAGGTGATGCGGCGCGGCAGCGGGGTCGGCAGGCCGGCATCGCCCTTGCCGGTGACGGTCGTGTAGGATTTGCCGCCGAGCCAGCGCTGCTGCACCCAGAAGGCGCCGAGCGTGAAGGCGAGCAGGATGATGGCGAGCACCGCCGCCTGGCCCTGGTTGTAGGCCGCGCCGACGACCGCGAAGAAGATCTTGGTCGAGAGGACCTCGAAATTGCCGCCGAGCACGAGCGGATTGCCGAAATCCGCCATGCTCTCGACGAAGCCGAGCAGGAAGGCATTGGCGATGCCGGGCTTCAGCAGCGGCCAGGTCACGGTGCGGAAGGTCTGCCAGCGCTTGGCGCCGAGCGTCTGTGAGGCCTCCTCGAGGCTGGGGGAGATGCCCTGCACCACGCCGATCAGGACGAGGAAGGCGATCGGCGCGAAGGCTAGAACCTGCGCCAGCAGCACGCCGGGCAGGCCATAGAGCCAGCGCGAGCGCGGCACGTCGAACCATTCGTAGAGGAAGGTCGAGACCACGCCGGCACGGCCGAAGAGCAGGATCAGGGCGAGGCCGATGACGAAGGGCGGGGTGATGATCGGCAGCACCGTCAGCGCCCGCATGACGCGCTTGCCGGGCATGCCGGTGCGCAGGATCAGGAGGGCGCAGGCGAGGCCGAGCAGAGTGGTGATGACGCCGCAGAGCACCGCCAGCACCAGCGTGTTCCAGGCGACGCCGCAATTGACGTTGGCCGTGAGGCAGCCCAGCCCCCAGATCGAGGAATCGAAGAAGCGCGCGAGGAAGGCGGCCGGAGCGAAGGCGCCCGCCTGATCGAGCAGGGCGCTGCGCAGGATCGTCGAGACCGGGTAGAAGATGAACAGCCCGATCAGCAGGATGATGATGCCGATCGAGGAGGTGGTGAACAGGTCGCCGCGGCAGATGCCGCGATAGGCGAGGCCGTGGCAGAGCAGCAGCAACAGCGCCACGATGGTGATGAAGGCGCCGCCGCCCATGCCGCGCTGGATGCCGCCGGCCCCGCCGAGCAGCGAGGCGAGCCAGGGCATGCCCTGGCCCTGGAGGCCAATGGCGAAGCCCTGCGCGAAGAGAAGGGCGAGGCCGAGGGCCCCGGCCCAGACGAGCGCGGTCGCGGTGCGTGACGCATCGCGGCTGGCGACGAAAGCGGTCGCGCCTGCCAGCGCCGCACCGATCCAGAGCAGCCAGGGCGCCTGGCCCGACAGGCCGAGCGCGAGCGCGCTGCCGGCCTTGCCGAACGGATAGCCGGCCGCCCAGCCCAGCCGCGTCAGGCTCATGCCCTCGACGAAATACCAGGGCAGCACGGCATAGCCGAGCCAGCCGAGCAGGAGCACGAGCTTCGTGGTGGCGCGCATCCTTGCCAAGTCCCCTCACCCCAATCGGCCTGACCGGCTCGCCCGGCTCTTTTTGGCCCTGTTTGTCGTTTGGCTCCGGACCTCACCGTGATCCCGGGTCTGCCCGGGATCACGGCGATGGTTCAGGATATCGAGCTGCAGAAGCGACTTACTTCGGCAGCGCCTTCACTTCCTTGTCCCATTTGGCGAGCAGGCGCGTGCGCTCGGCCGAGGAGCCGTATTTCACGAAGTCGTAGTTGATGAGCTTCATCTCGCTCATCTTCGGCGACTGCGGCGGCACGGGGGCGTTCTTGTTCGACGGCACCTGGTAGGACTTGGCCGGGGCGGCGAGCGCCTGGGCGGCCGGGGTCAGGGCCCAGTCATAGAACTTCTTGGCGTTCTCGAGATTGCGCGCGCCCTTGACGATCGACATCGAGCCGATTTCGTAGCCCGTGCCCTCGCAGGGGGCGACCGGCTTGATCGGATCGCCCTGGACCGCGAAGACGACCGCGTCGTGGATGAAGACGATGCCGACCGCAGTCTCGCCGAGGCTCGCCGCCTTGGCGGGGGCGGCGCCGGACTTGGTGTACTGGCTGACGTTCTTGTGCAGGGCCTTGAGATATTCGAAGCCCTTGTCCTCGCCCATCAGCTGGATGACGGTGGCGAGCAGATTATAGGCCGTGCCCGAGGAATTGGGATCGGCGACCTGCACGTCGTCCTTGAGCTTGGTATTGAGCAGATCGGCCCAGCATTTCGGCTCGGGAATGCCCTTCGACTTGATCTGCTCGGTGTTGAAGCCGAAGCCCAGCGCGCCGGCATAGATCCCGATCGAGCGCTGCTTGGCGGCCGTCCACTGGTTCAGCGCCCAGTCGTGCAGGTCCTTGTTCGCCGGCGAGGTGTATTCCTGCGTCAGCCCCTCCTCGGCGGCCTGGAGATGCGGGTCGCCCGTGCCGCCCCACCAGATGTCGCCGCGCGGATTGGACGATTCCGCCTTGAGCTGGGCATAGATCTCGCCCGCCGATTTCCGGGTCATCGCGACCTTGATGCCGGTCTCCTTCTCGAAGGCGTTCGACATGGCGCGGCACCATTCCTCCTGAACGCCGCAATACATGACGAGCGAACCCTGCGCCTGTGCGGCGCCCGCCGACAGGGCGACACCCGCCGCCGCGGCGAAAAGCCCCGTCTTGAACCATGACCTGATCTTCATGATGACCTCCCTGGATGGTGTCCGGCTTTTTGCCGGTTATCGTGAAACTGAGACGACTTGGGTGCAAAGATCAATCGCATTGACCGCCGGCTAAGCGATTCCGGTGATGTCCCTTAGCGGCGCCGCTAGTCCGGGCGTGCAGCAGAGGATGGGATTGCCCTTCGACAATCCCTCGCCGGCGAAGAAGTCGTTGATCTGCGCGCCCGCCTCGCCCGCGATGACGATGCCGGCGGCGACGTCCCAGGCGTTGATGTGCAGCTCGGCATAGGCGTCGCTCGCGCCGTTCGCGACATGGCAGAGCCCGAGCGTGCCGGAGCCGGCCCGCCGCACGGCGGCCCCGGCCCCGTAGCAGCGCCCGATGATCTCGACATAGCGCTCGGCGGGAACGCGGGTCGACCAGCCGAGCTCGACCGAGGCCCGGGCGATGTCGCTGCCGCCCGAGACCTTGATCGGCTCGCCGTTCAGCGTCACCCCGGCGCCGCGGCGCGCGGCGTAGAGCTCGCCGAGAGCAGGCGCCGCGACGACGCCGATCTCGGGGCGGCGGTCGACGAGGAAGCCGATCGAGATGCACCAGTTGCGGTCGCCATGGGCGAAGTTGGCGGTGCCGTCGATCGGATCGAGGATCCAGACGGCGTCGGAGGCCTCGCCGCCGCCTTCCTCGCCGATGACCGTGTCCTGCGGGAAGAGCTGCGACAGGCGCTCGCGCAGGAAGGCCTCGACCTTGCCGTCCGCGACGGTCAGCCAGTCCTGCGCGCCCTTCATGGTGGTGCCGAGGGTTTCGCGGCGGCTGAAATAACCTAGCGCGAGGTGGCTCGCCTCGGCGGCGAGGCCGAGCGCCGCATAATAGCGAAGATCGCGTTCGGCCGGCGTCATCGGGCGGCCTCCAGATCGACCGTGACGGGCTTGCCGGTGCGGGCCGATTCCGTCGCCGCATCGGCGAGGATCTGTGCCTTCAGCCCGTCGAGGCCGGACGGTGTCGGCGCGACGCCGCCGCGGCAGGCGGTGAAGAAGGCGTCGAGTTCCGCGCGGTAGGCGGCGGCATAGCGCTCGAGGAAGAAGTTCTGGACCGGGTCGGCGCGGAAACCGCTGCCGGTCGCGCTTTCGACGGTCGTCTCGTGGATGTTGCCGGCGCGCAGCATGCCCAGCGAACCATTGACCTCGATGCGCTGGTCGTAGCCGTAGGTGGCGCGGCGCGAGTTCGAGATCTGCGCGATCTTGCCGGACGCGGTCTTCATCAGCACGGCGGCGGTGTCGACGTCGCCGGCCCGGCCGATGGCGGGATCGACCAGCGCCGAACCCAGCGCGAAGACCTCGACCGGCTCCTCGGCCAGGAGGAAGCGGGCCATGTCGAAATCATGGATCATCATGTCGCGGAAGAGCCCGCCCGAGCGCTTCACATACTCTACCGGCGGCGGCGAGGGATCGCGCGAGATCACGCTGACGATCTCGACGGCGCCGGCTTCGCCTGCCCGCAGCCGGCGTTCGAGCGCGGCGAAGCTCGGGTCGAAGCGGCGGTTGAAGCCGATCATCAGCGGCCGACCGGAGGCCTCCACCGTGGCGAGGCAGCGGCGGATGCGGGCGGCGTCGAGATCGACCGGCTTCTCGCAGAACACGGCCTTGCCGGCAGATACAGCGGCCTCGATCAGATCGGCATGGGTGTCGGTCGGGGTGCAGATCAGGATGGCGTCGATGCCGGCATCCGAGAGGATGGCCTCCGTGCTCGTCGCCTTCGCGCCCGTCTCGGCAGCCAGCGCGGCGGCGGCCGCCGGCACGGCATCCGTCACCGCCGCGAGTTCCGCATCGGCCCGCGCCGCCACGTTCAGCCCATGGATGCGGCCGATCCGGCCCGCCCCCAGCAATCCCACCCGCATCTTTGGCACTCGCGTCGTCATCTCGTCTGTCGTCCTGTCAGGAGCCTGAGGCGGGCCGTAGTCCCGTCGGCGGCGATGTCAATCATGGGCGCCGAGAATCGTCTGGTCGAAATCGATGTTGGAGCCGGTCATCAGCCCGGATTCCTCCGAGGCCAGATAGGCCACCGCACGCGCCACCTCGCGCGGATCGACCAGGCGGCCGAAGGGCTGCCCCGCGGCTGCCTGCTCCAGCCAGCCATCCTGCGCGCCATGGTGGCGACGCATGACCGCATCCTCGCCCGGCGTCGCCATCCAGCCGATGTTGAGGCCGTTGACGCGGATGCGGTGCGGCAGCAGCCCATAGGCCGCGTTGCGGGTCAGCGTCGCGAGCGCGCCCTTCGAGACGCTGTAGGCGCTCAGGAATGGCTGGCCGCCATGGGCCGACATCGACTGGATGTTGACGATCGACCCAGCGATGCCCTGGCGCCGCATCAGCTCGGCGGCGTCCTGGATGAGAAAGAAGGGCGCGCGCAGATTGACCGCCATCACCCGCTCGTAGAGCTCGGGCGAGGTGTCGAAGATGGTGCCGCGGTCGGTGTCGCCCGCCGCATTGACGAGGATGTCGAGCCGGCCGAAGGCGCGCTCGGCCGCCGGGACGACGCCCTTCACCGCCGCGAGTTCGGCGAGGTCGGCCGCGTGGAAGCGGACGTCGCAGCCGGCCGCCTTCAGGCTGGCCGCCACGGCTTCGCCGCGCTCGCCGTTGCGGCCGGTGAGGATCAGGCCCGAAAGCCCGCGCGCCACCAGTTCGCGCGCGACCGCCTCGCCCAACCCCTGGCTGGCGCCGGTGACGATGGCGACCTTGCCGGTGAGAGCGCCGCTCTGCGACTGGATTTCCGGCACCTCGAACGCTCCCCGACGTCAATGGCACGTTTTTTTGATTTATCGTCTCTTATGGAACATGCATTCCATTTTTGAGCCTGCGTCGTCAAGCGTGTGCAGCGGGAGGGCCGGGCCGCGGCATGGCCGCCGCTTGACAAGAGCAGCGGCTTTCGAGCGTGCTGACCATCCGACACACGGATCCGAAAGACGGCGATTGCGCCCGATGCCAGCCTGCATCACCAGACCCGGCTTCATGCCCGTGGCGGTGCCCGTTCGCCAGCGGCCGACCGCGGCTTCGCGCATCTCCGGCCGAGGTTGACGGCAGCGCGTCGCGCGCCCGTCCGATCCGCCATCCCGTTCCCGTCTTGATCCGAGAGGGCCGCCAGCCGGCGGCATCCGCCATGTCCGATCGCACCGCCATCCTGACCCTGTCCTGCCCCGACCGCCCCGGCATCGTCGCCGCCGTTTCGACCCTGCTGTTCGAGGCGAACTGCAACATCCTCGACGCCCAGCAGTTCGATGATGTCGAAACCGGCCGCTTCTTCATGCGCGTCGTTTTCGCCAGGCTGGAGGAGAGCCCGCCGCACGGAGCCATCGCCGCCTCGGTCGCCGATCTCGCCCAGCGTTTCGGCATGAAGGTCTCGTTGCGGGAGCGTGCGACGAAAAAGCGCGTGATGCTGTTGGTCTCGAAATTCGACCACTGCCTGAGCGATCTGCTCTATCGCTGGCGGATCGGCGAATTGCCGATGGAGGTGACGGCCATCGTCTCGAACCATGGGCGCGAGCACATCGCCTCCACTGACATCGGCGACCTGCCGTTCCTCCACATGCCAGTGACGCGCGAGACCAAGATGGAGCAGGAGGCCGAGATCTGGCGCCTGATCCAGGAGACCCGCACCGACCTCGTCGTGCTGGCGCGCTACATGCAAATCCTGTCGGACGGTTTTTCGGCCAAGCTCCATGGCCGCTGCATCAATATTCATCACTCCTTCCTGCCCGGCTTCAAGGGCGCCAAGCCCTATCACCAGGCTCATGAGCGTGGCGTGAAACTCATCGGAGCGACCGCCCATTACGTGACGCCTGACCTCGATGAGGGGCCGATCATCGAGCAGGACGTCGAACGCATCTCGCATCGCGACAGGCCGGAGGATCTGGTGCGCAAGGGTCGCGACATCGAGCGGCGCGTGCTGGCGCGTGCCGTGCTGCACCATCTGGAAGACCGGGTTATCCTCAATGGAAAGAAAACCGTCGTCTTCCCCGATTAGTCCGCATAAACTTGCGAGCAAGAGGTCGCCGAGGACACAATCGATCAAATGTGTTCGGGCTGAGAAGCCGGCCCTGCGGCGCACGCAGATTCGCCCTGCGCTGCACAGTTGACGCTTTCGTTGGCACATGGCTTGCTGAGGGCCGACCGAGAGGGAGAACGGCGCAAAAAGCGTCGAACGGCCGTCAACGCGCTACGAGTGGAGACTTCGCATGAAAGACCAGGATCTGGGCCATCTGATCGCCCGCGTGAAGGAAGGTGCCCTGTCGCGGCGCTCCTTCCTGAAGAAAGCGGCTGCGGTCGGCGTGGCCGCGCCCTTCGCCAATCAGCTGCTGGCCTTCAACGGCGTCGCCATGGCCAACGCCACCCTGCCCTACAAGCCGACCAAGGCCGGCGGCGGCGGGCCGCTGAAGGTGCTGCTCTGGCAGGCACCGACGCTGCTGAACCCGCATTTCGCCTCGGGCACCAAGGACCAGATCGCCTCGCGCGTCTTCTTCGAGCCGCTCGCCGGCTGGGACAAGGAAGGCAACCTCATCCCCTGCCTGGCGGCCGAGGTTCCCTCGAAGGCCAATGGCGGCCTTTCGGCCGACGGCAAGGAAGTGACCTGGAAGCTGAAGCCGAACGTCAAGTGGCATGACGGCAAGCCCTTCACCGCCGACGACGTCGTCTTCACCTGGGAATATGCCGCCGATCCGGCGACCGCCGCCTACACCACCGGCTCCTACAAGGACATCAAGGTCGAGAAGGTCAACGACCTGACGGTCAAGGTGATCTTCAAGGAGCCGACGCCGTTCTGGGCCGACCCCTTCGTCGGCACCGTCGGCCAGATCCTGCCGAAGCACCATTTCGCCGAGTACAAGGGCGCCAAGTCGCGCGAGGCTCCGGCCAACCTCAAGCCGGTCGGCACCGGCCCCTACAAGTTCACCGAGTTCAAGCCGGGCGACATCCTGACCGGCGAGCGCAATCCCGATTACCACATCGCCAACCAGCCGCATTTCGACACGCTCGAGATCAAGGGCGGTGGTGACGCCGTCTCGGCGGCGCGTGCCGTGCTGCAGACCGGCGAATACGACTACGCCTGGAACCTCCAGGTCGAGGACGAGGTCCTCAAGCGCATGGAGACCGGCGGCCGCGGCAAGATCAGCGCCGTGGTGTCGGGCGACATCGAGTTCATCATTCTCAACACCACCGATCCGTGGACCGAGGTCGATGGCGAGCGCTCCAGCGTCAAGACCAAGCATCCGACCCTGTCGGACCCGAAGGTGCGCGAGGCGATCAACCTGCTGATCGACCGCGACTCGATCCAGAAGTTCATCTATGGCCGCGGCGGCATTGCCACGGCGAGCTTCGTGAATCAGCCGGCCAAGTTCAAGTCGACCAAGCTCAAATACGAGTTCAACATCGACAAGGCGAACAAGATCCTGGACGAGGCCGGCTACAAGCGCGGCTCCGACGGCATCCGCGAGAAGGACGGCAAGAAGCTCAAATACGTCTACCAGACGTCGATCAACGCGCCGCGCCAGAAGACCCAGCAGATCATCAAGCAGGCCTGCCAGCGCGCCGGCATCGACCTCGAGCTGAAGTCGGTCACCGCCTCGGTGTTCTTCTCCTCCGACGTGGCCAACCCCGACACCTACACCAAGCTCTATGTCGACATGGAGATGTACACGACCACGCAGCCGCAGCCCGATCCGGAGCGCTTCCTCAACCAGTTCGTGTCGTGGGAGATCGCCAACAAGGAGAACAAGTGGCTCGGCCGCAACGTCTCGCGCTACTCCGACCCGGCGGCGGACGAGGCCTACCGGGCGGCCCAGAAGGAACTTGACCCCGACAAGCGCGCCGCGCTGCTGATCAAGGTCAACGAGATCTTCTGCGAGGCGCATGTCATTCTGCCGCTGCTCTCGCGCACCCGCGTCGCCGCTGCGGCGACCAACCTGATGCACGACCACAGCGGCTGGGACGTCGACAGCTGGAACATCGCGGCCTGGTACCGGGCCTGATCCTGCCGGGAGCAGAGCCTCCGTCGCGGCCCAGGTCGCGCCGGGGGCCTGCTCCCTCTTCTTTTGGACTGTAAGACAGGCCGCCGCCCTTCCAGGGACGTGCGGCCCTCGTCCATGGCGGCACCAGACCGCGTAGAAAAGAGTTTTGCCGATGGGCGCTTATCTGTTGAGGCGACTGCTGATCGCGATTCCGAGCCTGCTCGGCATCAGCCTCATCCTGTTCACCGTGCTCGCCCTGGCGCCGGGCGATCCCTTCTCGGAAATGGCGACCAACCCCAACGTGCCGCCGGAGGTCCGCGAAGCGCTGCGCGCGAGCTTCGGGCTCAACGATCCGATCATGGTGCGCTATCTGCGCTGGCTGTCGAACATGGTGCAGGGCGACTGGGGCTTTTCCTTCGCCAGCCGCATCAATGTCGACACGCTGATCATGCAGCGCGTGCCGACCACGCTCTTCGTCGTCGGCTCCTCGCAGATTCTCGCCCTGATGATCGCACTGCCGGTCGGCATCTACGCCGCGACGCGGCCCTATTCGGTGTTCGACCAGATCGCCAACACGCTCGCCTTCGTCGGCTTCTCGCTGCCGACCTTCTTCACCGGCCTGCTGCTGATCCTGATCTTCTCGGTGACGCTCGACTGGTTCCCCTTCGTCTACCGCTCCGACCTCGCTGCGACGGGCTGGCGCTGGTACTGGGAGATGTTCCGCCAGGCGATCATGCCGATCACCGTGCTCGGCCTGTTCCAGGCGGCGTCCTATACCCGCTATGTGCGCTCGGCCGTGCTCGACGTGATCCGGCTCGACTATGTCACCACGGCGCGTGCCAAGGGCCTGAGCGGCAAGACCGTGACCCTGCGCCACGTCACGCGCAACGCGCTGATCCCGGTCGTGACGCTCGTCGCGCTGCAGATGCCGGCGGTGTTCGGCGGCGCCATCGTCACCGAGCAGATCTTCCGAATTCCCGGCATCGGCTCGCTCCTCATCGACGCGATCCTGGCCAACGACACGCCGGTCATCATGGCCGTGACCTTCGTCTTCGCCTGCCTCGTCGTCCTGTTCAATCTCATCGCGGATATTCTTTATGGCTGGCTCGACCCTCGCATCTCCTTCAGCTGAGCCGGTGTCCGGCGCAGCCCAGACGAGCGCCGCGACCTCCCCTGGCCGCGAGACGTGGAAGCGCTTCCGCCGCCACAAGCTGGCGATGGCGAGCAGCTTCGTGCTCGGCACGATGATCCTCGGCGTCATCGTCGGTCCCTGGCTCTGGCCGGTGCCGATCAACGAGATCGACTTCTCGGCTCAGCTCCAGACGCCGTCCCTGAAGCACCCCTTCGGCACCGACGATCTCGGCCAGGACCTGCTGGCGCGGATGATCTATGGCGGGCGGATCTCGCTCGCGGTGGGCCTCGCCGCGATGGTCGTCGCGACCTTCGTCGGCATCCTGATCGGCGCGATCGCGGGCATGTCGCGCGGCTATGTCGACAATTTCCTGATGTGGGTGACGGACCTGTTCCTCTCCCTGCCGCAGCTCCCGCTGCTGCTGCTGGTGATCTATTTCTTCCGCGAGCAGCTGAAGGCGGTGTTCGGAGTCGAGGGCGGCGTCTTCATCCTCATCGTCATCGTCATCGGCGGGCTGAAATGGATGCCCGTGGCACGACTTGTGCGTGCCCAGTTCATGTCGTTGCGCGAGAAGGAGTTCGTCGAGGCCGCCCGGGCGCATGGCGCCACCAAGTTCCGGCAGATGGTCCACCACATCCTTCCCAATGCGATCGGGCCGGTGATCGTGGCCGCGACGATCGAGGTGTCCTCGGCGATCATCGCCGAATCGACGCTCTCCTTCCTCGGCCTCGGCTTCCCGCCGGACATCCCGACCTGGGGCCGGCTCCTGTTCGATGCGAAGGACCATCTCGACTCGGCGCCGCATTGGGCGCTGTTCCCGGGGGCCGCGATCTTCCTGACCGTGCTTTCGATCAACTTCATCGGCGACGGACTGCGCGACGCCCTCGATCCGCGCCGCGTCATCTGACACCCATCACCAGGAAGGCATCCGCATGACCACTCCCATCCTGTCCGTTAGCAACCTCAGCACCTCCTTCCGGGTCGAGGGCGCCTGGAAGCAGGTCGTCCGGAACGTCTCCTTCGACATCGCGCCGAAGGAGACGGTTGCGGTGGTCGGCGAATCCGGCTCGGGCAAGAGCGTTTCGGCGCTCTCGATCATGCGGCTGACCCCGCCCGGCTCGAGCAAGATCGAGGGCTCGATCAAGCTCAACGGCAAGGAACTCCTGACCCTGCCGGAGCCGCAGATGCGCGACATCCGCGGCAACGAGGTCGCGATGATCTTCCAGGAGCCGATGACCTCGCTGAACCCGGTGCTGACGATCGGTTTCCAGATCGCCGAGGCGCTGATCCTGCACCGCGGCATGTCGCGCTCGGAGGCGGAAGCCGAGACGGTGCGCCTGCTCGAGAAGGTCCGCATCCCGGCCGCGAAGTCGCGCTTCCACGAATATCCGCACCGCTTCTCGGGCGGCATGCGCCAGCGCGTGATGATCGCCATGGCGCTGGCCTGCAAGCCGAAGCTGCTGATCGCCGACGAGCCGACGACTGCGCTCGACGTGACCATCCAGGCGCAGATCCTGCAGCTCATCAAGCTGCTGCAGGAGGAGGAGGGCATGTCCGTCCTCTTCATCACCCACGACATGGGCGTGGTCGCCGAAATCGCCGACCGCACGGTCGTGATGTACAATGGCCAGGCGGTCGAGACCGGCCCGACGGAGGACATCTTCGCCCGCGCCCAGCACCCCTATACGCGCTCGCTGCTCTCGGCGGTGCCGAAGCTGGGCTCGATGGAAGGCCGCAAGCGGCCGATGCGCTTCCCGGTCGTCGACCGCGCCACCGGCGAGTCCGACATTCCGGAAGAGACGCCGGACACGGTGAAGGAGGCCGAGCGGCCCGTGCTCGAGGTCTCGAACCTCACCACCCGCTTCGAGATCCGCTCCGGCCTGCTGAGCTCGGTCACGGGCCGCGTCCATGCCGTCGAGAACGTCTCCTTCAGCGTGAAGGCCGGCGAGACGCTGGCGCTCGTCGGCGAATCCGGCTGCGGCAAATCCACGACCGGCCGCTCGGTGATGCGCCTGATCGAGCCGCTGGCCGGCTCGGTGCTGCTCGACGGCGTCGACGTGCTGAAGCTCAACCAGACCGATCTGCGCGAGCAGCGCAAGCGCATGCAGATGATCTTCCAGGATCCCTTCGCTTCGCTGAACCCGCGCATGAATGTCGGCGCGGCCATCGCCGAGCCGCTGCTGATCAACAAGCTCGCCACCCGCTCCGAAGCGCGCGACCAGATCGCCGAGCTGCTTCGTCGCGTCGGCCTGCAGCCGGACATGGCGAGCCGCTTCCCGCACGAGTTCTCGGGCGGCCAGCGCCAGCGCATCTGCATCGCGCGCGCGCTCGCGGTCGAGCCGCGGCTGATCGTGGCCGACGAGGCCGTCTCGGCGCTCGACGTCTCGGTGAAGGCGCAGGTCGTCAACCTGATGCTCGAGCTGCAGGCCCGCATGGGGCTGGCCTATCTCTTCATCTCGCACGACATGGCGGTGGTGGAGCGCGTCAGCCATCGCGTGGCGGTGATGTATCTCGGCGAGATCGTCGAGATCGGTCCGCGCGAGGCGATCTTCGGCAATCCGCAGCACCCCTACACCAAGCGCCTGCTCGCGGCGGTGCCGATCGCCGATCCGACGCGCCGGCACGAGAAGACCCCGCCCTCCAACGACGAGATCAAGAGCCCGGTGCGTGCGCCGGACTATGTCCCGCCGGTTCGCCAGTTCCGCGAAGTCTCGCCGGGCCATGCCGTGATGGTCTGGGGCGAGGAGTGGGAGAAGAAGACGATCGAGGCCGTCGCGGCCTGATCGGGCGACGCAACGGTCGCTCGTGAGAGCGCCAGCCTGCATATTATGCTAGGGGGCTTCGGCAGCGGGGCCCCCTAATGGTTCAACCAGACCCCGTCATCCTGGACCAGCAGCGAAGCGGCGCAGGCCGGGATCCATCATAGGGCGATGTCGCACCTCATGATGGATCCCGGTCGGCCTGCGGCCGCCCAGGATGACGGTGGTGGTTGAGACTGACTCGAACGACCAGACGCGTCCCTCACACCTTCGGCAGGTCCGGCACGCGATAGGCCGTGGTCGACTTGATCCGCTCCATGGCGAAGCGCGAGGTGACGTTCTTGAGCGGGATCGTCTCGATCAGCCGCTTGTAGAAGCCGTCATAGGCGGCCATGTCCGCGACGACGACGCGCAGCATGTAGTCGACATCCCCCGCCATCCGGTAGAACTCCATGACCTCGGGCATGGCGGAGACCAGCTGCGCGAATTTTTCCAGCCAGGGCCCGGAATGGTCGGCGGTTTCGATCTGGACGAAGACGGTCAACCCCAGCCCGATCCTCTCCGGAGCGATCAGCGCGACGCGCTTGAGGATGACGCCCGCCTGTTCGAGCTTCTGGATCCGCTTCCAGCAGGGGGTCTGGGACAGGCCAACGCGATCGGCCAGTTCGGCGATCGAGATGTTGGCGTCACCCTGCAGCACGGTGAGGATTTTTCGGTCGATCGCGTCCATTCTCTGATCCCAGCCCGACAGGATAATTTCTACTCGTGACAGCCGCCAATGGAGATCGATTTTCTTTTTTGGCGGACACTCTTGTGCCGCGATAGAAAATCCTTTTCTCAGACTGTCAAGAGGCGCCCTTCGGGCCGCTGTTGCTGAGAGGATCTTCGACCATGGACCGCCGTCAGTTCCTGCTCGCAGGCTCCGCGCTCGCCGCGACCGCCGCGCTTCCTCACACCGCCGCGGCCCAAGGTGCTGTGCCGGCCCGGATCGGTTACATCCCGATCATCGGGACCGCTCCGGTCTTCGTCGCCCAGGGCGAGGGCTGGCTCAAGGAAGCTGGCATTGCCGCGAGCTTCACCGTGTTCGAGTCGGGCCCGAACATGATCCAGGCCTTCGCCTCGGGGACGATCGATTTCTATCTCGCCGGAATCGCGCCGCTCGCGGTGGCGCGCTCGCGCGGCGTCGATGTGCGGGTGGTGGCGGCGACCGCCGTCGCCGAGAACGTCTTCGTCGCAGCGCCGGCGCTGGCGAAGTTCTTCACGCCGGGCACGAGCGCCGCAGCCGCCTTCAAGGCGCACCGGGCGTCGACGGGCAAGGCAGCGCGCCTCGCCACCCAGCCCGCCGGCTCGGTGCCCAACACGACGCTGCAATACTGGCTCTGGGAGGTCGCCAAAGCCGACAAGGCCGATATCGAAATCGTGCCGATGGGCATCGACGCGACGCAGCAGGCCGTGCTGGCCGGGGCCGTCGAGGGCGGCATCGTGCGCGAGCCGGCGCTGACCATCGTGCAGACCCGCAACCCGGGCATCAGGCTGATCGCCGGCGGCGAGGAGCTGTTTCCAGGCCAGCCGGGTACGGTGCTCGCCGGCTCCGGCGCCTTCGTGACGAAGCATCCCGAGGCGGTGGAGCGAACTGTCGGCGCCCTGATCCGTGCGGCCGCCCTGATCGCGTCGAACCCGGACAAGGCCGCCCCTCATGTCGGCGCAGCGCTCGGCAAGGGCATCGTCGATCCCGCCCTGATCCGGAAGGGGCTGACCTCGCCTGCGAGCAAGTTCGAGATCGACCCACGCAAGATCATCGAGCCCTCGCGCGCCATGCAGGCCTATCAGGTGAAGCTCGGCTCGCTCGAAAAGGAGCTGCCCTTCGACGGGCTGTTCGAGACGCAGTTCTACGAGCGCGCCCTGAAGGCGGCCGGCTGAGCGCATGGCCTCGCTGCGGGCGACCGCCCTCGCCTTTCTGGGGCTCGTGGGCTTCCTGCTGCTGTGGGAGGCCCTGCCCTTCTTCGGCTGGGTCAACCCGGCCTTCCTGCCCGGGCCGAGCGCGCTGCCGCGCGCCTTCCTGGCGGAGATCCGGTCGGGCGCCTGGCTGTCGGCGATCCTGGGTTCGCTCGGGCACTACTTCACCGGGCTGATCACCGGCTCGGCCCTGGGGGTGGCGCTCGGCGTGCTGGTCGGGATGTCGCGCATCGCGGAAGAGGCGACGGCGTGGGTGGTGCGGGTGCTGCGGCCGATTCCCGGCCTCGCCTGGGTGCCCTTCGCGATCATCTGGTTCGGCGTGAATCCCTCGGCGGCCGTCTTCATCATCGCGATCGGCGTGTTCTGGATCGTGTTCTTCGCAGCCCAGGGCGCGATCCGCGGCGTCGACCGCGACCTGATCGAGGTGGCGGATGCCTTCGGTTTCACGTCGTCCTGGCAGCGGCTGACCAAGATCCTGCTGCCGGCCGCCATGCCCGGCATCCTCGTCGGCGTCCGGACGGCTCTGGGACAGGCCTGGATGGCGGTGGTGGCGGCTGAGATCTTCGGCGTGGCCGGGGTGGGGCAGCGGATGATGCAGGCCTCCAGCCTGCTCGCGACCGACATCGTGGTGGTCTACATGCTGACCATGGCCGGGCTCTACGGCTTCCTCGACACCCTGTTCGTCGCCTTCCAGAAATGGGTGCTGCGTTGGAAAGCGTGACCGACAAGCCCGTCATCGAGATCCGGGGCCTCTCGCTGACCTTCACCCGCGACGGGGAGGCAACCGAGGTGCTGCGCCAGCTCGACCTCTCGGTTGCGCGCGGCGAGTTCCTCGCCATCGTCGGCCCGTCGGGCGTCGGGAAGTCGACGCTGCTGCGGGTCATCGCAGGCCTCGCGAAGCCGAGCGCCGGCGAGGTCGCGATCCACGCCGCCGACAGCACGCGGCGGCCGGTGGCGCTGGTCTTCCAGGACTCGCGACTGCTGCCCTGGCGCAAGGTGATCGCCAATGTCGGCTTCGGGCTGGAGGGCCAGGCGCCCCGCGCCGAGCGGCTGGCGCGGTCCCAGGCGATGCTCGATCTCGTCGGCCTCGGCGCGCTGGCGCAGCGCTGGCCGCATCAGCTCTCGGGCGGACAGCGCCAGCGCGTCTCGCTGGCACGGGCGCTCGCGGTCGAGCCCGAGATCCTGCTGATGGACGAACCGTTCTCGGCGCTCGATGCGTTGACCCGCGAGAGCCTGCAGGACGAGCTGGTCCGCGTCTGGCAGCGCACGGGCAAGACCATCCTGTTCGTCACCCACGACATCGACGAGGCCGCCTATCTCGCCGACCGGGTGGTGATCCTGTCGGGCGCTCCAGGCCAGATCATCGCCGAGCACCGCATCCGCGAGCCGCATCCGCGCAAGCGCGGCGGGGCGGCGGAGGCCGATATCGTGCGCTCGATCCGTCTCGGGCTCGGTGCCGAGACGGTCAGCGACGGCGCGGCGATCTGAGCAAGCGATCTCAGGGGCGGGCCGTCGGCACGCCCTCGCGGATCTTTGTCGAGAAGTCGGGATCGTCGAGCGAGATCGTCCGCGCGCGTTCGCCGATCCGGGCCTGACGGACCAGTTCGTCGAGCGGGATGTCGCTGCGGACGGCGCCGATGCGCTGGAGATAGCCGGGCAGATAGCCAGAAAGCAGCACGCGCGGATCGAGCGGCAGCGAGAATTTCCAGGCTGGCGCGACCGAGCCGACCAGGGTGTAGACGACCGTGGTGCAGTTGGTCGTCAGCGTGTTGTACCAGCGCGGCCGGCCCGCCAGCTCGTTGACGTCGGCGACATAGGCCAGCAGCACGTCGCGCGCCTGGGCGGGCGTGGCGGCGATGCGGGAGAGCCGGACGTCCTCCTTGCGGGCATGGCTGCGCAGGCCGACGAGATCGCGCTCGGGCGCCGCGACATAGGCCATCTCGTAGCTGCGGAAGAAGCCCGCCAGTGCAGACCATTCCTCGCCCTTCTCGCGGCGGACCTCGATCGAGAAGGTCAGGGGCGGCTGGTCTGCAAAGGGGAAGCTGACGAGGAGATGCGCGATCGCCTCGCCCGACCAGTAGGAGAGATAGAGGTCGATGCCCTCGACCTTGCTGAGATCATAGCGGCGCGTCTCCCAGCGCTCGTCGTATTCCGTCTCCGTGCGCCAGTTGAAGTTGCGCAGATTGGAGACGGTCAGGATGTCGCCCTCGCGGGCGATCGAGGGCAGGCGCGCCAGCTCGGGAATCCAGGCCCGGTCATGCGAGGGGAGCAGCCCGTTCCACCAGCCGAGCAGGCCGAGGAAGAGCACCGCGAAGGACAAAGGCAGGCGCGCCGCGCCGCTCCACAGGCCGACAGCACCGGCGAGCCCGGCGATGCCGAAGCCGACCGCGGCGATGAGGCCTGTCGTTCCCGGCATGCGGAAAATCAGCAGGCCGGCGGCCCAGGTGCTGGCGCCGAGGATGCCCAGCGTGGCGAGGAGGCGGAGGGCGATGAGGAGGATGGCCACAGCGTCACCGCCCCGGGATGTGAGATGCGAAGCGCGGGCCGCCTTCCCCCTAAGGACGAGAGATGGCCCGCACCCCGATGATAGGACGCGAGGGCCTCACGCCGCCAGCGAGTTGACCGGCGCCGCCGCCTTCACCGCGTCGTCGACATGGGCCTCGAACTTCTCGAAGTTCTTGGCGAACATGCCGATCAGGTTCTTGGCGGTCTCGGCGAAGGCCGCCTTATCCTGCCAGGTCTTCACCGGGTAGAGGATATGCGGCTCGACGCCGGGAACCGAGGTCGGCACCGCGAAGCCGAAATAGGGGTCGCGGCGGAAATCGGCGCGGTTGAGCGAGCCGTCCAGCGCCGCCGACAGGAGACGGCGCGTCACGCGGATCGGCATGCGCCGCCCGGTGCCGTACTGACCGCCGGTCCAGCCCGTGTTGACCAGCCAGCAGTCGACATGGTGCTTGGCGATGAAGTCGCGCAGGAGATTGGCATATTCAGACGGGTGGCGCGGCAGAAAGGGCGAGCCGAAGCAGGTCGAGAATTCCGGCTCGACACCGACGAGGCCGCGCTCCGTGCCGGCCACCTTGGCGGTGTAGCCGGAGAGGAAGTGGTACATCGCCTCCGCCGGGGTGAGCTTGGCGATCGGCGGCATCACGCCGAAGGCATCCGCCGTCAGCATGACGATGTTCTTCGGCACGCCGGCGCGGCCGGTGCGCGAGGCGTTGGGGATGAAGTCGAGCGGATAGGCCGAGCGGGTGTTCTCGGTCTTGCTGCCGTCGTCGAAATCGACCTCGCGGGTGATCTCGTCCATGACGATGTTCTCTAGCACCGTGCCGAAGCGCAGCGAGGCGGCGTGGATCTGCGGCTCGGCCTCGGCCGAGAGCTTGATCGTCTTGGCGTAGCAGCCGCCCTCGAAATTGAAGATGCCGTCCTTCGACCAGCCATGCTCGTCATCGCCGATCAGCGTGCGGTCGGGATCGGCCGAAAGCGTCGTCTTGCCGGTGCCGGAGAGGCCGAAGAAGATGGCGGAATCGTTGTTCGGGCCGACATTGGCGGAGCAGTGCATCGGCACCACGCCCTTCGTCGGCAGGACGAAGTTGAGATAGGTGAAGACCGACTTCTTCATCTCGCCGGCATAGGCCGAGCCGCCGATCAGCACGATCTTGCGGGTGAAGTCGATGGCGATGACGGTCTCGCTGCGGCAGCCATGGCGGGCCGGGTCAGCCTTGAAGCTCGGCAGGTCGACGATCGTCATCTCGGGGACGTAGTCGGCGAGTTCCTCGCGCGCCGGCCGGATCAGCAGGTTGCGGATGAAGAGCGAGTGCCAGGCCATCTCGGTATAGACCCGGGCCTTGACGCGGTGCACCGGGTCGGCGCCGCCATAGAGATCCTGCGCGAAGAGGTCCTTGCCCTTGGCATGGGCGATGAAATCGGCGAGCAGCGTCTCGAAATGCTCCGGGGACATCGCGTTGTTGTTGTCCCACCAGACGCTCTTGTCGGTGAGCGCGTCGCGGACGGTGAACTTGTCCTTGGGCGAGCGGCCGGTATGGGTGCCGGTGTCGGCGGTGATGGCGCCGTGGCGCGAGAGCTGGGATTCGCCGCGGGCGAGCGATTCCTCGTAGAGCCGGGCGGCCTCGAGGTTCCAGTAGACGCTCTTCAGGTCGCGAAAGCCGAAGGACTCCGCCCCCTGCGCGGCATTGAACTGACCGATGGATTTCAACGGAACCTCCCGAGGCAGGCTGGCCCCGAGGAGCCGCCTGATCTGCAGACATGCGCGAACGGAGAAACGCGCGCGGGCGACCTTTGTGCCGGCCGGTGCCGGTCCCCTTAAGGCCATGTTGGACCCGGCTCAAGAGACGGCAAAGCCCCCGCCGGCAACATTCTCATCTAAATCGATTGAATCGAATCGACGTGGTAAATCAGGGCGCTAGCCGGCAGCGCGGGCCGCGGCGGCGAGCTCGACCAAGGTCCTCCGCATCGCGGCGGCATCGCTGACGGGCGCCGGGAAGGGCAGGCGCAGGACGGCATCGCCGCGGGCGAGATCGGCCCCGTCCGGATCGAGCCCGGTGAGACGCCAGTCGCCGTCCTCAGCCTTCAGCAGACCGGTGGCATAGGCGCGGATGGCGTCGGCGTGATCGGCGTTCATGTGCTCGACCGCCCCCTCCTCCATGGCGGCGATGGCGCTCGAGGCTTCGGCATCGCTGAGCAGGTCAGCCGGCACGAGTTCATAGGCCCGTCCAAAACCGCCGTTCAGGCTCGCGCCCTGGAGGTCGAGGGCAAAGAAGGAGAAATCGCCGAAATCGACATAGAGCGCCGCCTTGGGCTGGCGGGCGAGGAAGCGCCGCCGGACGCGCTCGCCTTCCGCGCCCTCGCGCGCCACCTTCCTCGCCCTAAGCTTCAACGTGATCCGGGCATGGGCGAGCGGATCTCCCTTGCCGCCCGGCGCCAGCAGCAGCGAACAGCGCGGGTCGGTCTCCAGATGGGCCGTGTGGGCGGACAGGGCCGAGACCAGGATCAGAGGGGTGCCGTCGCCGTCGGTCGCCAGACTGACGAGGCTCGACGAGGGGTGACCGTCGCGTCCCAGCGTCGCCAGCGCCCCGGAGCGGGCGCCGCGCAGGAGCTGCCGGCCGAGGGCGCGGGCCTCGTCGTCGGTCGAGCGGATCGGGTCCTTGCGGAGGGCGGACGGCCCAGGCTCATCGACGGAACCGGCGGACGCTGCGATGGAACCTGCGGACATTTCGGGACTTTCCGTATCGGGGTCATAGGCAAGCCGCCATGCGACCGCTAGATTGCGGCCACGGTTTGGCCCTTCTCTCGCGAGAGTGGACCCTGCGTCATTGCAACACGGCCAAAGAGACAAACGACTTATGCCAACCATTGCGCTGGTCGACGACGACCGCAACATCCTGACCTCGGTGTCCATTGCGCTCGAAGCCGAGGGCTACCGCATCATGACCTATACCGACGGCGCCTCGGCGCTCGACGGGCTGAAGCAGAACCCGCCCGACCTCGCCATCTTCGACATCAAGATGCCGCGCATGGACGGGATGGAGCTGCTGCGCCGCCTGCGCCAGAAGTCCGACCTGCCGGTGATCTTCCTGACCTCGAAGGACGAGGAGATCGACGAGCTGTTCGGGCTCAAGATGGGCGCCGACGACTTCATTCGGAAGCCGTTCTCGCAGCGCCTGCTGGTCGAGCGGGTGAAGGCGATCCTGCGTCGCGCCGGTGCCAAGGATCCTGCCGCGACGCCCCGCAACGAGGATGCCAAGGCGCTGGAACGTGGCCTGCTGCGGATGGATCCCGAGCGCCACACCTGCACCTGGAAGGGCGAACCGGTGACGCTGACCGTGACCGAGTTCCTGATCCTGCAGTCGCTGGCGCAGCGGCCGGGGGTGGTGAAGAGCCGCAACGCCCTGATGGACGCCGCCTATGACGACGAGGTCTATGTCGATGACCGCACCATCGACAGCCACATCAAGCGGCTGCGCAAGAAGTTCAACCAGGTCGATGCCGATTTCGACATGATCGAGACCTTGTACGGCGTCGGCTACCGGTTCAAGGAAAGCTGAGCGTCCGGCCCATCCGGGCGGGCTGGGGCGGCAGGCGCATGACGCCGCCGCCGGCTTGGACGCACGGCGGAGACCATGGCGACGATCGAGCAGGAACGCAGGGCTGAATCCGGCCAAGGCGCGGCGAAGCCCACGCTGCGGGCCCGGCTGCGCGGGTTCCTGCGGCGCGGCCTGCGCGCGATCTCCTCGGGCGCCGCGTCCAGCCTGACGCGCCGCATCGTCGTGCTCAATCTCGGCGGGCTCTGCGCCCTCCTCGTCGGCTTCCTCTATCTCAACCAGTTCCGCGAGGGGCTGATCGAATCGCGCGTGCAGAGCCTTCTCACGCAGGGGGAGATCATCGCGGGTGCGATCGCCGCCTCGGCGACGGTCGAGACGGATGCGATCACCATCGATCCCGACAAGCTGCTGCAGCTCCAGGCCGGCGAGAGCGCGGGCATCGCCGAGGATCCGCTCGACTTCTCGATCAATCCCGAGAAGGTCGCGCCGCTGCTGCGCCGCCTGGTGACGCCGACCAAGACGCGCGCCCGCATCTACGACCGGGACGGGCTGCTGACGCTGGATTCCCGCAGCCTCTACTCGCGCGGCGACGTGCTGCGGCTCGACCTGCCGCGCGTCGGCGAGCCCGACGAGGCGCCGCTGCTGGAGCGGACCTGGAACCTGTTCCGCAACCGGCTCGGCCGTGCCGACGTGCCCGCCTACGACGATTTCGAGAACGCCAACGGCAAATCCTATCCGGAGGTGGCGCGGGCGCTGAGCGGGACGCCGGCCAGCGTGGTCCGCGTCAACGCGCGGGGGCAGACGATTGTCTCGGTGGCGGTGCCGGTGCAGCGCTTCCGGGCGGTGAAGGGCGCGCTGCTGCTCTCGACGCAGGGCGGCGACATCGACGCGGTCATCATCTCGGAGCGCTACGGCATCTTCCAGGTCTTCGCGATTTCGGCGGCGGTGATGATCCTGCTGTCGGTGCTGCTGGCCGGCACCATCGCCGAGCCGATCCGCAAGTTGGCCGATGCGGCGCAGCGGGTGCGGCGCGGCGTGAAATCGCGCGAGCAGATCCCCGATTTCGGCAACCGGCATGACGAGATCGGCCATCTCTCCGGTTCGCTGCGGGACATGACCAAGGCGCTCTACAGCCGCATCGAGGCGATCGAGAGCTTCGCGGCCGATGTCGCGCATGAGCTGAAAAATCCCCTGACCTCGCTGCGCAGCGCGGTCGAGACCTTGCCACGGGCGAAATCGGACGAGTCGCGCGGGCGGCTGCTCGAGGTGATCCAGCACGATGTGCGCCGGCTCGACCGGCTGATCTCCGACATCTCCGACGCCTCGCGCCTCGACGCCGAGCTCGCCCGCAACGATGCCGGGCCGGTCGATCTCGCCCAGGTCCTGGAGGCGGTGGTCTCGGTCCAGAACGAGATGCGCCGCGAGGGCCGCGCGATGATCGAGTTCGTCACCGAGCGGCGCGGCCAGCGGCCCGGCGGGCGCGACGGCTTCATCGTGCTGGGCCATGATTCCCGGCTGGGGCAGGTGCTCGTCAACCTGATCGACAACGCCCGCTCCTTCTCGCCTCCGGACAAGCCGGTGCGCGTGCTGCTGTCGCGCTCCGGCGACGAGGTGCTGGTCACGGTGGAGGATGAAGGGCCCGGCATCGAGCCGCATGCGCTGGAGCGCGTCTTCGAGCGCTTCTACACCGACCGCCCGAACGAGGGGTTCGGCCAGAATTCCGGGCTCGGCCTCTCGATCTCGCGGCAGATCGTCGAGGCGCATCGCGGCACCATCCGCGCCGAGAACCGGCTCGGCCCGGCCGGGCCCGATGGCGAGCGGCCGCGGCTGGGGGCGCGCTTCATCGTCTGCCTGCCGGCGCTGCCGCAGAGCGCGTGAGGCGACCGTGACGGGCCAGACCATCCATGCCACGACGGTGGTGCTGGGCGAGCTCGGCGTGCTGATCCGCGGCGCCTCGGGCGCCGGCAAGTCCAGCCTCGCGCTGGCGCTGATCGCGCTGGCGGGAAGCCAGGGCCGCTTCGCCCGGCTGGTCGCCGACGACCGGACCGCGCTGGGCGCCAGGGGCGGGCGGCTGCTGGCGCGGCCGGTGGCGCCGCTGGAGGGGCTGATCGAACGTCGCGGGCTCGGGCTGACGCCGGAACCGCACCAGCCGGCCGTGGTGGTGCGGCTGATCGTCGACCTCAGCGGCGAGGAGCCCACCCGCATGCCGGAGCCGGAGGACCTGGTCGAGCGGATCGAGGGCATCGACCTGCCGCGGCTGACCGTCGCGGGGCGGGCCGGCGACGAGCGGCTGGTGCTGGCGGCGCTGCGGCTCTTCACCGAAGGCTGATCTCGAAAATTTGTCGAGTTCGAAGCGGGCCGCTTGCCTATCCTTCGCACCTGCCGCATAAACCGCGACCTTGTCCGGGCGCCGAAAGCGCTCTCCGGTGCCATAGTGAATGATCGGACTGGTCCTCGTGACGCATGGGCATCTGGCCACGGAGTTCCGTGCCGCGCTCGAACACGTCGTCGGCCCCCAACAGCATCTCGCCACCATCGCCATCGCCCCCGATGACGACATGGAAGGCCGTCGCCGCGACATCATCGCGGCGGTCGAAGAGGTCGAGACCGGCAAGGGCGTGATCGTCTTGACCGACATGTTCGGCGGCACGCCCTCCAACCTCGCCATCTCGGTGATGGAGCCCGGCCGGATCGATGTCGTCGCCGGCATCAATCTGCCGATGCTCATCAAGCTCGCCAGCGTGCGCGAGGAAAAGAGCCTCGACGAGGCGGTCACCTGCGCGCAGGATGCCGGCCGCAAATACATCACCGTCGCCAGCCGGGTCCTGGCCGGGAAGTAAGGAAACGCTGCCGTGGACGACAGGCAGGAGATCGACGACTGCGATTGCCCTGAGGTCGAGATTCCCGCGGGCGCCGTCTATGGCGAGTTCCAGATCGTCAACAAGAAGGGGCTGCACGCCCGCGCCACGGCGAAATTCGTGCAATGCGCCTCGTCCTTCGATGCCGACATCACCGTCACCCGCTGCGGCGAGACGGTCGGCGCGACCTCGATCATGGGCATCCTGACGCTCGGCGCCGGCATCGGCTCGACGATCACGGTGGTGGCGAAGGGTCCGCAGGCGAGCGAAGCGCTGAAGGCGCTGGAGGCTCTGGTCGCCGACAGGTTCGGCGAGGGCGAGTAGGCCCGCGCTGCTGCCGCGGTCACGGCCGCCTGCCCTCTCGCATCGATCCCTTTATGAGCGCTCAACCGAGGCCCATTCGGGTCGCGGCAGGTGACCTTACGTCACAAAATCGACAGACCGCTCCCTTTCGACCGATCACATAAAGACATCTTTATATCTTTGATTGCCTTTGGGCGTGGGCGCTGCTATGGACCCGCCCATCATTCGAAGACCAGCTGGAGCACGCCCCGTGTCGACAACCGATTACATCGTCAAGGACATCAGCCTCGCGGATTACGGCCGCAAGGAAATCAACATGGCCCAGGACGAGATGCCGGGCCTGATGGCGATCCGCGAGGAGCACAAGGGCAAGTTCCCGCTCAAGGGCGCGCGCATCGCCGGCTGCCTGCACATGACCATCCAGACCGCCGTGCTGATCGAGACGCTGAAGGAACTCGGCGCCGATGTGCGCTGGTCGTCCTGCAACATCTTCTCGACCCAGGATCACGCCGCCGCCGCGATCGCCGCGAGCGGCACGCCCGTCTTCGCCATCAAGGGCGAGACGCTGGAGGAGTACTGGGAGTACGTCCTCAAGACCGCGACCTGGGGTGACGGCGGCACGCCGAACATGATCCTGGACGATGGCGGCGACCTGACCATGCTGATCATCCTCGGCGCCGAGGCCGAGGCCGGCAAGACCGAATTCCTCGACAAGCCGGGCAATGAGGAAGAGACGATCTTCTTCGCGCTGATCAAGCGCCAGCTCAAGGCCAATCCGGGCTGGTTCACCAAGACCCGCGACGCGATCAAGGGCGTCTCGGAGGAGACCACCACCGGCGTCCACCGCCTCTACGAGCTCGCCAAGGCGAACCGCCTGCCCTTCCCGGCGATCAACGTCAACGACTCGGTCACCAAGTCGAAGTTCGACAACCTCTATGGCTGCCGCGAGTCGCTGGTCGACGCCATCCGCCGCGGCACGGACGTGATGATGTCCGGCAAGGTCGCGGTCGTCGCCGGCTATGGCGACGTCGGCAAGGGCTCGGCCGCCTCGCTGCGCCAGGCCGGCTGCCGCGTCATGGTCACCGAGATCGACCCGATCTGCGCGCTGCAGGCGGCGATGGAGGGCTACGAGGTCGTGACGATGGATGACGCCGCCCCGCGCGCCGACATCTTCGTGACCGCGACCGGCAATCTCGACGTCATCACCGTCGACCATATGCGCGCGATGAAGCACCGCGCCATCGTCTGCAACATCGGCCACTTCGACTCGGAGATCCAGGTCGCCGGGCTGAAGAACTTCAAGTGGGACAACGTCAAGCCGCAGGTGGACGAGATCGAGTTCCCCGATGGCAAGCGCATCATCCTGCTCTCGGAAGGCCGCCTGGTGAACCTCGGCAACGCCACGGGTCACCCGTCCTTCGTGATGTCCTGCTCGTTCTCGAACCAGACGCTGGCCCAGGTCGAGCTCTGGAACCATCACGCCAAGTACGAGAACAAGGTCTACACGCTGCCGAAGCACCTGGACGAGAAGGTCGCGGCGCTGCACCTCGCCAAGGTCGGCGCGAAGCTGACCGTGCTGAACGACCAGCAGGCCAAATATATCGGCGTGCCGCAGACCGGGCCGTTCAAGCCCGAGCTGTATCGCTACTGACATCCGGCACAGCCCGGACGGCAGGAGGCCCGGCGCTCGCGCCGGGCCTTTTTCATTTGCCGAGGGCGACGTCGCTCAGTCTGAAGACGCTACTAATGGGCCCCGAGCCGGCGCAAGCCGCTAGGTCTTGGGTCGGCTTCGTTTCCTGCCGCCGGCCCGGCAAATCCGCCCGATTTACCGCTCATTAAGCACTTCCTGCCGGACTCCACCGGTGATTAGAGTGGGGCTGATTCGGCCTCCGGCGCCTGGCGCGGGGGCGGGTCGACACGCAGTGATCGGTGTGGTGGCAGGCGTGCGTCAGGGGTCCGGCAAAAGCGGGCCGGGGGGCGGCGGGCCGCCGTTCGGCGCCCGGCCGGACGGATATCAGGATGGGGCGGCCGGCGCCGCCCCCGGAGCAGACGGACGCGGAATGACCAGCTCGAGCCGACAGGAACGAAGCCGCCGGCACTGGCGCTGCCATGCGCTTCTGCCGGGTCTCGCCGCCAGTCAGGCTCCCTCCGCCGCGCTCGCCCAGGGCGCCTGGCTGGGGCCGTTGCGCCCGGATCTGTTCAGCACCGGCGCGCTCTCGATCGTGCTTGCGGGCCTCGCCGTCTTCGCCGCCACCACCTCGCTGGTCTATGTCCGCGAGCGCGGGCGCTGGCACCGGCGCGAGGCGGCGCTGGCCGGCGAACTCGAGGCCACGCGCGGCCAGCACGACCGGCTGACCGCCCTGCTCGCCACCGATCCCCAGGTCGTGGTCAGCTGGACCGGACGGCAGGCCGACCCCGTCTTCGAAGGCGACAGCGGCTTTCTCGGCGCGCCGGGTGCGACGCTCGCCCTCGCTTATGGCGCCTGGGCGCCGCCGGCCGACGCCAAGCGACTCGAACTCGCCACCGACGCGCTGAAGGAGCGCGGCGAATCCTTCGGCATGACGCTGCGAAGCAAGGCGGGGCCCTTCATCGATGTCGAGGGCCGGCCCGTCGCCGGGCGCGCCGTGATCCGCTTCCGCGAGGTCACCGGCGAGCGGGCGCGGGTGATGGCGCTGCAGGGCGAACTCGACCGGCTGAACACCGAGCACGAGGCGCTGGCGGGGCTGCTGGACGGGCTGCCGCAACCAGCCTGGACACGGACGCCGGACGGGCGGCTGAGCTGGTGCAACGCCGCCTATGCGCGCGCCGTCGAGGTGGCGGATGACGGCGCTGCGGTGAAGGGCGGCATCGAACTGCTCGACCGGACAGAGCGCGAGGCCGCCGCGAAAGCCCGGCGCGAGGGCCAGGTCTTCTCCGCGCGCGCGCCGGCCGTCATCGCGGGGCAGCGGCGCACGCTCGACATTCTCGAACTGCCGACGCCGACCGGCTTTGCCGGCATCGCCACCGACATGAGCGAGCTGGAAGCCGTCCGCACCGATCTCCAGCGCCAGATGGACGCGCATGTGCGCACCCTCGACCGGCTGAAGACCGCGGTCGCGGTGTTCGACGCCTCGCAGCGGCTGGTCTACCGCAATTCCGGCTTCGACGCGCTCTGGTCGCTCGATTCCGCTTTCCTCGACGGCCACCCCAGCGACGGCGAGATCCTCGACCGGCTCCGCGCCGAGCGCCGCCTGCCCGAGCTCGGCGACTATCGCAGCTGGAAGGCGGGCGTCCAGGCCGCCTATACCGCGACCCGCGCCAACGAGGACTGGTGGTACCTGCCCGACGGGCGCACCATCCATGTCGTGGCGAGCCCGAACCCGCAGGGCGGCGTCACCTATCTGCTCGACGACGTGACCGAGCGCTTCACCCTCGAATCGCGCTTCAACGCGCTGTCGCGCACGCAGCGCGAGACGCTGGACTCGCTGCGCGAGGGCGTCGCCGTGTTCGGCTCGGACGGGCGCCTCAAACTCTCGAACCCGGCCTTCGCCCAGGCCTGGCGGATCAAGGCGGACCTCGCCGCCGCGGCGCCGCATATCGACGAGGTGGTGCGGCTCTGCCAGCCGCTCTTCCCGCAGGACGAGATCTGGGGCGAGTTGCAGAGCGCCGTCACCGGCGTGCGCGACGCGCGCGAGGACTATGTCTGCCGGATGCAGCGGCGCGACGGCACGGTGCTGGACTGCGCGGCCGCCCCCCTGCCCGACGGCGCGACGCTGATCACCTTCGCCGACGTCACCGCCAGCGTGAATGTCGAGCGGGCGCTGACCGAGAAGAACGAGGCGCTGGAGAAGGTCTCGCGGCTGCGCGAGGATTTCGTCCACCACGTCTCCTACGAGCTGCGCTCGCCGCTGACCAACATCATCGGCTTCGCGCAACTGCTCGGCACGGAAGCCGTCGGCGCGCTGAACGAGAAACAGCGCGACTACACCTCGCATATCGTGCGCTCTTCCGGCGCGCTGCTCGCCATCATCAACGACATTCTCGACCTCGCCACGATCGACAATGGCGCGCTGCAGCTCGATCTCGAGGAGGTCGACGTCGCCGACACCATCGCCCAGGCGGCGGCGGGGCTGCATGACCGCCTCACCGACAGCAAGCTCGACCTCAAGGTCGAGATCGCGCCGGAGGCCGGCCCGCTGCGGGCGGACGGCAAGAGGCTGCGCCAGGTGCTGTTCAACCTGATCTCCAACGCGATCGGCTTCTCCTCGCCGGGCCAGACGATCACCGTCAGCGCAGCGCGCAGCGAGGGCCATGTCCGCATCACCGTGGCCGACCAGGGCCGCGGTATTCCGGCCGAGGTGAAGGAGAAGGTCTTCGACCGTTTCGAGAGCCACTCGCTCGGCTCGAGCCATCGCGGCGTGGGCCTGGGTCTCTCGATCGTGCGCTCCATCGTCGAGCTGCATGGCGGACGGGTCGAACTCGATTCGGCGCCGGGCCGCGGCACGCGCGTCACCGCGGTCTTCCCCTCCGCGGGCGTACCGCTCTCGGACGCCGCGGAATGACGGACGAGGCGCGCAAATCCGGCCCGCACCGGCTGGTGCTGGCCGACGAGGCCGCGACGCTGCGGCTGGCGGCGGATCTGGCGGCGATCCTGAAGCCCGGCGACATCGTCGCGCTCTCCGGTCAGCTCGGTGCGGGCAAGTCGCTGCTGGCGCGGGCGATCCTGCGCGAACTCGCCGACGATCCCCGTCTGGAGGCGCCGAGCCCGACCTTCACCCTCGTCCAGAGCTACGAGACGCCGCGCGGGAGCGTGCTCCACGCCGATCTCTACCGCGTGCGCTCGCCCGAAGAGCTGGACGACATCGGACTGACCGAGGATCTCGACCGGGTGGTCCTGCTCGTCGAATGGCCGGACCGGGCGGGCACGCGCCTGCCGGGCGGGCGGCGCCTCGACATCGTGCTCGACGTCGACCCGGACCATCCCGAGACGGGGCGCATCGCGGATCTCTCCGGCGGCGTGCTCTGGCGGCAGCGTCTTTCGATCGCGATCGCCTCGCGCCGGCTCATCGACGAGGCCGGCTGGGACGATGCCCGCCGCGACTTCATGCAGGGCGACGCCTCGAGCCGCGCCTATGAGCGCCTGACGCGGCCCGACGGCGACAGCGCCGTGCTGATGATCTCGCCGCCGCGCCCGGACGGGCCGGCGATCCGGCTCGGCAAGCCCTACAGTGCGATCGCCCATCTCGCGGAAAACGTCGACGCCTTCGTCGCGATGGATCGCGGGCTGCATTCGCTCGGCTATTCGGCGCCGGAGATCTATGCGCAGGATCTCGAAACCGGGCTTTTGCTGATCGAGGATCTCGGCCACGAGGGCGTGATCGACGGCGACGGCCCGATCGCCGAGCGCTACGAGGCGGCGGCGCGGCTGCTGGCGGATCTGCATCGCCACACCCTGCCGACGATCCTGCCGGTGGCCGAGGGGCGCGACCATGTCCTGCCCGACTATGACCGCGCCGCGCTCGCCATCGAGACCGAGCTGATCCTGGAATGGTACGCGCCTCATATCGCGGGCGTGACCCTGCCCGCGGTGACGCAGGCCGAGTTCTCGCGGATCTGGAACCGGCTCTTCGACGAGATCCTGGAGGCGCCCGGCACCTGGACGTTGCGGGATTTCCACTCGCCCAACCTGATCTGGCTGCCGGGCCGTGATGGCCATGCCAAGCTCGGACTGATCGACTTCCAGGACGCGGTCGTTGGCCACCCGGCCTATGATCTCGCCTCGCTCGGGCAGGATGCGCGCATCGACGTGCCCGCCGCGCTGGAATTGCGGCTGCTGGCCGCTTACGGCCAGGCGCGCCGCGCCGACGATCCCGATTTCGACCTCGCCGGCTTCGCCCGCGCCTATGCGATCCTCGGCACGCAGCGCAACACCAAGATCGCCGGCATTTTCGCCCGTCTCGACAAGCGCGACGGCAAGCCGGCCTATCTCAAGCACCTGCCGCGCATCGAGGCCTATCTGCGCCGCAACCTCGAACATCCGGCGCTGGCGGAGCTGAAGGACTGGTACCAGGCGCATCTGCCGAAGCTGTTCGAGGTGGGGTGACGGCTGGCAGAGCCGTCATGCTCGCCCTTGTGGCGAGCATCCACGTCTCGAACACCGGCCTCGACCGGGGAAGACGTGGATGGTCGGGACAAGCCCGACCATGACGCGCTATGGATCGCCGGACCGACCCTGCTCTGGAGATTCGCGTGACGCAGGCCCATTCCCAACCGATCCGCCGCGCCATGGTGCTGGCGGCGGGGCTCGGCAAGCGGATGCGGCCGATCACCGATACGCTGCCGAAACCGCTCGTCAGCATCGGCGGCAAGCCGATGCTGGACCATGCGCTCGATCGGCTGGCTGAAGCCGGCGTCGAGGAGGCGGTGGTCAACGTCCATCATCTCGCCGAGCGGATCGAGGCGCATCTGGCCGGCCGCAGCGCGCCGCGCATCACCATCTCCGACGAGCGGGGGCTGCTGCTGGAGACCGGCGGCGGGGTGAAGAAGGCGCTGCCCCTGCTCGGAAGCGAACCCTTCTTCCATGTGAACTCGGACTCGCTCTGGAGCGAGAGCGGCGGCTCGGCGACGCAGGTCATGGCGCGAAGCTGGGACGCCGCGCGAATGGACATGCTGCTGCTGCTGGCGCAGCGCGAGGGCAGCGTCGGCTTCGACGGGCGCGGCGATTTCTTCAAGGCTGAGGACGGGCTGCTGACACGGCGCGGCAGCGCGGAGCGCGCACCCTTCGTCTATGCCGGTGTCGCCATCATGAAGCCCGACCTCTTCGCGGACACACCCGAGGGGCCGTTCTCGCTGAACCTGCTGTTCGACCGCGCCATTGCGGCGGGCCGGCTGCACGGGCTCGTGCTCGACGGGCAATGGCTGCATGTCGGCACGCCCGAGGCGATCGCGCCGGCCGAGGCCGCCTTCGCGGCGGCGCAGGCCGCGCCCGCGCGAGCCGATGGCTGAACTGAACCTCTTCACGATACCTGCCGGGGCACCCTTTCTGGAGGTGCTGGCTCAGGCGATGCTCGACGGACGCTTCGGGCGCGTCCACGACCCCGAGGACCCCGCCGCGCTGGCGCGGGTGACGCTCTATCTGCCGACGCGGCGGGCGGCGCGCGCCTTCGCCGCCTGCCTCTCCGACCAGCTCGGCGGCGCGCCGCTGCTGCTGCCGCGCATCCTGCCACTGGGCGATGTCGACGAGGCCGAGACGGCGCTGATCGGCGCCGGCGCGCTGGCCGATGACCGTATCGCGCCGATCGACCCGCTGGCGCGGCGGATGATCCTGACCCGCCTCGTCGACGCCTGGGGGCGCAGCGCCAATCGCAGCCATCTGCGGCTCGATCCCGCAGAGCCCTCGCTGGTGCCGGCGACGCTGGCCGAGGCCTATGGGCTGGCCGGCGACCTCGCCGCGCTGCTCGACCAGATGCAGACGGAGGATGTCGCGGTCGAACGGCTCGGGCGGCTCGATGCGGCGCGCTTCGACAAGATCTGGCAGCTCAACGCCGAGTTCCTCTCGATCCTGGGCAGCGCCTGGCCGACCATCCTGAGCGAGCGCGGCGCCTGCGACCCCGCCACCTTCCGCAACCGTATGCTCGCCGCCGAACGCGAGCGGCTGCTGTCGGGCGCCGTGACGGGGCCGATCATCGCGGCCGGCTCGACCGGCACGGTGCCGGCCACGGCGCGGCTGCTCGCGGCGATCGCGCGTCTGCCGAACGGGGCGGTGGTATTGCCCGGGCTCGATCTCGACCTTCCTGAAGAGGCGTGGCGGGCGATCGCGGAGGAGCCCGCCCCCTCGCATCCGCAGGCGGCGCTGCATCACCTGCTCGACACGCTGCAGGCGGTGCGGGCCGATGTGCGCGCGCTCGCCGAGCCCGATGCCGCGCATGGCGCCCGCGCGCGGCTGCTACGCGAGGCGATGCTGCCGGCCTCGGTGACGCAGAGCTGGGCCGATCTGCGTGAGCGCCTTCCGCTGGGCGAGGCGGAGCTGGCATTCCGCGACCTGCGCCTCGTCGAGGCGGCCGACGAGCGCGAGGAGGCGCTGGCGGTGGCGGTCGCGCTGCGCGAGACGCTGGAGACGCCCGGCCGGCAGGCGGCGCTGATCACGCCCGATCGCGGCCTCGCCGAGCGGGTGACGGTCGAGCTCCGGCGCTGGGACATCGCGGTCGATGATTCGGCCGGCCTGCCGCTGGCGCGCTGGCCGGCGGGCTCGCTGCTGCGGCTCGTGCTGGAGGCGGCCTTGGCGCAGATGACGCCGGGAAGCCTCGTGCCGCTGCTGGCCCACCCGCTCTGCCGGCTCGGGCTGCCGCGCGAGGAGACGGTGCGCGGCGCCTCGGCGCTGGAGATCGGGCTGTGGCGGGGCGAGAGCGTCGGGCGCGGGCTGGCGGGCCTCAACGAACAGCTCGGACGCTGGAGCGAGCTGCGCGAAGCGCGCCATGCGCCGGGTCCGCGCAAGCGCCTGGGTGATGCGGATGCCGCAGCGGCGGCCGAAGTGCTGGCGGCGCTCGGCACCGCCTTCTCGCCACTGCTGGAGGCGCTGTTCCTGCAGGCGCCGTCGCTGGCGGTCATGACGGCAGCGGCCCGCGCCACGGTCGAGGCCGTCAGCCGGGACGAGGATGGGCAGGCCTGCGCCTTCCGCGACGCCGATGGCGAGGCGCTGGCCGGGCTCTTCGACGATCTGGCGGCCGCGCAGTCCGACATGCCCGAAGGCGGCCGGCCCGCCGATGTCGTCGCGATCCTCGACGGGCTGCTGGCCGAGCGCGTCGTCAGGCGCGGCGGCGGCGGCCATCCGCGCGTGCGGATCTGGGGTCTGCTGGAAGCCCGCCTGCTCGAGGCCGACCATGTCGTGCTCGGCGGGCTGAACGAGACCGTGTGGCCGCCGCAGACCACGACCGACGCCTTCATCAACCGGCCGATGCGCGCCGAACTCGGCCTGTCGCCGCCGGAGCGGCGCGTCGGCCAGACCGCGCATGACTTCGCCATGGCGCTGGCGGCACCCTGCGTGACGCTGACGCGCGCGCGCAAGGCCGGCGAGTCCGAGACGATCGCCTCGCGCTTCTGGCAGCGGTTGCAGGCGGTGACGCCGGCGCCCGTCTGGGGCGAGGCGCTGGCGCAAGGGAAGCGACTGACGGCCCTGGCTGGGCGGCTCTCGGCCCCGGCACCGGTGCACCCGGTCGGCCGGCCGGCGCCGAAGCCGCCGCGCGCGCTGCAGCCGCTCTCGCTCAGCGTGACCGATGTCGAGACGCTCTATCGCGATCCCTACCAGATCCATGCCCGCAAGATCCTGAAGCTCGACGCGCTGCCCGGTCTGGTCGAGGATCCGAGCGCACAGGATCGCGGCAGCCTGCTGCACGAGATCGTCGAGACCTTCGCGGCGACCTATCCGGAGCAATTGCCGGCGGATGCCCATGGTCGGTTGATCGCGATCGGCGAAGAGGCGTTCAGGCGCTTCGCGGATGCACCGGAGGTGCGGGCCTTCTGGTGGCCGCGCTTCCTGCTGACGGTCGGGCATTTCATCGACTGGGAGCAGCGGCGGCGCAGCGCGCTCGCCCGCGTGGCCGTCGAGGTCTACACGGGATCGCGCTTCCCGCTTTCCGACGGGAAGAGCCTCTGGCTCAGCGGCAAGGCGGACCGGGTCGAGATCACGCGGGAGCCGAAGCTCCGCATCATCGACTTCAAGACCGGGGCGCCGCCGAGCAAGGCGCAGGTCGAGAAGGGCTTTGCGCCACAGCTGACGCTGGAGGCGGAGCTGGCGGCCCGGGGCGGCTTCGAGGGCGCGGTCGGCCCCACGCCGGTCGAGGCCGTGCTCTACATGAAGCTGCATCACGACCCGAAGGCTTGGGCCAAGGACAAGCCGCTGGCGTTCGACGACGGCAGCCTGGCGGATGTGGCGAGCCGCCATCTCGAACGCCTGCTGGCGCATGTCGAGGCGCTGCGCAGCGGCCGCGAGGCCTTCGTCTCGCGCCGGGCGCCCGACTACATCAAATTCGCCTCGCCCTATGACCAGCTGGCGCGGGTCAAGGAATGGGCCGCCGCCTCCGAGGGTGGCGAGGAGGACGGGGCATGAAGCCCGGCTGGATCGTCCCGCCCCTCACGCAGCAGAACCAGACGCTGGCGGCCGATCCGCGGCTCAGCGCCTGGGTCTCGGCCAATGCCGGCTCGGGCAAGACCTATGTGCTGGTCAACCGCGTGCTGCGGCTTTTGCTCGACGGCGTCGCGCCGGGGCGGCTGCTCTGCATTACCTACACCAAGGCCGCCGCCGCCAATATGGCAAACCGCGTCTTCGCGGCACTCAGCGCCTGGGCAACGCTGCCGGAGGCGGAGCTGGCCGCGGTGCTGAGCCGGCTGACCGGCAAGCCACCCTCGCGCGACAGTCTCGCCGCGGCGCGGCGCCTGTTCGCGCAGGCGCTGGAGACGCCGGGCGGGCTGAAGATCGAGACGATCCACGCCTTCTGCACGCGGGTGCTGCAATCGGCCCCCTTTGAGGCGAATGTCCCGCCGCGCTTCGAGGTCGCCGACGACCTCGCCCAGGCCGAGATGCTGCGCGAGGCCCGGCGCGAGCTGTTGCGGCTGGTGGCGGCCGACCCTGACGGCGAAGAGGCGCAGGCGCTCGACCTGCTCGCCCGCCAGGCGGCCCAGGACACGTTCGATGCGATGATGCAGGAGGCGCTGCGCCAGCGAAGCCTGTTCAACGACCCCGAGGGCCGCGCCCGCGATGCCGGCGAGATGCGCGAGGGCATCGCCGCCGTGCTCGGCATCGCGCCGGATCTGTCGGCGGAGACGGTGCGGCAGGATTTCCGGCAGGACCTCGCCGCAATGTCCGGCCTCGCGGCACTGATCGCGGCGCTAGAGGCGGGCAGCCCCACACGACAGGGTTTCGCGGTGACGCTGCGCGCCCTGCTCGCAGGGGCCGATGACGGCGATCCGGTGTCCTTCTGCCGGAAGGGGTTCCTGACTGAGGCCGGGAGCGTCAACAGCAACATCAGCGGCCGCGGCAAATCCGCCTTCGAGGGCGCCCTCGCCGCTACGGTGGAGGATCTGGCCGCGCGGCTGTGCCAGGCCATCGACCGCCTCAACGCGATCGCGATCCGCGACCGCAGCCATGCGCTGGCGCTGCTGGTGACGCGGATGCTCGCCTCCTATCAGCGCCAGAAGAGCGAGCGCTCGCTGCTCGACTATGACGACTTGATCGCCCGGACGCGCTCGCTGCTGACGCGGGTCGAGGCGGCCTGGGTGCTCTACAAGCTCGATGCCGGCATCGACCACATCCTGCTCGACGAAGCGCAGGACACCAGCGACGCGCAATGGGCGATCCTGCGCCAGCTCGCCGACGAGTTCAGCGCCGGGGGCCGCGAGGCAGGGCCGCGCCCCCGCACCGTCTTCGTGGTGGGCGACGAGAAGCAGTCGATCTACGGCTTCCAGGGCGCCGCACCCGCCGCCTTCAACACGCAGCGCCGGCAGCTCGGCCAGCGCATCCGCGAGGCCGAGCAGCGGTTCGAGGCGATCAGCCTCAACACCTCCTTCCGCTCGGCGCCCGACATCATGCAGGCGGTGGACACCGTCTTCGCCCTGCCGGAGCATGCGCGCGGCCTCGTCTTCGACGGTTCGGAGCGGCCGGAAATCCACGACACGGTGCGCCGGAGCGACCCCGGCTGCGTCGATCTCTGGCCGCTCTGCCCGAATGATTCCGGCGAGCCGCCCGACGCCTGGACGACGCCGGTCGATGCGCCCGAGCGGCGCAGCGGCACGGCCAAGCTCGCCCAGCGCATCGCCACGACGCTCGCGGCCTGGACGCACCGCGGCATGGACGATCTCGGTCGCCCCTTCTCGCCCGGCGAGGTGATGATCCTGCTGCGGCAGCGCGGCGCGCTGTTCGAGACGATCGTCAAGGCGCTGAAGGATGCCGGCGTGCCCGTCACCGGCCGCGACCGGCTGACGCTCGCCACCCATCCGGCGGTCGAGGACCTCGTCGTGCTCGGACGGACGCTGCTGTTGCCGGAAGACGACCTGACGCTCGCCACCGCGCTGAAGACGCCGCTGATCGGGCTCGACGACGACGACCTCCTGCGCCTCGCACCGGAGCGCAGCGGCTCGCTGCGGGCGGCACTGCGCGAGGCGGCGGCGAGCGAGCCGCGTTATGCGGCCGTCGAGGCCCGGCTGGCCGAGCTCGCCGCGGAGGCGGGGCGCTGCGGACCGTTCCGCTTCTTCGCCGGGCTGCTCGGGCCGGGCGGCGGGCGCAATCTCGCCTTGGCGCGTCTGGGGGCCGAGGCCGGAGACGCGCTCGACGCCTTCCTCTCGGCCGCGCTCGACCATGAGCGGCGCTACGGCCCCTCGCTCGCCGGCTTCCTCGACCATGTCTGCGGCGCCGCGACCGATGTGAAGCGCGACCTCTCCTCCAGCCGCGGCGAGGTCCGCGTCATGACTGTGCATGGCGCCAAGGGGCTGGAGGCGGGGATCGTGATCCTCGCCGATCTCGCCCCGCCGCCCGGCGCCAAGCGGCTGCCGAAGATCCTGGCGGCCGAGCCGCCGCGGCGGCCGGCGGTGCCGATCTGGCCGCCGGCCAGCGCCGAGGACGCGCTGGCGACGGCGCAGGCCAAGGCCCGCGTCGTCGAGCAGATGGTCGAGGAACACCACCGCCTGCTCTATGTCGCGATGACGCGGGCGGAGAACCGGCTGATCGTCTGCGGCGCGCAGGCCAAGGGCGAGGCCCCGGCCGGGAGCTGGTATGCCATGGTCGAGGCCGGGCTCGCCACCTCCGAACCGGGGCTCATCGAGATCGGCGAGGGCGAGAGCGCGATCCGCCGCTTCATGACCTCGCGACCTGAGCCGGTTGAGGTCGAGGCCTCGGCGAGCCCTGCAACGCCCGAGCCCGCGCCCGACTGGCTCTCGCGCCCGCCGCCGCGGGAGGCTGAGCCGGCGCCACCGCTGAAGCCTTCGAGCGCGCTCACCGCCGCGGATGCGCCCGAACGGCCGGTCGACGGACCCTTCCTGGCGGAGGCCGCCGCGGCCGGGCGCTTCGCCCATCTTTTGCTGCAGATGCTGCCGGAGATTGCGCCTGGACGACGCGAGGCGGTGGCGTCTGCGCTCGCCAGCTCGCGCGGCGCCGCATTGCCGCAACCGCGGCGCGAGGCGATCATCACGGAGGCGCTTACGCTGCTGGCCGATCCGGCGCTCGCCGCGCTGTTCGGGCCCGGCTCGCTCGCCGAGGTGCCGATCACCGGCCTGCTCGCCTGGGGGGCGGGCGAGAGGCGGCCGGTCTCGGGACAGATCGACCGGCTCGCCATCATGCCCGAGGAGGTCATCATCGCCGACTTCAAGACGACCGCGAGGCCGCCACGCGACCTCGCCGCCATCGCGCCGACCACGCTGGCGCAGCTCGCCGTCTACCGGGCGCTGGTCGGGCAGATCTATCCCGGCCGGCGGGTGCGCGCGCTGCTGGTCTACACGGCGACGCTGACGCGGCTGGAGCCCGAGGCCGCCGTGCTCGACGCGCTGCTCGCCCAGCTTGGCGCAAAGGGGATGGACGCGGCATGAGACTGGTCCCGCGCGCCCTTCGCGTCCGCCCGCGGCTGTTCCTGGCGCTCGCGGCGATGGCCGGCCTCGCGCTGGTGCTGCCCTCGGGCTGGAGCTGGACGACACGACTGCTGATCGCCTGGGATGCGGGGGCGGTGCTCTATCTCGCCATGCTCGCGGCGACGCTGCTGAACGAGACCGTGCCCCAGATCCGCGCCCGCGCCGCGCGGCAGGACGAGGGCGGGGCAGCCATTCTGGTCATCGCTTGCCTGGCGGCGACGGCCAGCATCGCGGCGATCGGCCTGCAGCTCGCAGGGATCGGCGGCCTGCCACCGGGCGAGCGCGGACTGCATCTGGCGCTCGGCGGCATCACGATCCTGTGCTCCTGGACGCTGCTGCACGCCTTTTTCACCCTGCACTATGCTGGCACCTACTATGCCGGCGAGGACGGGCCCTGCCTCGACTTTCCGGGCGAGCGCGACCCCGACTACGTCGATTTCCTGTATTTCGCCTACACGATCGGCTGCACCTCGCAGACCTCGGACGTTGCCGTGACGACGCGGGCTGCGCGCGGCCTCGTTCTGGTGCACTCCATCCTGGCCTTCGTCTTCAACACCAGCATCCTGGCGCTCGCCATCAATGTCGGGGCGAGTCTTGTGTCCGCCGGCTCCTGAGGCGGCGGCATGATCCGTGGACAGGGCTGCCCCTGCGGCGGCAGCGCCTTGACCCCGCGGGGGCGCGTTCCTAGCTTGCCCAACGAAGGCGGCGCTCCCGCCACCCCTCTTTGAAAGGCGAAACGCCATGGCCACCAGCAAAGTCACCGATGCGAGCTTCGAGGCGGACGTCCTCAAGTCGAGCGAGCCGGTCGTCGTCGATTTCTGGGCCGAGTGGTGCGGCCCCTGCCGCATGATCGGCCCGGCGCTCGAGGAGATCGCCGGCGAAATGGACGGCAAGGTCAAGATCGTGAAGATGAATGTCGACGAGAACCAGGCGATCCCCGCCCAGTTCGGCATCCGCTCCATCCCGACCCTGATGCTGTTCAAGGACGGCAAGCTGGCCTCCCAGAAGGTCGGCGCCGCGCCGAAGAGCGACCTCTCGCGCTGGATCGCCGGCGCCGTCTGAGTGGCGCTCCGTCGCCAACGCAAAAGGCCCGCCCTCCTTCCGGATGGCGGGCCTTTTCTGTTCGTAGGGCCTGATCAGCCGCGGCGCGCGCCGTCGACGCTGAAGGCGCCGGGGCCGGCGGTGAAGATGTAGAGGAAGATGAAGCAGAACAGCATGGCCGCCTCGCCGCCGTTCAGGATCGGATAGAAGCCCTTCGAGCCATGGGCCATCCAGTAGGCCACCGCCATCAGGCCCGACAGGATGAAGGCGGCCGGACGGGTCAGGAAGCCGATCAGCACCAGCGCGCCGCCGACGATCTCCAGCACGCCCGCGGTCCAGGGCAGGGAGAAGGCGGCCGGCATGCCCCAGGACGGTGCAGCCGGGAAGGCGAGCAGCTTCTGTGTGCCATGCGAGATGAAGCTGAGGGAGGTGAAGATCCGCAGAAGTGCAAGGGCGTAGGGCTGGAAGCGCTGGGCTGATGCGAGCATGGATGTCTCTCTGTGAGGCAGTTCGCCGGCAGGACCTTGTGTCCCCGGCCAGGATGAGGTTGTCCCGGCGTTTCCCTCGCGATTTTTGCCGAGGAGATGGCGGAATGTCGCAGGCTCCGCAAGGCAGGGCGGCCGCCAGGCCGGTCTTGCATTCGCGCAACATCTTCACGTTACCGCGACAAGGAGGCTATGCGCGGGGGGCGGCAGGCTTAACCACCCCTTAAAAGCGCCATGTTTAACTCCTGTGTGAGCATCCGGCCGGCCGTGACCTCCGGCGGCCTTCGGCGTGACGGGGCAGGATGAACGACCGGACGAAACGGGCCGAGCGGCGTGAGCCCTCCTTCGAATCAGGGCGGGGCGGAAGCCGCGACGACTTCGACATGCGCCTTTCCGACGAAGACCGGCCTGTCAGGGGCCATCGCGCCCCGCCCCGCAGCGAGGCACGCCAGCCGCCGCGTCGCGACAAGCGCAGCGGTGGCGGCGGAGGCCGCCGGCGCGGGCGGCGCGGACGGTCCTTCCTCGGCGGGCTGTTCTACTGGACGCTGGTGCTCGGCCTCTGGTGCGCGATCGGGCTCGGCGGGCTGATCGCCTATCACGCCGCGCAGCTGCCGCCGATCAACCAGCTCACCGTCCCGAAGCGGCCGCCCAACATCGCGATCCTCGCCGCCGACGGCTCGCTGCTGGCCAATCGCGGCGAGACCGGCGGGCGCACCATCACCATCGGCGAGGTGCCGCCCTATCTGCCCAAGGCGTTCGTCGCGATCGAGGACAGGCGCTTCTACGAGCATTTCGGCATCGACCCGATCGGCCTCGGGCGCGCGCTGGTCAACAATCTGCGCCGCAGCGGCGGGGTGCAGGGCGGCTCGACGCTGACCCAGCAGCTCGCCAAGAACCTGTTCCTGACCCAGGAACGCACGGCGGCGCGCAAGATCCAGGAGGCGATCCTGGCGCTCTGGCTGGAGCGGACCTACAGCAAGGACCAGATCCTCGAGCTCTATCTCAACCGCGTCTATTTCGGCTCGGGCGCCTATGGCGTCGAGGCGGCGGCGCAGCGCTATTTCAACAAATCGGCGCGTTCGGTGACGATCGCGGAGGCGGCGATGCTGGCCGGCCTCGTCCAGGCGCCTTCGCGTCTGGCGCCCAACCGCAACCCGGAAGCGGCCGAGAAGCGCGCCCAGCTCGTCATCGCCGCGATGGCCGACCAGGGGCTGATCTCGCCAAACGCCGCCAAGACCGCGCTCGTCGCCCCCGCGGAAGCTGCCGAGCGCATCGGCGCGGGCTCGGTCAACTATGCCGCCGACTATGTCATGGACGTGCTCGACGACTTCATCGGCGCGGTCGAGGGCGACGTCACCGTGTTGACCACGATCGACACCAAGCTGCAGTCCTCGGCCGAGACGATCCTGGTCGAGGCGCTGGCCGCGCAGGGCGCCAAGCAGGGCGTGAGCCAGGGCGCGGTCGTCTCGATGGCGAGCGACGGCGGCATCCGCGCGCTGATCGGCGGGCGCGACTACACCAAGAGCCAGTTCAACCGCGCCACGGCGGCGAAGCGCCAGCCGGGCTCGGCCTTCAAGCCCTTCGTCTATCTCGCGGCGCTGGAAAAGGGCCTGACGCCCGACACGATCCGCGACGACAGCCCGGTCTCGTTCAAGGGCTGGGAGCCGGAGAACTATTCCCGGACCTATCGCGGCCCGGTCACCCTCCAGACCGCGCTGGCGCATTCGCTGAACACGATCGCGGCGCGGCTGATCAACGAAGTGACGCCCAAGGAGGTCATCCGCACCGCCCAGCGCCTCGGCATCAACTCGGCGCTGCAGCCCAATCTCTCGCTGGCGCTCGGCACCTCGGAGGTGACGCCGGTCGAGCTGACGGCGGCCTATGCCACCTTCGCCAATGGCGGCCAGAGCGTGCTTCCCTATGTCATCCGGGAGGTGAAGTCTTCCTCCGGCAAGGTGATCTATGCCCGCGCGGCGACGAGCTTCGGCCCGGTCATCCAGCCGCAGACGCTGTCGATGATGAACGCCATGCTGCATGAGGTGATGGTCAGCGGCACCGGTGCCAAGGCCAACATCCCCGGCTGGGAGGTGGGTGGCAAGTCCGGCACCACGCAGGATTTCCGCGACGCCTGGTTCGTCGGCTACACGGCAAGGCTCGTCACCTCTGTCTGGCTCGGCAATGACGACAACAGCGCGATGAAGCGGGTCGCCGGCAGCGGGCTGCCGGCCGAGATCTGGGGCAAGTACATGAAGGCCGCCCATGCCGGGGCGCAGCCCGCGCCGCTGCCCGGCGGTCTCTGGCAGGGCACGCCGCGCTCGATCTTCGACGGCGGCGCGCCCGTCGCCGGTACGCGCCCGCCCGTCAACACCCAGACCGCCGACAGCGACCGCGCCTGGGTGCCCCCGGCGCCGCAGGAAAAGAACTTCCTGGAGCGGCTGTTCGGCGGCTGAGCTGTCAGGCTTTCGCAGCCCGTATGGCGGCGCTCGCCTTGAACAGCACCAGCGCGGCGACACCGATCGCCGACATCACCAGCGGCAGGGGCAGCGCGCCGCTCTTCAGCGCGTGGCCGACGAGCAGCCCGACGCAGGCCGAGAACAGCATCTGGCAGAGCCCGGTGAAGGAGGAGGCGGCGCCCGCCCGGTCCGGAAAGGGCATCATCGCCGAGGCCTGGGCCTGCGGCATGGTCAGCCCGACGCCGCAGGCATAGAGCGCCATCGGCACGATCACGCCGAAGGGGCCGGCGAAGCCGGTCAGCACGCAGAGCAGCATGGCGAGCCCGCCGCCCGCGAGGCAGGCGACGCCGAGCGCGATGACACCATCCATGCCGCGGCGCCCGACCAGCCTCTGCGCGAGGATGGTGCCGAGGATGAAGCCGAGCACGCCGAAGCCGAAGGACAGGCCGTATTGCGCCGGCGTCAGGCCGTGGATGCCGATCAGGACGAACGACGAGCCCGAGATGAAGGCGAAGAGGCCGCCATAGGCCAGCGCCGTCAGCCCGACATAAACCCGGTAGGCGCGGTTCTGCAGCAGCGTGCCGAAGCCCTTGATGATGGCGAGCAGGGACAAGGGCTCGCGCGAACGGGTCTTCAGGGTTTCGGGCAACAGGAGACCGACCACGACAGCCAGCACCGCGGCGAAGGCGAGCGAGGCGACAAAGGTCGAGCGCCAGCCGAAGGCCTGCTGCAGCACGCCGCCCAGCACCGGCGCGACCGCCGGCACCAGCCCCATGATCATGCCCATCCGGGCGAGTTCGCGGCCGGCGCGCGGCCCTTCATAGAGATCGCGCACCATGGCGCGGCCCAGCACGATCGGCCCGGAGGCCCCCAGCGCCTGGACGGCGCGGGCCACGGTCAGCGCCTCGATCGAAGGCGCCAGCGCGCAGGCTAGGGTCGCGAGCGTGAACAGGGCGAGCCCCGTCAGCAGGACCGGGCGGCGCCCGAGCCGGTCGGAGAGCGGCCCCCAGAGAATCTGCCCGCCCGCGAAGCCGAACAGGAAGGCCGAGAGCGTCGCCTGCGCCCCGGCCACGTCGGTCTCCATGACGCGGACGATGTCGGGCAGCGAGGGCAGGTAGAAATCGGTCGAAAGCGGGCCGAGCGCCGTCAGCATGGCGAGAACGGCGGTCATCGCCAGTGTGTCGGGGCGGAGTGTCATGGCAGCCGGCGTGAGCGGAACGTGGGATCCTTGTGGAGCGCGACGCCAACAGGATCAAGCGCCGATCCCTCTGGTCGCGTAGTTCAAAACGCGCTACCTTCCTGACCGATACCCAACGAGGATCGTCCGATGACGCGCGCGGCGACACGCAAAGATCATCCCCTGTCGATGCGGCTTCCCGAAGCCGATATCGCCCTCATCGACAGGGCGGCGAAGCTGCGTGGCCATTCGCGGACGCAGTTCGTTCGCGATTCGGCGGTGCGCGCGGCCGAGGAGGCGGTGATGGACAGCCTGTCGATCCGCCTGAGCCCGGCCGATTTCGAGGCCTTCGTCGCCATGCTGGCCAAACCGGCCGAACGCGTGCCCGCCATGGCCGAACTGCTGCGCCGGCGGGCGCCCTGGGAGACGACCGACAGCGCCGACAGGGGCTAGCGTGACGATCTCGCCACCGGAGCCGCTGACCGAGGCGCATGACCTCTCGGCCTTCGATTCCGGCCAGCCGGCCCTCGACCTGTGGCTGAAGCAGCGGGCGCTCTCGAACCATCGCAAGGGCTTCACCGCCGTCATGGTGGTTCAGGCCGACAACCGCGTGATCGCCTATTGCGGGCTGGCGCCGACGGCGATCACGCCGAGCGCGCTGCCGCGCTCGATCCGGACCGGCCAGCCGCCCGATCCGATTCCCTGCCTGTTGCTGGGCCAGCTCGCGACGGACCGTCGCTGGGTCGGACGCGGGATCGGCACGGGGCTCGTCAGGCACGCGCTGGAACGCTGTGTCCAGGTCTCCGGCCTGATCGGCGGCCGGGCGCTGCTGGTGCGGGCGATCGACGATCAGGCGCAGCGCTTCTGGCTCCGGCGCGGCTTCATCGCCTCGCCCGGCGACCCGCTGATGCTGTTTCGATCCCTGCAGGACATCGCCCTGTCGCTACGCGACGAGGGCGCTTAACGCGCGAGCCCGATCGCGGCAGGGACGCCAAACACGCGGGGTTCACGCACCATAGGCATGCAGCCCGGCGCCGTGGCGCTTGAGCCAGGCCTCCGCCTCCTCCGTCCGCGGGCAGAGCTTGTGGGTCAGCGCCCAGAAGCTGTGCGAATGGTTCATCTCCTTGAGATGGGCGACCTCATGGGCAGCGAGATAGTCCAGCACCAGCGGCGGAGCCAGGATCAGCCGCCAGGAGAAATTCAGGTGCCCCTGCGAGGAGCAGGAGCCCCAGCGGCTGGTGGTGTCGCGGATCGTGATCCGGCGGGCGGGGATGCCGAGCGCGGCGGTGTGGCGAGCGACCGCCTCCTCGAGATCCTCCAGCGCGGCGCGGCGCAGGAAATCCCTGATCCGGCGCGGCACATGGGCGCTCTCGCCGGCGACGGCGAGGATTGGCGCGCCGTCCTGATCGGTCGTGGCGCGGGTCAGGCCGCGCGCCTTCGACCAGTGGACGATGCGATGGGGCGTGCCGCGGAACGGAATCGTCCGGCCCGGCTCGAAGGGAATGAGTTGGGGCCGCTTGGCGAGGCGGGCCGCGATCCAGCCGCCATGGTTCTCGGCGAAGAGCCGGCCCGCGGCGAAATCGGCCCGCTCGGGCAGGGTCAGCGTGATCTCGCCGCTGGCCTGCGAGACGCGCAGCGTCATCCGCCGCGCGCTCGCCCGCCGCTTGATCTGCACGGGATAGAGCACCCCGGCATGGGAGACCTCGATCCGCTCGGGATCGGGCTTGCGCTTGAAGAGGGAGAGCCGCATCGCCCGCGATTGTGCGGGATTCGCGGCCGTTCCGGAAGGGGGCGCGCGCCTCAGGCGGTGATGTCGACAGTCTGGCCCTGGCCGGCCGGGAGGACAGCCTGCATCTGCTCGGCGCTCTGCTGGAGAAGGGCGACGATGGCCTGGCCGCTCTGCGTCTGCTGGCGCAGCATCTCGGTCTGCAGCGCCTGCTGCGTCGAGGCCGCCTGCATGGCGGCGAAGCTCTGCGCGATAGCCATGGAGTCGCTCATCGGGGATCCTCCCTCGCTCCGGTGATAGGCCCGGTGGGTTGAGCCTTCGTGAATGCGAGGGCGCGAATGCGCTGCTGTCCCAAATGGGAAGGCCGCCTCACGGCGGCCTTCCGTATCGAGCGCGAGCGCCGTGGTGGTCAGTTGCCCTGACCCGCCAGCAGCGGGGTGATCCGCCGCAGGGTGACGCGACGGTTCTCGCGCGCGGCGTCCTGCGTGTTCACCTTGAGATATTGCTCGCCATAGCCCTGCGTCGTCAGGTTCTCGGGCGGCACGCCGAAATCCTTGGTCAGGATTTCCGCGACCGACTGCGCGCGCCGGTCCGACAGCGAGAGATTGTCGATGTCCGAGCCGACGGCGTCGGTGTGCCCCTCGACGAGGAAGACCTCGTTGGGGGAGCGTTGCAGCGCCCGGCGGATCGAGTCGGCGATGACCGAGAGCCGCTGCGCCTGACCCGGAGCGACGTCCCAGGAGCCGGTCTCGAAGGTGACACTGTCAATGTCGACGCTGCGCATCTGGGCGCGCAGATCCGGCGAGTAGCGCACCTCGTCGAGGGTGTATCGACGCGGCAGCGGCGCCAGCGGCGGCGCGACGATCGTCTCGTAGATCAGATCCTCGTCAGCCCGCTCGGCGTCGACGATGTAGCGCTCGCGCGGGATGCGGAGGGCCGGGCGCTCCAGCACCACGATCTCGTCCGAGAAACGGTCGCGCGGCCGGTCGCGGCGGGTGTTGTCGATGATGACGACCTCCCTGCCGTCACGGTCGAGCCGCGTGCGGCGGATCAGCCGGCCCTCCTCGTCGGTGACGGTGACGATGCGGGTGCCGTCGGGCCGCTCGAAGATCGTGCGGTTCTCGTCGCCGCGCCGCTCGGTGCGGGCCTCCAGCCCGAGTTCCCGGAAGCGTTGCGTTTCGTCGCGGCGGATGATCGTGCGATCGTCGTCGCGAATGATGGTGCGGCCGGGCTCGCGGATGATGGTGACGTCACCCTCGCGCCGCTCCTCGCGGCGGCCGCGGACATCTTCCAGCCGCTCGGCGCCCTGCGTCGCCATGATGCCGCCAAGGACACCGGCGCCTAACCCAATAGCCGCCGCGCCACCGGGCCCGATGCCGCCGCGGCGACCCTGGCGTTGATCGGTGGCCTGCCCCGGCGCGGATGGCGCAGCCGGCGGGGTGGCTTGGGTCTGGCCGTCACGCAGCGTTGGCGCAGCCGGAGCCGGTGGCGGCGCAGCCGGAGCGGGCGGCGGCGCGGAGGGGGTCGCCTGCGGCGCGGGAGCCGGCGCTGGCGCGGGGGCCGGG
>LSIG01000236.1 GCA_001556125.1 Rhizobiales bacterium CCH10-E5 | reverse complement strand
GCCCAGCTCCCTCCCCACCGCAAGCGGGGGGAGGGAGCTGGGCGAGCCCGACCATGACGGGCAGAGCTTGACCGCACGCCCGCTTGGCGCGATGGCCGCGGTCGAGGCCCGCACCCCGCGGGCGACGACGAGACAGAGCATGACCGGTTCCGGCACCGACCGCACGCGCCCCGCCGTCACGGCTCCGGCCCCGGTCATCATCCTGGTCGAGCCGCAGATGGCCGAGAATATCGGCATGTGCGCGCGGGCGATGGCGAATTTCGGCCTTTCCGAGATGCGGCTGGTGGCGCCGCGCGACGGCTGGCCGAGCGGCGGTGGCTTGAAGAAGGGCGCGACCTCGGCGGCCTCGGGCGCGACGCATATCTTGGAGAACGCCCGGCTCTTCCCGACCGCGGCCGAGGCGATCGCCGATCTCAATTTCGTGCTGGCGACGACGGCGCGCGAGCGCGGCCAGATGAAGCGCGTGGTCACGCCGGCCGAGGCGATGCCGCCGCTGGCGCAGCGGATCGCCGGCAGCGAGCGCGTCGGCATCCTGTTCGGGCGCGAGCGGATCGGGCTGACGAATGAGGAGATCTCCTTCGCCGATGCGATCCTGACCTTCCCGGTCAACCCGGCCTTCGCCTCGCTCAATCTCGCCCAGGCGGTGCTGCTCGTCGGCTATGAATGGTTCAAGGCGACCGGCGGCGAGCCGCCCTTCCGCGAGAACAATCCTTCGCCGCCGGCGACGCGGGCCACGGTTCTGTCGATGTTCGACTATCTCGAAAGCGAACTCGATCAGTGCGGCTTCTTCCCGCCCGGCAAGAAGCAGATCATGACCGCCAATCTGCGCGACATCCTGCATCGGCTGGAGATGACGGAGCAGGAGGCGCGGACACTGCGCGGCGTGTTCAAGTCGCTGACCGAGGGGCCGCGGCGGCGGGGGGCGCCGAAGGCGGGCGAGGACGGGCCGGGGGCCTGACCGCCGCAGGAGAGCGACGATGCCCGTGCCGATGGAATACCGCCTCGCCTCGCAGGATTTCGAGCGCTTCCTGGCCGAGGTCGCCGAGGCCACGGGGCTGGCGACCCGCAACCAGGCCTACACGACGACGCAGGGCGTGCTGCTGGCCTTCCGCCGCCGGCTTGATCTCGCCCAGGCCATCGCCTTCGCGCAGGTGCTGCCGGCGATGCTGCGGGCGCTCTTCGTGATGGATTGGGACCCGCAGGAGCCGCGCGTCGCGGATTGGGACCGCGCCGCGATGACCGAGGAGGTCCGGCGGCTGCGCATCGACCACAATTTCTCGCCCGAGAGCGCGATCGCCGATGTGGCGCGGGTGCTGCGCGGCCATGTCGATGCGGCCGCCTTCGCGCGCTGCCTCGCGACCCTGCCACCGGAGGCGCGAGCCTTCTGGGCGGTCGGGTAGGGCTCCAACGACAACGGCCGGCCCCAAGGGGCCGGCCGGCGACGTGGCGCGGGTCTCGAAAACGCGGCTCGTCAGAACTGGTACTTCATCGTCGCCTTCACCGTGCGGCCGGGCTCGGAGTAGTAGTCGCGCGCCTGGGGCCGCGAGAGCGGGACATTGGCGGCGTCCCAGTACTTGCGGTCGAAGATGTTGTAGACGCCGACCTGCAGCTCGAGATCGGCGATCTGCGGCAGCGGCTTCCACCAGGCGGTGGCGTTGAAGATCGCATAACCCGGAGCCTTGAAGCCCGTATCCGTGCCCGAGGTGGAGACGTCGTCGCGCTTGCTGGCGAGCTTGGTCGAGACCTCGGCGCCCCAGCGATCGGTGCCATAGGCGACGGCGATGATGCCCTGCATCGGCGGGATCGAGTTCAGGAAGGTGTTGTCGTCCTTGTTCTGGCCGCGGGTGTAGGCGAAGGAGCCGCGCACCAGCCAGTTCGGCGCGAAGGCATATTGCATGTTCGCCTCGACGCCCTGGATCTCGGCCCGTGCGACGTTGCGGTAGCCGGTGATGCCGCCCTGCAGGTAGAGCCCGCCGACGCCGGCGGCCTGGACCTGATAGGTGTCGATGAAGTTGCGGTAGTCGGTGTGGAAATAGGTCAGCGAGCCGCCGAAGGCCTTGTCGCCGAAGCGGACACCGACATCGATGCCGTTTCCGACCTCGGGGCGCAGATCCGGGTTGCCGGTGCGCAGATAGGTCGTCGGCGAGCCGAAGCGGCCATAGAGCTCGTTGGCCGTCGGGGCGCGGAAGCTCTTGGCCCATTGCGCGAAGACGGTCACGTCCTTGAACCAGGGCGTATCCTTCAGCACCTCGTATTCGAGGCGGATGCGCGGCGACCAGGCCGAGTCGCTCGAGGCGGCGGGCAGGCCGGTCGGGCGCGAGGCGCTGTTGGTATAGGCCGGCGTGTATTGCGGCTTCTCTTCGTACCAGTCGTAGCGCAGGCCGGGGGTGATGCGCAGGCGGTTCTGCAGCAGGCCGATCTCGTCCTGGATGTAGAAGCCGGCGAGGCGCCCGTCGACCTTGGGCTGTTCGGACTGGTTGGTGGGGATGTTGTTGCAGGTTGTGAAGGCGCCCGTGTAGATGCCGCTCGCCGGCCGGGTGGGGCAGGCGTCGGAGCCGGCGCTGTACTGCTCCAGGCTCGACATACGCAACTCGGTGCCGGCGATGACCTTGTGCGTCAGCATCCCGGTGTTGAAGTTCTTGATGACGTGGCCGTTGAAGCCGTAGGCGGTTTCTTCGTTCTCGTTGTCGCGGGCATAGAGCCCGACGATGCTGGTGTAGCGATAGGCGTTGGTCAGGTCGTTGCGCTTCAGCCGCTGCCAATAGGCGACGGCATGGGCCTCGTCGAAGAAGGAGCCCGGCATCTTGTAGTCGTAGCTCAGCGAGATGCGGTCGCGCTGGACGTCCTCGCCGGTGCGATAGGCGCCGGGCCGGTAGTTGCCGGTCAGCGAGACCGAGTTGTCGCGGTTGTAGATCCGGTCCGAGCGCTTGAAGGTCTCGGCGGTCATGCCGAAGCGATGCGCCTGATCGTTCGAGTACTGATAGATTTTGGCCAGGAAGCTGTACTGGTCGAAGTCGCGCGGGTTCGGCGCGGTGCGGGCGGCGCCGATGGTCTTGACCGTGCCGCCGCTGTCGGTCTCGTGACCGTTGCGGAAGCCGCCCTGGATCAGGGCCCAGGTGTTGTTGAAGCGCGCCGCGGCGGCGGCGCTGCCGAACACGGCCTGATCGGTGCTGTCGAAGCCGGTCTTGGCGAGGGCGCCATAGCTGCGGCCGTTGCGGATGATGTCCTCCGGATCGAGCGTGCGGACCGCCAGCACGCCGCCGAGCGAGCCGGCGCCGATCGTGCTGCCGCCGCTGGGGCCGCGCAGCAGGTCCAACGTCGAGAGCGAGTCGAAATCGAAGGCGGTGGAGCCGCTGCGGTTGATCCGGGGGTCGATCAGGAAGGGCTGGCGGATGCCGTCCACCGTCGTCAGCACGCGCGCGCCGTCGAGACCGCGAATGTTGAGGCTGTTGTTCTGGCGGTTGAAGGTGATGCCGGCCTCGACGCGGGTCGAGAGGTCGCTCAGGCTCTGGACCTGCTGGCGGTCGAGCTGCTCGCGTGTCGTGCGCGTCGTGGTCGGACCGGCGACGAGCGCCTGGCCCGGCGCGGCACCTTCGACGGTGATCTGGTCGAGCAGGACGGGCGCCTCGGCGGCAGAAGCGGGCGCCGTTGTGCGGCCGCGGTTTTGCTGTTGCGCGAGAGCCGGCGTCGCCAGCAGCAGCGCCGCAAGCGTTCCCAGCGCGACACCCTCGCGCAACCTGACTGAAGAGATCTCCATCGCCCTTGACCCACCCTTGCCGACGCAGGCGGCCGGAGCCGTCGCGCGCGTTACGTTTAAAATGAATATAAACAAGGCCTTATACGCTCGATAAGGCTGTCTTCGGATATTGTCCGAGTCGAAGACTGTCAATCATCTGCCATCGAAAGCACATAATCCGATGCGATCAAGACACAGTCGTGAAATCGCTCCAATGAAATCTTCGTTTTACATTGTTCTAAAGAAAGGCCCCTGATCGCTCAGGGTGATGCCCATGCCCTCCCGATCTCGTGAACGGCCGCGCCACCGGGGCGGACATGTTCCTGTTGCAACGCAAGGGCAGGGTCCCAACATGAGCGTCTGAACCGGACGCTCCTCCGCCATGCTCGACCGCCGCACCATGTTGACAGGATCTGCCGCGATGGCGGCCGCGCTAACGTGGTCGCCAAGCCAGGGCCATGCCGCCGAGGCCGATGTGATCGTCATCGGCGCCGGCGCGGCTGGTATCGCCGCCGCTCATGACCTCAAGGCCGCGGGCCGCAAGGCCGTTGTGCTGGAGGCGCGTGGCCGGGTCGGCGGACGGGCCTTTACCGATGCTTCGCTGGGGCCGGCCTATGACGCCGGCGCGATGTTCATCCACTGGGCCGAGCGCAACCCCTGGGTCCAGATCGCGCGCGATCTCGGCGTCGCGACCTCCGACGAATCCTGGGGCGGCGGATTTCGCGTCTTCGCGGGCGGTCAACCGATGGCCGATGCCGACCGGCAGCGGCGCCGCGGCGCCTTCGGGCAGATCGACCGGCGGCTGGAAACGGTCGATCTGACGAAACGCGATCTCTCGATCCGCGATCTGCTGGGCGATCTCGGTCCGGATCTGGTTCCGATCGCCTCGTCCGGGCTCTTGCTCTCGATCGGCGAGGAGTCGGAGCGAATTTCGGCGCGCGACTATCAGCGGCTCTGGGCGGGCGAGGATCTCCTCGTTCCATCGGGCTATGGCAACCTGGTTGCGCGGCACGGGGCCGGGCTCGACATCCGGCTGAACCAGCCCGTCAGCGAGATCCGCTGGGACGGGCCGGGCGTGAGCGTGACGACGCCGTCGGGCATGCTGCGGGCGCAGGCCTGCATCGTCACGGTGCCGGTCGGCGTGCTCAAGGCCGGTGCGATCCGCTTCACGCCCGCGCTGCCGGCCCGCACCCGCGATGCCCTCGACGGGATCGGCATGGGGGCGCTGACCAAGATTGCGCTGAAGGTCGAGGGGAATCGTTTCGGCATTTCGCCGGGGACCAGCTTCCTAGAGGCCGGCTCGCCGAAGCGGCTGATGAATTTCGACCTGTTCCCGGACGACAAGGACATGATCGTCGCCTTCTGCGGCGGCGATCACGCGCGTGAATTGTCGCTGGCGGGGCCGGGCGCCGCGCGCGACCATCTGACGACGCTGCTGTCGGCGATGATCGGTTCCGACATCCGCAAGGCTGTGACCGGCATCTCCTTCCCGGCCTGGTGGACCGACCCGTTCTCGCGCGGCTCCTATTCGGTCTGTCTGCCGGGCCGGGAGGCGGCGCGTGAGCAGTTGGCCGAGCCGATCGGCGGGCGCCTCTTCATCGCCGGCGAGGCCACCGCCGGCGGCGGCGCCATGACCGTCGGCGGGGCGACGCTGGCGGGGCGCGCAGCGGCAGCGGCCGTGGCGCGGATCAAGGCCTGAGGCGCCGCTACAGCACCAGCTCCCAATTCTGGCCGACGAGGTCCTGGCCGAAGGAGTGGTGTTTCTCTTCGGCAATCAGCTTGAATCCCTCGGCGATGTAGATCGCGCGGGCCGCATGCAGGATGTCGTTGGTCCAGAGCTGCATGCGCCGGTAGCCGGCCGTCCGCGCGAAGCGGATCGCCTCGCGCACCAGTCCCTTGCCGAGGCCGAGCCCGCGCCCCGGCCGGTCGACGATGACCATGCGCAGCTTCGCGGTCTCGTCGCTCTCGTGCATCACGAAGGCCGAGCCGAGGATCTGCCCGTCACGCTCGGCGATCAGTCCCTGTTCCAGGTCGGGGCGGAATTCGCGCAGGAAGCCGGCGGCGATCTCGGCGACGAAGGCCTCGAATGCGATGTCCCAGCCATAATCCTCCGCATAGATCCGGCCGTGCGCCGCGATCACCCAGCCCATATCGCCGGGGCGATGCGGGCGGATGACGGGCGCCGGGCCCGGCGCTGCGGAGGCCCCCGAAAGCAGCGCCTCGGCTTCGGTCAGCGCCGCGACGAGTCGGGCGCGTCCCGGCTCGTCGAGCGCGCGCAGCCGATCGGCGGCCTCCGCCTGCGAAGCCTCGTCGAGCGGGCGGAAGACCGCGTGTCCGGCCTCGCTCAGGCGCAAGGTCAGGGCCCGCCCATCGGCGGTCGAGCGCTCTCGCAGCAGCCAGCCTTCCGCGGCGAAACGTTTGAGGATGCGCGAGAGATAGGCGGGGTCGAGCCCGAGCGCCTTCGCCAGATCGCCGGCGCGCCAGCCGTCGCGCGTGGCGAGTTCATAGAGAACGCGGGCTTCGGTCAGGGTGAAACCCGAGCCCAGCAGGCTGCCACCCAACGCGCCCACGAAGCGCGTATGGAAGCGGTTGAAGCGGCGCAGCGCCGAGACGGCATAGGCGAGATCGGACATGGCGGCCCCTCCGCCTTCCATCAGATCCAGGATAGTGGACTCAGTCAACTAAATTCTCCGCGGCGCCTTTGCGGTTTCTTGACGGTCCCTTAACCGGGCTCTGGCGGAATCGCCGCCTTCGTCACGCTCCCGGGCCGCTCGCGCATGCAGGTCGATCTCCTGGCCGGAACCACGCATCGTCCCGCCGTGCTGGCGCGTCCGGTGCCGACCATCCTCGTCTTCGATTCCGGGCTGGGCGGACTGACCGTGCTGGCGCGCGTGACGGAAGCCTGCCGCGGCGCCGACATCGTCTATGCCGCCGACGATGCCGGCTTCCCCTACGGCCGGTTGGAGGAGGGGGCGCTGGTCGCCCGCGTGCTGGCGGTGATGGAGCGGCTGGTCGCGCGCCATCGTCCCGATCTCGTGGTGATCGCCTGCAACACCGCTTCGACGCTGGTGCTGCCGGCGCTGCGGGCGCGCTTCGCCATTCCCTTCGTCGGCACCGTGCCGGCGATCAAGCCGGCGGCTGCCGCCACACGCTCGGGACTGATCTCGGTGCTGGCGACGCCCGGCACCGTGGCACGCGACTACACGCGCGGGCTGGTCTCGACCTATGCCGGCGGCTGCGAGGTCACGCTGGTCGGCGCGACGGGGCTCGCCGCGCTGGCCGAGGCCGCCTTGAAGGGCGAGCGGGTGGAGGATGACGCGGTCGCCGCCGAGATCGCGCCCTGTTTCGTCGAGCGGGAGGGGCGCCGCACCGATGTGGTGACGCTCTCCTGCACGCATTACCCGCTGCTGCTGGAGCCGATGCGGCGCGTCGCCCCCTGGCCGGTGGAATGGATCGACCCGGCGCCGGCGATCGCACGGCGCGTCGGGCAACTGCTCGGGCCCGAGATCGCGGCCGAGCGGGCGGGCGGCCATGAGGCCGTCGCGGTCTTCACCTCGGGCGCCGGCATCACCGGCCCGCTGCGCATCGCTCTCGCCGGTCGCGGGCTGGCCGAGGTGCAGATCGAGCCGATGCTGCTCGCCAGCTGAGGCCAGGCCTCAGGCGAAGCGCGCCGGGGCAAAGGGCGTCGGATCGACGAAGACCTTCTGGCCCGTGACCATCTCCGCGATCATACGGCCGGTGACGGCGGCCAGCGTCAGCCCGTGATGGGCGTGGCCGAAGGAGAACCAGAGGCCCTTGTGCTTGGGAGCCGGACCGATGATCGGCATCATGTCCGGCGTGCAGGGGCGGCGGCCAAGCCAGGGCTCGGGGTCGATCCGCTCGCCGAGCGGGAACAGCGTGCGGGCGATCGGCTCGGCGCGCTCGAGCTGGACCGGCGTCTTGGGCGCGTCGCGGTCGGCGAATTCGGCGCCGGTGGTCAGGCGGACGCCCTGCTGCATCGGGGCGAGGAAATAGCCGCGCTCGGTATCGAGCACCGGGTGGTTCAGCACCGCATTGCCCTGCGCCTTGTAGTGCATGTGGTAGCCGCGCTTGACCGCCAGCGGCAGGTTATAGCCGAGCCTGCGCGAGAGCACATCGGCCCAGGGGCCGAGCGCGACGATGACGTCGCGGGCCTGGGCGGTGGTGCCGTCGGCGAGTGTGACTCTCCACTCCGCGCCGTCCTGCGCGAGCGTGCCGGCATCGCCGAGCGCGAGTCTGCCGCCGAGTTCCTCGAAGCGCGCGACATAGGCCTTCGAGAGTCCGAGCGGGTCGATCACCGTGACCGGATCGGTCCAGTGCAGGCCGCCGACCAGGCTGTCATGGTCGAGATGCGGCTCCTCGGCCTTCAGCGTCTCCTTGTCGAGGGCCTTGTAGTTGAGGCCGAAATCCCGGTTCCAGCGCGCGGCCTCGGCCAGGCGCTCGTCCTGCTGGGCCGTAGTGCGGAACACCTTCATCCAGCCCTTCCGGCGCAAAAGCCCGGTCGCACCGGCTTCCTGCGCGAGCGCATCATGCTCGCTGACGCAATGCTCGATCAGGGTGGCGTATTTATGCGCGATCGCCTCGTGCTGGGAGGCGCGCGAATGCATCCAGTAGGACCAGAGGAAGGGCGCGAGCTTGGGGATCGCGCTCCAGTGGTAATGCGCGTCGATGGTGTTGTTCATCGCGTAGCGGATCAGCGCGCCGAAATCATGCGGGAAGCCGTAAGGGTAGACGCCCTCGCGCTGGATCAGGCCGGCATTGCCGTAGCTGGTTTCCTCGCCCGGCGCGCGCTTGTCGACGAGCAGGACCGAGCGGCCCGCTTTCTGCAGGTGCAGCGCCACGGAAATCCCGACGATGCCTGCCCCGAGAACGATCGTATCCGTCGCCATCACCCGCTCCTCACCGTGAAACCCGCACAAAAATAGCCGTTCGGCGCGGCTTGTCAGCGGCACGACCGGATTTTGCGTGGTTGCGCCTGAAGTTTCGCAAGATTTGCGCCAGCGGCATCCACTGCGTAAGTACAAGCCGGCAAACGGCCTTTCTGGCGCAATTTCCTGCGGACGCAGAGGGGGGCTGCCGCGGTGGCGGGTGACGGACGGCTGTCGATCGGTCAGTGTCGCGCTTCGTCCGGCCGTCCGAGTCTCCCCGTCTCCATGCTCATGCGCATCGCCGCTTCACTGGCTTCCGGACTCGCCTGGCTCGGGCGCTACGGCACGCAAGGGTTCGCGCTGTCGATCTTTCTGGGGCTGGCGTTGCCGCAGTTTTCGGCGGCCGCGCGGCCGCTGCTGCCGGTGACGATCTTCTGCTTCACCACCATCGTGTTCATGCGCGCGGATCTGCGGATCATCGCGGGCCTGCTGCGCAGCCCGGGGCGGCTGATCCTGACCTGCCTGTGGATGGTGGCGGCACCCGTCGTGCTGATCGGCGGGGCCTTCCTGCTCGTCGGGCGGGACGCCATCGACCCCGGCCTGCTGCTCGGGCTGGCGATCCTGGCCGCGGCGCCGCCGATCATGTCCTCGCCCGCGGTGGCGATCCTCTACGGTTTCGAGCCGTCGCTGATCATTGCCGGCGTCATCATCACCACTGTGGCGAGCCCGATCGTCGCGCCGATGCTGGTGGAAGTGCTGGCGGGCGCCGCTGTGCCGCTCGACCGCTGGGTGCTGACGCTGCGGCTGCTGCTCTTCGTCGGCGGCGGCATGGCGGCGGCCTCGTTTCTGCGCTGGGCGCTCGGCATGGCGCGCATCAAGGCGATGAAGGCCAATCTCGATGGTTTCGGGGTGCTGATGTATTTCGTCTTCGCGATCGCCGCGATGGACGGCGTCACGAACGCCGCTTTCGACAACCCGTTCCGTGTCGGCGGCTTCCTCGCCTGTGCCTTCGCCGTCTCGATTGTGGGGCTCGTCCTCAGCTACGGCGCGCTGCGCTTCCTGCGGCGCTCGGAGCGCTTCATGGTCGGATATGGCGCGGGCCAGCGCAACATGGGCATGATCGTCGCCGCGCTGGGGGCCGGCGTGCCGCCCTCGACCTTCCTCTTCTTCGCGCTGGCGCAGTTCCCGATCTATCTGATGCCGTGGATCCTCAGCGGCTTCGCGGCCCGCATCCGCCGCGACGAGGCGGCTGCTGACGGCGCCTGACGTCCGGTCCTGCGAAGGTCGCTCCGTTGCATCGGAGTTGCCCCATGATCACCCTCTATAGCGGCCCGCTCAGCCTGTTCTCGTGGAAGGTCGAGATTGCGCTGCGCGAGAAGGGGCTGCGCTTCGAGCGGGTGATGGTCCCCTTCAACCAGACGACCGGCTACGACCCGAAGCATCCCGAGGTGCTGGCGCTCAATCCCAAGGGCCAGGTGCCAGTGCTCAGCGATGCCGGGCTCGTGCTCTACGACTCGACGGTGATCATCGAATATCTCGACGAGGCCTATCCCGAGATCCCGCTCTATCCGGGCAGCCCGGCCGAGCGGGCCCAGTGCCGGCTCGACGAGCTCTTCGCCGACGAGATCCTGCTGCAGGCGCTGAAGCCGCTGATGCACCGCACCGGGCCGCGGCCCGCCGACCCGGCGCGGCGGGCGGCGCAGGAGGCGGATGCGCTGATCGCGGAGGAGACGCTCGCCGGCCATCACGCCCGGCTGGAGGAGCGGCTGGCGGGGCGGGCGTTCTTCGGGCCGGGGCTGTGTGCCGCCGACATCGCGCTGTTCATGGGGCTGCTCTTCGGCCGGCGGCTGGGCGGGCCGTCCTTCGCCGGGCATCCCGGGCTGTCGGGCTGGTTTTCGCGGCTGCGCGAGCGGCCGGCCTTCGCGCTGGCAGCGGCCGAGATCGCGGAGGCGGATCGGCGGCTCTCTGTGCCGGTCGCAATGCGCTGAACCCGTTCCCCCGGTTGCGGGGCCGGGGCTGCGAATCCGCAATTCCCTTCGCCGGGTCCATGCTTTAAACCGCGCGGCATGAGCGCCCCCATCCGCATCGCCCCCTCGATCCTCTCGGCCGATTTCTCGAAGCTCGGCGAGGAGGTGCGCGCGATCGATGCCGCCGGCGCCGACTGGATCCATTGCGACGTGATGGACGGGCATTTCGTGCCCAACATCACCTTCGGGCCGGATGTGCTGAAGGCGATCCGCCCGCACACGACCAAGTTCTTCGACGTGCATCTGATGATCGCGCCGGTCGACCCGTATGTCGAAGCCTTCGCCAAGGCCGGCGCCGACCTGATCTCCTTCCATGTCGAGGCCGGCCCGCATCCGCACCGGACGCTGCAGGCGATCAAGGCGCAGGGCAAGCAGGCCGGCATCGTCCTCAATCCCGGTACGCCGGCGGCCATGGTCGAGCCGCTGCTGGACGATCTCGACCTGATCCTGCTGATGACCGTCAATCCGGGCTTCGGCGGGCAGAGCTTCATTCATTCCGTGCTGCCGAAGATCGCGCAGGTGAGGGCGCTGATCGGCGAGCGACCGATTTCGCTCGAGATCGACGGCGGGGCGACGGTCGAGACCGCGCCGCTGGCGGCCAAGGCCGGCGCCGACGTCATCGTCGCGGGCTCGGCGGTCTTCAAGGGCGGTCCGGCCGCCTATGCCGGCAACATTGCTGCGATCCGCAAGGCGGCCGAGGCCGCGCGGGGCGATTGGGTTTGAGATTTTGCCGATCTGCGGCGTTGACCGTCATGGTCGGGCTTGTCCCGACCATCCACGTCTTCGTCGATCAAGGTCGGTGTTCAAGTCGTGGATGCTCGGCACAAGGCCGAGCATGACGGCGGTGCAGAGGCTGAGACGAGCATGATCCCGCGCTATTCCCGCCCCGATATGGTCGCCATCTGGGAGCCGCAGACGCGGTTCCGGATCTGGTTCGAGATCGAGGCGCATGCCACCGACAAGCTGGCCGAGCTCGGTGTCGTGCCGAAGGAGGCGGCCGCGACGATCTGGGCCAAGGCCAAGGACGCCACCTTCGACGTCGCCCGGATCGACGAGATCGAGCGCGTCACCAAGCATGACGTCATCGCCTTCCTGACGCATCTGGCCGAGATCGTCGGCCCCGAGGCGCGCTTCGTCCACCAGGGCATGACCTCCTCGGACATCCTCGACACGACGCTCTCGGTGCAGCTGGCGCGCGCCACCGATATTCTCATCGCCGATGTCGACGCGCTCCTGGCCGCCATCAGGCGCCGCGCCTTCGAGCACAAATTCACCCCGACGATCGGCCGCTCGCACGGCATCCATGCCGAGCCGGTGACCTTTGGGCTCAAGCTCGCCCAGGCCTATGCCGAGTTCGATCGCTGCCGGGCCCGGCTCGTGGCGGCGCGTGCGGAGATCGCGACCTGCGCGATCTCGGGCGCGGTCGGCACCTTCGCCAATATCGACCCCAGCGTCGAAGCCTATGTGGCGCAGAAGATGGGGCTGACCGTCGAGCCGGTCTCGACGCAGGTGATCCCGCGCGACCGGCACGCGATGTATTTCGCCACGCTGGGCGTCGTCGCCTCCTCGATCGAGCGGCTGGCGACCGAGATCCGCCATCTCCAGCGCACCGAGGTCTATGAGGCCGAGGAGTTCTTCTCGCCGGGCCAGAAGGGCTCCTCGGCGATGCCGCACAAGCGCAACCCGGTGCTGACCGAGAACCTGACCGGCCTCGCCCGCCTCGTGCGCGGCATGGTCGTGCCGGCGCTGGAGAATGTCGCGCTCTGGCATGAGCGCGACATCTCGCATTCGAGCGTCGAGCGCATGATCGGCCCCGACGCCACCGTGACGCTCGATTTCGCCCTGGCGCGGCTGACGGGCGTCGTCGACAAGCTGCTGATCTACCCCGCCAACATGCGCCGCAACCTCGACAAGCTCGGCGGCCTGCACAACTCGCAGCGCGTGCTGCTCGCCCTGACGCAGGCCGGCGCGAGCCGCGAGGACAGCTATGCGATGGTCCAGCGCAACGCGATGCGGACCTGGGAGCATGGCGAGGACTTCCTCACCAACCTCAAGGCCGATACCGATGTCACCGCGCGGCTCTCGGACGCCGAGCTCGAGGCGATGTTCGACGAGGGCTATCACTTCAAGCATGTCGACACGATCTTCGCCCGGGTGTTCGGGGAGGGGTGATTGAGTCCCGAGCGGGCGGCCATTACAGTTGTGGCATGCAGATGACCGTGACCGAGGCGCGCAGGCGCTGGAGCGAATTGCTCGACCGGGTGGAGCGCGGCGAGACGATCTCCGTGTCGCGACGCGGCAAAGTCGTCGCGACCTTCGTACCGGAGCGGACCCCCGAGCCGGTTTCAGCGAAGCGCCCCGAGCCGGAGACGGGCCGGGCCGTCTGAACGCATGAAAACCTCCGACACCGACATTCTCATCGTTCCCGGCTGGTCCGGTTCGGGGCCCGATCATTGGCAGAGCCGCTGGGTCGCCAAGCTCTCGACCGCGCGGGTGGTCGAGCAGGAGGACTGGCATGTGCCGTCGCGGCTCTGGGCGGAGCGCATCGTCGCGGCGGTGCGGGCGGCGACGCGGCCGGCGACGCGGCCGGTCGTGCTGGTCGGGCATTCCTGCGGCGTCAGCGCGATTGCGCATGCCGCCGAGCATCTCCACCCCGGCGAGGTGGCGGGAGCCTTTCTGGTGGCGCCCGCGGCCGAGCGGGCCAAGCGCGAACTGCCTGGCATGACGCCGGCTTTCGCCGCCCACCGGCGCGAGACGCTGCCTTTCCGCAGCGTGCTGATCGCCAGCAGCAACGATCCCTACTGCACGCCGGATGAGGCGAAGGAACTGGCCGAGGCCTGGGGTTCCGAATTCGTCGACGCCGGCGAGAGCGGGCACCTCAACACCGAATCCGGCCATGGCCCCTGGCCCGATGGCCTGCTGCGTTTCGCGGGCTTTCTCAGGAGCTTGACGGCGGTTCCGCAGAAACCGATTCAGGGCTGAGTCCTGGTCCGACCCGCTCGGTCATCCCGGACAAGCGGCAACGCCGCGCCGATCCGGGATCCATGCCTCAACCGTTTCGGAATGGATCCCGGGTCTTCGCTTTCGCTGCGGCCAGGATGACCGCGCGTATCAGGGACAGATCGCGCTCGAACTTGCCTCAAAACAAAACCGCCCCGGCTTTCACCGGGGCGGTCTCGTGTCACGCGCTGAGGCGATCAGTCTCGAAGGTCAGAGATCCTTGGAGATCAATTCTCGACATAGGTGATCTTGCCGTCGGCGCCCTTCTTCCAGGTGTACATTGTGTAGTCGGGGCGGGTGATGTCGCCCTTCTTGTCGAAGGCGATGTCGCCGATGACGGTCTTGACCGCCTGGCCGCCGCGCAGCGCCTCGGAGATCTTCTTGGGATCGGTCGAGTTCGCGCGCTTGGCGCCTTCGGCCATGATCTGGACGGCGGCGTAGCTGTAGAGGGTGTAGGCCTCGGGCTTGAAGTTCTTGGCCTCGAACTTCTTGATAACCGCGGCGGCCTCCGGGCGCTTCTGCGGGTCCGGCGGGAAGGTCATCAGCGTGCCTTCGACGCCGGGGCCGCCGATCGTGGCGAACTCGTCGGTCGTGATGCCGTCGCCGGAGATCAGCACGGCCTTGACGCCCTGGTCGCGCATCTGGCGCACGATCAGGCCGCCCTCGGTGTGCAGGCCGCCCCAGTAGACGAAGTCGGCGCCCACGGATTTGATCTTCGAGATGAGCGCCGAGAAATCCTTCTCGCCGGCGTTCACGCCCTCATAGAGCACGTCCTTGATGCCGGCCTTGGTCAGGCCCTTGCGGGTCTCGTCGGCCAGGCCCTGGCCATAGGTCGTCTTGTCGTGGATGACCGCGATCTTCTTGTCCTTGAAGTTCTTCGCGATATAGGCCGCCGCGACCTCGCCCTGCTGGTCGTCACGACCGCAGGTGCGGAAGACGTTCCAGAGACCGCGCTCGGTGATCTTCGGGTTGGTGGCCGAAGGCGAGATCATCAGGATGCCGTTCTCGGCATAGACTTCCGAGGCCGGCATGGTGACGCCGGAGTTGAAGTGGCCGACGACCCATTTCACGCCGTCGCCGACGAACTTGTTGGCGACCGAGACGCCCTGCTTCGGATCGGAAACGTCGTCGCCGACCGTGACGGTGATCTTCTGGCCGAGGATGCCGCCGGCGGCGTTGATGTCCTCGACGGCCTGCTCCGTCCCGTTCTTCAGCTGCGCGCCGAAGGCGGCGTTGGGGCCGGTGATCGGGCCGGCGACGCCGAGCTTGATCTGGGCGTTGGCCACGCCCGAGAAGGCGAGGACCGCGCCGAGCGCGATGCTGCTCAACAGCAGTTTCTTCATGAGATGAGACTCCCCTGCATTGTCGTCATGAACGGACGGTCATTGCTCGCCCGTCTCGGCGCGGATGTCACCGTGGCACGCAGTGTTGCGCGTTTTCCAGGGTCTGTCACGCGTCAAGCTCGCCGCCTTCTCAGGCCAATTCGTCTTTGATTTCAACGCCGGGCCGGGGCTTCCAGCCAAACGGGCCGGTGCGCTCGAAGAGCCAGCGATACTGCGTCGTCATCTGCTTCGCGCGATGGTAGCGCCAGCCGGCGAAGGCGAAGCCCATGAGGATGATCGTGTCGACGACGTAGTAGTGCAGCGTCAGCAGCGTCGCCTCGAACAGGGCGAAATGGATGAAGCGGACGACCAGCCCGAGGACGAGGACATAGAGCACGAGCTGATACTTCGGCTTCCAGGTCAGCGCCATGGCGCGCCCTGTCATCCAGGCCAGCCAGCCGCCCATCACCACCGTAACCAGCAGGAAGAGCCAGACCGTCGGTTCTTCGTAGAGGATGCCCTGCATGTCAGTGCCTCCCGCCTTCGAGATAGGCGGCGCGCACCTGGGGATTGGCCAGCAGCTCCTGGCCGGTGCCGCTCATGGTGACGACGCCGTTGACCATGACATAGCCGCGATGGGCGAGCTTGAGCGCGTGGAAGGCATTCTGCTCGACCAGGAACACGGTGAGCCCCTGGGTGCGGTTGAGCTCGCGGATCGCCTCGAAGATCTGCTTGACGATCAGCGGGGCGAGGCCGAGCGAGGGCTCGTCCAGCAGCAGCAGCTTGGGGCGGGCCATCAGGGCGCGCGCGATCGCGACCATCTGCTGCTCGCCGCCGGACAGCGTGCCGCCGCGCTGCTGCAGGCGCTCGCGGATGCGCGGGAAGAGAGTGCAGATCTTCTCGAGATCCTCGTCGAAATGGGAGAGGTCGCGCAGCGCCGCCCCCATCTGCAGGTTCTCGAAGACGGTCATGCGCGGGAAGATGCGGCGGCCTTCCGGCGATTGAGCGATGCCGAGGCGCGCGATCAGATGGCTCGGCATCTTGGTGATGTCGCGGCCCTCATAGGTAATGGTGCCTTCGCGGGCCTGCGGATTGCCGAAGATCGTCATCATCAGCGTCGACTTGCCGGCGCCGTTGGCGCCGATCAGCGTGACGATCTCGCCCTGGCGGACCTCCATGTCGACGCCCTTGAGGGCGATGATCTTGCCGTAATAGGTCTTGACGCCGCGCACGCTGAGCAGCGGCTGGCCCTGAGGGGGCTCGGCCGCCTGCGGAGCGGCCTGGTTCTGAACGAGGGTTTCGGTCACGCGATGCCGACCTCCGCTTCGGCGGCCTCGACCTCGTCGTCGTCGACGCCGAGATAGGCCGCGATCACCTTCGGATCGGCCTGCACCTCCGCCGGGGTGCCGTCCGCGATCTTGGTGCCGTAGTCCAGCACCACGACATGGTCCGAAATCTCCATCACCACCGACATGTCGTGCTCGATGAGCAGCAGCGCCGTGCCGAGATCCTTCCGGATCGAGAGCAGCAGCATGTTGAGGTCATGGCTCTCGCGCGGGTTGAGGCCGGCCGCCGGCTCGTCGAGGCAGAGCAGGACGGGGTCGGTGCACATGGCGCGCGCGATCTCGAGCCGGCGCTGGTCGCCATAGGGCAGGTCGGCGGCGGGGTCGTCGGCGCGGTCGATCAGGTTGATCTTCTCCAGCCAGAACTTCGCCTTCTCGATCGCTTCCTTCTCGCGGGCCTTGTAGCCGCCGATGCCGAGCACCCCGAGGAAGGTGTAGCCCGAGGCGATCATCAGCGGGTTGTGCTGCGCGACCAGCAGGTTCTCCAGAACGGTCATGCCGCCGAAGAGCCGGATATTCTGGAAGGTGCGGGCGACCTTGGCCTTCCAGGAGATCTGGAAGTCCGGCATGCGCTCCAGCAGATAGCTCGCGCCGGAATCCTGGGTCAGGGTGATCATGCCCTCGGTCGGCTTGTAGAAGCCGGTGATGCAGTTGAACACCGTGGTCTTGCCGGCGCCGTTGGGGCCGATCAACGCCGTGATGTCGCCCTTGCGCGCCTCGAAGGAGAGGTCGTTGACGGCGGTCAGGCCGCCGAAGCGCATGGTGACGTGCTCGACCTGGAGCAGAGGGCGGCCAAGGGCCGCGTTCGGGGTGGGAGAAGTCGCCATCAGCCGTGCCCCTCCTGGACCATGTCGGCGGAGATCGACTTCTTCTCCTTCAGGAAGGCGGTCGGCTCGCGGGTCGAGATCAGCCCGCGCGGCTTCCAGATCATGATCACGACCATGGCGAGGCCGAAGATCAGCATGCGGTACTTGGTGGGGTCGAAGTCGTTGCCGAAGACGGCCTTCAGCCAGTCCAACTCGCGCAGCAGCTCGGTGCCGCCGATCATCACGATCGCGGCGATGGCGCAGCCCCAGAGCGAGCCCATGCCGCCGAGCACGACGATCGCCAGGATCACCGCCGATTCCATGAAGACGAAGGATTCCGGCGAGATGAAGCCCTGGCGGGCCGAGAAGAAGGCGCCGGCGAAGCCGCCGAACATGGCCCCGATCGAGAAGGCGGTGAGCTTGGTCGAGGTCGTGTTGATGCCGAGCGAGCGGCAGGCGATCTCGTCCTCGCGCAACGCCTCCCAGGCGCGGCCGACCGGCAGGCGGCGCAGGCGCAGCGTCACCACGGCAGTGAGAAGGGCCAGGGCCAGGATCAGGTAGTAGAGGAAGATCGTGCGGTAGAGCGGGGTGAATTCGAGCCCGAAAACGGCGGCGAAGCCAGTGTCGCTGGCGTTGAAGGGGATGCCGAAGAAGGTCGGGCGCGGGATGCCGGAAATGCCGGCATAGCCGCCGGAAAAATCGACCCAGTTGATCAGGACGAGGCGGATGATCTCGCCGAAGGCCAGCGTCACGATCGCCAGATAGTCGCCGCGCAGGCGCAGCACCGGGAAGCCGAGCAGCATGCCCCAGAAGGCGGCGAGGATGCCGGACAGCGGCAGCAGGATCCAGAAGGACAGGCCGAAATTCTTCGCCAGCAGCGCGTAGGAATAGGCGCCGACGGCATAGAAGGCGACGTAGCCGAGATCGAGCAGGCCGGCGAGGCCGACGACGATGTTCAGCCCCCAGCCGAGCATGACGTAGATCAGGATCTGGATGCCGAAATTGTCGATCCATTTCAGCGCGCCGCCCCAGCCCGCGAGATTTATCGCAATGATCGGGAAGGTGACGAGGAAGCCCAGGCCGAAGAGCGAGAACAGCTTCGAATGGCGCTGGAAGAAGGCGAAGGTTCCCTTCGGCAGGAAGCGGACCATCGACTGGCGGCTCGCCTTGGTCTGCTGGCGCAGCGCCACGACGAATCGGCCGACGAAGACGATGGCGACCGCCCAGGCGACCGCGTCCCAGCGGGGGTCCAGCACCAGGACATTGTCCATGTTCTGGCGCGTGCCCCAGGCGATGATGGGGATGCAGAGGCCGAAGGTGATCAGCGCGGCGAAGCCGGCTTCCTTGAAGGCTGCGGCATAGTCGTGCCGGGGAGCAGTCTCGGTCGTCGCGGCGGGAACGGGTGCGGCCATGGCGTCAGACCTTCTCGACTTCGGGGCGGCCGAGGATGCCCGACGGCATGAAGACCAGGACGATGGCGAGGATGCAGAAGGCCGCGACGTCCTTGTAGTCGATGGTGAAATAGGCCGACCACATGACCTCGATCAGCCCGATCAGCAGCCCGCCGATCACGGCGCCGGGCAGGGAGCCGATGCCGCCCAGCACGGCGGCGGTAAAGGCCTTCACGCCGGGCACGAAGCCGTCATGGAAGCTGACCACGCCGTAGAGCACGAGGTACATCACGCCGGCGACGGCCGCGAGCGCGGCGCCCATCACGAAGGTGATCGAGATCGTGCGGTCGACGTCGATGCCGAGCAGGCCGGCCATCTTGCGGTCCTGCTCGCAGGCGCGCTGGGCGCGGCCGAGTGGCGTCTTCTGCACGACATACCAGAAGGCGGCCAGCAGGATCGCGGTCGTCACGATGATGACGATCTGCTTGTAGGAGATCTGGACGGGGTAGGTCGCGCTTTCGATCAGGGTGATCGACTTGTTGAGCATGGGCGGCGTCGACTTGTTGCGCGGGCCCTGCACGACCTGGACGAAGTTCATCAGGAAGATCGACATGCCGATCGCCGAGATCAGCGGGGCTAGGCGGAAGGAGCCGCGCAGGGGCCGGTAGGCGACGCGCTCGATCGTCCAGTTCCAGAGCGAGGTGAAGAACATCGCCAGCACCAGGACCAGGATCAGCGCCACCACGATCAGCCCCGCCCCGAACCAGGAGGCGATCAGCATGAAGAAGATCAGCGCGATGAAGGCCGAGAGCATGAAGATGTCGCCATGGGCGAAGTTCACCATGCCGATGATGCCGAAGACCATCGTGTAGCCGATGGCGATGAGGCCGTAGATCGACCCGAGGGTCAGCCCGTTGATGAGCTGCTGCAGGAACACTTCCATGGACGACGCAGACCCCTTGAACCCGCTCCCGTTCTCGTGGGCCGGCATGACGCCGACGCATGCGGGATGCGATCACCATGCAGAGCTACCAACGCCTTGCCATTTGGACAATCGCGCCCGGCCATAAAACTGTCAAAAGCAATCTGCGGCGAAATGCCCTCGAAATGGGCAGCTGAACCTGCGGTGCCGCGCCGATTTCACGCAAGATGATTGTGTTTGGGGCAGGGTGCGGGAGCGGCTTTCGGCCGCCGGCCCTGCTGCCGGAGCGGGACGCGCCGGCGTTCATGGCCGATCGGTCACAAGGAAACCATGGGCGAGCGGGTCGCGGTCGTCGATGAAGATGGTGTTGTAGCCGGTCATGCGGGCCCAGCCCTCGATCGAGGGGATGATGCCCTCGAAGGGGCCGACCTGGGCGGTGGCCTCGACCCGGCCGCGGAACATCGTGCCGATGATGCTCTCATGGACGAAGTCGTCGCCGACCTGGAGTTTGCCCTGCGCGGCCCATTGCGCCATGCGCGAGGAGGTGCCGGTGCCGCAGGGCGAGCGGTCGATCGCCTTGTCGCCATAGAACACGGCGTTGCGGGCGTGGGCCTCGGGCTTGGTCGGCGCGCCGGTCCAGAGAATGTGCGAGAGCCCGTTGATCGCCGGGTTTTCCGGGTGGATGAACTGGTACTTCGCGTTCAGCGCGGCGCGCAGCTTCGGACTCCAGCGCTGGATGTCGGAGGGGTTGATGTCGGCAATGTCGCGGAAGGCGTCCTGCGGATCGACGATCGCATAGAAATTGCCGCCATAGGCGACGTCGACGGTGACCTCGCCGAGTTCCTCGATCTCCGCCGTCAGGCCCGTCGCATGGAGATAGGAGGCGATGTTGGTGATCCGGACATTGTCGATGTAGTCGCCATTGCGGGTGTAGCGCGCGGTCACCAGCCCGGCGGGCGTGTCGATCTTCAGCACGCCCTCCTCGCGCGGGGTGACGAGGCCGCGCTCCAGCGCCATCGTCACCGTGCCGATGGTGCCGTGGCCGCACATCGGCAGGCAGCCCGAGGTCTCGATGAAGAGGAAGGCGATGTCGGCGTCCTCGCGCGTCGGCGGGTAGAGGATCGAGCCCGACATGACGTCGTGGCCGCGCGGCTCGAACATCAGGCCGGTGCGGATCCAGTCATACTCGCTGAGGAAATGGGCCCGCTTCTCGACCATGTTGGCGCCCTTGAGCGGCGGAGCGCCGCCCGCGACCATGCGCACCGGATTGCCGCAGGTGTGGCCGTCGACGCAGAAAAAAGTGTGTTTGCTCATGGGCTTGGCCTGGTCGGTTGGCTGTTTGATTCAGAAGCGCTGGGGGCTGAAGGACGCGAGGTCGATCGCCGGCGGACGGCCTGCGACCAGAGCCGCCACGAGATCGGCGGTGACGGTCGACTGCGTCATGCCGTAATGGCCATGGCCGAAGGCGTAGACGACATGGGGGTTGCGGCTCGCGGCGCCGATCACCGGCAGCGAGTCGGGCAAAGAGGGGCGGAAGCCCATCCAGAGCGTGCCGGTCTCGAAAGCCGGCAGCCCGTCCACGAACTGGCTCGCCTTGTCGTAGAGAATTCGGGTGCGGGCATGGTTGGGAGCCGCTTCCAGCCCACCGAACTCGACCGCGCCGCCGATGCGCAGGCCGCTCTCCAGCGGCGTCATGACGAAGCCGTGGCCCTCGAAGCCGATTGGGCGCGAAGTCAGCCCGCTCACGCCGGGAAAGCTGACATTGTAGCCGCGCTCGGTGTCCAGCGGCACCTTGTCGCCGAGCGCCGTCGCCAGCGGCTTCGACCAGGCCCCGGCGGCGACGACCGCGCGGTCGACGACGCGCTGGACGCCGTCGGCGCCGATCAGCGCCGGGCGCTCGCCGGTCGAGATATTGGTGATGGCGGCCTTCTCGAAGGTCGCGCCGCGCGCAAGGGCCGTCTCGAACAGCGCCAGCGTCAGGGCGAGGGGATCGCTGATATGGGCGGTGTCGGGGTGGAAGGCGGCGCCGACGAAGGCGTCTTTCAGCGCCGGCTCGAACTGGCGCAGTTCCTCGGGGCCGATCATCTCGACGGTGATGCCGAATTCGGCCTGGCGCCTGGCGATCCCGCGCGCCTCCTCGAAGGCGGCGGCGTCGGTGAAGGCATAGAGCCCGCCCTTGCGGTGGATATGGCCTTCCAGGCCTGCCTGCTTGGCGCGCGCCAGCCAGGCGGGCAGGGCGCGCTGCTGCAGGGCGCCGATCCCCTGGATCGAGCGCTCATACGCGTCCGGCCGCGCCGCCAGCACGAAGCGCAGCAGCCAGGGCAGAAGCTTCGGGAAATAGGTCGGGCGGATCGCCAGCGGGCCGAGTGGGTCGAGCAGGAATTTCGGCACCTGCCGGAGGATCTTGGGACTGGCGATCGGCAGGATGTCGGTATGGGCCATCCAGCCGGCGTTGCCGCGCGAGGGCCCGAAGCCGGGCCCTTCCTTGTCGAGGATCAGGACCTCGTGGCCCTCGTCGAGCAGCGCATGGGCGATGGCGCAGCCGACGATGCCGGCCCCGACGATGGCGATCTTCATGGCCGGACCTTCATGGCAGCGACAGCTCCGCGAGAGCCGCCGACCGCTTCACTTCGATCTCGACGAAGGCGATCGGGTGGTCGGAGCCGTTCATGACGTCGTGCTGGATGCCGGCCGGGCGCATATAGGCCTGGCCCTCGGCAAGGGGCACGTCGGTCGTCTTGGTGCCGTCATGGATCCGCAGCGTGCCGGCGACGAGCATCACGACGAAATAGGGCCAGCCATGGCTGTGCCAGCCGGTGACGGCGCCGGGCTCGAAATCCCAGCGGGTGATGCGCAGGGTGTCGTCGTCCTGCTGGACGGTGGGGCGGGCTGGGATCGTGCAGGTAAAGGCCATTCCACTCTCCGCTGCGCCTTCTGCCTCCGGCCGGGGCGGCGGCCGGCCCGTCTGTTCTGCAACAGCCGGGGCACCGGGTCGAGGGCCTTGCCTGTCGGGCGGGAGAACCGGTGAATGCGTCTTGCGCCGGAACCCGTTTCGCTTGCAGATTGCGACACTGGCGTCCGAACGCGATAGGCAGGGTTGATATATCAATGGCTCGTGACGCGTCAATCCGGGACAGCCTGCGGGGAGCGGCGCGATGAGCCTCAAGCCCGCCTTCGACGCATCGGGGTCCGAGGAGACGCTGCTGCAGCCGTCTCCTTCCTCGCCCAGCCTGACCGAGACCGCCTATCGCCGCCTCGAGGAGGCGATCGTGACCCTGTCGCTGCGGCCGGGCGCGGTGCTGACCGAGGCGCAGCTGATCGACATGGTCGGCGTCGGGCGCACGCCGGTGCGCGAAGCCCTGATCCGGCTCGCCCAGCAGGGGTTGGTCGAGGTTCTGCCGCGCAAGGGCGTGGCCGTTGCCGGCATCAACGCCATCGACATCATGGCGGCGCTCGATGCCCGTGAGGTGCTGGAGCGGCTGATCGCGGGCGATGCCGCGCGCCGCGCCAGTCCGCGTGAGCGCATCGCCATCGTCGAGAAGGCTCGAGCCATGCGGCAGGCTGCCACGGAGGGCGACGCGACGGCCTATATGCGGCTCGACAAGGAACTGGATGCGGCGGTGGCGGCTGCGGCCCGCAGCCCCTATGCCACCCGCGCGGTGGAGCCGCTCCAGGCGCTGATCCGGCGGGCCTGGTATCATTTCGAGCGGCAGGACGATCTCGTGCCGGCGGCCGGGCACCATGTCGCCTTCGCCCAGGCGCTGGCGACGGCCGATCCCGCGGCGGCGATGGCGGCGAGCGACGCGCTGATGCTGCATCTGCGCAGCGGGCTGCTGGCGACGATCGACCGGGACTGAGCCGGCGCCGGCCGGCGACCTATGATATATGTTGCTGAAACGGCGCGCGCGGCAGGGTCCAGGGCGTTGCAGCGACCGCGCAAACTGGCGTTTTCGCGCCTCAGCGCCTACATGACGGTCCAACCGCCGCTTCGGCCCTCCGGATCGCCATGACCGACACTCTCTCTTTGCCGCCGCGGGCGACGCCCGAGGCCGCGTCCTTCCGTGACGCCATGGCCCGCGTCGCCAGCGCGGTCCATGTCGTGACCACGCTGGGGCCAGCCGGGCGGGCCGGTCTGACCGCGACGGCGGTGGCCTCTGTCTCGGACAATCCGCCGACCGTGCTGGTCTGCATCGCGCGGCCGAGCCGGACTCTGGCGGTGATCGAAGCGAGCGGGCTGTTCTGCATCAATACCCTGCCGGGCGACGCGCTGGATCTTGCCGAGATCTTCGCCAGCCGGCGTGGGATCGAGGGCGAGGCCCGTTTCGCGACACGGCCCTGGACGACGCTCGCCACCGGCGCGCCGGTGTTGTCGGACGCGGTCGCGGCCTTCGACTGCCGGCTCACCGCGGTCCAGGACGTCGCGACCCATCGCATCCTGATCGGCGAGGTGGTGGGTCTCGGCGGCGCAGCGCCGCCGCCCGGCAGCAGCCTGATCTATCGGCAGCGGCAGTTTCAGGCGGTTTAGCGCCGATCGGATCCTGCCGGTTCCCGCGGTCATCCCGGACGCAGCGCAGCGGAGATCCGGGATCCATGCCGGAGCGCTGGTCGGCGAGGTTCCGGAATGGGTCCCGGGTCAAGCCCGGGACGACCGGGTGGTTTCGAGACAACCGATCAGGCGCGGCGGTGATTCACCCCTTCGCCGCCTCCGCCTCGATCTCGGCGAAGACGCTCGCGGCTTCCTTGAAGGCGTGGTTGGCGGCCGGCACCCCGGCATAGACCGCCGTCTGCATCAGCACCTCCTTGATGTCGTCGCGGGTGAGGCCGTTGTTGATCGCGCCGCGGACATGGATGCGGAACTCGCCCCAGGCGCCGAGCGAGGCGGCGATCGCCAGCACGATGATCGAGCGCTCGCGCCGGGGCAGTCCCGGCCGGTTCCAGATGTCGTTCCAGGCGGTGCGGGTGATGAACTCCTGCCACTCGGCGTTGAAGTCGGTCAGGCCGGAACTGGCCTTGTCGACATAAGCACCGCCGAGCACGGCGCGGCGCGTGGTCATGCCCTCGGTGTAGCGGGTCTTGTCGTCCATGGGGGGCTCCTTCAGGTAGGGCTGGCGAAAGGGTGTCAGCCCGTCAGGAAGTCCTGCACGGCCTTTGTGAACGCTTCGGGCTGCTCGAGGTTGGAGAGATGCGCGGCGTCGAGCTCGACCGTTCGTGCGCCGGGGATGGCCTGCGCGATCAGCTGGCCGGCGGCCGGCGGCGTCGCCGGGTCGACCGTGCCGATGACGACGAGGACGGGGTTGGTCACGCTGCGGATCGACTCGCGCTGGTCCATGTCGCGGATCGCGGCGCAGCAGGTGGCGTAGCCGATCGCCGGAGTCGTGGTCAGCATCGTGCCGACCCGCGCCACGGTCTCAGGCTCGGCCTCGCGGAATCGCGGGCTGAACCAGCGTGCGAGCACGCCCTGGACGAGGGCCTCCATGCCCTGGCCGCGCGCGGTCGCGATCCGGTCGTCCCAGAGCGAGGGCGGGCCCATATGGGCGGCGGTGTTGGCGAGGACGAGGCGGCCCATGCGCTCGCGGGCATTCGTCGCGAGCCATTGACCGACCATGCCGCCCTTGGAGACGCCGCACCAATGCGCCCGCTCGATGCCGAAATGGTCGAGGATGGCGAGGGCGTCCCTGCCGAGGCGGTCGATCCCGAAGGACGTGTCCGTCGCGACCGACAGGCCGTGCCCGCGCGAATCGTAGCGCAGGACGCGGAAGCGCTTCGACCATTCGGGAATCTGCGGATCCCACATCGAGAGATTGGTGCCCAGCGAGTTCGACAGCATCAGCACGGGGGCATCTTCCGGCCCGTCGAAGCGGATGTTGAAGGGTTCGCCCGCTAGGGTTTCGATCGGCATCAGCGTATCCCTCGTCTCATTCAGTCGTTGAGCGTGATGGTGCCGTCGGCGGCGATGGCCAGCAGACGGTCCGCCAGCGGCGCCTGGTCGGCGGCGGGGAGGCGCAGGGCCGGCGGCGTCGGCCAGCCCATCTCGCGCGCCACCACGAGCCCGAGCAGCAGGATGGCATCGGGCGCGTCCATCAGGATCGCGGCGGGCGCCTTGCCGGCATGGACCAGTTCGAGCAGCACGGCCGAGGCCGAAGACGAGCCGATCGTGCCCGGCAGGGCCAGGATCGTGCCCGCGACGCTGAGCCCGCACTGGGGATGGCGCTGGTCGATGATCCTGCCCGAGCGCGGATCGACGCCGCCCCAGAAGCTGATCGGGGCGGTCAGGGCGAGGCAGGGGCCGGTCGCGGCCGGGCCCGGCAGGAGGATCTGTCCGGTCAGGCCCATGCCCGCTCCTCCCGGACGAGGCGGCCGGCCACCGCGCTCTCGACGCATTCGCCGAGCGAGCCATAGGTCACGGCATAGCCGGTGGTGCCCGGCGCGTAATGGGCGAATTTACCGGAATTGGTCATCAGCACGGCGCCGGCGATCTCGGGCAGGATCGGCGTGACGACGACGCAGGTGTCGACGACGAAGACCACGCCGGCCTGTTCCAGCGCGGCGCGGCGGCCTTGCGCCTCCAGCGGCTTCAGCACATGGCGGCCGGTGTTGGCATAGAGCGGCGCGGCGAGCCGGCGGCCGGCGAGCCTGTGCTCGATCTCGTCGATCTCCGCCAGCGACAGATGAGGCGAGCCGACCGCGACCGCATCGATGCGCTCGGTGGCGCCGGCGGTGGAGAGGCCCGCCAGCGCCTGCTGCACGATCGCGGGCGTCAGGATGAGCGTTTCCCGCGGCGGCAGGCCGCCCAGCGCGGTCGCGGCGTCCGGTGCCTCGGGCGTCACGCCTGCGACATGGAACAGGCCGACCCCGCCGGCCGAGGCGGAGGCCGCACCCAGCGCCTTGAGCCGGTCTTCCGTGGTGCAGCCCTGCAGCCCGTCGATGACGGCGATGGCCGTGCCGGCGGTGCGGCCGAGCAGGGTGCCGAGCACGGGGTAGAACACGTCCGCGGCGCGTAAGCTCCGGCTCAGGCCGGTGGTGTCGATCAGCAGCGTCGCAATGCGGTTCTCCGGGCGGTGGAGCCCGTAATCGGGGGCGACGCCGGCGATGGCGCAGGCGATGTCGAGGAAATCGCCATAGCGGTTGGTGCGCGCGCCGAGCACCGAATTGCAGAAGACGACCGCGTTGGATTCGCCCCAGGCGACGTCCGTGCCCTTGGCCGGCCGGTGGCCGGCCTGATAGGGCGCGCAGGTCCAGGAGGGCTCGCAGCCCATCGCCTCATAGGCGCGCATCATGCGCCCCGCCATGTCGCGCTCATGCGGCGGCAGCCGGATCGCGGCGCAGCCAGCCGGCGCCAGCGCGCCGACATTCAGCGTCGCGCGCACCGCGACGCGGGCGCCGCCTTCGACCAGCCGCTCGGCGAAGAGCGTGCCGGAATCGCCATGGTAGAGCGCGCCGTCGATATGGGCCGAGGCCACGGGGATGAGCCGCGGCGCGCCCATCAGCCGGGCCGCCTCGGCGACGATGCGCAGCGCCATGGCGGCGCCGTCCGTGCCGGCCGCGATGGCGCGCTGCTGTGGGGTCAGCTCAAGCATCCGTGACCCCGTGTGCGCGCGTCGGCGCCGCCGCGCGGGGAAGGGCCGCCTGTGCGGCTCGCGCCAGAACCCGGTCGATGATGGCATCTGACGCGCCGCGATAGGTTGTGGGGTCGAACAAATCGGCCAATGCCTCGGCGGTCAGATGCTCGGTGACGGCGGGCATCGAGGCCAGCACGTCGCGCAGATGCTGGTTCTGCGCGACGCAGGCCCGGCTGGCCTCCTCCAGGAGATGATGCGCCTTCGCCTTGCCCAGCGTCGCAGCCAGCGCGAGCGAGACACGCTCCGACATCACGAGGCCCTGGGTCAGGTCGATATTGGCGCGCATGCGCTCCGGGAAGACCTGAAGCCCCTCGATGAGAGTGATCGTCTGGGCCAGCGCGGCCCCCGCGATCTTGAAGAGCTCGGGCAGTGTCGGCCACTCGGCATGCCAGCCGCCGAGTGCACGCTCATGCTCCTGCGGCAGCGCCGACAGCATGGTGGCGACCAGGCCGGGCGCGCGCTCGGCTGCGGCGAGGATCAGGGTGCAGAGCACCGGATTGCGCTTGTGCGGCATGGCGGAGGAGCCGCCCTTTCCGGGCGCCTCGGGCTCGGCGACCTCGCCGATCTCGGTCTGGGCCATCAGCCCGATGTCGCGGGCGATCTTGCCGAGATTGCCGGTGAGGATGCCCAGTTCGGCTGCCAGGCGGGCGATGCGGTGACGTTGCCCGTGCCAGGGGATGAGCGAAGCTCTTGCTCCCCGCGTCAGCTCGACGAACCGCGCCTGAACCCGGTCGCCATCGGGGCCGAGCGCGGCCAGGGTGCCAGCGGCTCCGGCCAGCTGCACGACTGGCGCATCCAGGATGCCGTGAAGCACATGCCGGCTCTCCAGCAGCGGATCGAGCCACAGGGCCGTCTTGACGCCGAAGGTGATCGGGACCGCCTGCTGCAGGAAGGTGCGGCCGATCATCGGCGTCGTGCGGTGCGTCTCCGCCAGCGCACGCATGGCAGCAGCCAAGCGGCCAAGCCGAAGATCGATGAGCGTCAGCCCGCAGCCGATGACATGGACATTGCCGGAATCGATCACGTCCTGGCTGGTCGCGCCGAAATGAACCCATTTGGCCTGTTCGGGATCGACCGCGGCGACGCGCGCGGTCAGCGCCTTCACCAAGGGGATCGCGGGATTGCCGGCGAGCGTCGCGGCCCGCCCGAGTTCGGCGATGTCGTAGAGGTCCGGGTCGCACTGTCCGGCAATGGCATCGGCCGTGCCCTGTGGCGCCACGGATTCGGCTTCCAGCGCGCGCGCGAGCATCGCCTCGAAGCCGAGCATGCCGTGCAGGAGCGCCCGATCGCTCATCGCATCCGCCATCTCGCGATCGACGAAGAGTTCGCCGAAAAGGCCCGCGGGGCTGCCGGTCATGGTGAGGCGGGCGCCATGCGGCGGGCGGGTCCGGTCGTCACGCGTGATCCCCCTGTGCAGGTCGCCCTTGTGCGGGCCGGCGCTTTCCGCTCATGGATAGGCGCGCTCGTCTTGGATAGACCCGAGGCGAGGCCGGCTGCAACTGGGGCCGGGCGCGTGCGACAAGGGATGGGAGGACAACCGCCATGGCCATGACGATGAACGGCGAGGTGACGCTGCCGGCGAGCAAGGATGTGGTCTGGGCCAAGCTCAACGATCCCGACGTGCTGAAGGCCTGCATTCCCGGCTGCGAACAGCTCAACAAGGACGACGACACGCATTTCTCCGCCGTGGTGAAGGTCAAGCTCGGGCCGGTGAAGGCGAGCTTCAAGGGCAAGGTCGAACTGGTCGATCTCGACCCGCCGAACGGCTACCGCATCCAGGGCGAGGGCGAGGGCGGCATCGCGGGCTTCGCCAAGGGCGGGGCGAAGGTCGCGCTCAGCGATGCGGAAGGCGGCCAGACATTGCTCAGCTACGACGTCGAGGCGCAGGTCGGCGGCAAGCTGATGCAGCTCGGCTCGCGCCTGATCGACTCGGTTTCCAAGAAGCTCGCCGACGAGTTCTTCGCCAATTTCGCCAAGGCCGTCAGCGAAGGCTGAGCCGGGGCCGGCGGCCGGCCGGTCAGGAGACCTTGCGCAGCGATTCGAGCGCGGCGCCGACGGTGGCCTCGGCGGCGCCGACCTGAAGCGCGATATCGGCGGCGGCGGCATTGGCGCGTTCCAGCGCCCGGGCGGTGTCGTCGAGGCTCCGGCTGACGGCATTGGCCCGCTCGATCGCGGTGTCGGAGCTGTCCGCGACGGCGGCTGCATCCTGGGCGATCGCCGCGGTCACGGCGCTCTGCTGTGAGACCGCCTCCGAGATCGCCTCGGAATCGAGCCTGATCTTGCCGATCGTGTCGGCGATCGACAGCGCATGGGCGCTGCAGGCCTCGGCGCTGGCGGTCAGTTCGGCGATCTGCCCGGCGATGTCGCTGGTGGCGCTCGCGGTCTGCGTCGCGAGCGACTTTACCTCCGAGGCGACGACGGCGAAGCCGCGCCCGGTCTCGCCGGCGCGGGCTGCCTCGATGGTCGCGTTGAGCGCGAGAAGATTGGTCTGGGCCGCGATGTCGGCGATCAGCCCGACGACGGTGCCGATATTGGCCGTGACCTCCCGCAGCCGCGCCACCGCCGCGTTCATCTGGCCGGCATCGTCGACCGCGCGATGGGCGACGACGAGGCTCGTATGGGCGCGCTTGCCGATCTCGGCGATGTTGGCCGACATCTCCTCGGTCGCGGCCGCCGTCTGCAGCGACTTCTCGCGCACCAGGATCGAGGCGCCGGCGACATCGCCGAGGACATCCTTGATGAAGCCCGTTGCCCGCCCGGTCTCGTCGGCGGTGGCGACGAACTGCTCGACGGCACCGCCGATGCTGGCCTCCAGCGCGCCCATGCGGTGGCGCAGCGTCTCGGCCGCGTCATCGAGCGCGACGGCGCGGCGGCCGGCCTCCGCCGCACGAATCTCGTCGCCGATGGTGATCGCGGTGGTGACGTCGAAGACGAGGACCCGCTCGATCACGAAGAGATCCCGGGCGAACTGGGCGCGCCGCAGGATGTGGCGGTACCAGTGCATCCGCCCGAGCCGCTGCAGCAGAGCCATGCCGACCGACACCCTGGGCTTGGGGCCGATGCCGGCGCGCATCTCGAGGCGGCAGAGATTCTCCGCGGAGGCGACGTAATCGGCGTCGAAGCGTCCGGCGAAGAGCAGACGGAGATGGTGTTTCTCGGCCGCGCGCAGCTCTCTGTCCACCGGCCCGAGCGAGGCGGAGAGTTCCGGCCGGATGACGAGCGCGCGGTCGAAATCCTCCTCGACGATCGCGTCCGCCAGCCGCTCGGCCTTGGCGGCATAGGCGAGCAGCCGGAGTCGCTCCGGCTTGCCATAGCCGATGGCGCGCAACCGGCTCTGGATCTGCTCGGCCGTCGAGAGCGGATGGCGGGGCACCACGGCGTTTCCTCTTGTTTTCGAGCAGACTAGGCGCGCATCATTAAAAAACGCGTAATTTCAGCAGCGTGCCACTCAGCGGTGTGCCGCGCTGCCATGCCGCGGCGTCAGTTATAAAAAGGCGAGGATTCCGCCCTGAAATCCCGCTCATCCCTCCGCGCGCGCCGGCTTGACCGCGCAAATCGGCGGGTCCACACTCGATTTATAGCTGTTCCAAGGAAAGCGTGCGCCCGCGGCCGGGGGCGCGATGCGTTACAGCGACCGGCGCGACCACAAGCCGGGCGGCAGACCCGGGCGAAGGAGGATGAGGATGGCGAGCGTATCCATGACGGTGAACGGCAAACCGGTCACCGGGACGATCGATCCGCGTACGCTGCTGGTGCAGTTCCTGCGCGAGAACCTGCGTCTGACCGGCACCCATGTCGGCTGCGACACCAGCCAGTGCGGCGCCTGCGTCGTCCATATCGACGGCAAGGCGGCCAAGGCCTGCACCGTGCTCGCCGTCTCGCTCGAGGGCGCCAGCATCACCACGATCGAGGGGCTGGCCGGCGAGGGCGGGCTGCACCCGATGCAGGAAGCCTTCCGCGAGCATCACGGCCTGCAGTGCGGCTTCTGCACGCCGGGCATGATCATGGCCGCCGTCGACATCGTGAACCGTCGCGGCCACCAGCTCGACGAGAAGACGATCCGCGAGGATCTCGACGGCAACATCTGCCGCTGCACGGGCTACCACAACATCGTCAAGGCCGTCGCGGCCGGTGCCGAGGCCATGGCCGGGCAGGCGATGGACAAGAAGGAGCCGCCGCGCCAGGCCGCCGAGTGAGACGCCGCCGCCCGCGCCATCCCGTGCGGGCGATAGCCCTTGAGACGATGACGTGCCCGTCAGAGGCGCGCAGAGGAGGAGACATCATGACGGCTACCGGAATCGGCGCCCCGGTGCGGCGCAAGGAAGACCACCGCTTCATCACCGGCCAGGGCCGCTACACCGACGACATCAACCGCCCAGGGCAGGCCTACGCCTATTTCCTGCGCTCGCCCCACGCCCATGCCACGATCAAGTCGATCGACACCAAAGCCGCGGCCGCCATGCCGGGCGTGGTCGGCATCTTCACCGGGGACGATCTCGCCACCGACAAGGTCGGCGGGCTTATCTGCGGCTGGATGATCCACAACAAGGACGGCTCGCCGATGCGCGCCGGCCCGCATCCCGCGCTCGCCCAGGGCAAGGTCCGCTATGTCGGCGATCATGTCGCCGTCGTCGTGGCGGAGACGCTGGCGCAGGCGCGCGATGCCTCCGAGGCGATCGCCGTCGATTACGAGGTGTTGCCGGCGGTGGTCGAGACCGCGCGGGCGGCGGGCGCGAAAACCGTGATCCACGCCGAGGCGCCGGACAATACGGTGTTCAACTGGCATCTCGGCAACAAGGACGAGACCGAAGCCGCCTTCAGGGCCGCCAAGCACGTCACCAAGCTCGACATCGTCAACAACCGGCTGGTGCCGAACCCGATGGAGCCACGCGCGGCCGTCGGCGACTACGATGCGGGCGAGGGCATCTTCACCCTCTACACCACGAGCCAGAACCCGCATGTGGCGCGGCTCGTGCTCTCGGCCTTCATCGGCATCGCGCCGGAGAACAAGCTGCGGGTCGTGGCGCCGGATGTCGGCGGCGGCTTCGGCTCGAAGATCTTCATCTACGCCGAGGAGACGGTCTGCGTCTGGGCGGCGAAGAAGGTCGGCCGGCCGGTGAAGTGGAATTCCGACCGCACCGAGGCCTTCCTCTCCGACGCGCATGGCCGCGACCACGTCACCCATGCCGAACTCGCCACCGACGCGGACGGCAAGATCACGGCGCTGCGGGTGAAGACGACGGCCAATCTCGGCGCCTATCTCTCGACCTTCTCCTCCTCGGTGCCGACCTATCTCTACGCCCCGCTGCTCTCCGGGCAGTACGACATCCCGGCGATCTATTGCGAGGTCGACGCGGTCTACACCAACACCGCCCCGGTCGACGCCTATCGCGGCGCCGGGCGGCCGGAAGCCACCTTCGTGGTCGAGCGTCTGGTCGAGGTCGCGGCGCGCGAGCTGGGCAAGGACCCGGCGAAGTTCCGGATGCAGAACTACATCAAGAAGTTCCCGCATCAGACGCCGGTGATCATGATGTACGACGCCGGCAACTATGCCGCGTCGATGCGCAAGGCGCTGGAGATCATCGACTACAAGGGCCTCGGCAAGCGCAAGCGCGACTCCGCCCGCAACGGCAAGCTGCGCGGCATCGGCTTCTCCTCCTATATCGAGGCCTGCGGCATCGCGCCCTCGGCGGCGGTGGGCTCGCTCGGCGCGGGCGTCGGTCTGTGGGAATCGGCGGAGGTGCGGGTCAATCCGGTCGGCACCGTCGAGGTGCTCACCGGCTCGCACAGCCACGGCCAGGGCCATGAGACGACCTTCGCCCAGCTCGTCTCGGACCGGCTCGGCATCCCGATCGACAATGTCTCGATCATCCATGGCGACACCGACAAGGTGCAGATGGGGATGGGCACCTATGGCTCGCGCTCGGGCGCGGTCGGCATGTCGGCGATCGTGAAGGCGGTCGACAAGGTCATCGCCAAGGGCAAGAAGGTCGCGGCCTATGTGCTGGAGGCCGACGAGGCCGATATCGACTTCGCGGACGGGCATTTCTCGGTGAAGGGCACCGACCGCAAGCTGGATTTCGGCTCCTGCGCGCTGCAGGCCTATATCGCCCACAAGTTCAGCGGGCAGGATCTCGAGCCGGGGCTGAAGGAGGGCGCGTTCTACGACCCGACCAATTTCACCTTCCCGGCGGGCGTCCATATCTGCGAGGTCGAGATCGACCCGCAGACGGGCGTGACCAAGATCGAGCGTTGGGCGGCGGTGGATGATTTCGGCAACGTCATCAACCCGATGATCGTCGAGGGCCAGGTCCATGGCGGCATCGCCCAGGGCGTCGGCCAGGCGCTGCTGGAAGGCGCGCGCTACAACAGTGACGGCCAGCTCGTGACTGCGAGCTTCATGGACTACTGCATGCCCCGCGCCGACGATCTGCCCTCCTTCGAGGTGGGCATGACGGTGACGCCGTGCCCGTCCAACCCGCTCGGCATCAAGGGCTGCGGCGAGGCCGGCGCCATCGCCGCACCGCCCGCCGTCATCAACGCCATCACCGATGCACTCGGCCATGAGGACATCGCCATGCCGGCGACGCCGCAGGCCGTCTGGCGCGCGGCGCAGAAGAGCATCACGCGCATGGCAGCCGAGTAACCGATCTTCGTCATCCCGGTCCTCCGCAGCGATGCGGCCGGGACGACGCCCGCGGATTTCAGCAAGGGATCACACCCATGTACGCCTTCACCTATCACCGCCCCGGCTCGGCCCGTCAGGCCGCCGGCCTGCTCGCCAAGAAGGAGGATGCCAAGATCCTCGCCGGCGGGCACACGCTGCTGCCGACGATGAAGCAGCGGCTGGCTTCGCCGGCCGCGCTGATCGATCTCGGCGGCTGCGGCGACCTCAAGGGCATCGTCCGCAAGGGCCGCACCATCCATATCGGCGCGATGTCGACCCATGCCGAGGTCGCGGCCTCGGCGATCGTCCAGGAAGCGATCCCCGGGCTCGCCTATCTCGCCTCGCATATCGGCGATCCGCATGTGCGCCATCGCGGCACGATCGGCGGCTCGGTCGCCAACAACGACCCCGCCGCCGATTATCCGGCCGCCTGCCTGGCGCTCGGCGCGACGATCGTCACCAACAGGCGCAAGATCGAGGCCGACGATTTCTTCACCGGCCTCTACGAGACGGCGCTGGAAGAGGGCGAGATCATCACCAAGGTGGTGTTCCCGGTCGTCTCCAAGGCGGGCTACGCCAAGTTCCGCAACCCGGCCTCGCGCTATGCGCTGGTCGGCGTCTTCGTCGCAAAGCGCGGCAGCGAGACCCGCGTCGCGGTGACCGGGGCGGGCGAGGGCGGCGTCTTCCGCTGGTCGGAGGCGGAAGCGGCGCTCAAGGCCCGCTTCGCGCCGAAATCGCTCGACGGGCTGAAGGCGTCCGCCGAGGGCATCAATGCCGACATGCATGCCGATGCCGACTACCGCGCCCATCTGATCGGGGTGATGACGAAGCAGGCGGTGGCGCAGGCCACGGGGAAGTGAGGGCAGTTCAGTAGAAGAACCGCTCCTCGACGATCAGCCCGTCGCGGATCGTATAGAGACCGGCCTCGTCCATCTGGACGCGCTGGCCGGTTTCCTTGACGGTGACGTCGACGGCGAAGCGCATGACGAACTGGTCGCCGTTGCGATAGGGGCCGAAGGCCTCGGCCGAATGGACCTCGTGGGCGGAGTACCACCAGTCGCTCTTGGCCTTGACGGCGGCGCGTCCCTCGACCCGCGCCATCGGGCCGTCCATGGCCTCGATGCTGACAATGTCGGAGGCGTTGAAGCGCTCGGCGGCCTCCTGATGTTCGCCGCGCTTGAGCATGTCGGCAAAGGTGGTGATGGCTTCCTCGTTCGTCATCGATCGTCTCCCTGTCGGCTTTGGGGTATAGGTCCAGCCAGACTGACGGCCCGCCACGGCGCGGTGATGACAGAGACGCGCGCCAGGATTTGACATGAACGATCGCCGGACTTCCTCGCTCCCTTCCTCCATCGACGAGACCCTCGCGCTGCTGCAGGGCGGTGGCTATGTCGCCGACCGGGCGCTGGCGACGGTGCTGTTCCTGGCGCTGCGGATGAAGCGGCCGCTGCTGCTCGAGGGCGAGGCCGGCACCGGCAAGACCGAGATCGCCAAGGTTCTCTCCGCCGCGCTCGGGCGCAAGCTGATCCGGCTGCAATGCTATGAGGGGCTCGACCTCGCCTCGGCCGTCTATGAGTGGAACTATGCCGGGCAGATGATGGCGATCCGCCTCGCCGAGGCCGGCGGCGCGAGCGGCGACCGCGAGCGGCTGGAAGGCGACATCTTCTCGGAGCGCTATCTGATCAAGCGGCCACTGCTGCAGGCTCTGGAACCGCAGGAGGGCGGTGCGCCGATCCTGCTGATCGACGAGCTCGACCGCACCGACGAGGCCTTCGAGGCCTTCCTGCTCGAGGTGCTCGCGGATTCGCAGGTGACGATTCCCGAACTCGGAACCGTCAAGGCGGCCGAGCCGCCGATCGTGATCCTAACCTCCAACCGCACGCGCGAGATCCATGACGCGCTGAAGCGGCGCTGCCTCTACCACTGGGTCGGCTATCCCGACGCTACCCGCGAACTCGCCATCCTGAAGGCGAGGGCGCCCCAGGCCCCGGCAAAGCTCGCCAAGCAGGTCGTGAGCTTCGTGCAGGCGATCCGCAAGGAGGAGTTGTTCAAGGCGCCGGGCGTCGCCGAGACGCTGGATTGGGCGACGGCGCTGGTCGAACTCGACGCGGTCGCGCTCGATCCGGCCCTCGTTTCCGATACGCTGGGGGCCCTGCTCAAGTACCAGGACGACATCCAGGCGATGCAGGGCTCGAAGGTGAAGGAACTGCTGGACCAGGCGAAGAGCGAGGCCCGCGGCTGAGCGCTTCGCGCCTGCGGCAGATCAAGGATCGCGCAGGGCGGTGCGGCTAGACGACGATTGTCCCACGAGGCAGCCGGAGGAGCGACCATGTACAACGATCTCAGGGCCATCGAAGCCGTCACCTGGACCTATCTGAACGGCCTCTATGAGGGCGATGTCGCCAAGCTGGAGCACGCCTTCCATCCGACCTCGGCGCTGACCACGGCGCAGGAGGACGGCACGATCAAGATCGTGCCGCGCGACGAATGGCTGAAAGCGGTGCGCGAGCGGCCCTCGCCGAAGGCGGCCGGCATGGTGCGCGGCGATCACATCCTGACGATCGATCTCGTCGGGCCGACGCTGGCGCTGGTGAAGGTGAAGTGCCAGATGCCGCCGCGCTATTTCACCGATCTGCTCTCCTTCCTGAAGGTCGATAGCAAATGGCAGATCGTCCAGAAGGTGTTCATGACCGAGATGGGGCCTTGATCGGGCTGCCCTTCGATCGAAAGGCGCGGGGAACCCTTCTCCCGGTTGGGAGAAGGGCAGGGATGAGGGACCGCCACAGTTCGCTGGAGTACCGGCAGGCCCTCATCCGGCGCTCCGCGCCACCTTCTCCCATCCGGGAGAAGGGAAGTGTGCGCCGCGGGCAGCCATGACCGGCAAGCTAGCGGAAAACGTCGCCTATTTCGCCCGCGCGCTGCGGATCGCGGGCCTGCGCGTCGGGCCCGGCGCGGTGGTGGAGGCGGTCGAGGCCCTGGGCGAGGGGGCGCTGGGCGGGCGCGAGGACGTCTATTGGGCGCTGCACGCCATCTTCGTGAAGCGGCATGAGGACAGCGCCGTCTACGACCAGGCCTTCCGGCTGTTCTGGCGGCGGCGCAACCTGATCGAGAAGATCATGGCGCAGATGTCGCCGGTCTCGCCCGGCGCCGACGCCGCGCCGCAGAAGGAGGAGGCGGGTGCGCTGCGCGCGGCCGAGGCTTTCGCCCCGCCCAAGCGTGAGGACGAGGCACCGGTCGAGCTGACCGAGCTGACGGCGCGGCTGACGGTCTCCGACCGCGAGACGCTGAAATCGCGCGATTTCGCCCAGATGAGCGCGGCCGAGATCGCGCGCGCCAAGAAGCTGATCGCCGAGTTGCGCCTGCCGGACGATTTCGTCGCGACGCGACGCTTTCAGCCGGCGGCGCGGGGCGGCCGGATCGATCCACGCCGGACCTTCCGGCGCTCGCTGCGGGGCGGCGGCGGGATGATCGAGCTCACCTTCCGCGAGCCGGCGCAGGTGCATCCGCCGATCGTGGCGCTCGTCGACATCTCCGGTTCGATGGCCGAGTATTCGCGCATCTTCCTGCATTTCCTGCACGCTGTGACGGAGAAGCGCCGGCGCGTCCATTCCTTCGTCTTCGGCACGCGGCTGACCAACATCACGCGCTCGCTGCGGGCCCGCGACCCCGACGAGGCGTTGGCGCTGGCTGGCAGGGCGGCGCCGGACTGGGAGGGCGGAACGCGCATCTCGACGGCGCTGCACGCCTTCAACCGGGTCTGGTCGCGCCGGGTGCTCGGGGGCGGTGCGATCGTGCTGCTCTTCACCGACGGGCTGGAGCGGCATCTCGACGGGGAACTGCCCTTCGAGATGGACCGGCTGCACCGCTCCTGCCGGCAACTGGTCTGGCTTAACCCGCTGCTGCGCTTCGACGGATTCGAGGCGCGCGCCAGCGGCATCCGCGCGATGCTGCCGCATGTCGATTCCTTCCGGCCGATCCACAATCTCGCGGCGATGGCCGATCTCTGCGCTGCACTTTCTCCGGACGCGCAGCGGGCCAGCGATCCGCGGGTGTGGTTGAAGAAGGCGGGCTGAGGCATGATCTCTCGATCACACAGCCATCGCGACGGGTCCGGTCCGGGTGCGCGCGAATGAGGACGATCCAGCCATGATCAGCACCGACACCGACATCCTCGCGACGGCCGAGGCCTGGGCGCGCGACGGCCGCTCGGTCGCGCTCGCCACCGTGATCGAGACCTGGGGCTCCGCGCCGCGCCCGGTCGGCTCGCATCTCGTCATCGACGGGGAGGGCAATTTCCTCGGCTCGGTCTCCGGCGGCTGCGTCGAGGGCGCCGTGGTCGAGGAGGCGGTCGACGTCATCGCGCAGGGCCAGCCGCGCACGCTGGACTTCGGCGTCGCCGACGAGACAGCGTGGAAGGTCGGGCTCTCCTGCGGCGGGCGCATCCGGGTCTATGTCGAAAAGGTGAACTGATGGCCTCCTGGGATACGCTGCTGGCCTTCGCGACGCTGACGATCCTCGTCGCCTATTTCCCCGGACCGGCGCTGCTCTACACGGCGGCGCAGACGATCAGCCATGGCCGCAAGGCCGGCTTCATGGCGATGCTCGGCATCCATCTCGGCTGCTACCTGCATGTGTTTGCCGCCGCCTTCGGCCTCTCGGCCGTGTTCAAGCATGTGCCGGAGCTCTATTTTGCGGTGAAGATCGCCGGCGCCTTCTATCTCGTCTGGCTCGGCATCGGCATGATCCGCTCGCGGCTGGTGGCCGAGGACGCGCCCGTGGTGCCCCCGAAGACCGTGAAGCGCGCCCTGATCGATTCCCTGATCGTCGAGGTGCTGAACCCCAAGGTGGCGCTGTTCTTCATCGCGCTGCTGCCGCAGTTCGTCGACCCGGCCGCGTCCTTCCCGGTCTGGGTGCAGTTCCTGATCCTCGGCACGATCGTCAACTTCGCCTTTTCCTCGGCCGATTTCGTCACCGTGCTGGGCGCCTCCGCCGTCGTCAGGCGAATGAAGCAGACCAAGGCCGGCTTCGCCTTTGGCCGCTGGATCGGTGGCTCGCTGATGATCGGTCTCGGCGTGAAGCTCGCGACGGACAAGGGCTGACGCGATGGATCTGGCCATCCTTTCGACGCTCAATGCCGAGCGCGCGGCGCGGCGCGCCACCATCCTCGTCACCGACGTGGAGAGCGGGGCGCAGCGCCTGGTCAAGGCCGCCGATCTGGCGGCCGATCCGCTCGCAGAGGTGCTGGAGAAGCAACTGCGCATGGGCAAGAGCGCGCTGGTCGAGGCGGACGGCAAGGCGTTCTTCCTGACCGTGCAGGCGCCGCCGCCACGCGTCATCGTCACCGGGGCGGTCCATATCTCGCAGGCGATGGCGCCGATGGCCAAGCTGCTCGATCTCGACCTCGTCATCGTCGATCCGCGCACGGCCTTCGCCACGCCGGAGCGCTTTCCCGGCGTGCGGCTGCTGACCGACTGGCCGGATGAGGCGCTCGCGGGCCTCGGGCTCGACGGCTACACGGCCCTCGTCGCGCTGACGCATGATCCCAAGATCGACGACCCCGCGCTGGAGGCGGCGCTGCGCTCGGCCTGCTTCTACATCGGCGCGCTCGGCAGCCGGAAGACACATGGGCGGCGGCTCGAGCGCCTCGCGGCCGTGGGTTTCGACGAGACCGCGACGCAGCGCATCCACGCGCCGATCGGGCTCGACATCGGGGCCGTCTCGCCAGCCGAGATCGCGCTCGCCATTCTCGGCGAAATCGTTTCGACGCTGCGCGGCCCGCGCCGGGCGCCGGCATGAAGTTCGGCCCCGTTCCCGTCAGCGAGGCGGAAGGCTGCATCGCCGCCCATACGGTGCGGGCCGGCGGTGTCGTCCTGAAGAAGGGGACGACGCTGACGGCGGAGGACGTCGACCGGCTGGGCGAAGCGGGGCTCGCCGAACTCGTCGCGGTGCGGCTCGAAGCCGGCGACATCGGCGAGAACGAGGCCGCGACGCGGCTTGCGGCAGCGCTCGCCGGGCGCGGCATCGTCACCGAGGCCGCCTTCACCGGCCGCGTCAATCTCTTCGCAGCGGCGGCGGGCGTGCTCACCATCGATGCGGCCGCGATCGACGGGCTCAACTGCATCGACGAGGCGATCACGGTGGCGACGCTTCCCGCCCTGAAGGCGGTCGTTGCGGGCGAGATGGTCGGCACGGTCAAGATCATTCCCTATGGCCTGCCGGCGGTGCAGGTCGAGCAGGCGCTGGCCGCGCTGGAGGGGCTCAAGCCGCTGGCGGTCGCGCCCTACAAACCGCTGCGCGTGGCCGTGATCTCGACACTGCTGCCGGGGCTGAAGCCCTCCGTTATCGACAAAACGCTGCGGGTCATGACCGAGCGGCTCGCGCCGGCGCAGGCGACGGTGGCCACCGACCGGCGCGTGCCGCATCAGGAGGCGCCGCTGGCGCAGGAGATCGCGGCGCAAGCGGAGACGGCGGACCTCGTCGTCGTGTTCGGGGCGTCCGCGATCACCGACCGGCGCGACGTCATCCCGCAGGCCCTGCTAGCGGCGGGCGGGCGGATCGAGCATCTGGGCATGCCGGTCGATCCCGGCAATCTGCTGCTGATCGGCGAGATCGGCGGCAAACCCGTGATCGGCGCGCCGGGCTGTGCGCGCTCGCCCAAGGAAAACGGCTTCGACTGGGTGCTGCAGCGCTGCCTCGCCGGCCTCCCCGTCGGCCGTGCCGAGATCCAGCGCATGGGCGTCGGCGGGCTCCTGATGGAGATCGTCTCGCGGCCGCAACCGCGGGCGCCGGACCGGTTGGAAAGCGCCCCCGTCGCAGGGCTGGTGCTGGCGGCGGGCCGCTCGACCCGGATGGGTACGCGCAACAAGCTGCTGGAGCCGGTGCGCGGCCAACCGATGCTGCGCCATGCCGTCGAGGCGCAGCTCGCCTCGGTCGCCAGCCCGGTCATCGTCGTAACCGGGCATGAGCGGGAGGAGGTCGCGGCCGCGCTCGCGGGGCTCGACGTCACGCTCGTGCACAATCCCGATTTCGCCAGCGGGCTTGCCAGCTCCGTCCGGGTCGGTCTCGCGGCGCTGCCGGAAGCGGCGGCGGGCGTCGTGGTCTCGCTCGGCGACATGCCGAACGTGACCCCGCAGGTGATCGACCGCCTCGCTCAGGTCTTCGCCGAACAGGGTGAGGCGAAGGCCGTGGTGCCGACGCTGCTCGGCCAGCGCGGGAACCCGGTGCTGCTGGCGCGTGCCCTGTTCGCGGAGGTGGCCCAGCTCACCGGCGACCAGGGCGCGCGGCGCCTGCTCGACGCGGCAGGCGAGCAGATCGTCGAGGTGCCGCTCGACGACCCCGCCATCGCGCTCGACATCGACACGCCCGAGGCGCTGGCGGCGGTGGATCGCACGGAATCTTGAGGACGCACAGGCGGTGGTTGCCAGGGAGCCACAGCCTTGACGGCTGCCTTGCGAGCCCGCGTTTGGAGGACGCGCCTCTGCTCTAGCCGACGTCGCGCCGGCTGTCGCTCTCTGATCCTGCCTGCGGCTTGCGCTCCCGCCGGCAGCGCTCGGAGCAGTATTTGACCTCGTCCCAGACGCGAGCCCATTTCTTGCGCCAGGCGAAGGGGCGGCCGCAGGCCAGACAGGGCTTCTGGGGCAGATTTCCCTTGCGGATCGGCTTGGGCATGCGGGGATGCTCCTGCTGCGCTGGTCCAGAGGGGACTGCACGGACGTATACGCTGCGACGAGTCTTCTGGAGCAGCGGCATGAGCGACACGATCCTGATCTATGGCGGCAGCGGCGGCATCGGCTCCGCCGTGGCGCGCGCCGTCCGGGCCAAGGGGCTCGGGGTGCATCTGGTCGGTCGCGACGCCGCGCGGCTCGAGGCTCTGGCCGGCGAACTGGGCGGGAGCTTCACGGCGGGCGATGTCGGCGAGGACGAGACTTTTGCGCGGGCCACTCAGGAGGCCGCCAGTGGCGGTGCGCTCAAGGGGCTGGTCTATGCCGTGGGCACCATCAACCTGAAGCCCGTCGCGCGCCTGAGCGAGGCTGATTTTCTCAAGGATTTCAGCGTCAACGCGCTCGGGGCTGTGAAAGCGATTCAAGCCGCCCTGCCGCATCTGAAGCAGGCGCAGGGCACGGCCGGCATCGTCCTGTTCTCGACGGTGGCGGTTGCCCAAGGCTTTGCCGCCCATGCCTCGGTCGCCATGGCGAAGGGCGCCATCGAGGGGCTGACGCTGGCGCTCGCGGCCGAACTCGCGCCCCGCATCCGGGTGAACTGCATCGCACCCTCGCTGACGCGCACGCCGCTCGCCGCCGCGCTGACCGGCAACGAGGCGATGGCGAAGGCGATCGCCGATCTGCACCCGCTGCAGCGCCTCGGCGAGCCGGCTGATATCGCGCCGCTGGCCGCCCTGCTCGCCTGTGACGAGGCCTCCTGGATCACCGGCCAGATCGTCGGGGTCGATGGCGGGCGCTCGACGCTGCGAACCAAGGGGTAGCGTGGGCGCGCTTCAACGCAACCAGTGGACGCCCAGCGTGGCGTAGGCTTCGGACGGGCGGTCGCTGGTGCGCTGCCAGCCACCCGAGAGGCGCCAGACGACCCCGAAGAGGCGCAGGCCCGTCAGATGCAGGCCGAGCCTCAGCTTGGTGTAGCCTCCGGCCCGGTAGGCCTCGACCTCCGGCCCAGCATAGAGATCCTGCGACAGCCAGCCCCGTGGCAACAGCCAGCCGGGCGCGGCGCGGCCCCAGATCCTGCGGTCGAGCGTCGAGGCATAGGCGCTGGCGTGCAGCATTGCGCCCGGCATCGGCGTCATCCAGAGGTCGCCCTGGACCCGGGCCCCATAGCGGTTGCGGTAAAGCACTCCGTTGCGCCATTCGCGCTGCTCGCCCTCATGGTCCGAGCCGGCATAGAGCGACAGGAATGTGTCGCCGATGCGCCATTCATAACCGATCAGGGCCTGTGACTCGCTTTTGTAGGCGACGCCATGGGGTCGCAGTCGCTGCGCCTGCTCCTGCGCTCCACCCACCTTGAGGAGCGTGCGAAAGCCGCTGCCGGAGAGGGAGCCGGTCAGCGCCTTCTTCATGCCGAGCGAGATGAAGGTCTTGGCCGGCCCCGCCTCGAGCGAGCCGAACAGGACGGTGGACAGGGCGGCACGCTCCTCTGCTTCGGCCTCGGTCTCGGCCTCCTGGGCGAAAACGCCTCCGGCCGGACCCGCCGTCAGGACGGCGACCAGCGGCACCGCCCAGGCGAGCCCCCACCCATACGCCACGCACGCCACCCCCGATGCGAGCCGCCCCGGCCCGCGCCGAGCGCGATTGCAGCAGCACCGACCGGAGGTTGCAAGCATTTCTTAACCAAGCGGGCGCAGCCTCGTCATCGGGCCCGGCTAAGCTTTCACCGCTGTCAAAGTGGAGAAACGGCAGATGACCGATACCGACTTCATACGCCAACTGGCCGGATACGGCCTGACGACCGCGACGATCCTTTACCGGATGCCGGATCACCGCCATATCCTGCAGAGCTATATCTGGCAGAACTACGATCTCGCGCCGCGCTTCCCCGTGCTGCAGGCGTTTCTGGATTTCTGGAAGCGCGAACTGGACGGTCCGCTGCATTCGGTGACCGTGGCGCATGAGCGCCTGATCCGCCCGGCCGAGATCGTCCATGTACGGGGCGTGCTGACGCTGCATTGAACGGCTGCGCCGGCGCGGCTTGGCGCGGAGGCGGGGCGCGTGCTAGGCCGCTCGTCCTGTCACGGCCCGGCCCGCCCTCTTGTCCTCACCGCTGCGCACCTCCGGAATCCTGCTCGCACTGGCGGCGTTGCCGGGGGACCGTGTCGCGGTCGGTTCGATCGTCGCGGCGCTGAAGGACCGGGCCTATGCGCTCCTGGTCGTGCTGCTCGGCCTCCCGAACTGCCTGCCGATGCCGCCGCCGATTCCGCTCGTCTGCGGGCTGGTGCTGGCCTTCGTCGCGCTTCAGATGCTGACCGGGCGCGTGATGCCCTGGCTGCCGCCGACCCTGCTCGCGCGCAGCATCGGCAAGCCGGTGTTGACGCGTGCGGTCGACCGGGCGGTGCCGCTGATGATGCGGCTGGAGCGGGTCTCGCGGCCGCGGCTGACGGTGCTGGGCAGCGCCCATGCCATTCCGGTGCTCGGCCTGCTGATCCTCGTCCTGGCGCTCGGGCTCGTGGTCGCAGCGCCCTTCATCGGGCAGATTCCGCTCGGCTTCGCGGTGTGCCTGGTCGGCCTTGGCCTGGTCGAGCGTGACGGGCTGCTGATCATCGTCGGGGCCGTATGCGGGGCTCTCGGCCTCGTGCTCAGCGCCGGCTTCGCCTATGCGATCTTCAGCGGCATCCACGAGTTGTTCTTCTGACCGCGACGGCTTGCTGCCCGCCGCCGGGCCTCAGGCTGCGGCCAGCGTGGTGGCGAAGGGCTTTTCCTGAGCCAGCAGCGCGTCGATCTCGTCGGCAGTCACGCCTTTCGAGAACAGGAAGCCCTGCAGTTCGTGGCAGCCGATCGCCTGCAGGAAGCGGTGCTGCTCGGCCGTCTCGACCCCTTCGGCGCAGACGCGCAGGCCGAGCGCGCGGCCGAGATGGGCGATGGAGTGAACGAGGATGGCGGATTCGCCGGTCGTCTCCATGTATTCCAGGAAGGAGCGGTCGATCTTGATCTTGTCGAAGGCGAAGCGCCGCAGATAGATCAGGCTCGAATAGCCGGTGCCGAAATCATCCAGCGCCAGGCCGACACCATGGGCACGCAGATCCATCATCGCTGCTTCGGCGGCGTCGGCGTCGTCGACGACGACGCCTTCGGTCAGTTCCAGCTCGAGTCGGGCCGGTTCGAAGCCGGTTTCGTCGAGAACGCGGATGACGTTGGCGACGAAATCCTTGTGGCGGAACTGGATCGGCGAGACGTTGACGGCGAGACGGATGCCGTCCCAGCGCTTCGCTTCCTGGCAGGCCTGCCGCAGCACCCATTCGCTCAGCGGCACGATCAATCCGCGTTCCTCGGCGATGCCGATGAACTCGGCCGGCGGGACCATCCCATGCTCGGGATGGTTCCAGCGGACCAGTGCCTCGACGCCGACGATGGTGGCGCCGTCGATCGAGACCTGCGGCTGGTAGTGCAGCAGCAATTCGTCGTTCTCGATGGCGCGGCGCAGATCCTCCTCGACCATTCGCTTGAGGGCGAGGGTGCGGTTCATCTGCGCCTCGAAGAAGGAGTAGCGGTTCCGGCCGCCGTTCTTCGACTGATAGAGCGCCGTGTCGGCGAGCCGCAGCAGCGTCTCGCGGTCGGTGGCATCCTCCGGTGCGAGGGCGATGCCGATCGAGCAGCCGATCGTGGTCGCGACGCCCATGATGACGAAGGGTTCGGTCAGCGCCTCGAGGATGCGCTCGCCCAGCGCCGCGCAGCCGGCCGGGAAGTTGCCATGGGTCTGGATGATGCCGAATTCGTCGCCGCCGATGCGGGCGACGGTGTCGCCGCTGCGCACGAGGCGCGTCAGGCGCTGCGCGACCTGGCGGATGAGTTCGTCGCCCGCGGTGTGGCCATAGGTGTCGTTCACCGCCTTGAAGCGGTCGAGATCGATCAGCATCACCGCGAGGCCCTTGCCGGAGCGACCGAGATGGGCGAGTTCCTGATCGAGCCGCAGATCGAAGGTCCGGCGGTTGGGCAGTAGCGAGAGTTCGTCCTGACCGGCGAGGCGCTGGATCTGGCTCTCGCGGATGGCGATCTGATGGGCGGCGCCGCGCAGGCGCTGAACGACGAAAGCGAAGATGCCGCCAAAGAGCAGGCCGACCCCGGCCAGCGCCCAGATGAACTGGCGCAGCATGGCGTCACCCGGGCGGTCCGGCGTCCAGCTCAGCCAGGCGCGGGCGGCCCCGTCGGGAGCCGGAATGGCGCGACGGGCCAGCGGGTCGGCTGGCATGTCGCGGACGATGCGGATGTCGGACACGCGGTAGCGCTGCGCCAGCTCCGTCATCATGGTGCTGGTGACACGCCGATAGCCGACGATCTTGAGCGGCCCGAGCAGTTGCGCGAGGGAGCCTTGCCGCGCCGGCACATCGATCATCATCACGCTGAGCGTGTCGAAGCCGTCATGGGTCAACGACCAGGACGTCTTGCCCGGCCCGCCGCGCATGTCCGGCAGCCGGTGCAGTGGCGATCCGCCGGGTCCCCCGGGCAAAGACGGGCTGAAATGCTTCAGCCCGTCATAGCCGGTCTGGCCCGACGCGCCGTCACCCTCGATGCCGGCGAAGACGAGTCCTGTTTCCGAGACGACATAGGCGCCGTCGAATTCGAGGAAGCGCGAGCCGAGACGGGCGAGCGAGTCCTGCAGGGCCGCGAGCGGATCGGAGCCCGTGAAGGCGCTCTGCAGGTCGCCGGCGGCCGCAAGGCTCTGGAAGCGCAGCTCGCGCAGACGGACCTGGCTCTCGATGGCGGCCTCGATCCGGTCGCGCTGCCGCTCGGCCTCGAGCCGGTTGGCGTCGCGGGTGATGGCCAGGACGACCAGCACCGCCGCAGCCATGACCATGACGAACGCGAAAGCCAGCGTCGCGACCGAACTCTTCAGCATCCGTGCGGATGCATCCGCGTTGGTCAATTTCCCGACGGAAGGCGACGACATCAGAGGTCCTGGACCGGTCACATCAAACCGGACCATGTCAGTGATGTCTTGATATCCCGTTGACGCGGCTGCGCAGCGTCGAGCTATCTCGACCCCAGAGCGTCAATCCTTGCGCGGCTCGTAGGGTGGGCGGGGGATTGCCGTGTGGGCTGCGCGCAACGCCGCCGACCAGCGCTCGCGCAGATCATGGAAATAGGGTTCTCCCGCCTCGATGCGCCGCGTCAGCTCCGGCTCGTCGGCGTCGCGCCGCATCACCAATAGGTCGATCGGGAGGCCGACGCCGAGATTGGAGCGCATGGTCGAATCCATCGAGATCAGGCCGACCTTGAGCGCGTCGTAGAGATGCGTCCGGTAGGTGATGGCGCGGTCGAGGATCGGCTTGCCGTATTTGTGCTCGCCGATCTGGAGGAAGGGAGCATCCGTGCCGCATTCGATGAAATTGCCGGCGCCGTAGATCATGAACAGCCGCATCGGCTGCCCCTTGATCTGTCCGCCAAACAGCATCGTGACCTCGAACTTGACGCCGGCCTCCTTCAGGGCCGGGCCGTCCTCGGCGCGGACATGGCGGATGGCCCGGCCAACGAGTTGCGCGGCGCGGAACATCGAGGTCGCGCCCAGCAACGTGTCGCTTTCGCCCGTCTCCGGATTCGGCAGGCCCTCATGCAACAGGCTGATGACCGACTGCGTGACGGAGAGATTGCCGGCCGTCATCAATCCGAAGGTCCGGTCGCCCGGCCAGGAGAAAACGTGAAGTTTGCGGAAGGTCGAAATGTCGTCGAGCCCGGCATTGGTGCGGGTGTCGGCGATCATGACTAGACCGTCCTGCACGAGGATTCCGGCGCAATAGGTCACGGGTCTGGTCCTGGCTGAAACGGGTCGGGCGCTGTCGTCGCACATCGCGCGCGCAGGGGCGAGTCGTCAGCGGGCGGAGCGCGGGCGCCTCACTGGTTGGCGGTACGCGCCCCGGCGTCTCGCGCGCTGACGCGTACGGCCAGCGCCTCGCCGTCACCGCCCTTGCGGGCCCCGCGGACCGGGGCGGCGTCGGCATAGTCCAGGCCGGCGGCGACGCGGACATGGGTGTCGATCGGGCAGAGACCATTCGCAGGGTCGAAGCCGATCCAGCCAAAATCCTCGAGATGGACCTCGGCCCAGGCATGGGCGCCGTTGGCGTGGGGCAGGGCGTCGGACTGGGCGACATAGCCGGAGACGTAGCGGGCGGGCACATCGAGATGGCGTGCGCAGGTCATGAAGACATGGGCGACGTCCTGCGGAATCCCTTCGCCCGCAGCGAAGGCGGCCGCGGCGCCGATCCCGGTGCGCTGGCCGGTCTCGATGCAGGGCATCTTCTCGTGCAGCGCCTCCATCAGCGCGTGCATCCGCGACAGGGGGGTGGCGTCGCCGCGCGTGACCTCCTCCGCGAACTCGCGTAGCGCAGCGTCGGGTGTCGTAAGCAGCGTGTCGCGGCGGAAAACGTCGACCGGCACGCGCTCGGGGACGCCGCGCACGATGCCGGCGAGATCGACGGTCTCAATCAACCCCTCGACGCGGATCGCCATCTCGGCGATCGGGCCATCGGCTGAGAAGGTGTGCACGACATTGCCGAAAGCGTCCTGCGTCATGCGCAGCCGGCCATCGATGGTCGGCTCGATGCGCCACGACATGACGTGCTGGCCGTCATGGTCGCGCGGCGTCAGCCGCAGGATCTGCGTGATGTGCCGTGCCGGCTCGGCATATGCGTAGCCGATCGAGTGGGAAATCCTGATCCGCATGGACAATCGCTAACCGACGCGTCGGGGCCTTCTCAAAGGGTCTTCTTGGCGCGGCAGCCGCCTGAGGCGGATGCCGCGCCGGCTCATTGCAGATACTGCTCGAAGATGGTGCCGCCGAGCCGGTTGTTCTCGGTGATGAAGTCCGAGATGAACTCGTGCAGCCCGTGCTGGAAGATGTCGTCGATGCTGGTGCTCGATAGATTGGCGAGCGTCTTGCGCGCCTGGCGCTGGGCCGGGCCCTGGCGGCCGTAGGAATCGCCCAACAGGTCTAGGAAGCGCGAGATGTTCTCGTAGCAGGCAGCGAGCGAGCGCGGCATGCGCCGGTTCAGGATCAGCAGATCGGCGATCAGCAGCGGCTTCACGGCCTCGCGATAGACCCAGTGATAGGCGGTCAGCGCCGAGACCTCGCGCAGCACGGTGGTCCACTGGAAATAGTCGAGCGAGCCGCCGACCTGCTCATTGGCAGGCAGAAGCACATGGTATTTCACGTCGAGGATGCGGGCGGTGTTGTCGGCCCGCTCGACATAGACGCCGAGCCGCGAGAACCAGTAGCCGTCGTCGCGCAGCATGGTCCGGTAGGCCGAGCCGTCGAAGACCAGCGAGACGTTCTTCACCCATTCGAGGAAGCGGGCGAACTCCTCGCGGTCCATGCGCTTCTTCTCGAAGCGCTGCAGTTCGAGCCAGGCGCCGTTCAGCGCATCCCACATCTCCGATGTCAGGGCGGTACGCACCCCGCGCGCATTCGAGCGGGCCAGCGCCAGGCAGTTGCGGATCGAGGAGGGGTTGTCGGGGCTGAAGGTCAGGAAGTCGCAGACATTGCGCTCATTGGCCTCGCCATAGGCCTGGGCGAAGGCCTCGTCGCAGCCGGCGGTGGCGACGGCGCTCTGCCACTCGCTGCCGGCGCCGCCATAGGAGGAGGGCAGGTTGGACAGGCGCATCGTCGCGTCGAGGATGCGGGCGAGATACTCGGCCCGCTCGACATAGCGGGAGACCCAGTAGAGGCTGTCGGCGGTGCGCGAGAGCATAGTCAGATCGGGCCTTCTGGCGATGAGGCGAGATGTGTCCGGTGAACGCTGGAACAGGGAGCCGCTGGCGAGATCAGGCATCGAGAACCCAGGTATCCTTGGTGCCGCCGCCCTGGCTGGAATTGACGACGAGGGAGCCCTCCTTCAGCGCGACGCGGGTCAGGCCGCCCGGCACGCAGGAAATACCGTTGGCGCCCGACAGCACATAGGGCCGCAGATCGACATGGCGGGGCGCCACGCCCGACGCCACGAAGGTCGGGCAGGTCGAGAGCGCCAGCGTCGGCTGGGCGATGAACCCCTCCGGCTGAGCCTTGAGCTTACGGCGGAAGGTCTCGAGCTGCGCCTTGTTGGCATGGGGGCCGACGAGCATGCCGTAGCCGCCCGAGCCGTTGACCTCCTTGACGACGAGCTTCTCGAGATTGTCGAGCACATAGGCGTTGGCCTCGGGCTCGCGGCAGCGATAAGTCGGCACGTTCTTCAGGATCGGCTCCTCGCCGGTGAAGAACTTCACGATCTCGGGCATGTAGCTGTAGACGGCCTTGTCGTCGGCGACGCCGGTGCCGACCGCATTGGCCAAGGTGACGTTGCCGGCCTTGTAGGCGCCGATCAGCCCGGGCACGCCCAGCACGGAATCGCTGCGGAAGACGAGGGGGTCGATGAAGTCGTCGTCGATGCGCCGGTAGATCACATCGACGCGCTTGGGACCCTGCGTGGTCCGCATATAGACGACGTCGTCCTTGACCAGCAGGTCCGAGCCCTCGACCAGCTCGACGCCGAGCTTGTCGGCCAGGAAAGAGTGCTCGTAGAAGGCCGAATTGTATTGTCCCGGCGTCAGCAGGCAGATGTTGGGATCGGCCGAGGAGGAGCGCGGCGCGACCGAGCGCAGCGTCGCCAGCAGCTGGTCGGGGTAGTTGTCGACCGGCGCGACGCGGTGGGTGGCGAAGAGCTCCGGGAAGAGCCGCAGCATCACCTCGCGGTTCTCCATCATGTAGGAGACGCCGGACGGCGTGCGCGCATTGTCCTCCAGCACATAGAAGGTGTCGGCGTCGACGCGGACGATGTCGATGCCGGCGATGTGGCAGTAGATGCCGTGCGGCACCTGGAAATCCACCATCTCGAGCTGGTAGCAGGCGTTGCGGTAGACGAGGTCGGCCGGAATGACGCCGGCCTTGATGCATTCCTTCGGTCCGTAGACATCGGCCAGGAACATGTTGAGCGCGGTGACGCGCTGGCGCAGGCCGGCCTCGAGCTTGGTCCATTCCGGCTTGGTCAGGACGCGGGGGATGATGTCGAAGGGGATCAGCCGCTCGGTCGATTCCTCGTCGCCATAGACGGCGAAGGTGATGCCGATGCGCCGGAAGAAGAGTTCAGCCTGGCTGCGCCGCAGCGCCAGCATGTCGGCGGGCGCCTCCTTCAACCAGCGGTCGAGCGCCGTATAGGCCTGCCTGACATCGCTTCCCAACCCCGTCATCTCGTCGAACGCGACCATGCAGCCTTCTTTCCCCATTTTCAGCAGCCTATGCCTATTCGCGCGCGTTCGGAAAGGGGGCTGATGCCACGCCCTTTGGCGGAGCTGCCTCATTCTTGGGCGGCTGAGGGGGGAGGTCGCTTCAGATCAGGCCGAGGCCGCGGAAGCTCGCATGTCCGTCGCGACCAACGATGACATGGTCGTGGATCGCGATGCCCAGAGGCTTCGCGATATCAACGAGTTCGCGGGTCATCTTCACGTCGGCGCCCGAGGGCGTCGGGTCGCCCGAGGGGTGATTGTGGACGAGGATAATGGCCGAGGCCGAGAGCTCGAGCGCGCGACGCACCACCTCGCGCGGATAGACGGGGGTGTGGTCGACGGTGCCGGTCTGCTGCACCTCGTCGGCGATGACGGCATTCTTCTTGTCGAGGAAAAGCAGGCGGAATTGCTCGCGCTCGGCGAAGGCCATGGTCATGCGGCAGTAGTCCAGCACCGCCGACCAGGAGGAGAGCACGGGGCGCTTCGTCACGGCGCCCTTGGCCATGCGCTGCAGCGCGGCCTCGACGATCTTGAGATCGAGCGCGACGCCCTCGCCGACGCCCTTGACCTCGGTGAGCCGCGCCGCCGGCGCGCCGAGAACTTCGGCGAAGGAGCCGAAGCGCGCGATCAATTCCTTGGCGAGCGGCTTGACGTCGCGCTGCGGGATCGAGCGGAAGAGCAGCAGTTCGAGCAGCTCGTAATCGGCCAGCGCCTCGGCGCCGGCGTCCTGGAAGCGCCCGCGCAAGCGTTCGCGATGGCCGTGGTAGTGCGGGGCGGGAGAAGCCGGTGCCGGCGAGGCGGACCGCGCGGGGCGGGCCGAACGTTCGTCCGCCCCCGCGCTCATCGGGCGGCGAGCGGGTTGTCCCGTCCCGCCGGCGAGAGGGTGAAGATCTCGCAGCCGGTCTCGGTGACGCCGATGGTGTGCTCGAACTGGGCCGAGAGCGAACGGTCCCGCGTCACCGCGGTCCAGCCATCGGAGAGGACCTTCACCCCGGCCTTGCCGAGATTGATCATCGGCTCGATCGTGAAGATCATCCCGGGCTTGAGCTCCGGCCCCTCGCCGGGCGAGCCGTAATGCAGGATGTTGGGCGCGTCGTGGAAATTGCGGCCGACGCCGTGGCCGCAGAAATCGCGCACCACCGAGCAGCGCTCGGCCTCGGCATAGCGCTGGATGGCGAAGCCGATATCGCCGGTGGTCCCGCCGGCGCGGACGGCCCTGATGCCGCGCAGCAGGCTCTCATAGGTGATCTCGATCAGGCGCTCGGCTTTCCGCGAGATGTCGCCGACCCCGTACATCCGGCTCGAATCGCCATGCCAGCCGTCGACGATCAGCGTGTAGTCGATGTTCAGAATGTCGCCCTCGCGCAGCGGCTTGTCGTCCGGGATGCCGTGACACACGACATGGTTGATCGAGGTGCAGATCGACTTGGTGTAGCCGCGGTAGAACAGGGTCGCCGGGAAGGCGCCGTTGTCCATGGCGAACTGATAGGCGAGATCGTCGAGGCGCTGGGTGGTGACGCCCGGCTTGACGTAATCGCCCAGCATGTCGAGCCCGGCTGCCGTCAGCCGGCCGGCCTTGTGCATGGCGGCGAAGGCGTCCGGGCCATGAATCCTGATGGCCGGCTCGCGCATGCGACCGCGTCCCAGCGTTTCGTCGAAGGTCATGGCTTGGCGGAGGTCTTGGCGAAGGTCATGGCGGCGATACGGCTCCTCGATCGTCTTATGGATCGGCTCGGCGGGGCGGCGCAAGGCGGTGAGGTGCCGCCGACCGATGCGTTCGCAAGCCGGGCATCGTGCGGCTGGCGCCGGGGCGCTGCCGGGTGTATCAGGCGCGCAACATGGCCATCATCGAACAATCGCAGGCGGAGGACAAGCCGTACGGCGCCTTCGCCCCCCGGCGCGGGCTGTCGCGCCTCATCGGCTGGACGCGCTGCGCCTCGGACAGCTTCCTCGGTCGCAAGCTCGCCTATGCGCTGCGCCGGCTCGGCCTGCGCTCGCTGGCGGGGCAGCCGGTCGACATCGAGTCGCTCGGCGCCCGGATGCGGCTCTATCCGGATGGGAATGTCTGCGAGAAGCGCGTGCTGTTCACGCCGCAATATTTCGACCCCGTCGAGCGCGAGATCCTGGCTTCGCGCTTGCGCGAGGGTTTCCGCTTCATCGATATCGGCGCCAATATCGGGGCCTATTCGCTGTTCGTCGCAGCCAAGGCGGGTCCGAGCGCCCGCATCGTCGCCGTCGAACCGCAGCCCGAGATCTTCGCGCGGCTGGCCTTCAACATCGCCCAGAACCCGTTCGGGACGGTGAAGGCGGTGGCCTGCGCGCTGGCCGACAAGCCTGGTGAGCTGACGCTCTTCCTCGACCCGACCAATCGGGGCGAATCGAGCGTCCGCATCCTGCGCTCCAGCACCGGCAGCACGGTGCGGGTGCCAGCCATGACGCTGCTCGCCCTCGTCCAGAACGAGGGCTATGAGCGGCTGGACGCGATCAAGCTCGATGTCGAGGGCGCGGAGGACCTGATCCTCGAGCCGTTCCTGCGCGATGCGCCGCAGAGCCTCTGGCCGAGGCTGATCATCATCGAGGATTCGCGCCAGCGCTGGCAGAGCGACCTCGCCGCGCTGCTCGAGCGCAGCGGCTACAGCCTGGTCGCGCAGACGCGGCTTAACCTCGTCTTCGAGCGCCCGCATACGCCGGCGGCAGAGCCGGCGCCCGCGGCCTGAGCGCGCGGCGACGGCGCCGCTTGAGCCGGCGCCGGCAAAGCCCTAGCTGTAGCGGCGCCAGGAGGCGGAGTGCGCCTCGCGCCGCAGCCAGGAGCCGGGCATGACCACCAGCGAGACGACTTCATCACCGGTCAGCGTGACCGCCGCGATCCTGGTGATTGGCGACGAGATCCTCTCCGGCCGGACCAAGGACAAGAACATCGGCTATATCGCCGAGTACCTGACCAATATCGGCATCGAGCTGCGCGAGGTTCGGATCGTCCCGGATGTCGAGGGCGAGATCGTCGCCGCGCTGAACGCGCTGCGCCACCGCTACACCTACGTCTTCACCACCGGCGGCATCGGGCCGACGCATGACGACATCACGGCCGATTCGGTGGCGGCGGCCTTCGGCGTCTCGATCGACCATGACCCGCGCGCGATCGCGATGCTGGCCGAGCGCTTCCCGCCCGACCAGCTCAACGAGGCGCGGCTGCGGATGGCACGCATTCCGGCCGGGGCGGATCTCATCGCCAACTCGGTCTCGAAGGCTCCGGGCTTCAAGATCGGCAATGTCCATGTGATGGCGGGCGTGCCCTCGATCATGCAGGCGATGCTCGACGTCGTGGCGCCGACGCTGCAGACGGGGGTGAAGATCCTCTCCGACACGGTCCGTGCCGGCCTGCGCGAAGGCGATATCGGTACGGCGCTGGCCGAGGTCGCCAAGGCCCATCCGGACGTCTCGATCGGCTCCTATCCCTTCTTCTCTGAGACAGGGCCCGACACCAACGTCGTGGTGCGCTCGCGCGATCCGGAGGCGCTGGCGGCGGCGATGGCGGCGGTCAAGGCGATGATCGCGGCGGAGCAGGCGAAGCTCGGCGCCTGACAAGCGGCGATGCCCATCTGGCAGACTGGCCCGGCCGAAGAATAGATATATCAGGCCGGCAGTGACGCTGGGTTCATTGATTGAGTTCGAGCGGCGAGGTCTTTCGTGGCCCGGTGATTATGCTCGATCAACTCATCAATAAATCATCAACCAAGCTCGATTAACGATTCGCGAGTGACCTGTCGCGCAGGGTGACGTTGCGGCATGTTGCGCCTCGCGCCTGCGAGGCCCGAGGGGCATTGAACGGTGCGCCAGAGCACCGTCGGCTTGGATTCGTTCAATGGGCTTCATCACGAATTGGCTCCCCGCCAGCCGTTTGCATGGGCAGCTGGCCGCACTCGACCGTTGCCAAGCCATCGTGGAGTTTGATCTCGATGGCAAAATCCTGTCCGCCAATGCCAATTTCCTCAATGCCACGGGCTATTCGCTGGACGAGGTGAAGGGCCGCCAGCATCGCTTGTTCATGCCACCGGGCGAGGCAGACACCGCTGATTACAGACAGCTTTGGGCCGATCTCGGGCGCGGCGAGTTCCGAAGCGGCGAATTCCTGCGCATCGGCAAGGGCGGGCGCGAGATCTGGCTCCGGGCGAGCTACAACCCGATCCTCGATGCCGGCGGGCGGCCGGTCAGCGTCATCAAATACGCCTTCGATATCACCGAGCAGAAGAACCGCATGGCCGATCTCGAAAGCCAGAACGCGGCGATCAGCAAGGCGCAGGCCGTCATTGAGTTTGACCTGACCGGCAAGATCATCGACGCCAACGAGAACTTTCTGTCGGTGATGGGCTACACACTGTCGGAGATCGTCGGCCAGCATCATCGCATGTTCGTCGACCCCGCCGAGCGCGGGTTGCCTGCGTACAAGGCCTTCTGGGAGCAGCTGGACGCCCGCAAAAACCTCGCCGAATTGACCGCTTCATGATTCACTCGG
>LSIG01000235.1 GCA_001556125.1 Rhizobiales bacterium CCH10-E5 | reverse complement strand
GCTGGGTCATCTCGTCGAGATGGGCGACCGCCTGGCTCATCTCGTCGATGCCGCTGGCCTGCTCGCCGGACGCCGCCGAGATTTCCGCGATGGTCGCGGCGACCTTCTGCGAGGCGCCCAGGATCTGCTCCAGCGCCTCGCCGGCCTGCCGCACCAGCTTCACACCCTCGCCGACTTCATTGTTGGAGGACGAAATCAGCGCCGAGATGTCCTTGGCCGCAGCGCTGGATCGTTGCGCCAGCGTGCGGACTTCGGATGCCACCACCGCGAAGCCCTTGCCGGCATCGCCGGCTCGCGCCGCTTCGACCGCGGCGTTGAGCGCCAGCAGGTTGGTCTGGAAGGCGATGTCGTCGATGACGCGGATGATATCCGAAATCTTGGTCGAGGCGCTCTCGATCCGCGCCATGGCCTCGACGGCCTCACTTGCGATGCTGCCGCCATTCTGCGCGGCATCCATCGCTTCGGTCGCGATGGCGGCGGCGTTGCGCGAGGCCTGGGCGGTCGCCTTCACGGACGCCGCGAGCTGCTCGGTCGTCGCCGCGGTCTCCTCGAGCGAGGAGGCCTGTTCTTCCGTGCGTTTGGAGAGGTCGTCGGCGCCCATATTGATCTCGCGGGCGGCCAGGCCGACATCGGCCGACGTCACCTGGATCGTCTTCACCGTCGCCGAGAGACGGTCGACCGTGTCGTTGATCGCGTTCTTGAGATCGGCGAAGCGACCGCGATAGGCGGTGTCGACCCGATGCGTCAGGTCGCCATTCGCGACCGACTGCAGCGCCGCCGCGAATTCGGTCGTGGCCCCGTTCACAACCGCATTGATCTCGTTGATCCCGGTGACCAGTTCCCCGAGCGGCCCCCCGACATCGCCGACGCTGGCATGGCCGGAGAAGTCGCCGTTCTGGGCCGCCGACACGATGCCTGCGACCTCGCCCAGCAGCTTCTGCACATTCGCTGCCTGCTGGCTGTCGGCCAGCATGGCGAGTTCGCGGTCACGCCGGCTCGCTTCGAGCGAGAGCGCGTTCTCGCGATAGGCTTCCAGAGCTCCACTGAGGGCGCCGATCTCGTCGGGGGAGGCGGCCGCGGGAATGGGCTGGGAGAAATCGCCGGCCTGCATGACGTCGAGCGCCGACTTCAGCGCGACGACCGGCTTGGCGATCCGGCGCTGCACGCCGCGCCAGCTGACGACGCAGACGACCAGCAGGGCTGCCAGCAGCGCACCGATGACGGCGAGCTGTGCCCAAGCGGCGTCGAGCTTGTCCTGCGTGGCGCTCGCCATGTCGTCGAGCGACTGCGTGATGGCCGAGAGCATGGCGGTGAACGGGCCGTTGCACAGCTTGGTCCAGTCCTCGGCCGAGATCAGCGGGGCGCTGCCCTGGCCGAGTTTGGCCATCAGCGTATCCATCGCCTTGTTGGCGGCCTCCATCTCGGCGCCCATCACGCCAACCTTGCGGACGAGCTCGGCGCCGACGCCGCTGCGCTGCGTCATCTGGCGCAGCTGCTCCATGTTCGAATCGGCCACACCGCGCAGTTCGCCGAGGCGGCGGATCTGCGCCGGCTCCAGCGCCTTGCCCGACGCCATATGCGGCCGCAGCACCGAGCATTGGATGCCGTAGGAGGACCGTGTGCGCCAGCCGGTCGACTTGACGTTCTGGAGATCGGCCATGATCGGGTCCGAGAGACGGACGGCGAGAGAGGTCGCATCCGCCGCCTTCACCAGAGCCGTCTCGATGTCGCCGACGCCGTTGTACCAGGGCATCGTCGCCTGCAGGCTGCGCTGGGCCTTGGGCTTGGCGGCCTCGGCGCGCAGATCCGCGAACTTGGCGTCGGTTGCCTTCTGCTGCGTCGCCACGGCCTCCGCCAGAGCGGCGCGGTTGGGGAGCGACGTGGCGGTGAGACGGGCGACGGCCTCGTCGAGGTCCTTGCGGTTTGCCTGCTCGACCTTGGCGATGATCGGCGCTGGGTCGTCAGCCGCCTGGATCGCGGTCTGCGCCTGGCCGCGATTGGCGCGGATGCTGTTACCGGCGATCAGCAGCGCCTTGTCCGCCTCGACCAGATTGGCCAGGCGCATGTTTTCCCGCACATCGCCGAAGGACTGGCTAGCCATGTAAGCCAGTGCGCCGACGCCCGGGATGCACAGGCATGCCATGGTCGCGACGAGGTAGTTCTTGATCGAGGCGGGAAAGAGTTGCACGGGCACCATCCTGGTCGCTGCGATGTCGTCGAGGCATCGGCCTCCGACATCGCTGGGAATCCTGGCCCGGAGCTTGCGTCAGAATGCTTAAGATTCTCTGTTTCTGCGTGACATCTGGGTAACCTTACTGACGCGCAGGGCGATTACGCGGCGCCAAAGACGGACCAGCCGGTCGCCTCGGCCAGGCGTTCGAGCGCCAGCGTGCCGATCTGCGAATTGCCGTTGGCATTGAGGCCCGGCGACCAGACGGCGATGGAGGCGCGACCCGGGGCGATCGCGAGAATACCGCCGCCCACCCCCGATTTGCCCGGCAGCCCGACGCGGAAGGCGAAGTCGCCGGAGGCATCGTAATGGCCGCAGGTCAGCATCAGCGCGTTGATGCGGCGTGCCCGGCGCGACGAGACGATCCGGGCGCCGCCAGGCTGAAGCAGGCCGCCATGCATCAGGTAGCGGCCGGCCATGGCGAGCTGCAGGCAGTTCATCGCGATGGCGCATTGGTGGAAATAGACGCCGAGTGTCAGCTCCGGCGGATGGCGGATATTGCCGAAAGATTTCATGTAGTTGGCCAGCGCGATGTTGCGGAAGCCGGTGGCTTGTTCGGCCCTGGCCACAGGCTCGTCGATGGCGATGCCGTCGTCATCGGCGAGGTGCCTCACGAAGCGCAGCAATTCACCGATCGCCACCCGCGGGGCGTGGCCGGCAAGATTGACGTCCGCCACCACCAGCGCACCCGCATTGATGAAGGGATTGCGCGGAATGCCCTGCTCGCGCTCGAGCTGGACGATGGAGTTGAACGCCGTCCCCGACGGCTCGCGCCCGACACGCTGCCACAGCGCTTCGCCGACCTTGCCGAGCGCCTGGGTCAGGGCGAAGACCTTGGAGATGCTCTGGATCGAAAAGGGCTCCAGCGCATCGCCCGCCAGATGCACCTCGCCCTCCGCCGTGACGACGCAGAGCCCGAAGCGACTTGGATCGACCGCCGCCAACGGTGCGATATAGCTGGCGACCTCGCCTCTTTCGGGGATCCCCGCCATCTCCGCGGCGATCTCGCGGACGAGCCGCGCCAGATCCGTCACTCTGCCCGTCCTCCCGCCACGTCCGCAGAAGGCCCGAGGACAAGACGGGGGTCAAGCAGCCCGCGGTGACAGGGAGGTCATCGCGGCTGCGGCCGGGTTGGAAGCGGAGCCGGCGCTGCGCAGGCGCGTCGCCGCCATGATGCAGCGGGCCTTGCCCTCGGATTTGGCCTGGTAGAGCGCGGCATCGGCCGCCGCCATCAAGGTTTCGAGGTCGAGCCCATGCTCCGGAGCGCGAGCGATGCCGACCGAAACGCCGATCGTGGCAGTGACGGCCTCATCGAGTTGATAGGGCTGTGATATCTCGCGCACCAGCCTCTCGCCGAAGCGCTTCAGCGGGCTGCCGCCGATCTGCTCGGACAGAACGATGAACTCGTCGCCGCCGATCCGGGCGACGACGTCGCCTGCACGCACGAGCCGCCTCAGCCGATCCGAAACCAGCTGCAGAAGCCGGTCGCCGGTGTTGTGACCATGGGTGTCGTTGACCGTCTTGAAGCCGTCGAGATCGAGATAGATCAGAGCGAGAGGCTTGGAGCCGTCATAGCGCGTCAGGCTGGCCTGAAGGGCCTGAGTCAGCCCGGTCCGGTTGGGCAGACCGGTCAGCATGTCGTGTTTCGCCTGGAACGCATGCTCGCGCTCGGCCTGCATGGTCGAGACCAGCATGCTGTTGAGCCCGAAGGCGGCCCGCGACATGCTGTAGATGTAGAAGGGCAGTTGCAGCAGACCGATCAGCAGGATCGGCTCGTTGACGAAGATCGTGGCGAAGGTGCAGGGGCCGAGCGTCAGCACGATCATCAGCCCGACCATGCGCGGCGCGCCGAAATTTCGGAAGCAGACGCCGCCGACCATCGCGGTCGCGGTCAGGCAGACCAGGGTCGCCGCCACCCAGTCTCCGCTCGTAAGGCTGATGAAGGCGCCGAAGCCGATGCCGGCCGCCCAGGCCAGGCCCAGCAGAATGTAGAGATCGGTTGGTGTCGGTTCGTGCCTGGCCGCGCGGCGTCGCGCGATCAACAGCACGACCAGCCGCGCGCTGCAGCACAGGATGTCAAAAGCGCACCAGAGCAGAAACGGCCAGCTCGGCATCCGCAAGGCCACGAGCACCGACACGGTGACGGTATTGAAAACGCCCGCGATGAAGATCGGCAGCGTTCCGAAGAGGCTCGCGATCAGGGCGTGGCGAATCTCGAGTGGAACGTCGGGTCCGGCCTCTGCCAGCCACCGGGTCGGACGCCACCGCGGCAAGCTGTATCGCGGCGTCTTTCCATCCATCGGCAGGCCCTTCCGCAGCAGCCTGGACAGTCGGCTGCTCGTGCCGCGCCTCATAACGCAGATGCGTTACCAACCGGTATGTTTCTGGGAAGGTTCGAACCGATTTTCCGTCGAGCGACGCCTTGGCAGGAACGGCCTGCCTCAGCCGTTCTGGCGATAGATCCAGACCCGCGCCGGCGGAATGTTGCGCAACACCCAGTCCGAGACACTGGCCTTCAGGCCCGAGCCCTTGCGCGGCACGGGCGACACCACCGAATAGGTGAACTGGATCAGCGGAGCCCCGTCCACGAGGAGAGTGAAGGCATCCTTGGCCAGCGCGCTGCGCTTGGCCGGCGGCTGGTTGAACAGCGGCAGGCTCGAGACCACGGCGATCGCCTTCTCCGGCAAATGGCCCTCGAGCGTCTTCGACAGGGCGTAGGCGTCGCCCTCGATCACGGTCGCGCGCGGAAAGCGCTCGCGCAGCAGCTTGCAAAAATCGGGGCTGTATTCCACCAGGATCAGCCGATCCTCGCTGATGCCCCGCTCGATCAGCGCTTCCGTCACCGGCCCCGTTCCGGGCCCGATCTCGATCACCGGTCCGGGACGTGAGGGATCGACATAGGAGGCCATCCGCCGGGCCAGCGCCGGGCTCGACGGCGTCACCGAGCCGGTGCGGGCGGGATTGTCGATCCAGGACTTGATGAAGCGGGCCTCGTCGCCGAGCTTGGTGCGCGCTTCGCTCACCCGCGAGCGCAGTTTCTCGGTCTTGCTGCGTACCTCGTCCTCGACCTTGTAGCGCACGGTCGCGACCTTGAGCCTCGCTTGGGCGACGCTGTCGACGAGATCCGCGGCCGTGACACGCATCTCGTCCTCGAGCCGCGCAGCCACGCGGGAACGCCCGAGACGAGCGGCCAGCGAAGCTCCCTGGACGGGGCGGCGTGAGGAGGTGAGCGACATGGGGCCTCTGATGTCGGACCGACGGTGCGACCTTTGGGGGACGGGAACGTTACCTGCGCGTCATATGGGGTCAAGTGTACCGCCGAGCCAAGGTCTTTCCTCGGCTGTGCCTGCCAAGAGACGCGCGGGCTGCCCCTTTTGTTTCAGATCAGTGGTCGGGGCGCGACCTCCCGTTCGTAAAGCAGGGCCATCCTCGAGGTCAGGCGCGGGTTCAGCAGGGTCAGCCGCCCCTCCGCGATGGCGAAGAGGCCGGCCTTGCGCAGCCGCGACCAGGTCTTGCTGGTGTGGACCAGCGACAATCCGAGCGCGTCGGCGAGCTGCTGCTGCGAGAGCGGGAAGCGGAAACCACCATCCGTGACGAGGCCGAGCGCCTCCGCCCGGCGATAGAGCGAGATCACCAGCGCGGCGATGCGCTCGCTCGCATTGCGCTGGCCGACCGAGGTCAGGTTCTGGTCGATCAGGCTCTCTTCACGTGAACCGAGCCACGCCACCTCATAGGCCAGGTTCGGCATGTGGACGAACAGGTCCCAGATGCGCTTGCGCGGGAAGACGCAGAGCTCCACCTCCGTCAGAGCCTCGATGCCGTGCTGGGCCGCGCTCAGAAGGGACGCCTGCAGGCCGACGAGATCGCCCGGCAGCAGGAAGTTCAGGATCTGTCGGCGCCCGTCGGGCAGAAGCTGGTAGCGGAAGGCCCAGCCCGAGAAGAGCGTGTAGAGTTCCGCGTCCTGCTGTCCCGGATGGATGATGTCGGACCCGGCCGGCAGATGGCGATGCTCGGTCTTGATCGCCTGGATGAAGCGGATCTCCTCGTCGGTCTTGTCCTTGAAGGCCGGCTTCAGCCGCAGTGGACAGGCCAGACAGGGCACGCCGTTTCGGCCATTGGGATAGGCGCTGTCCGTCATCGTCCCCTTCGATCTCCCGGAGCGGCGGCACGGGCACTCCGCATCCCTCATAGCAAGCCGGCGGCGGGAGGTGAACTCACGCGCCCCCGTCATCACCAAGGGGAACCGCGATGACGTATGGACGTTAGGGAAGGCCTACGCCCGCGCAGCGGGCGACAAGACAGGACGTGCCGGCGCGGAAGGGCAAGCGACGGCTGCTTCACTCCCGAAAGACGCTGAAATGACTGATCTGCCGCGCCCCTCCGAACGGTCGCGCATGCGCCGCTTCTTTGGCCTCGCGTTGCCCTTCTGGAGCGGACCGACGCGTCTGCGCGCCTGGACCCTGACCTTCACCGTTCTTGTCTTCGTCGCGGCCCAGCTCGCCACCGCTGTCGGCGTCAACACCTGGAACCGGCTGTTTTTCGACGCGCTGGAAAAGCGCGATGCCGGGGCGGCCTGGCAGATCGCAGCCTGGTTGCCGCTGCTGGTCGGCGTTTCGGCGCTCACGCTGTCCGGGCTGGTGATCAGCCGGATGTTGCTGCAGATGCGCTGGCGCGAATACCTTACCCGCCGTCTGGCGGGCTGGTGGATCGCCGATCAGCGCTATTACCGGCTTCAGTTCGTCGCGCGCGAGCAGGCGGCGCCGGAATACCGCATTGCCGAGGATGTCCGTCTCGCCATCGAGCCTCTGGTCGAGTTCGCCATCGGGCTGATCAGCGCCTTCGTCACGGCCGCGACCTTCGCTGCCATTCTTTGGCACGTCGCCGGCTCGGCGCGCTTCACCCTGGGCGGAGTCGCGTTCGAGATCCCGAGCTACATGGCGCTCGCGGCCATAGGCTACGCCGTCGTGGCCTCTCTCGCGGCCTATGTCACCGGTCGGCCCCTGGTCGGCCGGATCGCCGCCAAAAACGAGATGGAGGCGCTGTTCCGGGCGGAAATGACGCGGCTGCGCGAAAATGCCGAAAGCATCGCGCTGATCCGCGGCGATTCCGACGAGCGCGATGCGGTCGGCGAGAGCTATGGGCGCGTCGTCGCAGCATGGCTGCGCGTCATTCGCCAGCAGGGCGTCATCGCGCTCGTTCTCAACACCAACGGAGCCCTCTTCCCGATTGTGCCCCTGCTGCTGATCGCACCCAAATATCTCTCGGGTGATGTGACGCTGGGCGCTGTGATGCAGGTCGTGGCGGCTTTCAGCGCCGTCCAGGCGGCGCTCATCTGGTTCGTCGATAATTTTGTCCGGCTCGCGGAATGGTTCGCCTCCGTCACCCGCGTCGATGAATTGCAGGAGGCGCTGGAAGGCGTCGATATCGGAACGGTCATGGAAGGCGACACCCAGATCTCGCTCCAGGAGAGCGACGACGGCGCCATCCATCTCGATCGCCTTTCCATCGCCCACAGCAACGGCCGCGCGGTGATCACCGACGCTTCGGTCGTGATCGGCCTCGGCGAGAAGGTGCTGATCGTCGGCGAGAGCGGCACGGGCAAGAGCACGCTCATCCGCGCGCTCGCGGGTCTGTGGCCCTGGGGCTCAGGCTCGATCGCCGTCCCCCGGGGCAAGTCGATCGCCTTCGTTCCGCAGAAACCCTATTTGCCGATGGGCGATCTGCGCACCGTGCTGCTCTATCCCGAGGCCGACAATCCCGTGCCGGACGAGGTGCTGGTCGCGGCGCTGCGGCGCTGCGGACTGGGCTATCTCGCTCGTCGTCTCGACGACGACGACAAATGGGAGCGTATCCTCTCCGGCGGCGAGCGCCAGCGCATCGCCTTCGCGCGGCTCGTCATCCGCAGGCCCGACATCATCATCATGGACGAGGCCACGTCCGCCCTCGACGAGGACAGCCAGAACCACCTGCTCGGCCTGTTCGAGGCCGAGCTTGGCCATGCCACGCTGATCAGCGTCGGCCATCGGCCGGGGCTCGAGGATTTCCACGATCGCAAGATCACGCTGGAGAAGCGCCGGGCCGGCGCCCATATGACGTCGCGGCGCCTCGGCAAGTCGTTGTGGCGGCTGTTCAGAGCGCGCGACGCCGCCAATGACGAGGTTGGCTGACGGAGCTGCCTCGCGCCGATGTGATCGGCAGGCATGACCCTAGAGGCAGGCCGATGGAACCGGCCTGACATCCTCACGTTAACTTCCCGGAAGCCGACAGTTGTTGTCGGCGCTGGCGTCGGGAGAGACAGATGTTGACCAACAGCTTTGCCCCCATTCGGCGCGCAGGCCTGTTCTTCGGCTTCATGGCCATGGGCGTCGGCGCCCTCACCATGGGCTCCGGCTTCCAGGAGACGAATCCCGACAGCTCCTCGGCCATCGCGCAGATGAAGATCGAGCGTCAGCTTCCGACCGATACCCGCTTCGCCGCCGTCGATCCCTCGCAGCGAACCGTCGGCGTGACCAAGCGCGCCATCGGCGGCACTCAGCAGGCGCAGGTTCAGCGCAGCGAGTTGCGTGTGTTGCGTTAAGCAGAAATCCATCCGGCGCCGCGGAACATTCTGCGTCGAGCCGGGTTCCAAGACAGGCACATCCCTCGTGCCCCCACTCAAAGCCGCCCTCGGGCGGCTTGTTTTTTGGAAACGGCGTCGAACCAGCAGGCTCGCCATGTATCTGCGCATCCGGCATTCAACGACCTATCGCTATGGCGGCCCGGTTCAGTTCGGGCCGCACCGCCTGATGCTGCGGCCGCGCGACAGTTTTGATCTGCGCGTCGTCGATACCGCTCTCACGATCTCGCCGCGCGCCCGGCTCCGCTGGATGCACGACGCCTATGGCAACTCGGTCGCCATCGCGAATTTCGACGAGCCGGCCGACACGCTGGACATCGTCAGCGAACTGGTGGTGCAGCGCTTCGGCTCCGCCTTGCCGCGCACCGAGATCGAGCCCTCCGCCGCCGTGACCGGGGTCGTCTATTCGGAAGGCGAGCGCGCGGTGCTCCAGCCCTATCTCGATCTCGCGGCCGCTGACCCCGACGGCGTGCTCGATCACTGGCTGACGGATTTTCGCGCCCGCATCGGCCAGGGTTCGGGCCATCTGCTGCGCGACCTTGCCCATGCCATCCATGCCGGCTTGAGCTATGCGGTGCGCTATGACGAGGGCACCCAGCATCCGGCCGACACGCTGCGCCAGCAGGCCGGCTCCTGCCGGGACTATGCCTGGCTCTTCATCGAGCTGGCGCGTCGCATGGGCTTGGCAGCCCGCTTCGTCACCGGCTACATCCACGACCGCACGCCCGACGCTGCCGGGCTCGTCTCCACAGTGGGCCTGACCCATGCCTGGGCTGACGTCTTCATTCCCGGCGACGGTTGGGTCGAGTTCGACCCCACCAACGATCTTGTCGCCGACCGGCAGCTGCTTCGCGTCGCCGTCGCACGCGTCCCGGAGGACGCATCTCCGGTCGCGGGCAGTTTCACAGGCCTGACCGGTTCGTTCCTCGGCCTCGGCGTCGGCGTCACGATCGAGACCGTGGACCGCCCGGCCTGAGCAGGCCGGGCGCGTCGTCACGCCCCGTGGCTGATGCGCCAGCTGCCGAGGCTGCGCCCCTCGGGTTTCTCGACCTGCACCGCCTCGATCTGCGCGACGAGCCCCGCGAACATCTTCGGCGGCTCGCTGACCGGGATCGTCCGGTCGGCCTCGAGCGCGACTTCCAGCGTCGTCGCATCGATATCCCGCACGTTGATCGTCAGGCTGACACCCGGCGTGCTGCGCAGCACCCGCGAGGCGATGTCCACCAGCAGAAAGCCGAGCGGGATGATCCGGTCGACCGAGAGCGTCGCCTCTGTTTCGAGCCGGCTGCTGACCCACTGGTCGCGGTTGCGCACCAGATTGGTGATCATCGTCACCACATCCTCGATGAAGAGGTCGACGCGCACCGGCTGCATCTCGCCATCGGCGAGGGTGAAGCGATAGGCGGCCGAGAGCACGTGAACCCGCGTCTCGGCGTCCGCAAGCGCCAGCCGCGCCTCGTCGCGATAGTCGCGCTTCTTGAGGCCGATATAGCTCTGCACCACCTGGAGGCTGTTCTTCACCCGGTGATGCAGTTCGCGAACCAGGAAGCGGTTGTCGTCGAGGGCCGTCTGGAGGCGCCGCTGGCGGACCTCCTGTTCCTCGACCATGGTGTTGAAAGCCTCCGCCACGCTGCGGATATCGCTCGGCATGTCATCCGCGATGACGGCTCGGACATTGGGCTGGCCCGAGCGGGCCCGGGCCGCCGCCTCGATGCCTCGCAGCCATTTGACGCAATGCTGGTCGATGGCGCGCAGATAGACGAGGCAGAGCAGGATCAGGGTCAGGATCGGCGCCACGAGCAGCGCCAGGAACTGCATCCGGGCTGCTCGCTCCGGGGCGTTGCTGAAGCTCGCGATCACATAGAGATCGGGCGCCGAGACCAGACGCGCGGCATAGGACCGCTTGTGACCGGCGCGGCTGCGGGCTTCCCAGCGGCGCCCGTCGGTCGGGAAGGTGCTTTCGTCAGGCAGCCAGGACAGATCGTCCTGCCGTCCCTCTCCACGATGCATCACCACCGTGTCTTTTCCCGAGATCAGCGCGACGTTGACGCCATCGCTGGCGCCGCCGAGTTCGAAAACCTGATCGAGCAAGTCCGGATCGGCGAGGAGCAGCGCGTCACGCAGGACCGGATCGCCGTCGAGAGCGACCTGCGTGACGAGGTGATCGCTGCCGCCGATCCGCACCTTGTCGAATCGGGCCGGGGGAAGCTGGATATTCGAACGTGACACCGACCGCGGCATCCGGGTCAGCCCTGCCGCGATCTCGGTCATGCGGGTCTCGGTCAGCGCGGGGTCCGTCGCCGCAAAGCAGGTCCGGCCATCGGCCAGTCTGTAGAGGACAGCCAGATAGCCTGGGATCCGGTCGAGCATGCGTCGCGATTCGGCGCCACACGTCTCCGCCGTCGCGTCAGAGGTCGCGATGAGCTCCCCCGAACTCAGAAGTACGCGCAGCGCGCCCCGATGCCAGACCCGTGTGCGCACGGCGAAATCGTCCGCCGTGCGCGCCTGCGCGATCTCGATCGCGGCAATGACCGTGTTGTAGGTGGTGAGCGCCGCAAGCGCCGTCAGGCAGGCGATCGGAAATGCGATCGCAACCAGCAGGGCGAGCAACCGCCCCCGGACGGTGGGGAAGCGCGCGAGGCGCATCAGGGCCCGACGATTTCGGAACCGACCCTTTGAATCGCGGCGGCGCTTTGCCGGTCAGGCCCGAGGTCGTCGAGGCTGCCAATGGACAAAAGCTCGGCCAGCTTCGTGCGGGCGCGGTTCACACGACTCTTGATGGTCCCGATCGCAACACCGCAGATTTCGGCTGTCTCCTCATAGGAGAGCCCGGTCGCGCCCACCATGATCAGGACTTCGCGCTGCTCCTCGGGGAGCTTGGCCAGCGCCTTGCGGAAATCGGCGAGATCGAGATGGCTTTCCTGGTTGCCATGGGTCGCCATGCGCTCGGCATAGGTGCCTTCGCTGTCCTGCACCTCGCGGCCGCGCTTGCGGTAAAGAGAGTAGTAGGTGTTGCGCAGGATAGTGAAGAGCCAGGCCCGCAGGCTGGTGCCGGGCTCGAACTTCTCCGAATTGCCCCAGGCCTTGAGCAGCGTATCCTGCACCAGATCGTCGGCGAGCTGGATCGAACCCGACAGCGAAGCGGCGAAGGCTCGCAGATTCGGGATCTCCTTGATCAGCCCGTCCTTGAATTCAGTTGAGCTCATCGGTCGATGCTCCGTCAGCGCGACGTTCGGTTGCCTCGAGCTGAGCGAGCAGCACCAGAAACTTGTCAGGGACGGGCGCGTTAACGATGTCGTCGTAATGGGCCTTGAGCGATCGTCCGATGGATTCCTGCACCCTGGGGTCAAGCATGACCTCGACCTCGCTGTCCGCACCGTCCTCCGGCGCGGCCATGGCTGAATTCACATCGCTCATATCGGCCCTCGTGCGAATACCGGGCCGGCTTTTCCAGCCGGTCCCGACCTCTCGACAACGTCAGTCGGATGCCCCCTCGCGGCGAATTCCGACACGGATAGTCCCGTTTAACAGGTGTTGCGGCAAAAGGTTCCCCTCATTTTGAAAAATAAATCGCTTGTCATTGCAGTGGCCTGAGTGCTCATTTCCGGCCTGTTTTAATGGGGATATCTCTATGTCGATCGCCAAGGAAATTGCGCCGCATCTGCCTTACCTGCGCCGATTCGCCCGCGCCTTGACCGGTACGCAGACGGGCGGCGATGCCTATGTCGTCGCGATGCTCGAGGCGCTCGTGCTCGATCCCGCCTCTTTCCCGCGCGATCTCAATCCCCGCATCGGCCTCTATCGCACCTTCCTCAAGCTGTGGTCGTCGGTCGGTCTCAACACCGCTGACCCGACGGCGCCCGTCACGCTGAACCCCAACGCCGTCGAGCGCAACCTCGAGGCGCTGACCCCGCGTCCGCGCCAGGCGTTCCTGCTGCGCACGGTCGAGGGCTTCTCGATCGACGAGGTCGGCGCGATCATGGGCGTCTCGTCGGCCGACGCTGCCGCCTTGGTGCAGACGGCCGGTCAGGAGATCGCCGAACAGGTCGCCACCGACGTGCTGATCATCGAGGATGAGCCCATCATCGCTCTCGACATCGAGACCATGGTGGAGGAGCTTGGCCATACCGTCACCGGCGTTGCGCGCACGCAGCGCGAGGCGATCGCGCTGGTCGCAAAGAAGCGCCCTGGCCTCGTTCTCGCCGACATCCAGCTCGCCGATGGCAGCTCCGGCCTCGACGCGGTCAACGAGATCCTGTCCACGATCGACGTGCCCGTGATCTTCATCACGGCCTATCCGGAGCGCCTGCTCACCGGCGATCGTCCGGAGCCGGCCTTCCTGATCACCAAGCCCTTCCAGCCGGAAGCCGTGAAGGCCGCGATCAGCCAGGCGCTGTTCTTCGACCGCCGGGCGGGCCGCAAGGCGGCTTAATTCAGCGCATCCCGGTCGTATCCAGGAGACCCGCGACGCGAAGACGTCGCGGGTCCCCTGTTTTCTGGCGGCTCCCATCGGCGCAGGCGCGGAACAAGCGCGCTTCCGCGACGTTCTCCCGCGAGGCGAAACGGATCGGCCGCTCGCCCTGGGAGTACGTGTCATGACGATGACCTTCGTCGCGGCGCTGATCGGTGCCGCATCGGCAGGCTTGGCGCTGTTCGGGGGCGTCCTACCCGATGGCTCGATCATGGGCGAGGTGCTGTCACTGGTGATGGCGGGTCTCACGGCCCTCGCCATCGCCAGTGCCGCGGCGCTCGACATCTGACGAGCAGCGCGATCCGGCTCCGAAGACACAAGGGCGGTGGAGGCTGCGGGCCCGCGCTCGCCAGGTCGATGGGTCGTTCGGCCGCCCTTGTCCTGCTGATGGCACTGGTGGAGGTGCAGGACTCTAGCGGTCAGACGCTTCCGCCGCCGCGGCCGGCTGAGTGGCCTCGCACGGCACCACCGAATCCGGCGCGCGAAAGTCCGTCGCCGCGACCTTTACCGTCTGACGCCGCGGCGACGCCGGCCCCTGCTCCCGCTCCAACCTGCCTGGCATCGCTGCGCGAGCGTTACGGCCCTGATCTGAGGGCCGTCGCGCTGCCAGCCGTGGAGGCCGGATGCACCGTCGTCGAGCCCATCGAGATTTCCGCCCTGTCGATCCGCGTCGGCAGGCAGGGCGAACGCCGCAAGGTCGACCTTCAGCCGCCGGTGACATTGGCCTGCGACATGGCAACAACGGTCGCGACCTGGGTCGAGACAAGCCTGCAGCCTCTCGCCCGCGGACATTACGGCCTGGATCTCTCAGCTTTACGCGTCGGGGGTGGCCATGAATGCCGACGTCGCAACCGTCGGTCAGAGGGGCCCCTGAGCGAGCATGCCACTGGTCGGGCCCTCGATGTTTTCGCCATCGGCATCGGATCGGGGACAGAACGGCTTTCCGTTGAGATGGCGAAGCCAGGAGGCCATGAGGCCTTCTTCACCGGGTTGCGGCATTCGGCCTGCGGTGCCTTCCTGACCGCGCTCGGCCCGGGCTCGGACCCCACCCATCAGGATCATCTCCACGTCGATATCCAGCCGCGGCGCGCGTCCAGCCGCTTCTGCCAGTAGCGTCAGGGGCCGCAGTGGTTCTTCTCAGCCATGGGCCGCGTCGTGCGCGCGCGTCAGATCGAGAAAGCTCCGCGATCTGTCGGCCATGACGCCCCGATCGGTCAGGGCGCGTCGGGCGGCGATCCGCTGCAGGGCGGCGTCGCGCGCAAAACCGAGCAGCAGCAGAGATTCGAGTTCCCAGAAGGGGGGCTGCGCGCCGGATGCGCCGCCGCGCCACCAGGGAAAGAGAGCGGGCCGGGGCTGGTTCACGCTGTGCAACCTTTCAGCTTCGTGCTCGTTGGAACGCCGCAGGAGTTGACCAGTTCCAGCTTGCGCGGAACTGTGCCGGCCGTGGGGCGTTTGGGGGACATCTTCATGTCAGGAGCTTCTCGATGATCACTTTTGCCAAGGCGGCCTCCGCTGCTTGTGTCGCCGCATGTGCCCTTGTGGTTTCGAGCCTTCCTGCGGCCGCGCAGTCCGGCCCGCCGGCAGGGCGCCTGGCCTGCAATGTCGGAGCGGGGCTCGGCCTCGTCGTCACCTCCCAGCGGCCGATGAATTGCACCTTCACGCCCCGTCGCGGCCCGGTGCAGCGCTATACCGGCGTCGTGCGGAACTTCGGGCTCGACCTCGGCCGGATGCGCGCAAGCACCATGTCTTGGCGCGTCTACGGCCCCTATGCCCGCGCCCCGCTTGGCGTGCTCGCGGGCCGTTATGCGGGCGCCACCGCGGGCGCCTCGGCCGGCGTCGGTGGCAGCGCCAATCTGCTGGTCGGCGGCAACAACAATGAGGTGACGCTGCAGCCGCTCTCGCTCCAGGGCGCACGCGGCATCAATGTCGCGGTCGGCGTCACCGGCTTCGAGCTCTCGCTCGTCCGCCCCGGCCGCCGACGCTGATCGCAAGCCTGGTGCGGTTACGATTTGCTAACCGTAAACGCTCAAATTGAGCCGATCGGCGCGCAACCCGAGGACGGATGGGTGGAATCCCGGAACATTAGCCAGCGCGATTCCGTTGTCGTTCGTGTAACGTCAGCGTTGGCAGAGTAAGGGAGGAAGCGGTCGTCCATGTCTGATATCCGCATCCTGATTGTCGAAGATGATCCGTTCATTGCGATGGACATCGAAACCGCCGTGGCCGAGCAATTCGGCCCGGCCGCAGAATTGATCGTCGTGGACTCCGTGTCGCAGGCCCAGCGGGCGGCGACGGCGGCCAAGATCTCCTGCGCGCTGCTCGACATCGATGTGGTCGGCGGCAAGACCTTCGACGTTGCCGCCAACCTTCTGCAGAAGGGCACGCCCTTTGCCTTCGTTTCGGGCTCGACGCCGAGCGACGTCCCCGAGATGCTGCGCAAGGTCCGTTTTCTGCGCAAACCCTTCTCGACGCGCGAAATCACCAGCTTCGTCACAGCCGCGGTAGCCCAGCCCGCCAAGGGCTGAACGGACACCGACTGGCATGAAGGGTGGAGCCGCCGGTTTCCGGCGGCTTTTTCGCGTTTTCAGCCCTGTGCCGCGACCAGCACCAGCCGGTTACCCCAGGGGTCGTCGATTGTCGCGACAGTTCCCGCTTCGGCTTCGCGTCCCCCGGCTGAGAGGAGGCGCCCGCGCATCGCGTCGAAATCGGCCGTGTCGCGGGCGACGATCTCGAAGGCGGCAAGCCCGGCCTCGCCTGGCTGGCGTGGCCCCGCGCCACGGCTGTTCCAAACATTGCCGGCGATGTGGTGGTGATAGCCGCCGCTCGCCAGGAAGCTGGCGCCGGGATAGCGGACCATCAGCTCGAAGCCGAGCGCGCCCGCATAGAAAGCCTCCGCCGCGGCCGTGTCACCGACGCGAAGATGGATGTGTCCCATGCGGGTGCCGGACGGCATGCCGCCATAGCGTCCCGGCCGCGCCTCGGCCAGCAGCGCCTGCAGGTCGAGCCGCTGTGTCGCCATCTGGATTGCACCGCCGCGCCGCGGCCAGTCGGCCCGTGGCCGGTCGCGATAGATCTCGATGCCGTTGCCTTCAGGATCCGACAGATAGATCGCTTCGCTGACGAGATGATCGGAGGCGCCTTCCAGCTGCAGCCGGATCGTGGCGGCGTGCGCAAGCCAGTCCGCCAGATCGGCGCGCGAGGGCAGCAGGATGGCGAGATGAAACAGGCCCGCCGCCGAGGCCGGCCGTATGGCGCCGCGTTCGAGCCGCACCAGCACCGCGCCATCGACGCCGAGATCGGTTGCCTCGGCCGTCTCCGCGATCACCTGCAGCCCGATGCTGTCGCGGTAGAACGCCGTGAGCCCCGCCAGATCGCTGACGCGCAGCGTCACCGTGCCGATGTGATAGGGAGCCTGCAGCGCCTCCAGGGTGGGTCTCGACAGATCAGCGACCGCTGCCATGGCAGCCTCCTTCTCGCATCGCGGCCGATAGGCCGCCGGTCGAGACATGGCGCCTCGGGCGCGGCTTGTCTGCTCCCGACGCTGCAAGCCTTGTATTGCAGTGTCGCAACCAGACCCATCAGCGGCGCGCGGGGTCGGGCCGGTCGATCGCGAAATGGCTGAACCAGGGGGCCTCGACGCCGCCGATCAGTGCTCCCATCAAGCGCGAGGCGAGATAGCTGAAGGTGATGCCGTTGCCGCCATAGCCATAGGCAGCGAGCAGCCGGGGATGGCCGGGAACGCGCCCGATCAGCGGCAGCCCGTCCTCCGTCTGGCCGAAGGCGCCGGACCAGGCATGGCCGAGCGTCGGGGCCGCTCCGGGCACCAGCGCCTGCAGCTTGGCGAGCAGCGCGGCCGTCTTTTGCGGCCCGGCCGCCTTGCGGTGCTCCGGATCGTCGTCGTCCTCGTCCTCGCCGCCGATGATGATGCGCCCGTCGACCGTGGTGCGGCAGTAGATGTAGTCCTCGGACGCTTCCCAGACGAGCGCGGGGCCGGGCCACAGGACCTCGCTTGCCTGCGGCAGGGTCGCGATCGCCCAGCTGGAGGCGACGCGGTGAAGCTCGCTGTGCACGCAGTCTGGCATGACATAGCCCGTTGCCAGCACGACATGCCCGGCCTCGATGGTGCGGCCGCAGGAAAGCTGCACCGTGGCGCTGCCCGCGGTCGTGTCGAAGGCGACCGCCTCGCCGCGCACCAGCCGCGCGCCGCGCTGGGCCGCCACATGCAGCAGCGCATGGCAGAGACTGAGCGGATCGCCTTCGGCCGAGCCGGGCGAGACGATCGCGGCGGCCCGGTCGAAGCCGTAATGGCTGAGCAAGGTGGTGTGATCCAGCAGCTGCCCCGGCAGGCCGGCCTTCACCCGCAGGGCACACTCCTCGCGCAGCTCGGGCGGGCCGACGTCGCCGGCGGCCAGGTAGACCGTATCGCGCGGGTGGAACGCGCTGCCCAGCCCGAGCGTGGCGACGCTCTCGATCAGGCCCTCCACCGCCTTGAAGCTGCGCCGGTAGACATCGGCCGCCTTCTCGAAACCGTAGAGTTCGGCCAGCCGGCGCAACGGCAGGTCGATCTCCCATTGCAGCATCGCGGTGCTGGCCGCCGTGCTGCCGAAGCCCTCGCGCTCGCGATCGACGAGGATCACATCATGGCCGAGGCCGGTCAGATGCTCGGCCGCCAGCGCCCCCGTGATGCCGCCGCCGATGATCGCGACGTCGCAGCGTGTATCCGAGTCGAGGCCGATGCTGGCGGGCCGGGGCGGGCCGGAGAGCCAGGGGCTGGCTCCGCTGCGCAGGTCTTCGTGGCGGGTGCTTTCGGGATCGAGCATGGCGTGACACTCCGTGTCCGGCGGCGGGCGCCGGCGGAGGAAAAAACAAGGAAGGCGGACGGCGGTGGCCTATCCGGCTGCGGGCGGGCCGATCGTGTCCGCCATCCTGGCGCCGCGCAGTCCCATGGGCTTCGGCGCGCCGGTCGTGGTGTCGTGCGCGGTCTGGTGCTCGAGCTCGGCGTTGAACTCGGCGCCGGCCAGCACGATCATCGCCGAGAGCCAGAGCCAGGTCATGAACACGACGATGGTCGCGAGCGAGCCATAGGTCGCCGTGTAGTTGCCGAGCGTGCCGACATACCAGGAGAAGGCCCAGGAGGCGCCGGCCCAGAGCAGGGCGGCCGCGACCGCGCCTGGCATCACCCAGACGAAGCGGGCCCGTTCGCGGCTGGGGCCGATCCAGTAGAGCGCCGCGATGGCGAGCGTCGCCATCAGGAAGAAGGCGGGCCAGCGCACCAGCCGGATCAGCCGCTCCAGCTCGAAGGCGAAGGGAAACAGTGCCGTCACGACGGGAAGGCTGGCGATGACGGTGAGCGCGGCCACCAGCAGGACGACGCCGCTGATGGTGGTCGCCAGCGAGATGAGGTTGAGCTTGATGAAGCTGCGCTTTTCCTGCTCGCGATAGATGATGTTGAGCGCGTCGAAAACGGCCTTCACCGCCGCATTGGCGGACCAGGCTGCAACCGCGAAGCTGATCAGGAAGGTCAGGGACAGCGCCTCGACATTCTGGCCGGCGAGGCGCATCGCCTGCTCGTGAATGAGCTCGCGGGCAGCCTGCGGGAACACTGTCGTCACGGCGTCCAGCTGCTCGGCGATCGTCGCGGGGTCGGTGAGATAGCGGTAGATCGTGACCAGCAGCGAGAGGGCCGGCACCATCGACAGCAAGGTGAAGAAGGCGACCGCGCCTGCGAGCGAGCTGATCCGGTTGTCCGCGATATTGGTCGCGAAGCGCAGCATCACGTCCTTCCAGCCGAGCCAGGTCATCTGCCACGGCACCCGGGCCATGCGGCCTCGCGCGGCCTCCCGGTTGCCGCGCGACAGTCGGCGCGACACGGCCTCGGCCGCATAGCCCAGCACCACGCCGGCTCCGGCTGCACCCGTGATCCGTTTCAGAAGGGACATGCAGGACGCTCCACTGCCGCATGGTCTCGCGGCAGCACCGCCTAGCAACGGCGGGCCGGCGCGAAGGTTCCGGGACTGCCAACCCGCCCGGAGTTAGCCGCTCGTTAACCTTAATGCTTTCTGATCGTCGAGACAGCCGCTCGCCCCGCGGCCTGTTCCCGTTTCGTAAACGCGTTGAGGCTGCGATGACGATGCACCAGAAAGCGGCTCTCGCCGGCGTGGCCGCCCTGTGCGGCGCCTGGCTGGTGCTCTCTCCCGCTCTGGCGGCCGACATGCCCTCGTCCCGGAAACTGCCGCCGGCCCCGGCGCTGCCCTCCTTCTATTCCTGGACCGGCATCTATCTCGGCGTTCAGGGCGGCTACGCCTGGAGCCAGGAGAAGACGACCCTGTCAGACACGCTCGGCCGGGCCTTCAACGGCGCGGCCTTCCGCCAGAGCTCGGATGCCGCGCTCGGCGGAGGCCATGCCGGCTTCAACTATCAGGTGGGCAGCCTCGTCTTCGGCATCGAGGGCGACATCGAGGCGCTCGATGGCGGCGAGACGCTGGTCGCGCCGGGCATCTCGGCGCGGATCACGCCCGATTGGCAGGGGTCGCTACGCGGGCGCGCCGGCTTCGCGCTCGACCGGTTCATGATCTACGCCACCGGCGGCGCGGCCTTCACCGAATTCAGCTACCACCTCGCCGGAGCGGCCGGCGCCGCGCCCGAGAGCCTCGACCGGTCGCGGACCGGCTGGACGGCCGGCGCGGGCGTGTCCTTCGCCTATACGGACAGCGTGATCCTCGGCGCCGAATACCGCTACAGCGATTTCGGCAAGGTCGGTCAGACGGCGCGCGGCCCGCTGCTGGGGCTGACGGTCCGGCAGGAGCCGACCTTCCACACCCTGCGCGCCAGCGTCGCCTACAAGTTCTGACCGCGGCCTGCCGTCAGAAGCCGGTGCGCTGGCGGATCGCGGCAGCCAGCGTGCCGTCGTCGAGATAGTCGAGCTCGCCGCCGACGGGCACGCCATGGGCGAGCCTGGTCACCTTGAGCGGCAGATGCGCTAGCAGATCGGTGATGAAATGCGCCGTGGTCTGGCCGTCGACCGTGGCGCTCAGCGCCAGGATGACCTCCTTCACCACCGGATTCGAGGCGCGCGCCACCAGCGCGTCGAGCGAGAGATGCTCGGGCCGGACCCCGTCCAGCGCCGAGAGCACGCCGCCCAGCACATGATAGCGCCCCGGAACCGCGCCGGAGCGCTCCAGCGCCCAGAGATCGGAAATGTCGGCGACGACGACGATCAGCCCTTCGTCGCGGCGCGGATCGCGGCAGAGCCCGCAAGGGTCGCTGGTGTCGACATTGCCGCAGGTCGAGCAGACCACGATCCGCTCGCGCGCCACGGCCATCGCCTCCGCGAGCGGGCCGAGCAGCGCCTCGCGCTTCTTCACCAGATGCAGCGCGGCGCGCCGGGCCGAACGGGGCCCTAAGCCCGGCAGCTTGGCGAGCAGCTGGATCAGCCGCTCGATCTCGGGACCGGCGATGGCGCGGGACATGGTTCTACCCTGTCATTCCGGGGCGGCCGAAGGCCGAACCCGGAACCCAAGACCGGGCGAGCCATGCCTTTTCGACGGAGATGGTATCGACCCGGTCGTGGGTTCCGGGTTCTTCGCTGTGCGAAGCCCCGGAATGACAGGCCGAGGTCAAAACAGCTTCATGCCGGGCGGGATCGGCAGGCCCTTCGTGATCTCGGACATGCGCTCCTGCATCACCCGCTCGGCGCGGGTGCGGGCATCGCCGCAGGCAGCCACGACCAGATCCTCGAGAATCTCGCGCTCATCCGCGACCATCAGGGAGGGGTCGATCTTGACTGCCTTGACCGCGCCCTTGGCCGTCATCGTCACAGTGACCATGCCGCCGCCGGCCGCGCCCTCGACCTCGATGGTGTCAAGCTCGGCCTGCACATTGGCCATCTTCTGCTGCATCTCCTGCGCCTGCTTCATCAGGCCCATGATGTCGCGCATCGCGAAAACTCCTCCGTCAGAAATCGATGCCGTCGAAATCGGGCTCCGCATCGTCGAAGAGCGGCTCCCCGTCGGGCAGATACTCGTCGGCCGGCGCGCCCGTCGCCGCGCTGTCGGGCTCGGCCGCACGCGGATCGCGCACATCGACGATGCGCGCGCCCGGGAACCGTTCCAGCACCGCCTTGACGGCCGGGTGCGAGGCGGCGTCGCTTTCGCGCTGGCCCTTGGCGGCCTCGGCCTGCTCACGCAGCGTCGCGCCACCCTCGGCATTGACCACCGCGACCATCCAGGTCTGGCCGGTCCATTCCTTCAGCCGCCGCGAGAGATCCGTCGCGAGCGTGCGCGAGCTGCCGTTCGCCAGCGCGAATTCGATCCGCCCCTGCTCGAAGCGGACCGGGCGCACGTCGCGCTCCAGCGCCAGCTTCAGCGTGATGTCGCGATGCTGCGAGGCGAGCGCAACGACGTCCTCCAGCGAGGCCACGCTGACGGCCGGCAGGGCCTGGGCGCGCGGGGCGGGCGCCATCACCGGCGCCGGATTGGCGCTGGCGAGGATAGGCCGGGCGGCGAGGGCCGTGTTGCCGCCGCCCGAGGGCGGGCGCGGGGCGGAGGAGGTCGCCTGGCCGCCCACGGCGCCCGAGCCGTCGCGCAGCATCCGCAAAGCCTCGTCCGGGGTCGGCAGGTCGGCGGCGTGCGCCAGCCGCACCAGCACCATCTCGGCGGCCATGATCGGTCGGTCGGCCTGCTTCACCTCGTTGAGGCCCTTGAGCAGCATCTGCCAAGTCCGGGCGAGGATGCGGATCGACAGGCGCTGGGCGAAATCGCCGCCGCGCACGCGCTCCGCCTGGGCCAGGCTGTTGTCCTTCACGGCGTCGGGCACGAGCTTGAGGCGTGTCACCAGATGGGTGAATTCGGCGAGGTCGGACAGCACAACCGCCGGGTCCGCGCCGGCGTCGTATTGGGCCCGCAATTCGCCCAGCGCTGTAGCGATGTCGCCCTTCATCACCGCCTCGAACAGGTCGATGACGCGCGCCCGGTCGGCGAGGCCGAGCATGGAGCGGACATCGTCCAGCGTGATCGTGCCCGCGGCATGGGCGATCGCCTGGTCGAGAATGGACAGCGAGTCGCGCACCGAGCCTTCGGCGGCGCGGGCGATCGCGGCGAGCGCCTCCTCCTCGGCCGAGACGTTCTCGGTCCGGCAGATGCCGGCGAGATGCGAGACCAAGAGGCTCGCATCGACGCGGCGCAGGTCGAAGCGCTGGCAGCGCGACAGCACGGTCACCGGGACCTTGCGGATCTCCGTCGTCGCGAAGATGAAGCGCGCATGCGGCGGCGGCTCCTCCAGCGTCTTCAGGAAGGCGTTGAAGGCCCCCGTCGAGAGCATGTGCACCTCGTCGACGATATAGACCTTGTAGCGCGCCGAAACGGGAGCGTAGCGCACCGCGTCGTTGATCTGGCGGATGTTGTCGACGCCGTTGTTGGAGGCCGCGTCGATCTCCTGCACGTCGATATGCCGGCCCTCGATGATCTCCTTGCAGTGGACGCCGAAGGTCTCGAGATTCGTCGTCGGCCCGCCACCGCCATCGGCGGTCTGGTAGTTGAGGGCGCGCGCCAGGATGCGCGCGGTCGTGGTCTTGCCGACGCCGCGCACGCCGGTCAGCATCCAGGCCTGCGGGATGCGCCCCGCGGCGAAGGCATTGGTAAGGGTCCGCACCATCGCATCCTGGCCGATCAGGTCGCCGAAATGGGCGGGGCGGTACTTGCGGGCGAGCACGCGATAGGGCGAGGCGGCGTTCGCCGGAACGGGCGCAGGGGCCGGGTCGAAGCCGGCGAAGCCCGGCTCGTCGGCCGGAGGCGCTGCGGTCGTGTCGTCGCTCATCGGTCTGGTTTGGCGGTTCGCCGCGTGGGGGTCAACGCCCGTTTCGGGGTGCCGCCCGCGCTGCGGAAGGGCGGCGGCGCGACCCTTGCCGCCGGGCGCCCGCCGACGGAGGTGGGAGGCTGGACGAAGACCCGTTCGGTCTCGTTAGGGCTGCTTCCTTCCGGACCTGACCCGGTTGGCGAGTGAGACGTCCCTCGCCAACCTCCCGCCCGCTATATCGGTGATCGGGGCCGCGAGCGCAAGCCGGGCGGAACAGCCGGCGAAACCGGCGCGCGTCTTCGCCGCAGCAGGCGCCTTCGGCATTGACTTGAACCGGGCCATCCGTCATAAGCCCGCCACTTGCGCAACCCTCGGGGCGGCGCGGAACCTTTCGCATGCAGGCTCGGTCGGCCACGCTTTCTACTGGGAAAGCCGCGGCCACTGTGCCGACGAGCCCCGGAGACGGACGATGAAAAGAACCTATCAACCCAGCAAGCTGGTCCGCAAGCGCCGCCACGGCTACCGCGCCCGCATGGCGACCGCCGGCGGCCGCAAGGTCATCGCCGCCCGCCGCGCTCACGGCCGCAAGAAGCTCTCGGCCTGAGCCTCCGGCGCGTGATCACCGCGCGCCGCATCCGCGAGCGTTTTTTCCGGAAGACTGGCCAATCGCCATGCGCCTCGCCCGTCTGACGCAACGCAAGCAGTTTCTGGCGGCGGCCGATCGAGGCCGCCGTTTTCGTTCGTCCGCCTTCACCGTGCAGGTCCTCGACGGCCCGCAGCGCGCCGAGGACGACCGCCCGGCGCCGGACGGCCTGCGCCTCGGGCTCACCGCCTCCCGCAAGGCCGGCAACGCCGTCATCCGCAACCGCATCCGGCGGCGCCTGCGCGCCGCCGCCCTGGAGGCCCTCGGCCCGCAGGCGCAGCGACCCTGCGACATCGTCGTCGTCGCCCGTCCGGAGACGCTGACGGCGCCCTTCGATCTGCTGGTGGGCGAGCTGTCGGTTGCGATCGAGCGCGCCCGCCCGCAGGGCCAAGGGCGCCGTCCGCGCCCGGCTCCGGGACCCGCGGCGGGCAAGACGCGGGGCAAGGGCGGCGAGCGCCCGCCCGGCCCCCAGAACGACTGAATCCCCCGAGCCCGACGCGGCGTCAGCGAGATCTGTTCCCGATCATGATGAAAGAAGACAACCGCAACCTGCTTCTCGCGATCACGCTCTCCGTGGTCGTGCTGTTCGGCTGGCAGTACTTCTACGGCGTGCCGCAGATGGAGAAGCAGAAGCAGATCGCGCAGCAGAACCAGCAGGCCCAGAGCCAGACGGCCCCGGTGCCCGCGCCGGGTGCCGCACCGGTTCCCGGTGCCGCGCCGGGCCAGACCGCCGCGCCGGCCGTCGCACCTGCCACGGGCGCGGTTCTCACCCGCGACCAGGCCCTGGCCCAGAGCCCGCGCGTGCGCATCGACACGCCGAAGATTGCCGGCTCCCTCGCACTCACCGGCGCGCGCCTCGACGACATCTCGCTCAAGGCCTATCGCGAGACGGTCGATCCCAACAGCCCGATCATCGTGCTGCTGTCGCCGCTCGGCGGTCCCAACGGCTATTATTCCGATTTCGGCTGGGTCGCCGCGCCGGGCGCCGCCGTCTCGCTGCCGAACGCGACCACCGTCTGGACGGCGGACGCCCAGGTGCTGACGCCGGCCAAGCCGCTGACCCTGACCTGGGACAACGGCCAGGGCCTGCTCTTCCGCCGCGTCGTCACGGTCGACGACAACGCCATGTTCCAGATCCGCGACGAGGTCGAGAACAAGGGCGCCGCGCCCGTCAGCCTGTTCCCCTATGCGCAGGTCGTGCGCCATGGCCGGCCCGCGACGTTGGGCTACTACGTCCTGCACGAAGGCCTGATCGGCTATGTCGGCGATCACGGCCTGCAGGAATTCACCTATGACCATGTCGACAAGGAGCCGCTGCTTTCGCCGGGCACGAATGGCCGCGTCTGGAAGGACGCTGTCGGCGGCTTTGTCGGCATCACCGACAAATACTGGGCCGCGGCGGTCGTGCCCGACCAGTCGCGCAAATATGACGGCCGCTTCTCCTCCGTGCAGACCGGCGCGGCACGCACCTATCAGGCCGACTTCCTGTCGGAGGCCGTGACGGTCGCCCCCGGCGCCAGCGCCACCAGCACGGCGCGCCTCTTCGCCGGCGCCAAGGAAGTCGCCGCGATCAGCGGCTACGAGACCAATCTCGGCATCAAGCGCTTCGACCTGATGATCGACTGGGGCTGGTTCTACTTCTTCACCAAGCCGATGTTCTTCCTGCTCGACTGGATCTTCAAGCATGTCGGCAACTTCGGCGTCGCGATCCTGATCGTCACGCTGATCCTGAAGGGCATCTTCTTCCCGCTCGCGTCCAAATCCTACGCCTCGATGGCGAAGATGAAGGCGCTGCAGCCGGAAATGCTGGCGCTGCGCGAGCGTTACGCCGACGACAAGATGAAGCAGCAGCAGGCTCTGATGGAGCTGTACAAGACGCAGAAGATCAACCCGCTGGCGGGCTGCTGGCCGGTGCTGGTGCAGATCCCGATCTTCTTCGCGCTCTACAAGATCCTGTTCATCACCATTGAGATGCGCCATGCGCCGTTCTTCGGCTGGATCCGCGATCTGGCGGCGCCGGACCCGACGAACCTGTTCAACCTCTTCGGCCTGCTGCCCTTCACGCCGCCCGCGATCCTGCATCTCGGCCTTTGGCCGATCATCATGGGCATCACGATGTTCGTGCAGATGAAGATGAACCCGGAGCCGCCGGATCCGGTCCAGAAGATGATGTTCACCTGGATGCCGGTGTTCTTCACCTTCCTGCTCGGCTCGTTCCCGGCCGGCCTGGTGATCTACTGGAGCTGGAACAACCTGCTCTCGGTGCTGCAGCAGGGCTACATCATGCGCAAGCACGGGGTGAAGATCGAGCTCTTCGACAACATCAAGGCGATGTTCGGCAAGAAGCCCGAGCCGGCGCCCGTCACAGCCCCGGCCAAGCCGGCCAACAGCAACAAGAAGTGAGCTGGCGAGGGCGGGGATTTCCCCGCCCTTCGCTTTGGTGCCGATGCCGCTGCCAGACCCCCTCACGCGCCATCCCGTCCCCGGCTGGAAGGGCACCGCCTTCCTGAAGGCGATCGTCGATCATCCGCTGATCGAGGTCGGCGACTACAGCTACTATGACGACTCCCGCGGCCCCGAGCATTTCGTCGCCCGCTGCGTGCGCTACCATTTCGAGGATGTCGGCGACCGGCTGGTGATCGGCCGCTTCGTCGCGATCGCTCAGGGCGCACAATTCGTCATGAACGGCGCCAACCATCCGACCGGCGGCTTCTCGACCTATCCCTTCGCCCTCTTCGGTGTCGAGGGCGCCGCGCCACGCGCAGAATGGCCCGGCCGCGGCGACATGACCATCGGCAACGATGTCTGGATTGGCCGGGAGGCGGTGATCATGCCGGGCGTCACCATCGGCGACGGGGCGATCATCGGCACCCGCGCACAGGTGGTGAAGGACGTGCCGCCCTATGCTGTCGTCGCTGGCAATCCCGGCCGCGCCATGCGGATGCGCTTTCCCGCCGACGTCGTCACGGAGTTGCTGGCGATCCGCTGGTGGGACTGGGAGGCCGACAAGATCGCCCGCAATCTCGCCGCGATTGCAGGCGCCGACATCGACGCGCTGCGTCGGGCCGTGTAGGCGTAACGCCATGACCACCAGCATGACGACGCCCTTCACCGAGGACGAGATCGAGGCCGCACGCAAGCTCTTCGAGGGCCCGTGGGACTTCGTCTGGGCCTCGACCCATATCGACGACCTGCCGCCGATGGTCGGCCAGGAGATCGCCTTCGCCGGCCGCTCCAATGTCGGCAAATCGAGCCTGATCAACGCCGTGACGCGCCGCAATGCGCTGGCGCGGACCTCGCACACGCCAGGGCGCACCCAGCAGCTCAATTTCTTCCGGCAGGTCGGCGCCGATGAGCGCCTGACCATCGTCGACATGCCCGGATACGGCTATGCCGCGGTCGGGCGTGCCAAGGTCGCCGCCTGGACCAACCTGATCCACAACTACTTGCGTGGCCGGCCCAATCTGATGCGGGTCTATCTGCTGATCGACGCCCGCCACGGACTCAAGGACGTCGACAACGCCGTCCTCGAGACGCTCGACAAGGCGGCGATGTCCTACCAGGTCGTGCTGACCAAGGGCGACGCGCTGAAGAAGAGCGACCAGCAGTTCATGCTGGAGGCGACCTATGACGAGATTAAGCGTCGCCCGGCCGCCTTCCCCGAGGTGCTCCTGACCTCGAGCGAGACGGGCCTCGGCATCCCGGAACTGCGCGCCGCCGTCGGACGGGTGCTGGCGGAGCGCGGCTGAGCCTCCCGGACAGCGAGCGCCACCAAATCTTTACAGCCGCTATGCAGGATCGCGCGCGAGCCGGGGCGACGGCGGACCATCATGGCCCGTCGATACCGGTCGGCTGGGGAGCCATCATGCCGTTTTCGATCCGCCTGTCCGCGTTCGTCGCCGCCCTCGCGACGGCCCTCGCCCTCGCCGCGCCGCTTCGGGCCCAGCCGGCGGCACCGGCGCCGACACCGGCTGCTCCGGCCGCGGCGGTCAAGGTCGCCTCCGGCGTCCAGTACGAGCTCATCGGGCGCTGGGACGTGGCGAAGCTGAATCAGATCCTGACCACCGACACGCCGAAATTCGCCGGCATCACCGTCAGCTACACCCCGGCGCGCAATGCCGTGAAGCTCTACCGCGTCACCTATCCTTCGGTGGTGCCGGAGCAGGGCAACCGGCCGATCTCGGCGACAGGGCTCCTCGCGGTGCCGGACACGGCGGACACCGTCTTCCCGATGGTCTCGTACCAGCACGGCACGGTCTACGGAAAGGAACAGGTCCCGTCCTTCCCCGAGCAATCGCCCGAGACCCAGCTCATGATCGCCCAGTTCGCAGGACAGGGCTATCTCGTCATCGGCGCGGACTATTTCGGCATGGGGGCTTCCAAGGAACCCGAGGGCTACCTCGTCAAGGGCAGCCACCAGCAGGCGACCTACGACATGGTCCTCGCCAGCCGCTCCGTGCTCGCCGATCTCAAACTGTCGGACAGCAAGCTCTTCCTCAGCGGCTGGTCGCAGGGCGGCTTCGTTACGCTCGCCATGCTGGAAAAGCTCGAGGCGGTCGGAATGCCGGTCAAGGCCGCGACCACCGCCAGTGCGCCGGCGGACGCCTTCGCCGCCTTCAACGGCTTCCTGAACTTCCCGCGCAAGATCGACGCGAACTGGATCACGACGATCTTCATCCTCAACGTGTTCTCCTTCGAGAACTATCACAACATGCCGGGCCTGGCCCGCTCGCTCCTGACCGACGAGACCTTCGAGATCTCGCGCAAGGCCTATCTGCGCGAGCCCTTCGATCCCGCCGCCGTGCCGACCGACCTGCGCAAGCTCATCCGCCCGGAATATTTCGATCCGCAGTTCTTCGCCAACTCCGCCTATGGTCGGCTCGTGGCGGAAACCAACGCCTATCGCTGGGTGATCAGGACACCGGTGCGGACCTATTACGGGCTCACCGACGAGGCGATCCGCATCGAGATCGGGCAGTTGCCGATGACCTATCAAAAGGCGATCGGCAACGACAAGGTCGAGGCCGTGCCGACCGGCGACACCAGCCATCGTGGCACCTTCGCCACCGCCGTGCCGCAATGGAAGCTCTGGTTCGACGCGCAATAGGGAAGAGGGTCAGCAAGAAGAGGCGGCCATGAGAGGATCGCGGCCCACCCGTCTGCCGGCCCCGTTCCTCAAGCGCGTCTGGCTCGATGACGCGCACGCCTTCGACCGGGCCGCCTATCCGTTCTGCCTGCCGCTCTTCGCCAAGGGCTTCGAACTGAGTTTCGACCGCGCGATCACGATCATCGTCGGCGAGAACGGCACGGGCAAATCCACGTTGCTGGAAGGCATCGCCGCGCTCGCCGGTTATGACGAGGCGGGCGGCGGCAAGGGCTACCGCCCGGTTGATCACAGCCGCGCCATCGAGGCGATGGGCGGCTCGCTCGGTGGTGCTCTGCGCGCGAGCTGGCTGCCCAAGATCACCAGCGGCTGGTTCTTCCGGGCCGAGAGCTTCTTCTCGGTGGCGCGCTATCTCGACGAGGCGGCATTGGATGATCCGATGGGGCCGCCGCCGCCGGACTTTCTGTCCCATTCCCATGGCGAAGGTTTTCTGCGCTTTTTCGAGGAGCGCTGCAGGCGGCAGGGCTTCTTCATCTTCGACGAGCCGGAATCGGCGCTCTCACCGGCCCGTCAGATGACGTTCCTCAGGCTGTTGCAGAAGATCGAGCAGGCGGGACACACACAGGTGATCATGGCGACCCATTCTCCGATGCTGATGGCGTTTCCCGGTGCGCGCCTTCTCGGCTTGTCGAAATACGGGCTGGATCCGATCGCGCTGGAGGACACCGCCCATTTCCGCATCATGCGCGAGTTCTGCGCCGATCCCGCCGGGTTCGTCGAACTCGCGATCGGGGATTGAGATGACCGCCGCCAGGATCCATCTCGTTCTCGCCGCCCTGATGGGGCTGGCCGGCGTCGGCCTGCTCGCCGCCGCCGCCCATGTCACGGGCACGAGCAACGTCCAGACCGCCGGCCAGATGCTGCTGTTCCATGCCTCCCTGGTCTTCGGCGCGACCGCTGCTCGCAAGGCCGGCTTCCTCTCCGATCTCATGGCGCGGATTGCGCTCTCGCTGATCGTCGCGGGCGTGGCGCTCTTCGCAGCCGACCTGTCGCGGCGCGGTTTTGCCGGCGAGGCGCTGTTTCCTCGCGCCGCTCCGATCGGAGGTTTCGGGATGCTGGGTGGATGGCTCGTGCTGGCGGTGTCGGCACTGTTTGCAAAGCGCGGCTGATGCTATTTCCGTAATACGGAAATTGACTTTCCGCCAACCGGGCCACATAATCGGTTCTTGTGAAGATCACCTTCCACGACGCGAAACGTGACGCGACATTGGAAGCGCGCGGACTCGATTTCGTCGATGCGGCGATCCTTTTTGCCGGGCCGATTCTGACCCTGCAAGACGATCGGTTCGATTATGGCGAAGAGCGCTTCCTGACTTACGGACTCCTTGCCGGCCGTCTCGTGATGGTGGTCTGGACACCGCGCGGCGAGGCGCGACATGTGATTTCGATGAGGCATTGTCATGAACGCGAAGCACAGCGTGTCCTCCCGGCCCTTCGTTGACCCCGATGATGGGCCGGAATGGACCGACGACCAGATCGCCCGCGCCGAGTTTGCGATCGGGGATAAGGTGATCCGTCCGGCCCAGGGCACGCTCACGCGCGGTCCCGGCCGGCCGCGGCTCGACGCGGCCAAGCAGGTCGTGACGCTGCGTCTCGAACCCAGCCTGATCGAGGCCTATCGTAACGAAGGGGCGGATTGGCGGGCGAGGATGGCCGAGGCGATCCGGAAGGCCGCGCGCCGCAGCTGAATGCCAGCGGGTCGTTTGCCCGCTTCCTTGCGCCAGCTTCTTCCTCTAGAAGCCGCACCCGGCGCGGATGCCTCGCGCGCCGTCGCGGAGCCTCGACCGATGATCAACCCCGCCGCCCATCTGACGCCGTCGCAGGCCGCCGACCTGCTCGTCCAGGCGCTGCCGCACATGCAGCGCTACGACCAGGAGATCATCGTGATCAAGTATGGCGGCAACGCCATGGGCGATGCCGCGACCGCCGAGGATTTCGCCGAGGACATCGTGCTGCTCGAGCAATCCGGCCTGAAGCCGGTGGTCTGCCATGGCGGCGGCCCGCAGATCGCCCGCATGCTCGAAAAGCTCGGCATCAAGTCCGAGTTCAAGCAGGGCCTGCGCGTCACCGACGCCGCGACCGTCGATGTCGTCGAGATGGTTCTCGCCGGATCGGTCAACAAGGAGATCGTCGGCTACATCTCCCGCGAGGGCGGCAAGGCGATCGGTCTCTGCGGCAAGGACGGCAACATGGTCACCGCCCGCAAGGTGACCCGCACCGTCGTCGATCCGGATTCCAAGATCGAGGAGATCCTCGATCTCGGCTTCGTCGGCGAGCCCGACCGGGTCGACACCTCCGTGCTTGATTCCGTGCTGAAGGCGGAGCTCATTCCGGTGCTGGCCCCGGTCTGCGCCGCAGCCGACGGACAGACCTACAATGTCAATGCCGACACCTTCGCCGGCGCCATCGCAGGCGCGCTCAACGCCAAGCGCCTGCTGCTGCTGACCGACGTGCCCGGCGTGCTGAACAAGGACAAGCAGCTGATCCCGGAGCTGACGGTGGAGGAGTGCCGCCGCCTGATCGCCGACGGCACGATCTCGGGCGGCATGATCCCGAAGATCGAGACCTGCATCTACGCGCTGGAAAAGGGCGTCGAAGCGGTCGTCATCCTCGACGGCAAGGTGCCGCATGCGGCTCTGATCGAGCTCTTTACCGACACCGGCTCGGGCACCATCATCCGCCGCTGACTGCGAGCTTCCACAGCGGCCCGGCTCCCGCCCCGCCTCCCATCGAGGCGGGGCTTTTCGTTGGGCGCCCGTCCGCGGCTCGCCTGCCCTGACCAATCTGTGATCCGGCTGCCGCCTCGTGATGGCACAGCGCTTGCTGGCCGCCCCGCGAACCGCAAAGCGTGGAGAGCGAGAATGGACCGCAGGTCATTGCTGAAATCAGGTGGGCTGGCCGCGGCCGCCACGATCGCCGCGCCGGCCGTCGCGCGGGCGCAGAGCCGTTTCAGCTGGAAGATGACCAGCGCCTATGGCTCGCGCGCGGCCTTCTATTCGGTCGGACCCGGCAGTGCCACCGACCTGATCAAGCGCATTGACGACATGTCGGGCGGTCGGCTCAAGATCCAGTTCTTCGGCGCCGGCGAGCTCGTCCCGGCCTTCGAAGGCTTCGACGCGGCTTCCGCCGGCACCGTCGAGATGAACTATGGCAATTCCTATTTCTGGACCGGCAAGAGCTTCGCCGCGCAGTACTTCACCGCCGTCCCCTTCGGCCTGAACTTCCAGGGCATGAATGGCTGGCTCTATGAGGGGGGCGGTCTCCAGCTCTGGCGCGAGGTCTATGACCGCTTCGGCCTCGTGCCGCTGCCCTGCGGCAACACGGGCGTGCAGATGACCGGCTGGTTCCGCAAGCCGATCCAGACGATCGAGGATTTCAAGGGGCTGAAGATGCGCATCCCCGGCCTCGCCGGCCGCGTCTACCAGCAGCTCGGCGTCGATGTGCGCCTGCTGCCCGGTGGCGAGATCTTCCCGGCGCTGGAGCGCGGCGTCATCGATGCGGCCGAGTTCGTGGGCCCCTTCCTCGATCGCCAGCTCGGGCTTCAGAAGGTCGCGAAATATTACTACACGACCGGCTGGCACGAGACCGCGACCGTCTCCGAACTCGTCATCAACAAGAAGGCCTGGGACAGCCTGCCCAAGGACCTCCAGGCGATCGTGACCAGCGCGGCCGATGCCTGCAATGGCGTGAGCGAGGCCTGGTGCCAGAAGAACAACTCCGAAGCCTTCGAGGACCTCGTCAAGAACCAGGGTGTCATCGCGGCGCCGCTGCCTGACGCGGTCGTCGCTTCGCTGCGCGACATCACGGGGAAGGTGCTGGAAGAGGCGATCGCCAAGGACCCGGTGGCGAAGAAGGTCCATGACAGCTACTTCGCCTTCAAGGCGAAATACGAGCCTTGGACCGCTCTGTCGGAGGGCGTCTACCACAGCAAGGTCAGGCTCTGATGAGCCGGCTGGAACAGGCGGCGGCCCGTCTCGAGCGGGTCGTCGATGTCGGCGGTCGCCTCGGTGCGTGGTGCCTGTTTGCACTCGTCCTGGTGATGGCGGCCAATGTCCTGCTCCGCTACGGATTCTCGCTCGGCTCCGTCTGGGCGCAGGAACTGGAATGGCACCTGTTCGTGCCGATCTGCCTGCTCGGCATGTCCTTCGCGCTGCTGCATGGTGACCATGTCCGGGTCGACATCCTCTACGCACGCTTCGGCGAGCGCACCAAGGCTGTGATCGATCTCGGCTGCGCGCTCGCCTTCACCGCGCTGACCGGCATCATCATCTGGCTCACTCTGCGCTATGCCGGGCAGTCCTATGCGCAGGGCGAAGGTTCGGCCAATCCGGGCGGTATTCCCTATCGCTGGGCGCTGAAGAGCCTGTTGCCGCTCGGCTTCGCCCTGCTGCTGCTCCAGATGCTTGCCGAAAGCCTGCGCCATCTAGCGCGACTGCGTCGCCTCGCTGCCTGAGCCGGCGATGACCGGCCATCCCTGGCACCCTATACCCTCCCGCCGTCTGGAAAGCCCTTCCCCGTGCCGATGAACGAGATCTACGCGATCGCGATGCTGGTCGCCTTTTTCGGCTTCCTCATGGTCGGTTTTCCGGTGGCGCTGACGCTGGCGCTGTCGGGCTTCGTCTTCGGTTATCTCGGCTTCGGCGCGGGCCTGTTCAACCTGTTGCCGAGCCGGATCTACGGCGTCGTCACGGGCTATACGCTCCTCGCCATCCCGCTCTTCGTCTTCATGGGCGTGATGCTGGAGAAATCGCGGCTGGCGGAAGATCTGATGGAGGTGGTCGGCCATTTGGCCGGCAATACCCGAGGCGGGCTCGGCGTCGGCATCATCCTGGTCGGCATCGTCATGGGCGCGACGACCGGCATCGTCGGCGCCACCGTGGTCACGCTCGGGCTGCTGACCCTGCCGAGCCTGCTGAAGCGCGGCTATGACAGGGGCCTCGCCTGCGGCGTCATCTGTGCCTCGGGCACCTTGGGCCAGATCATTCCGCCGAGCCTGATCCTGATCCTGCTCGCCGACATCATGAACGAGTCGGTCGGCACGCTGTTCGCAGCCGCCGTGCTGCCGGGCCTCCTGCTGTCAGCCATCTACATCGCCTATCTCCTCGGGCTCGGGCTGGTGCGTCCGGACATGGTGCCGCCCGTGCCTCAGGCCGAGCGCGACGCCATGGGCCGGCGCGAATTGCTGACCAAGCTCCTGCGGGTGGCGCTCCCGCCGCTCGGGCTTGTCGGCTGCGTGCTCGGCTCGATCATTGGCGGTATCGCCGCCCCGACGGAAGCCGCCTCCATGGGCGCGCTCGGTTCCCTGCTCGTCACCGCCATCGGCGGCCGGTTCTCGCTGAGGATCGTCAGGGAGGCCGTCTACGATGCCACCAAGATCACCGCGCAGATGATGTTCATCCTGATCTGTGCCCAGATCTTCGCCATCGCCTTTCGCGGGCTGGGCGGCGAAAGGCTGGTCGAGGATCTGTTCGCGATCCTGCCGGGCGGGACAAGCGCCGATGTCTGGTTCATGCTGACGATCGTCTTCGTGCTCGGCTTCTTCATCGAGTGGATCGAGATCTGCTACATCGCCGTGCCGCTCTTCCTGCCGGTCTTCCAGAACGCGGGAACGGACCTGGTCTGGATCGCGGCGCTGATCTGCGTGATGCTGCAGACATCGTTCCTGACGCCGCCCTTCGGCTGGGCCCTGTTCTATCTGCGCGGCGTGGCGCCGACCGAGGTCAGCACCGCCGATATCTATCGCGGCGTCATTCCCTTCGTTGGGATGCAGATCCTGGCGGTGCTGATCGTCTTTCTGATTCCCGGTCTCGCGACGGGGCTGCCCAAGCTGATCGGCTGGTAAGGAGAGCGTGAGGACTTGCATGTCAGGCTCGCAGCCCCACATCCCGGAGCCGCCCTGGCGCAAGACCACGATGACCACGAACGCCGCTTCACCCGTCGCGACGCCTCCGCTCCAGATCGAGGCTTTCGCGCATGTCGATCACTGGATCTTCGACCTCGACAACACGCTCTATTCGCATGAGAGCCAGGTCTGGCCGCAGGTCAACCAGCGGATCACCCTGTTCCTGCAGGAGCTGTTCGGCCTCGACGGCCTCTCCTCCCACGCGCTGCGCAATTACTACTACCATCGCTATGGCACGACGCTGAACGGCCTGATGGCCGAGCACGGCATCGAGCCGGACGATTTCCTCGACTTCGCCCATGACGTCGATCTCAGCCTGCTCGAGCCCGATCCGGCGCTCGGAGCGGCGATTGCGGCGCTGCCGGGGCGCAAGCTGATCCTGACCAACGGCTCCGTCGCTCATGCGCGCAACGTCGCCGGCAAGCTCGGCATCATCGACCATTTCGAGGATGTCTTCGACATCGTCGCGGCCGGCTTCACGCCCAAGCCCGAACGCTCGACCTATGAGCTGTTCCTCGCCAAGCATGCCGTCGATCCCGGCCGTGCCGCGATGTTCGAGGACATCGAGAAGAACCTCCTCGTGCCGAGCGAACTCGGCATGAAGACCGTGCTGATCATCCCGCAGACGCCCGACCCTTTCCGCGAGGCCTGGGAGCAGGCGGCGGTCGAGGCCGGCCATGTCCACCATGTCACCTCCGATCTGACCGGCTTCCTGACACCGTTGGCGCGGGGCTGACGTTCCTGCCTCGCACGGAGAAAATCATTCTCCGAAGCGGTGGGCTCCGTCGTCTTTTTCTTTACCGATGCCGATGCCGATGTTAGGCGGGGTTCTGTAAAAAGAACGCTTCGGAGTTTTCGTCATGTCCAACAGAACCGAGCGGACGGTCGGGTTCCACCCCGAAACCCGTCTCGTCCATGCCGGCACGCTGCGTTCGCAGTTCGGCGAGACCTCCGAGGCGCTCTTCCTGACGCAGGGCCATGTCTATGACAGCGCCGAACAGGCCGAGGCCCGCTTCCTGAACAAGGATCCGGGCTTTCAGTACGCCCGCTTTTCCAATCCGACGGTGGCGATGCTGGAAGCGCGCATGGCCGCCTTCGAGGGGGCGG
>LSIG01000234.1 GCA_001556125.1 Rhizobiales bacterium CCH10-E5 | reverse complement strand
CCCCTTGGAATCACGAGTGCCCCAGTCGCTCAACCCTTTCGGGACGGGCTCTAAGCACGACGATGCGGATATGCGCGCAGGCGCACAATTTCCCATCGATTTGACCGACGAGGTGCCGTCGCTATCCCGCGCGGCTGTTCTTGGCGGCTATGAGCTAGGGATGTGCCTGTGATCGCTGCGTATTGTTCTGTCGCCGACCGTTCGACCTTCAATACCGTCCGTTTCGCTCTCCTGCGCCAGACAGCGCTGGCCGGCGGTGTCATTGCGGGCATGATGGTGATGGTGCCATGCCCTGCAGCAGCCCAAACCGTCCCGGGTGTGCCCGTGCTCGACGCGGGAAACAGCTTCACCACGTTTCAGACAGGCTCGCGGCAATTCGAATGGATCGGCGGGGCGGACGACAATCTCGGCAACGCCGCCAATTATCTGGGCAACTACAATTATCGGACCCGGACTACGGCCACGCTCCTCAATCCGGCCCCGACAATCGACAGCATCATCCCGAATGTCGCCCCCGGGCCCGGCTGGGTAAGGCAGGAACTGTACATCACCCGGACCGATCAGCGGATCACGGATTATACCAACGGCCGTCGAGGCTGACTCACGGGGTCTTTTCAGCGGTCAGGTTCGCT
>LSIG01000233.1 GCA_001556125.1 Rhizobiales bacterium CCH10-E5 | reverse complement strand
ACCTCCTCTCCAGAGGGGTCAGTTCCTCATGGCGTCAGGGGGGCAGTTTGTCGTGGCGCCTGACAAGGACCTGACAGCCTTCCTCAAGCAATTCGCTCTGGACGGAGAAAAGGCGCCCTGAGCTAGCTTCGAACAGGAGAAGAAAGATCTCGAGCTGGCGCGGAAGGGTGGGGCTTGGCTGTCGAGGTCGCGTAGGGCGGCGGTGTGTGAGAGCAACGTCTGGACCGGCACCATCTGCTGGCGAGGGAGATCCCCATTCTCCCCTCGCGCTTTCCGTACCAAAGTCCGCAAGAAAAACCCTGCCCGTGAAGGAGGGCGCGAGGAGAGGGTGATACAGGCGGAGCAGCGAGAGCCCCTTTATCCTTTCCTCGCGCTCATCGTCATAGGGAAGGGGCTTGCGGGGAGGTCCTCCAGCGACAAACCAGTCCGATGGCCAAGATGAACGATGTGGCAAAGATTGTCATGTATGGTAGCGTCCACCGGGAATGGAGGAGTCCATGGCGACGATGAACGTGTCCCTGCCTGAGCCGATGAAGGCCTGGGTCGAACGCCAGGCGTCAGGTGGCCGATACGGCAACGCGAGCGACTATGTCCGCGATCTGATCCGCAAGGATCAGCAGCGAGCGGAAGCAATTGCGGCACTGCAGGCCGCTATCACCGAAGGGGTCGAAAGCGGCGAGCCGCAGCCCCTCGACGTTGACGCATTCAAATTGCGCATGCGCGAGCGTCATGCCCTCAGGTAGCGGAGGCCGCTATCGGCTCACGCCTCGGGCGCTGGACGATCTCGACGAAATCTGGCGTTTCTCCGCGGAGACTTGGTCGGCCGCGCAGGCCGACCGCTATGTCGATGCATTGGCCCAGTTGTTCGAAACGATCGCGACCATGCCGACATTGGCGCGGGAACGCACCGAGTTCACGCCGCCCGTGCGGATTCACGCGCATGAAGCCCATGTGATCGTCTACTCCATTGCCGCGGATCACGTCGTGATCTTCCGTCTGTTGGGCGGCCGCCAGGACTGGGCCTCGATTCTGAAAGCAACAGATCCCTGATCGTGTCCCGCTGGCTTGCTTGGGTCGGCAGACCCATGCCGCCGTTCGAGGTCAGGCCGTCGGCATTCTTCCCGCTCGCCTTCGACCGCTGCCTCTATCGTCATCATGGTCCGTCTCGTGCCTCCGAGGCCCGCCCAACATGGTGAGGAGAAGGATGCAGAGCAGTCGCCCTGCTGCGCCAGGACCGGACCCTGACCGTCCGCTGGAGTGCGAATGTCGACGTGCTCCGTCAGCCGCTGTCGGTGTTTGGGCTCAACACCTGTCCGCTCCGGAACATCAACAAGCGAGCGAAAGCCGGCATATTGCCACCGGTTTTCGGTTGTTGACGGCGCAGAACCTATTCAGCCGCTTGGCCTCCGTCGTGATCAAGGTCACAAGTGAACTCCATCATAAGACGGCGCGCGGATCCGCCGATCAGCCTTGTCTGCAGCTCCGACGACCCGATAGCGCATCCGAACCGGACCGCTGGCGCCCTGCGCACCGCCGGGGCGAGGATCACCGTCATAGATCGAGCGACGCTGCGACAAAGCCATCGCTTCACGGACGAGCTTGGTGCGGCGAGAGCATGGCGTTCGCCGTGGCACTCCCGCCGAAGATCGCTGTCGACGCTATGCGGTCGACGGTAGGCATTCGCGCAGCTCGCGAATCCGGCTCTCGACCCACTCGTCCGTCATCATCTCCAGCGGCGCGTTGAACGATACCGCCATGTTAGCGTCGTGCGGAGCCTGGCTCCGCCGGGGCAAGCCGATCCCGCCCTGCCCCGGGAAGTAATATCCCATGTTGAGCGCGTAGCCGCGGCGCTGCGCATCGGTAACCTGCCCGAGGATGACCTCGCCATCGACATGGCGACCGGAAGGGTGCTTCAGGTAACGCTCGGCATTCGTCGCGATGATCTGCTGGATCGCGGCGTCTGGCAGCAGCGACATCAGGGCGAGGCTGCCGGCACCGACGCCCATCGGCACGCGATAGCCGACGCCCATGGAGAACTGGCGCCGCGTCGAGCGGCTGATCATCTCGGCGCAGACCGCATCGACCCCGGATTGCACGATCAGATAGACGGTAAAGCCGGTCAGGCGCGCGAACTCGGTCATGCCGGGGCGGACCTTCTGGACCTGCGGCTCGAGCCGCTCCTGCCGCCGCGCCAGCATCGGGACGGCCGAGCCGAGGCGGTAGTGGCCATAGCGCCCGGTCGGCTCGGCGAAGCCCTTCTGCAAGAGGGCGGCGAGGCTGCGATGCGCCACCGACTTGGCGCAGCCCATGCGCTCGGCGATCTCCGCCAGGCTCAAGCCTTCAGGCCCGACCTCGCCCAGAACCAGGACGATATCCAGCGCTCGCTCGGCATTCGAGGAGGAGCTGAGGGGCTTCGTCACGGCCATAATTCCGATTATTAGAACAAATTATGCCACATCATACCGAATACAGGAATTTGTTGACAAGGGACGGCTTCTCCGTTCCGCTAGGGCTGCTGCCGGATCGTCGAGACGTCTAGGAGCGCCTCGCCGTCCCGCAGCCAACAGGCAGCCGCACCAGTCCGATCGCTGGTCGGACAATGCGGGGGACGAACCGGATGGTGTCATTCCTGGCGAGGCGTCTCGGCTTCGCCGTCGTCACACTGTTCAGCGTCCTGACGCTGGTCTTCCTCATCGTCCGGATCCTGCCGGGCGATCCCGTCCTGGTGATCCTGGGCGACCAGGCGAGCCCGGCGAGCGTCATCGCGCTGCGCCAGCGGCTCGGCCTCGACCAGCCGCTCCTCGTCCAGTACGGGCGCTTCCTGCTCCAGGCTCTGCGCGGCGACCTCGGCACCTCGATGATCTCCGGCCGTCCGGTGACGGAGGAGATCCTCGCCGTCCTGCCCTATACGCTGGAATTGACCATCGCCGCTCTGATCCTGGGCGCCGCGCTCGGCATCCCCGCCGGCGTCTGGGCCGCGGTCCGGCGCAACCGGCTGCCCGATTACGCGCTGCGGCTGCTCTCGCTGCTCGGCCTGTCGCTGCCGGCCTTTGTCGCGGCGATCATCCTGCTGATGGTCTTCGCCATCCAGTTCCGCTGGTTCCCGGTGATCAGCGCCGGCGGCGCCGACACGCTGACCGAACGACTGCGGCAGATGGCGCTGCCGACGCTGGCGCTGGCGCTGATCATGATGGCCTACATCACCCGCGTGACGCGCTCGGCGATGCTGGAAGTTCTCAGCCAGGACTTCGTGCGTACCGCTCTGTCAAATCGCGTTGAAGGTCGGGTCTGACTCAATCTCGCTGCAGATAAGCGGTGATCTGGCGCTGCTTTCCAGAA
>LSIG01000232.1 GCA_001556125.1 Rhizobiales bacterium CCH10-E5 | reverse complement strand
GCAGCCTGGGATGAAGAACGACCTCCCGGCTCGATGGATCATGGTGCAAAACGAGAGCGCGGGCGTTGTCGAGCAACACCTCGCGCGGAATCCCGCCGAAGGCCTGGAACGTGCTCTCCATCCCGGAAAACCAACTCTCCTGCTTCTCGTGCCCGAAGGCGCGCACATGAAGCCGGCGCGAATAGCCCAGCGTTGCGACAAAGAAGAAAACCTTGGTCGCGACACCGCCAATCTCGACCCGGCGTTCGCCGAAATCGATCTGCAGCTGCTCGCCGGGCGGCGTCTCGAACCGAACCGTCGCCCGCGCCTCGGCGACCAACTCCCGGCGCAGCGGCGCCACCGTGCGCTCGACTGTGCGCAGGCTGACATGGATGTCCTTCTCCTGCGCCAGTTCCTGGCGGATGACATCGGCGTTCCCGCGATGGCGCCGAAATCGCTCGGCCAACCAATCCGACAGACCGTCCAGCTTCTTCGAGCGCGACGGCGTCACACAAGGTCGCCAATCGCCGTATCTCAGCCAGCGCTTCACCGTGTTCTTCGAGCAGCCAAGCTCGGCCGCGATCCGCTTCGCGCCCCACCCCAACCCCTTCAGACGCACCATCGCCGACACGTCGTCCGGCGTCTTCATCTCGTCCCTCCGCGGCAAACCCGACCGCGGAGAACTCTGAACCTCTTGCTCTTCCATGCCGACCTCCTCTCCAGAGGGGTCAGTTCCTCATGGCGTCAGGGGGGCAGTTTGTCGTGGCGCCTGACAATCTGTATGCAGTTGAACGCGCATTGGTGACGGCAGTCGATTATGAGTATTGGCTGAACCAACAATGAGCCTGGTCCGATAGGTACCGCGTCGGCTCATCTCCGCACGGTCCACGAGCAGACATCTTGGCCCGACCAACGCGCGTTCGCCAACGTGAGGTCGCGCTCCTAGCCACCCCCGCTTCACCTGAGACGATTCGGTTCACGCCGGGCCGCAAAGCTGCCTCGCCCAGCATGGATAGGAATGGGCGGCCTAGGGGGTTCCTACAGGCCCTTTCGTCCGGGTGCCGCCGCCTTGTCCAGCACGGCAGAGTATGTCGGCTTCGGTCGGCCTGATGTTGCCCATGAGCCCCAGCACAAACCCAAACCCATCCCGTCGCGGTCTTAGCGAACCCGGGGGCGAGCATCGGCACGAGGGCGCCGTCGACGTGGCGCGCGGACTCGGCCTCAGCATGCTTGCCGATCGCCTTCGCCAGGGGCGTCAGCAGCGCCGCCCCCATCCGACCCAATCGGCCAGGGGCGAGCGATCGGGCTAGGCGCCTTCGGGGCATAGATCTAGGACTGGCGGTTGAGCGGCAGGTGGCCGGCCATTTTGGCCACCAGCCCATGGGCGTGCAATCCAAGGCCTAGTGGTCCGCGCTCAATCGGCAAGGTCGGAATCAGCGCCTGTACGATCGCTTCGCACTGTCGGCAGACGATCTTGGGGCCGGTATGCCGGACGATCTTGAAGATGGTGACGCGCTCAAGCACCTCTGTTATGCCGGACGATCTTGAAGATGGTGACGCGCTCAAGCACCTCTGTCTCATTTTGGTTGAGCCGCGCGACCGTCCGCCGCAAGCTTGGCAATCACAGCCGAGATCGCCACCGGCGAGGCCCTCTGGCCGGTGGATGCGTCTACGTGTGGCAGGAGATCGGCCAAAAGCCGACGAACTCTGCCGGGTGTCGGGAGCTGCCGGCACGACCGCTCGCTCCAGGATTAGCCAAGACGCCATGCCGTCATCGACATCTTCAAGCCCCAGCTCCAGCTGGTGGATGGCCGCATCGAGTGCCTCCGACGACGGACAGCACTACATCCAGCGCAGCTATACCAGCTGCGCTTTCAGCTTCTGTATCACGAGCAGACGGACGGCGCTTCGTGGCAGCGCCGCGATCAACAGCACCTGGAGCGTCGAGGCGTCATCAGGAGGGGCTGCGAAGGGCTTGCCCTAATCCCCTGATACTATCTTGTTTTAGCTGGCGACAACGCCGCCGCTGGAGAAGCTCGTCTTCGGCAGCGGCGTGCAGTCCCTCGGCGGGACGCTCGTGAAGACGGGCGGCGGCCAGCT
>LSIG01000231.1:2500-5754 GCA_001556125.1 Rhizobiales bacterium CCH10-E5 | reverse complement strand
TTCAAAAACCGTGTTGACAGTGAGCGAGGGCGGCGCCTATAACGCCGCCATCGAGACGGCGCCGCCGCTGAGCGGCGCCTCTTCTGCGCTTCACCAGGATGCTGGGGGTTGTTGCCGAGAGATCGGTTGCGCACCTGTCTTTGGTTGAGTGCCGCTGTTTGAAAATTGAAGACAGAAAGAGAAACGTGGACGGCGAGGTTCTTGCGGACCCGGTCTAAGGACTGGGTCGAACGAGACTTCGGTGTGCTGCGTTTTACAAGAGCCATCGCTGGTTACTTCGGTAGCCAAGCAATGACTCCGTCAATACGCAGCGATGCCGGAACAAACTCAAGATACAATCTGAGAGTTTGATCCTGGCTCAGAGCGAACGCTGGCGGCAGGCTTAACACATGCAAGTCGAACGGGCACTTCGGTGCTAGTGGCAGACGGGTGAGTAACACGTGGGAACGTACCTTTCGGTTCGGAATAATACAGGGAAACTTGTACTAATACCGGATACGCCCTTTGGGGGAAAGATTTATCGCCGATTGATCGGCCCGCGTCTGATTAGCTAGTTGGTGAGGTAATGGCTCACCAAGGCGACGATCAGTAGCTGGTCTGAGAGGATGATCAGCCACACTGGGACTGAGACACGGCCCAGACTCCTACGGGAGGCAGCAGTGGGGAATATTGGACAATGGGCGCAAGCCTGATCCAGCCATGCCGCGTGAGTGATGAAGGCCTTAGGGTTGTAAAGCTCTTTTGTCCGGGAAGATAATGACTGTACCGGAAGAATAAGCCCCGGCTAACTTCGTGCCAGCAGCCGCGGTAATACGAAGGGGGCTAGCGTTGCTCGGAATCACTGGGCGTAAAGGGCGCGTAGGCGGACTCTTAAGTCGGGGGTGAAAGCCCAGGGCTCAACCCTGGAATTGCCTTCGATACTGAGAGTCTTGAGTTCGGAAGAGGTTGGTGGAACTGCGAGTGTAGAGGTGAAATTCGTAGATATTCGCAAGAACACCAGTGGCGAAGGCGGCCAACTGGTCCGATACTGACGCTGAGGCGCGAAAGCGTGGGGAGCAAACAGGATTAGATACCCTGGTAGTCCACGCCGTAAACGATGAATGCCAGCCGTTGGGGTGCATGCACTTCAGTGGCGCAGCTAACGCTTTAAGCATTCCGCCTGGGGAGTACGGTCGCAAGATTAAAACTCAAAGGAATTGACGGGGGCCCGCACAAGCGGTGGAGCATGTGGTTTAATTCGAAGCAACGCGCAGAACCTTACCAGCTTTTGACATGTCCGGTTTGATCGGCAGAGATGCCTTTCTTCAGTTCGGCTGGCCGGAACACAGGTGCTGCATGGCTGTCGTCAGCTCGTGTCGTGAGATGTTGGGTTAAGTCCCGCAACGAGCGCAACCCTCGCCCCTAGTTGCCATCATTCAGTTGGGAACTCTAGGGGGACTGCCGGTGATAAGCCGCGAGGAAGGTGGGGATGACGTCAAGTCCTCATGGCCCTTACAGGCTGGGCTACACACGTGCTACAATGGCGGTGACAATGGGCAGCGAAGGGGCGACCCGGTGCTAATCCCAAAAAGCCGTCTCAGTTCAGATTGCACTCTGCAACTCGAGTGCATGAAGGTGGAATCGCTAGTAATCGTGGATCAGCATGCCACGGTGAATACGTTCCCGGGCCTTGTACACACCGCCCGTCACACCATGGGAGTTGGGTTTACCCGAAGGCGTCGCGCTAACCGCAAGGAGGCAGGCGACCACGGTAGGCTCAGCGACTGGGGTGAAGTCGTAACAAGGTAGCCGTAGGGGAACCTGCGGCTGGATCACCTCCTTTCTAAGGTCGGATCTTATCGGCGAGATCGTTCTTCGGAATGGTCGACACCCTTTGATCCCCTTTGAACAAAGGGACCAGATCAGGTCCCGATAGGCGGAACTTCGCCGTCTTCGTTTCTCTTTCATTTCCGGGCGAATGCCTGGCCTTGCATCGGACATCGGGTTCGATCGGTCGGCATTCTGGGCCAACGCTTCAGGTCTTTGGCCGCGTCCGAAACATCTGTTTCGGGCAGCATGCCTTGGGCCTGTAGCTCAGTTGGTTAGAGCGCGCGCTTGATAAGCGTGAGGTCGGAGGTTCAAATCCTCCCAGGCCCACCAGCTCAACTGTCGCAACGGCCGCCGCGCCCATGGCGCGTCCTTTTGCCAAAAAGGGGCCATAGCTCAGTTGGGAGAGCGGTAGCTTTGCAAGCTTCAGGTCGTCGGTTCGATCCCGTCTGGCTCCACCATCCACCCGGAAAGTCTTGTTTTACCGATCCTCCTCGGAGGGTTCGTAACGCTGTTTGTCATTGTGAAGAGGGAATGGATTCGAGAGCTGCTCATCCTGCAGCAGACGGGTCGCGGTCACCAATCGCGCTCGTTCAATCGGGTCCATTCGGCAAGCATAATGGTCTTTCTGATCATATGTCCGGCGGGTTTTGTGCCTGCGGACATCGATCATGAGAACGATCAAGTGCCTTAAGAGCATTCGGTGGATGCCTTGGCGCTGAGAGGCGATGAAGGACGTGATACGCTGCGATAAGCCGTGGGGAGCTGCGAATGAGCTTTGATCCGCGGATTTCCGAATGGGGAAACCCACCTTCGACAATTCGTATTGTAGTCTCTGTCTGCAAGGGCAGAGCCTGCACTACGAATTGTCACATGAAGGTATTGAGCCCTGAATACATAGGGGTTCAAAGCTAACCCAGGGAACTGAAACATCTAAGTACCTGGAGGAAAGGACATCAACGAGACTCCGTTAGTAGTGGCGAGCGAACGCGGACCAGGCCAGTGCCTGCCTGTAAGTTACCGGAAGTGGTTGGGAAACCACGCATCAATGGGTGATAGCCCCGTACGGATCTGCGAACAGGTGGGACATGAGTAAGGCGGGACACGTGAAATCCTGTCTGAACGTGGGGGGACCACCCTCCAAGCCTAAGTACTCCTCAGCGACCGATAGTGAACAAGTACCGTGAGGGAAAGGTGAAAAGCACCCCGACGAGGGGAGTGAAACAGCACCTGAAACCGAATGCTTACAAACAGTGGGAGCTCAAGGTTCGTCCTGGGTGACCGCGTACCTTTTGTATAATGGGTCAGCGACTTAATCTGACGAGCAAGCTTAAGCCGATAGGCGTAGGCGCAGCGAAAGCGAGTCTGAACAGGGCGTTCAGTTCGTCGGATTAGACCCGAAACCGGGTGATCTAGCCATGAGCAGGTTGAAGGTAAGGTAACACTTA
>LSIG01000230.1 GCA_001556125.1 Rhizobiales bacterium CCH10-E5 | reverse complement strand
ATCCCGCGCCAAGTCGTGGATGGTCGCCCTTGTGGCGACCATCCACGACTTGGCGCGGGATCGACCGGGTTCGCGTTTCGTCGCTCGCCGCGCGCTTGCCCGCAGCGGCGCAAGGCGTGGATGGTCGGGACAAGCCCGACCATGACGGCGGCGGCATCACTCCCTGAAAGTAGTCATCCCGGTCGGAGCCGTCGAAGCGGCCGCTGGGCATGCAGCACGTCTTGAAATCTGCGCCCGGAGCCGCAGACGCAGAGGTCGTTGCGGCCGAGCTTCTCCAGCAGTTCGACATCGCCATGGACGATGCGGACGCCGCGCTTCACGCGGGTTTCGGACGGGTAGGACTTCCGACGCTTGCTCGTGACCTCAAAAGGACGGCTGGTCGAAGATGTTGCGCGTGGTCCTGGTCATGGCACCCTCCTTCAGGTTGTGGGCCGCGGCGTCCTACCGCAAAGGCGGGATGCGGCCAAGGCGGAAGTAGGGCGCGCCGCGCCGATAAGGAATTCGCCTCGCTTGTCACCATAAATCAAGTGCGTAACAAACCAATCTTCTTGAGAGCGCTCTTTAATTCTGTCTTTGCGCCAATTTCTTTATAAACTGATGCTGCTTCCTCAAGATGAATTATTGCCTTTGCCGTGTCCTCCTGGCCCGAGAGTACATCTGGCATCCTCGCGTGATGAGCGAAAATTGAACCTAGCCGTTCCTGTATGTTCGCCCATCTGCGGGGATGTCGATCACGGGTGAATATAGAACCAGCAATCTCATAACTTTGAATTGCCCTAATCAAGTATATTTCGGATATATCATGCTCTATTTCGGCTGCGTGCTCAACAAGTATTTGTCCTAGCATTTCGTGAAGCGCGGCGGCATGCGAAGGGTATGCTACTATTGGTGTTGTTTCAATGGCGGCGCCGAATTCCGCAATTGCACGCACGCGAAGAAATTCTTTTTGATGTGCATTCAGGTGGTCACTGCGGGCCATTTTTGCCAAAACGCCGCCGATATTGGCTTTTGCTGCGCCCCAGTTTTCTGCGTCTGAGTGAATCTCGCTAATCTCTAGCGTTTCACGAAATGCGTCTAGAGCTTGATTGAAAATATCCCTGTTATCGGCATTGCTATTTAGATCTATGGCCGTCAGAAGCGCGGCTCCCAAGCTATTGCATGTGTACGGCCTTAGTGCTTGCGCATCATCAGCGTCGCGAATTTCGGATCGCAGTTCTTTTAGTATCGATATTGATTCATTAATATCATCGATACAATTTTTATCATTTAATTTAGCTCTGTCTTGAAGTGTATTAGGCCGTAAACTCATAAGTCCGTCCGGCCGATTCCAGCGACGTCGATTTCGTGA
>LSIG01000023.1 GCA_001556125.1 Rhizobiales bacterium CCH10-E5 | reverse complement strand
CCTCCGATGGATCCCGGTCGACCTGCGGTCGCCCAGGATGACGGGGAGGTGAAGGGGAGGGTGGGAGCGGGCCCGTCCATCCCTATACATGGCGCCCCTGCGCGCGCTGCCCTCGCGCGGGGGCTTGCGACCTGCCACGATCCGGCCCGCTCGATTCCGACTGAAGGTACCGCCATGGCCCTCGCCACACCGCCCGTCCAGGACAATGCCTATGCCGCCGCGCTCGCGCTGCTCGACCGCGCGCCGCTGATCGACGGGCATAACGACCTGCCTTACGTCATCCGGCTCGACCGCACGGCGAAGGGCGATGTCGGCCTCTACGACCTCACCAAGGTCCATGAGAAGGGCGACACCGATATCCCGCGCATGCAGGCCGGCAAGCTCGCGGCGCAGTTCTTCGCGGCCTATGTCCCGCCCAAGCAGCGCAACCCGGCCGGCTTCGCGCTCGCGCAGATCGCGCTGATGCGCGACATCCTGAAGCGTCATGCCGACGTCTTCCGGCCCGGGCTCTCCGCCGCCGATGTCCTCGCCGCCAAGGCCGAGGGGCGCATCGCGCTGTTCATGACGATCGAGAACGGCACGGCGCTCGATGGCGAGCTCGACGCGCTCGATGCCTATTACGACCTCGGCGTGCGGCTGATGACGCTCTGCCACAATGACAGCCATGACTGGTGCGATTCCGCCACCGATGCGCCCCGCAACAACGGGCTCAGCTCCTTCGGCCAGAAGGTGATCGGCCGGATGAACAAGCTCGGCATGGTCGTCGACCTCGCCCATGTCTCGCCCAAGGTCATGCATGACACGCTCGACGCGACGCGGGCGCCCGTCGTCTGGTCGCATTCCAACGCTTTTTCGCTCTGCGACCATCCGCGCAACGTCCCCGACGATGTGCTCGACCGCGTCGCCGGCAATGGCGGCGTGGTGATGGCGACCTTCGTGCCGGACTTCATCAGCCAGGCCTCGCGCGACTGGCACCGCCCGGCCAAGGACCAGTACGGCAAGAGCCCCGAGGGGATCGACCATGTGAAGGTCGAGGCCGATCTCGCCGCCAAGGCGGGGCCGAAGCCGAAGGCGACGCTAACGCAGTATTGCGACCATCTCGACTATCTGGCCAAGCGCATCGGCCACGACCATGTCGGCATCGGTTCGGATTTCTTCGGCTGGATCAACCCCGACGGGCTGGAGGATACCAGCGTGTTCCCGGCGCTGGTGGCGGAGCTGATCCGGCGCGGCTGGTCGGAGGGCGATCTCGAAAAGCTCGCCGGCGGCAACACGCTGCGGGTGCTGCGGGCGGTCGAGGCGGCGGCGGGCTGAGGGGCGCGTCGGCAACCCGTCCATAAACATGGAGGCGCGTTCCCTTCCCCCCGCTTGCGGTGGGGAAGGGAACGCGCCTCCATGTTTATGGA
>LSIG01000229.1 GCA_001556125.1 Rhizobiales bacterium CCH10-E5 | reverse complement strand
GCAAATGGCGGCGTGACTTAAACCAAATGGCCTCCGGTGAAGCCGGGGCGGTTCACTCGACGCTTTCGTGTCCGGTGATTTCCTCGGCGATTTCTTTGGGAACGCCGGCTTCAATCAACTTCGTGCATACCCAATGCCGCCAGGAGTGGAAGACGACCTGAGGCGGGAACCCAAGCCCTGCCTTGAAGACGCCGTGCCACTTCCCAAAGGCGTCGCCATGGCTTCCTCGGCTATTGAGGCCCGGCGCCTCGGGAAAGAGGAGGTCGGTCTTGGGACGCCCCAAGACACGCTGCTCAAGGAAGCCAAGCTCGATCAAACTTGCCGGAACCGGAACCCAGCGCGGGCTGCCAACGTCTTTGAGGTTCAAGCTCGCGATGTTCATGAGGTTGAAATAGTAGATTCCCGTGTCGGGGTCCTGCACCACATGGCGCACGTCCAGCTGCAGAAATTCCTCGCGCCGCATGCCGGTCGTGCTGCCAATGAGGCAGCCCCAATAGCGCTCATCGAGTGGCACGACGTCTCCCGGAGTCGCCCAATCACGAGCCGAACGACAGCCCGTGAAGATCGGCTGCACGAACACCAGGCGCGCCTCTTGATCGGTGAACTTGTCGCGGGCGCGGTCTTCCCGATCGACCCGAGAATTTCGGCCGGGCGTGAAATCCCTTTTGAACAGATCCTTGAAGATCGTGGGGGTACTAGCCGGTATGGCACCGCAGCTCGGAGCCATCTTCCATATGCCTCTCAGCACAGTGAGGTGCTTCTGGACCGTTTTTTCCTTGAGACGCTCGCTCGCGGGCAGAGGACCATCGGCGTTGGCCTGCCTATGGACCTCCTTGATCCCGTGTTTTTGCAGGATCGGGAGCCACTTGCCCTTGTCGTACCCAGCCGGCAGTTCTCGGAGGAAGGTTCGGAACGACAAGGCATTCTCGGCCGTGTAATTCCGCAAATGCCGATCGTTGCAATGCGCGATGAACAGGTCAACGGCAGGCTTGCTATGGCCCTTGGTGTAGTTTTCCCAACCGCCGTTCGGCGCCATCCGAAGGGCTTCGTATTTAAGCCAGACTTCGCTCAGCGGCAGATTGGACCATCGCAATCTGGGATCGATAGTCGGATCCTCGACCGTGACGGTCGGTCCGCTATCAGCATCCACTGCCGGGACGGCGACGTTTGAGGGATAGGCATCCTCGGCTGTTTGGCGCGAGGGAAGGGCTTTATGCCCATCGGCATGAGCTGGTTTGCACGCGGGGTTTATCAGGGCTTCGGGCGGCAAATAGTCTGAGACGTGCTCGCCGACTTTCACCCGACCCAGGATCTTGGCGAGCTGCGTAGCCGTCAGCCCACCTGGGTGCGTTTCGATCTCGTACTCCTGGACAGAAATGGCTTGATCATCATCTCGGGCGGCCGACCTGGCCAAGGTCGCAGCCTGTTCTGACAGAAGGGCGCTCCGCCGGGCAAGCTCGTCAGCCACGTAGGAAGCCACATGGTCCCGGGCTTCGGGATCAATCTCGTCCCTCTGATCACCCAGTATGAGAGCGAGCATCGCGGGGTCTTTCGCCAAGCTCTTCGCGACGGCCGCAAAGCCCCTGTATTTATTGGACTGGCGTTCGATCACGTCGGCCGGCACGGCTTCGTTGTCGACTGCGCGCTGTAGGACCCCTTCGGCATTGTCGGTCCACGGGTCGAGGAGACGGCCGGCGATCGCCTGCAGCTCGCGGCGTGGGAGGAAGGGCTGGGCTCGCGCGATCATGAACAACGTCTCCGTAGCGTTCCAAAGCTGACCTGTCAGACGACGTCCTTCGCCGGGGCTGCAACGGCCGAGTGACCGTATGACTTCGGTGACGCCGATTCGCGCTACGAGCTCTGCAGGCACCCTCCGGCGGAAAACCGTCGAGGACCCACGCTTGCGAGAACATTTGGGAAACATGGCTTTTTGAGGACGTCCCGACGCAACCGCGGTGGACCTGGTCTGTGGACCATGCGTCTTCGGCCCGAAAAACAGGGCGCGAAAAGGTCAAGGAAATCAGCGTTTGGCTTGGAGACCTAGAGCCATTTGGCTTGGAGACAAGCAAATGGCTGGGGGACTAGGATTCGAACCTAGACAACCAGAGTCAGAGTCTGGGGTCCTACCGTTAGACGATCCCCCAATGGCCTGGGGCGCGAAGCGCGCCCGCCTTTGGTGTCGCGGGGTCTAATCAAAGCTTCGCCGAATGGCAAGCCCCGAAATGCCGGTTCCAGCGCGGGTCGGTTCCCGGCGCTGCAGTGACTGTTGCGGCCGCTGTGGCTTGGGCCACTGCTCGCCGCACTTCCGCACGGACCTGGCCAGGCAGAGCACCGAATCGCAGCGCGCCACGAGGCGCTCCCTCCCGGGTCCGCCCTCATCTCAGCCCGTGCTCAGCGTGCGCCGGACAGCGTCGCGCCAGCCGGCGATCTTGCGGCTGCGCTCGCTCTCCGCCATGCCGGGCGTGAAGCGGCGCTCGAGCCGCCAGAGATCGGCGAAGCGGTCGGGTTCGGGCAGGAGGCCGGCATCGAGCCCGGCGAGATAGGCAGCGCCCAGTGCCGTCGTTTCGCGCAGGCTCGGCCGGTCCACCGGCAGGTCGAGGAGATCGGCAAGGCGCTGCATCGTCCAGTCCGAGGCCGCCATGCCGCCATCGACGCGCAGCACCGAGCGGGTCCCCTGCCCGGCCCCGCCCGCGGCCTGCCCCCAGTCGGCATGCATCGCCTCGATCAGGTCGAGCGTCTGGTAGCAGACGCTCTCCAGCGCGGCCCTGGCGAATTCGCGCGGGCCGGAATTGCGGGTCAGCCCGAAGATCGCGCCGCGCGCCTCGGCGTCCCAATGCGGCGCGCCCAGCCCGACGAAGGCGGGTACCAGATAGACCTCCTGCGCCGGATCGGCGGCACGCGCCAGCGGGCCGGTCTCGCTCGCCTCCTTGATCAGGCCGAGCCCGTCCCGCAGCCATTGCACCGCCGCACCCGCAATGAAGATGGAGCCCTCCAGCGCATAGGTCCGCCGGCCCTCGAGCTGATAGGCGACCGTGCTGAGCAGCCGGTGCTGCGAGGCGACGGGCTTTTCGCCGGTGTTGAGCAGCGCGAAACAGCCCGTGCCATAGGTGGATTTCACCATGCCCGGCGCGAAACAGGCCTGGCCGATCGTCGCCGCCTGCTGGTCGCCGGCGATGCCGCGCACGGGGATGGCGGCGCCCAGCAGCGCCGGGTCGGTCTCGCCGAACAGGCCGGCGCAATCTTTCACCTCCGGCAGCAGCGAGGCCGGAATGTCGAACAGCGAGAGCAGGTCCTCGTCCCAGACGCCGCGATGGATGTCGAAGATCAGGCTGCGCGAGGCGTTGGTCGCGTCGGTTGCATGCACGGCCCCGCCGGTGAGCCGCCAGAGCAGGAAGCTGTCGACCGTGCCGAAGGCGAGTTCGCCGGCTTCGGCGCGGCGTCGCGCGCCCGGCACATTGTCGAGCAGCCAGGCGATCTTGGTGGCCGAGAAATAGGGGTCGATGCGCAGGCCGGTGCGGGACGCGACCAGCGACTCATGACCGGCCGCGACGAGCGCCGCGCAGGCCGGCGCGGTGCGGCGGTCCTGCCAGACGATGGCGCGGTGGATGGCGCGGCCGGTCTTCCGGTCCCAGACCAGCGTCGTCTCGCGCTGATTGGTGATGCCGATCGCGGCGATGTCGGCGGCCGTGAGTCCGGCCTTGGCGATCGCCTCCCGGCAGGTCGCCAGCACGCTCTCCCAGATGTCCTCGGGCTCGTGTTCGACCCAGCCCGAGGCCGGGAAATGCTGGGCGAACTCGCGCTGCGCGCTGGCGACGAGCCCGAGGCCCGAATCGAAGACGAGGGCGCGCGACGAGGTCGTGCCCTGGTCGATCGCGAGAAGATGGCGTGCGACGGCCATGCTCGGCCTCCCTGTCTGCGGCTGCGGCGCCTTTGCCGGGCCCGTTGGCGGCGGAGACTGGCCGATGCCGGCCCGCCAGGGCAAGGGCTGAGCCTCCTCCGCCGATCGTCCTGCGACCGAAGGTTCCGCTTGGCACTGCGGTCCCGCTGTTGTTACGCTTTGATTCCAAAGGGCCGGCCCATGAGCCGGCCGGCGCGGCGACAGCCGGAGGAACGGGCGGAGTGGAGGTCGAGGACCGGCAGGAACGCAATGTCGCGGCGACGGCGCTGCCGCTTCTGCATGGCGCCCGTCCGCAGCCCGGCGTCGCGCTCCGCGGGCCCTCGCTCGCCTCTCCCGAACCGGCCCCTATCCCGTCCCTGCCGGATGCGGTGATGCCGGCCGCGATCCTGCCCGCCGCGGCGCTTGCGGCCGAGGACGCGGCGCTCGACCCCCGCGCCCTCCCCCGCAATCCGCCCGCGACCTATGCGGCGCTCGATCTCGGCACCAACAATTGCCGCCTGCTGATCGCGCGCCCCGCGCAGCACGGGTTCCGCGTCGTCGATGCCTTCTCGCGGATCGTGCGGCTGGGCGAAGGGCTCGCCGCCAGCAGCCGCCTCTGCGACGCTGCGATGGACCGCGCCGTCGAGGCCTTGAAGATCTGCCGCAGCAAGATGCTCCACCGCAACGTGACCCGCGCCCGGCTGGTGACGACGGAAGCCTGCCGCGCCGCCGTCAACGGCTCGGATTTCGTCCGCCGCGTCGCCGAGGAGGCGGAACTCGAGCTGGAGATCATCGACCAGCGCACCGAGGCCACGCTCGCCGTCTCCGGCTGCGCCGCCCTGGCCGATCCGGCGGCGGAAGGCGTCATCGTCTTCGACATCGGCGGCGGCTCGACCGAGATCGTCTGGATGGGCGGGCGCAGCGAGGCGCGCGACCCCGCCGCCCGCATCCGCGAATGGGCCTCTTTGCCGATCGGCGTCGTCACCGTGGCCGAGCGCTATGGCGGCGTCGACGTCAGCCGCGACCTGTTCGAGACCATGGTCGAGGATTGCGGCCGCGAGCTCGAAGGCTTCGCCACGAAGGCGGCTGCCGCCCGCGGCGCCCGGAATTTCCACCTTCTCGGCACCTCCGGCACGGTGACGACGGTGGCCGGCATCCATCTCGGCCTCGCCCGCTACGACCGGCGTGAGGTCGACGGCTTGTGGATGCGGCAGGAGGATATCCTCGCCGTGATCGACCGGCTCGTCGAAATGGACTATGCAGCCCGCGCGGCCAATGCCTGTATCGGTCGCGAGCGCGCCGATCTCGTCCTGGCCGGCTGCGCGATCTTCGAGGCCATCCGCCGCGCCTTTCCGAGCGAGCGGGTGCGGATTGCCGATCGCGGCCTGCGCGAGGGCATCCTGCTCAGGATGATGCATGAGGACCGCGCCTGGTGGCGCCGGAGATGAGATGACACCCTCCCCCCGCAGCGCCTGCACGATCCGGACCCCGGCATGAGCGGCGGCGGCAAAACCGGAGGCAAGGGCGGCGGTTCCGCGAAAATCGGCTCGACCAAGGCCGGCAGCGCGCGCGTGCCCGGCAAGCAGGCTCCCAAGAGCGCCGCCGGCGGCGGCGGCTCGCGCGACCTGCGCGTCAAGGTCAAGAAGGCCGGCAAGCTCAAGCATTCCTCGCAGCTCTGGCTCGAGCGCCAGCTCAACGACCCTTATGTGAAGCGCGCCCGCGAGCTGGGCTATCGCTCCCGCGCCGCCTTCAAGCTTGAGGAGATGGACGACCGCTTCCGCTTCCTCAAGCCGGGCCAGAAGCTGATCGACCTCGGCTGCGCCCCGGGCGGCTGGTGCCAGATCGCCGCGGCGCGCATCGGCCTCGACAAGGGCAGGGGCCGCATCGTCGGCATCGACCTGCTGCCGGTCGATCCCATCCCCGGCGTCGAGCTGATCGAGATGGATTTCATGGCGGAGGAGGCGCCCGCCGTCCTGACCGAGCGCCTCGGCGGCCGCGCCGACGGCGTCATGTCCGACATGGCCGCCAACACCGCGGGCCACAAGAAGACCGACCACATCAAGATCATCGCGCTCGCCGAGGCTGCGCTCGACTTCGCCCATTCGGTGCTGGCGCCCGGCGGCTTCTTCCTCGCAAAGCTGTTCCAGGGCGGCGACAGCGCGACCTTGCTGGCGGGGCTCAAGCGCGACTTCACCACCGTGCGCAACATCAAGCCGGCATCGAGCCGCGCCGATTCCTCGGAACTCTATGTGCTGGCGACGGGGTTCCGGCGGAAGACCGAAGAGCCGGGCGAGGACGCCTCAATCAATCCATGACGCGCACGGACCTGCCCTCGATCAAGCGCGTGTGTCTGGCGATGGTGCTGGGTCCACTCGTGGCGAGCGCTCTGTATAGCATCTACACGTTTGGCCTCGACCTTCGTTATTTCTGGGCTTTCATCGCCGTTTTGGCAGTGGGCGCGTTCCCTCCCACGCTTTTCTTGGCGATACCCATCTACGTCATCGTCAGAGATCATGGGCGTCTCAGCCCCATTTTTGTTTGCGTGACGGCCGGCTTGATAGCAGTGACACCCTGGTTTCTGCTTGAGCTTCTGCTATCAAACGGGAGATCCAGCTTCTCTTTCAACAATGTTTTGCTGGTGCAGGACGGTGTTCTGACTGCGGCCGGAAGGCTCCAACAGACTCGATCTTACGCGGCAAAATTCCTGGCAGGCGCGCTCGGTGGCGCTATTTTCTGGCTGATCGCCATGCGCCATCTTCCCAGGCACGAGCGACAACACATCGGCGCAGTTCATCCTGCAGTTCCGGATGGCGATCGATCAGCCTGATTTGCTTGATCGTCGGCCCGCTCAACGCGACCGGCCCGCGCTAAATCCGCCAAGGCACTCTCGCCGAAACCGCCCCGCTGTTCGGGCAGAAAATACGGAAACAGATCGCGCGGCAGCCGGTCAGGTCGGTAAACGCCCGGCTTGCTCTTCTCCACCGAGTGCCAGATCCACACCCCGAAGCCGATCAGCCCGAGCATCGGGAACATCATCTCCGCGACGGGGATGGTGCCGCCCGCCGTCTTCAGCAGGATAAAGCCGCCCGCGCCGCCGAAGACGATCAGGGCGATGACGAGCGCGATCTGCAGCACGCGGTGCCGGCCCTCCGGCACCCCGCGCAGGAAGCGGATGCGCGCGGCTTCCTGCGGCGGAATCCGCCGGTGCAGATCCTCGACGAAGGCGATGAAGACGGGATCGCGCTCGGGATCGTTGCCGCCCAGCGGCGTGCCGGAATGAACCTGCAGCGGCAGGCCGCGATCGAAGATGAGTTCGATCATCGCCTCCCAGGGGTTGCTTTTGGTGCCGTGGATGGCCTGGATCCGCACTGAGCGCAACTGCGAGTAGGGGCGCAGCCCGTCCCGTCCGTCGAGCGCATAGCTGATGCCCTCGACGCTCAGCGTCAGACGCGCTTCCGCGAGCTTCAGGCGCATCGCGCCATCGCCGATCGCGAGGTCGTAGTCAGCCGCTTCGCGGGCTTCCGCCGGGTCCATGCCTCATGCTCGCCCGCCGCCGCGGCAGATGGCAAGATCGGTCCTTGGCCCATCGTCTGCGCCGAACCCCGAGAGCCTCAGGGTCGCTGCGCCTCTCTGCCCTGAGCCGTCAGCAGGGCCACTGCCGTCTGGTCGAAGGACAGGAAGGTCGATCCACCCAACCAGGCGCCCTCCTGGGCGATCACGCCATCGGCGAAATCGCCTCCCGCATCGAGCATGGCGAGGCCGGCCTCGACGGCGGGCCGGTTGGTCTCGACGGCGGCAACGGCGAGAAGCGCCCGGATCGCCGCCGAAATCTCGGCCGGCTGAAAGCAATAGAGCCGGCTCAGCACCCAGACGAATTCGCACAAGCACGGCAGCGTCACCGCGATCACGGTCGCTTCCCTCAGGCATTGCTCGGCGCGTCTCGCCTGTTCTGCGTCATCGCGGACGACGGCGCGGATGAGGATGTTGCTATCGACGGTGATCCTCATTCCTGACCGGCCCAGCCTCGGGCGGCGGCCTCGTTGATCTCGTCGATCGTGGCAACCGCCGTCGATTTTCCGGCGAGAAGCCCGAGAAAGCCGTCGATGGTTCCGGACGGCCGCGCCGCGCTCAGGGCGGCCCGGCCATCGGGCAGCAGTTCGAGTTCGATCTTCTCGCCCGGCTTGATGCCGAGATGCTGCAGGACCTCCTTGCGGAATGTCACCTGTCCGCGCTCGGTCACGGTCAATGTCGCCATCCAGCCGCCCTCCCTGAGGCGCGAATGTAATGCAAGGTTGCATTACACTCAAACGATCACAGCTCACTCCAGCGGCTTCTGGTCGGCGATCGCTTGAGCCGTCGCCTTGCGGGCGCTGGGAGGCGGCTCGGCCAGCATGTGCCCCGAGACCTCGGCCCCGGCATCGGGGGCGAGCCGCGCCATCATCAGCACGGACGAGGCCGAGATCAGTCCGACCAGCACGAAGGCGGGCCAGAAATCGGCCGCACCGAGCGCGCCCCCGCCCTGGACGAGGTTGGCCGCCTCCAGCGCAAAGGCGCCTATGGTGACACCCATGCTGAGCGAGAGCTGCTGCGCTACGCTCGACAGGCTGGTCGCGCCCGACATGTCCCGGTTGGAAACGTCGGCATAACTCAGCGCGTTGATGCCGGTGAACTGCAGCGAGCGGAAACAGCCTCCGACCAACAGCACCAACAGCATGATCCAATGCGGCGTCGACGGCGTGAACAGCCCCGAGGCCGCGAGGAAGGCCGCGCCGACCAAGGCATTGACGGTCAGCACGCGCCGGAAGCCGTAGCGGGCGAGGATGGTCTTGGCCGCCGTCTTCATCAAAAGCGCGCCCGCCGCCGAGACGAAGGTAATCAGCCCCGATTGCAGCGCGTCGAGCCCGAAGCCGAGTTGCAGCATCAGCGGCAGCAGGAAGGGAATCGCGCCGATCCCGGTCCGGAAGATCGAGCCGCCGATCACGCCGATTCGATAGGTCGGGATCCTGAACAGCGACAGGTTCAGCACGGGATGGGCGACCCGCCGCGAATGGAACCAGTAGGCGACGAGCGATGCGATGCCCGCGGCGACACAGCCATAGGACACCGCCTCGGGCACGAGATGGCGCCCGCCCGTCGCCAGCCCCAGCATCAGGCTGGCGAAGCCGAAGGCCGAGAGCAGGAAGCCGCGGATGTCGAGCGGGGCGACGTCCTCCTCGCGCACATCCTCGAAGAACAGGCTCGCCAGCACGATGCCGACGATCCCGATCGGAATGTTGATGAAGAAGATCCAGCGCCAGTCGAAATAGGTCGTGATGAAGCCACCCAACGGCGGTCCGACGACGGGACCGACGAGGGCCGGAACGGTCAGATAGGCCAGCGCGCCGACGAGCTCGGCCTTGCTGACGCTGCGCAGGATCACGAGCCGGCCGACCGGCACCATCATCGCCCCGCCCATGCCCTGAACGAAGCGCGCGCCGACGAAGGCACCCAGCGAGTTCGACAGCGCGCACAGCACCGAGCCCAGCATGAACACCGCCAGGGCCGCCCGGAAGATCGTGCGCGCGCCATAGCGATCGGCCATCCAGCCCGAGATCGGAATGAACACCGCGAGGCTGACGAGATAGGAGGTCAGCGCCAGCTTGAGCGCGATCGGGTCCTCGCCGAGCGATTGTGCGATCACCGGCAGCGAGGTCGCGATCACCGTCGAATCGGTGTTCTCCATGAACAGCGCACAGGCGACGATCAGGGGCAGGAGCTTAGCGCGCTGCAAGACGGATGTCCTCGCGGGAGATGGCAGCCTTAACGCCCGGAGCCGGGCAAGACGAGGGCAGGATCGGCGCGAAATCGCCTCCAGACCGGGCGCAACGCGCAAGGCCGCCATGCGTTTCGTTCGCGGAGCGGGCACCAAAGCAGCCCCGCCATGCGTTTCGCACCGTGCCGGCCGTTCCGCCCGGTCCCCATTTGAACGGCACAGGGGCGCAACCCACACCGTTCCGGAGACCTCCGATGTTCGACCGCCTTCCCTTCGCCGCCCTGCGCCGGGCCGCCCGGCTCACCGGGCTCTGCTTTCTCGCCGGGCTGGGCCTGGCCGGCACGGGCGGACGTGCCGCCCAGGCCCAGCCGGCGCCCAAACCCTCGACGAGCTGGGAGATCGGCTGTGCCCAGACCGTGGTTTCGCCTGGCTATGGCGACGGTCTGCGTGTGATGAACTGCATGCGGCAGAAGGACTGCCAGGAGATCGCCAACCGCGAGGGCCACACGGTCTTCCAGTCCGGCTGCTTTGGCGTCGCGCCGAGCCCGCCGCGGCTGCCCGCCGGCGCCGTGCGCTCGAATCCGCAGCGCCAGGGATAGGCCCGCGCCACGGTCCCCGACATCTTCGCCGCGCCGCAGCAAAATTTGTGGCGCGGTGGTCTAGCGGCCACGGGGAGCCCGTGCTAACGGGCCTCGTCAACCCGGTCGCGGGCGCCTCCCGCAAGACCGCAGCAGAGCCGGCCAGTCCGGTGTCGGAGTTGACGATGTCCCAAATGCTCGACGGCCTGATTCGCGACGGTCTCACCTTCGACGACGTGCTGCTCGAGCCGGGCCCTTCCGAGGTCATGCCGGCGGATGTCGACATCCGCACGCAGCTCACCAAGACGATCTCGCTGAACCTGCCGATCATCGCCTCCGCCATGGACACGGTGACGGAAGCGAAGATGGCAATCGCCATGGCCCAGAACGGCGGCCTCGGCGTCGTCCACCGCAACCTGGAAGCCGATCAGCAGGCCGCCCAGGTCCGCCTCGTCAAGAAGTTCGAATCGGGCATGGTCGCCAATCCGATCACGATCTTCCCCGACGAGACGCTGGGCGATGCGCTCGCGATCATGAAGCACCATTCGATCTCCGGCATTCCGGTGGTCGAGCGCGGCCCGCAGGGCCACAAGGGCAAGCTCGTCGGCATCCTGACCAATCGCGACGTCCGCTTCGCCGCGAACCCCGAACAGCCCGTCTCGGAGATCATGACCAAGGACCGGCTGATCACGGTGCGCGAGGGCGTCACCCAGGAGGAGGCGCGCCGCCTCCTGCATCAGTTCCGCATCGAGAAGCTGCTCGTCGTCGACGATCACCACCGCTGCATCGGCCTGATCACCGTCAAGGACATGGAAAAGCAGGTCGCCCATCCCAGCGCCGCCAAGGACGCCAAGGGCCGGCTCCTGGTGGCGGCGGCGACCACGACCGGCGATCTAGGCTTCGAGCGCTCCGAAATGCTGATCGACGCCGGCGTCGATCTCATCGTCGTCGACACCGCTCATGGCCATTCCGCCAAGGTGCTGGAAGCGGTGACGCGGGTAAAGCGGCTCTCCAACGCCGTCCAGGTCATCGCCGGCAACGTCGCCACCGCCGGCGGCGCCCAGGCCCTGATCGATGCCGGCGCGGATGCGATTAAGGTCGGCATCGGCCCGGGCTCGATCTGCACCACCCGCATCGTTGCGGGCGTCGGCGTGCCCCAGCTCACCGCGGTGATGGACGCGGCTTCCGCTGCGTCCAAGGCCGGAATCCCGGTCATCGCCGATGGCGGCATCAAATATTCCGGCGATCTCGCCAAGGCGCTCGCCGCCGGCGCCTCCTGCGCCATGGTCGGCTCGCTGCTGGCCGGCACCGACGAGACGCCCGGCGAGACCTTCCTCTACCAGGGCCGCTCCTACAAATCCTACCGCGGCATGGGCTCGGTCGGGGCGATGGCGCGCGGCTCGGCCGACCGCTACTTCCAGCAGGACATCAAGGACGCGCTAAAGCTCGTGCCCGAGGGCATCGAGGGCCAGGTCGCCTATAAGGGTCCGGTCTCCGGGGTTCTGCACCAGCTCGCCGGCGGTCTGCGCGCCGCCATGGGCTATGTCGGCGGCAAGGATCTGAAGGATTACCAGTCCAAGGCGCGCTTCATCCGCATCACCAGCGCCGGCCTGCGCGAAAGCCATGTCCATGACGTGACGATCGTGCGCGAAAGCCCGAACTACCCGACACGCTCCTGACGCCGGCTCCAGCCGCTATCCACCGACTTCTGATCCATGGCGGCCCTTCGCGGGGCCGCCATGCTTGCTTTCGGCGGGCCGGGTTGCTTCGCTTGGTGCGCGCGCGCCGGATGGTCTGCGGCGCATGCGAGGCGGTCGGAGACGCAGGATGTCGCTCAAGCTGGTCTATCCCGCGCTCGCCCTGATCCTCTGGATCTTCGTGGTGCTCGGCATCCTCTTCCTGCGGCGCAAGCAGGCCTTCACCGGCAAGCAGGTCCGGATGGCGGATGTCGCGGTCTCGACGGAAGCCTATCCCCAGCCGGCCCGCCTGGCGGCTGCGAATTTCGCCAACCAGTTCGAGACGCCGGTCATCTTCTTCGCGCTGATCATGCTGGCGATGGAGGTCGGTGCGACCAGCTACATCATGGCGGCGCTGGCCTGGCTCTATGTCGCGAGCCGGGTGGTCCACACCCTCATCCATGTCGGCTCCAACGATCTGCGGCTGCGGGCTCCGGTTTTCGCGCTGGGCGTCGTCGCACTGTTCGGCATGTGGATCGGCGTGCTCCTCGCCGTTCTCTGACGTCAGTTCCGCGCGAGCCGGAGGCGTTAAGCATCCCCGCCTGTTTCGGCTCGCGACCTTGGCCCGGTCGTTGAAGCTTAACAGAAAGTAAACTACACCGATCCGGCGGCGGACGGGTCATCGAGCGTAGAGTGGAGTCGACGCGATGTTGCGTGTCCGTGAGGTGGCGAGACCGGTGGCCGGTCTGCGTGAGGGTCTGCCGCCGGTCGCAGCGGCGCAACCCCGCCGTTCGGCCCGCCTCGCAGCGCTCGGTGCACTCGGTGTCGCCCTCGGCGTCGGTGCGACGGTTCTCACGGTTTCGCTCGTTCAGGCCGAGGACGACGCCGGCATCCGCGCCTTCCACCTTCAGGAGGCCGCGAACCGCGAGGCGCGACGCGCCCAGTCCGCCGGCTACGCCCCTCAGGCCATGGCCCGCCCCACCGCCTATGCGCCGGCCCGCTCGGGCTGGCAGATCCCCTTGCTGCAGACGGCACCGGATGGCCGGCTTGCCCATCCGCCGGTCGATCTCAACCCCTTCCGTCAGCGTCCGGCGACCGACCCCGCCGCCGCCCGCTCTCGGCGTACCCCCGAATCCCGGCTCGCGGCGCTGAACGATGGCAGCCGCACATTCTGCGTGAGGCTCTGCGACGGCTTTCACGCGCCGATCGGCCGGTTGCGCGGCAGCGCCGATCTTCCGGCCCATGAGGCGCTCTGCCAGGCGATGAATCCGGGCATCCCGGTCAAGGTCTTCCGCCTCTCCGGTGGCGTCAGCGACATCGGCGAGGCCCAGTCGGCCGACGGCAAGCGCTACCGGTCGCTGCCGATGGCCTATGCCTTCGAGACGACGAAGGACGCCGCCGCCTGCCGTCCCGCCATCGTCCAGGCGGGCGAGCGCCGCGTCTCCCTGCTGCGCGACTTCACGCTGCGGCCCGGCGACAGCGTCGTCCTCGACGGCAAGGTCCGCACCTTCATGGGCGGCTCGCGCTTTCCCTACAGCCCGCGCGATTTTCGCGACTTCCGCGCGGCGGATCTCAGCAAGAGCCAGCGTCGCGAGATCGACGAGCGTGTCGGCATCTCCCGCCTCGAGGCGCAGGCGCGCACGGTGCGACGGCAGATGCTGCTGCGCGAGGCGAGCCTGCACGACGACAACCTCGCCAGCGATGCCAATGAGCGCTTCGTGCTGCGCGGTACGCTCGATCCGGTCCGTCGCGGCCCCGTGCGGATGATCTCGCTGATCGCCGACTGATTAGCGAGATCAGAGCCACCGCCCTGCATCGGTGCCGAACGACGCCCCGGAAATCGTAAGCCGGGCCGTCACGCTCTTTAGAAGAAATCAAATCTCGCAACAGATTAGAACGCCTTTAAGAGACTGATCTCAAAGGGTTTTTCGGTTGACGCACCGCGACCCGCACACTACCGCTCCCTCGGCAACATCAAGAAACGGGCCTTGAACTCGAAGGAGCCGACCATGACCCACGCGATCCGACTCTCCACGCTGGCCCTGGCCTCCTGCCTGCTGGCAGTCCCGGCCCTCGCCCAGAGCGTGAACCTCTACACGACGCGCGAACCCGCTCTGCTCAATCCCGTTCTCGATGCCTTCACCAAGGACACGGGCATCAAGGTCAACGCCGTCTTCCTGAAGGACGGTCTGCAGGAGCGCGTCGCCGCTGAGGGCGCCAACAGCCCCGCCGACGTCATGCTGATGGTCGATGTCGGCCAGATCAACGCCCTCGTCGATGCCGGCATCACCCAGCCGATCAAATCTGCGCTCGTCGACAAGACGGTCCCCGCCGCGCTGCGCGGCCCGGCCGACAACTGGGTCACGCTGACCCAGCGCGCCCGCATCGTCGTCGTCTCGAAGGAGCGGGTGAAGCAGGACGCGATCACCTATGAGGAGCTCGCCGACCCGAAATGGAAGGGCAAGGTCTGCATCCGCTCGGGCCAGCACCCCTACAACAACGCCTTCTTCGCCGCCTATCTCGCCCGCAACGGCGCCGAGAAGACCGAAAACTTCCTGAAGGGCCTCAAGGCCAACCTTGCCCGCAAGCCGGGCGGCGGCGACCGCGACGTGGCGCGTGACATCCTGTCGGGCCAGTGCGACATCGCGGTGATGAACACCTACTATATCGGCCTGATGAGCGAGGCGAAGAACGAGCAGAAGAGCTGGTACGAGGCGATCAAGCCGCTCAAGTCGACCTTCGCCAATGGCGGCACCCATGTGAACGTCTCGGCCGCGGCGATCGCCAAGAACGCCCCGAACAAGGACAGCGCCGTCAAGCTGATCGAATACATGCTCGGCGAGAAGGCGCAGACGCTCTATGCCGACGGCAATTTCGAGTTCCCGGTCAATGCGGATGTGAAGGAGAGCGCGGCGGTCAAGCTGCTCGGCACCATCACCCCGGACACCACCCCGCTCGGTGACGTCGCCAAGAACCGCAAGGCCGCGGCGGATCTCGTTGACAAGGTCGGCTTCGACAATTGAGCATCGGCGTTTCCCTTTCCGAACCCCGACGGTCGCCACTCGCGTGGCGGCCGTCGACGTTTCTGGTCTTCGCCGCGCTGCTGGGCGCCGGCCTCGCTCTGCTGCCTGTCCTGGCGCTCGCCTACACGGCCCTCTCGCCGCAGGCGGCGTCGATCTGGCCGCATCTGGCGGCGAATGTCCTGCCGGCGGCGCTGGCCGATACCAGTCGCCTGCTGCTCGGCGTCGGTGTGCTCTGCGCCCTGATCGGTGTCGGCACGGCCTGGCTGGTGACGCAGTACGAGTTTCCAGGCCGGCGCCCGCTCGAATGGCTTCTGGTGCTGCCGCTGGCGCTCCCGACCTACATCACCGCCTATGTCTATGTCGAAATGCTCGGCTTTCAGGGTCCGTTCCAGAGCGCGCTGCGCGCGCTGACGGGCTGGCGATCGCTGCGCGACTACTGGTTTCCCGATCCGCGCAACCTGCCGGGCGCGATCGTGATCATGGCCCTGGTGCTCTACCCTTACGTCTATCTGAGCGTCCGCGCCCTGTTCGGTCTGCAGGCCGCGGCCATCGTGGAATCGGCGCGTACGCTCGGCGCAGCGCCGGGCCGGCTGTTCTGGCGCGTCGGACTGCCCATGGCCCGCCCGGCGCTGGCGGCGGGGCTCACCCTGGCGCTGCTCGAGACGCTCAACGACATCGGGGCGAGCGAGTATCTCGGCGTTCGCTCGCTGACGCTCTCGATCTACACCACCTGGATCAATCGCAACTCGCTGGCCGGCGCGGCCCAGATCGCCTGCGTCATGCTGCTGCTCGTCGTGCTGCTGATGGTGGCCGAGGCGCATCTGCGCGGCCAGCGGCGCTTCGCCCTGCCGGTGCGCCAGCCGCGCGCCGTCGGTCGCCGGCCGCTCGCCGGCTGGCGCGCCGCCGCGGCCACGGCCGCCTGCGCCTTGCCCGTTCTGTTTGGCGCCGTTCTGCCCATCGCCTTCCTCGGATCTGAGGTGTTGCAGCGTGGTCTCTGGCAGCAATTTGACGCCGCCATGCTGCGCAGCCTCGCCAACGCGCTCGCCTTCTCGGGTCTGGCGGCGGGCCTGGTGGTGCTGCTCGGCGTCGGCATCGCCGCCGCCCGGCGGCAGGGGCGCGAGCCCTGGCTGCCGGCCCTGTCGCGCGTGGCGGGCCTCGGTTATGCGGTGCCGGGAACGGTGCTGGCGCTCGGCCTGTTGGTGCCCCTCGCCGCCTTCGACAATCTCGTCGCCGACGCGGCCCGGCGTTGGCTCGGCGTCAATCCCGGCCTGCTGCTGATCGGCTCGGGCGCAGCGCTCGTCCTGGCCTATCTCGTGCGCTTCCTCGCCATCGCGGTCTCCGGCGTCGAGAGCGGGCTGTCGCGTATCTCGCCCCGCATCGACGATGCCGCCCGCACGCTGGGCGCCAGCGCCCCGCAGGTGATGCGGCAGATGCACTGGCCTCTGGCGCGCCCGGCCGTCGCCGCCGCCGCCTTGCTCGTCTTCGTCGACTGCCTCAAGGAACTGCCTGCCACGCTGCTGCTGCGGCCGCTCAATGTCGAGACGCTCGCCACCACCGTCTATGGCCATGCCTCGCGCGGCGCCTTCGAGGATGGCGCGCTTGCCGGGCTGCTCATCGTGCTGGCCGGCCTCTACCCGGCCTATCGCCTCGCCCGCGCAGGCGGCCGGGCGGGCTAGCCGGCTCGACAAGTCCCTGCCATCGGCCTAAACCGGTGGCCGCGCAGGACGGGGCGCGGGATGGGAGTGCAGCCGGCTGCGCACCGCCCGATGCCCGGTCGCCTCCTGGTTGGGCAGGCGCCGCGTTCAAGCCCGGGATGGCGGCTGCGCCACCCTCCTGCGGCGCGCCATGGTCCGGGGGCGCGGCCTCTCGCCCCCGCTTCAGCACGATGTCCCGGATACCCCGTTCCGAGAGTTCATGACCCGACGCGCCTCGATCCTCGCCTACAGCCTGCTCCTCGTTCTCGGGCTCCTCGGCCTGCAGTCGTGGAATCTGGCTGCGGCGCGGGTCGAGCGGCACGTCATCCGCGCCATCGAGTCGCGCACGGGGCTCGCCGTGACGGGGCTGGAGAAGGCCGAGATCGCCCTGTTGCCGCTGCCGCGCATCAGCCTCAGCGACGTCGCCTTTGCGCAGCCCGATGGCGGCGTGTCGGGCCGGGCCCTGCGCCTTCGCGCGCAGGCGCGGCTGCTGCCGCTCCTCGTCGGACGCCTCGATTTCGACCGGATCGACCTGGTTTCGCCGCAGCTCGATCTGGCGGTCGCTCCCGGCAGCGACCATCCGGGCGAATGGCTTTCGCGTCCGCTCGACGCGCTGCAGAAGCTCGGCGAGCAGAGCCGCATCGTCATCGGTGGCGGTTCCGTCTTCGTGCGCGCGGAGGGCGCGATCCGCAGCATCCTGCGCGACGTCAACCTCGTCATCGACGAGCGCGACGCGCAGGCGCCGCTCGCTCTGGCGGGCCGGGTGAACTGGCGCGGCACCCCGGCCGAGATCAGCCTCGTCTGGCCGATGGCCGGCGGGCGCGGGCGCACGCTGCTGAGCGTCGAGGCGCCGCTGCTCAAGCTCCAGTTCGAAGGATCGCGCAGCAGCGCGCCTGAGCCGATCATCACCGGCCAGCTCACATTGGCGACGCGCTCCATGCCGGAGCTTCTCGCCTGGTTCGGCGAGACGCCGCGTCTGGCCGCCGCGCTCGGGCCGCTCTCGCTCACGGCCGAGGCGCGCATCCGCCCCCATGACACGGCCCTGACCAATGTCGCGCTGCGGCTGGAGGGAGACCGGCTCGACGGCGCGCTCAACCTCGCCACGTCGGGGGGGCGCAGCAGCCTCTCCGGCACACTGGCCGGGGCGACTCTGGACCTCGGCAAACTGCTCGCCCGCCTCGATCTGCCCGCCCTCCAGACCACGCCCGACGCGCCGCCTCTGCCCTTCGAGACCTGGACGGCGCAGGACATCGATCTGCGCATCTCGGTCGAGTCGGCGCGGCTCGACGGCGCGCGCCTATCCGACGTCGCCACCTATCTGCTGGTGAAGAAGGGTCGGTTCGAAACCGGCCTGCTGCGCGCCAGCGCCTATGGCGGCAGCGTCAAGGGGCGGCTGCTAGCCATGACGGTGCCCGGCGGCATCGACGTCAAGCTCGTCGGCGGCGTCGAGCGGCTCAATCTCGGCCGCGCCGGCGCCGATCTGCCGCAACTCGCGCGGCTCACCGGCATCGGCACGATGCAGTTCGGGCTGGACGGCCTCGGACGGTCCGTGCCGGAAATCCTGGCCTCGCTCACCGGCAAGGGCACGGTCTCGCTGCGCCAGGGCGAACTCGCCGGCTTCGCCTTCGCCGATCTCCTGCGCCGCGCCGAGCGCAATCCGGGGCTGGCCCTGCGCGACTGGCGCCAGGGCCGCACCGCCTTCGACAGTGCCGGCTTCACCGCGACCGTGGCCAACGGCCAGCTTACCCTGAGCGACGCCCAGATGGCCGGCGCCGGATACCGCATGACGCTGGTCGGCACCGCGGCGCTGAGCGGCCCGACCCTCGACATGGCGGCGCTGCTGCAGCCCGCGAGCGGGCCCCTGCGCCTGCCGTTCAGCCTGAAAGGCCCGCTCTCCGCACCCGCCTTCGAGCTCCAGACCGACGCGTTACTGCGCCCGGCCGGCGCCGCTGAGGGCGAGACGCTGCCGCTGCGCTGATCGGCTCAGCCTTTCCGCTTCCGTCGCCGCCCGACTTCCGCTTGGATGGCGCCAAGGCCGGAGCGCACGGCCGCTGAGCGAGGCGACGGGAGGAACGGACGATGAAACGCTGGATCGCGGCCACGGCGGGCCTGTTGGGATGGGTTGCGATGGATCTGTTGAATGGTGGCGCCCCGGCGGCGGCGCAGGAGCTGATGACCGAGAAGAAGGTCTTCACCCTGCCGAACTTCACCACGCAGAGCGGCCGCACGCTCAAGGACGTCAAGGTCGGCTGGGAGAGCTACGGCACGCTCAACGCCGACAAATCCAACGCCGTGCTGATCTGCCACTTCTTCTCGGGCAACTCGCATGCCGCCGGCAAGTATGCGGCGACCGACGCTGCGGCCGGCTATTGGGACGCGATCATCGGCCCCGGCAAGGCGATCGACACGAACAAGTATTTCGTCCTCTCCTCCGACACGCTGGTGAACCTCAACACCGGCGACCCGAAGACGACGACCACCGGCCCGGCCTCGATCGATCCCGACACCGGCAAGCCCTATGCGCTCGACTTCCCGGTCGTCACCATCGCCGATTTCGTCAACGTCCAGAAGGCGCTGGTCGAGAGCCTCGGCATCAAGCGGCTGGCGCTGGTCGCCGGGCCCTCCATGGGCTCGCTCCAGACCTTCGAATGGGCGGCGCGCTACCCCGAGATGGTCGCCAAGGCGATGCCGGTGATCGGCGCCGGCGAGGCCGATGCGCAGCTCATCGCCTGGCTCGACGTCTGGGCCGCGCCGATCCTGCTCGATCCCAACTGGAACAAGGGCGACTATTACGGCAAGACGCCGCCCAATGCCGGCCTCGCCAAGGCACTTACCGTCGTGACGCTGCAGGCCAATCACCAGGACTGGGCCAACGCCACCTTCGGCCGCCGCGCCGCCAAGGAAGGCGAGGATCCGGCGAAGTCGCTCGGCAGCAAGTTCCAGGTCCAGAGCATCCTCGACAATGCCGGCGAGGCCCGCGCCAAGGTCTCGGACGCCAACCACTTCCTCTATCTGGTCAAGGCGAACCAGCTCTTCGCCGCGGGCGGGACGTCGATCTCCGATGCAGCCACCAAGATCAAGGCGCCGGTGCTGCTGATCACCCAGCCCAAGGACCTCGTCTTCACGGCCGATGCGGTCGACCGCACCGCCGAGACGCTGAAGAAGGGCGGCGTCGACGTCACCCACGTCCACATCCAGGGCTCCCGCGGCCATCTCGACGGCGTCATCTCGATGAAGCAGGCCGAGGGCGCGATCCGGGGCTTTCTGGAGAAGTAGCCTCACTCCCGACCACAGCACTCTTCAGCACAACTTGCATGTCTCTCAATTGAGAGACATGCTTAGTGGGGTCCTGATGGGAGCACAGACGGTGGCCGCACGAACCTCGATGTTGCATGTTCGAATCGACGATCAGCTCAAGGCCGAGGCCACGGAAACGCTCGCGGGTTTCGGTCTGTCCGTTTCCGATGCAGTCCGGATCCTACTGACCCGTGTGGTCAAGGAAGGCGGCTTGCCGGCAGGGCTGGCGGTCGATCCGGAGGCGCATGACCTCTGGTTTCGGGCCAAGGTTCGCGAGGCCCTGGCCGACCCCGGGCCTGGCCTGTCGCATGAGCAGGTCATGGACGATGTTCAAGCGCTGATCGACAGGAAGCGTCTTGCCAGGGCCTGAATGGCTTCAATCGTCGCCAAGATCGTTTTCCGCCAGCATCTCCTTGTATGCCCGCTCGAGACGCTCTTCGGTCAAGCCCCACCGGCGGCGAATGGGCGAAAGAAACTCGCTCAAATCGCGATCGGCCTCGCAAAACAGGTCGTGATCGTGCTCAAGCTCCTCGATCATTCTATCCTTACCCGCCCTGCTCGCGAAATCGATGGCACGCTCGCGAAAGAAGTGATGAGCGAGAAAGTCGCGACGTTCTTTCACGCGCGAAATTCGCGCTTTTAGGTCATCGGGCATTGCCGCCAATGATTGGGCGCGCTTGATCAAATTCCCAAGAGATTGGGCAAACTGACGAGCGAAAAAGGCGTCGAACTCGGCCTCGTAAACCTCTCGGCTAAAACTCTGCCTGCCCTCCTTACGGATCTTGGCTTCTTGCTCAGCAAAGAACTCAAGCAACATGATCGCAATCTGCAAACCTGACTCGAAGACGTTTGCAGCATAGAATGCCCGACCAAAGTACGCGAAGGTTGTTTTCGTATGATCGCTCGCATCGTAGGGAGTTGTCATTCTACGCTCATCAGCCATGCATCAAATTCATCCATCAAGCAGACTCGTTCTCGATAGACCAGTTGATCAACACATCGCAGATCGAATCATTGAAGGTGATGAGAAAGCTATGAGCCGCAGCCCCCCTACCCCGCCCGCACCACCGCCCTCACCCCGTCGATCACGAACTGCACCGCCAGCGCGGCGAGGATGACGCCGAGCAGCCAGAACACCGCGAGGCAGGAGAGGATCACGAGCCCGCAGATGATCGCCAGCGCGGCCAGCCGCAGCGGGTCGCCCTCCGCCCGCCCGGCGAGCAGGATGATCGCGGTCAGCGCACCCGGCCCCGCCATCAGCGGGATCGCCAGCGGGAAGGCGGCGACGTTGCGGATGTGATCCTGGGTGATCGCGGTCGTCGCGGTCTGTTGCTTGCGCTCGGTCCGCCGCTCGAACACCATCTCGAAGGCGATCCAGAACAGCAGCAGCCCGCCCGCGATGCGGAAGGCCGGCAGCGACACGCCGAGCGCCTTCAGTACGATGTCGCCGGCCACGCCGAAGAAGGCGAGGATGCCGAAGGCGATGATGCAGGCGCGGATCGCGACCTGCCGACGTTCCGCCACCGACATGCCCTGCGTCAGTGACAGGAAGATCGGCGCCAGCCCCGGTGGATCGAGCGTGACGAGCAGGGTGACCAGCGCTGAGGTTATGAAGTCGATCGGCATGGGGGCACTAAAGACATGCTGCGCGTCACACGGGAAGGGGCAGCACTGCGAAGCCCAGCGCCCCGCACTCAGCCCTCATCCTGAGGAGCTGCGCAGCAGCCTCTCGAAGGATGGTTCAGGAGGCTCTGGAACGAGCTGGAGCATCCTTCGGGACAGTCACCGAAGCGACCTCCTCGGGATGAGGGCTGGAGGGGCCGGCCAGCCCACGGCCATGGCGGCTCAACCCGTTTTTGCTCGCGGCGACGTCCAAACAAGGCGGCAATGTGGAGCGCAACGGCAGGCGCCACCGTCGAAGGGCGCAAGTCATTGAAATTGCTATGCTTATTTTCCACCGAAAAGCCGCCGGCGAAGCTGGCCTAAACCACCGGAATCGGCTAGCCAGAAGCCTGAAAAACAACCGGAATCGGGACTGAATCCCTTGAGCGACGACACCGAAGACAAGCGCCCGGACGAGCCGCAGTTCGGCGGCGAGATCAAGCCGATCGCGATCACGGACGAGATGAAGAAGAGCTATCTCGATTACGCCATGAGCGTGATCGTGAGCCGCGCTCTGCCCGATGTCCGCGACGGCCTGAAGCCGGTGCACCGGCGCATCTTGTTCTCGATGCACGAGAACAAGAACCTGCCCGACCGGCCCTACACCAAATGCGCCCGCATCGTCGGCGACACGATGGGTAAGTACCATCCGCACGGCAATCTCGCGGTCTATGACGCGCTGGTGCGCATGGCGCAGGATTTCTCGCTGCGCCTGCCGCTGATCGACGGCCAGGGCAATTTCGGCTCGATGGACGGCGATAGCCCGGCGGCCGATCGCTACACCGAAGCCCGGCTCGACAAGGCGGCCATGCCGCTGCTCGAGGATCTTGACCTCGACACGGTCAATTTCCAGCCGAACTATGACGGCAAGGAGCAGGAGCCGACGGTCCTGCCGGCGCGCTACCCGAACCTGCTGGTCAACGGCGCGGGCGGCATCGCGGTCGGCATGGCCACCAACATCCCACCACACAATCTCGGCGAGGTGGTCGATGCCTGCATCGCGCTGATCGACAATCCCGAGATCACGATCGACGAGCTGATCGAGATCGTGCCCGGCCCCGATTTTCCGACCGGCGCCTCGATCATGGGCCGCAGCGGCATCCACGCCGCCTATCACACCGGCCGCGGCTCGATCGTGATGCGCGCGAAGACGCATATCGAGGAGATGCGCAAGGAACGCGAGGCGATCATCGTCACCGAGGTTCCCTACCAGGTGAACAAGGCCTCGATGGTCGAGAAGATCGCCGAAATGGTGCGCGAGAAGCGCATCGAGGGCATTTCCGACCTGCGCGACGAATCCAGCCGCGAGGGCGTGCGCGTCGTCATCGAGATCAAGCGCGATGCCCTGGCCGATGTCGTGCTCAACCAGCTCTACCGCTTCACCCAGCTGCAGACCTCCTTCGGCTGCAACTTCGTCGCCCTCAATGGCGGGCGGCCCGAGGTGCTCAACCTGCGCGACTTCATCGTCGCCTTCGTCGAATTCCGCGAGGAGGTCGTCTCCCGACGCACGCGCTTCCTGCTCAACAAGGCCCGCGAGCGGGCCCATGTGCTCTGCGGCCTCGCCACGGCGGTGGCGAACATCGACGAGGTGATCCGCCTGATCCGCACGGCGCCGACCCCGGCCGCCGCGCATGAATCCCTGATGGCGCGCGACTGGCCGGCCGAGGATATCGCCCCGCTGATCGCGCTGGTCGACGATCCGCGCCACCCGATCAATGCCGACGGCACATACCGGCTCTCGGACGCGCAGGCGAAGGCGATCCTCGAACTCCGCCTCGCCCGCCTGACCGCTCTCGGCCGCGACGAGATCGGCGACGAGCTGCAGAAGCTCGCCACCGAGATCGCCGACTATCTCGACATCCTGCGCTCGCGCATCCGCATCCAGGCGATCATCAAGGACGAGCTGGCGGCGGTGAAGGCCGCCTTCGCCACGCCGCGCCGCACCGTGATCCAGGACTGGGGCTCCGACCTCGACGACGAGGATCTGATCGCCCGCGAGGACATGGTCGTCACCGTCTCCCATGCCGGCTACATCAAGCGCGTGCCGCTCTCGACCTACCGGGCGCAGAAGCGCGGCGGCAAGGGCCGCTCCGGCATGGCGACGCGCGACGAGGATTTCGTCACCCGCCTGTTCGTCGCCAACACGCATACCCCGGTGCTGTTCTTCTCCTCCGAGGGTCAGGTCTACAAGGAAAAGGTCTGGCGCCTGCCGCTGGCGGCGCCGAACTCGCGCGGCAAGTTCCTCAACAACATGCTGCCGCTCGAGAAGAACGAGCGCATCACCACGATCATGCCGCTGCCAGAGGACGAGGCCAGCTGGGAGACGCTGGACGTCATGTTCGCGACCGCGTCGGGCAATGTCCGCCGCAACAAGCTCTCCGACTTCGTCAACGTCAACCGCGCCGGCAAGATCGCGATGAAGCTCGACGAGGGCGATCACATCGTCGACGTGCAGATCTGCACCGAGGCCGACGACGTGCTGCTGACCACCGCCAACGGCCAGTGCATTCGCTTCGAGGTGCCGGAGGTGCGCGTCTTCAAGGGCCGCGATTCCACCGGCGTGCGCGGCATCAATCTCGGCAAGGGTGACGAGGTCATCTCTCTGGCGATCTTGAAGCATCTCGACGCCACGCCGGAGGAGCGCGCCACCTATCTCAAGGACGCCGCCGCCCAGCGCCGCGCCCTCAATGGCGAAGCCGAGGATGCGGCCGAGACGCCTGCCAATGGCGATGGCGAGGAGACGGCCGGCGAGGTCGAGCTCGGCGCCAAGCGGCTCGAGATGCAGCTCGCCGAGCAGTTCATCCTGACCGTGTCGGAGAAGGGCTATGGCAAGCGCAGCTCCTCCTTCGAGTACCGGGTCACCGGCCGCGGCGGCAAGGGCATCGTCGCCATGGTCGTGAACGAGCGCAACGGCAAGCTGATTGCCTCCTTCCCGGTCGAGGACCGCGACCAGATCATGCTCGTCACCGATGGCGGCCAGGTCATCCGCGTGCCGGTCGATGCCGGCCCGGGCAACCGCATCCGCATCGCCGGCCGCTCGACTCAAGGCGTGACGGTGTTCAACACAGATGCCAGCGAGAAGGTCGTCTCGGTCGAGCGCATCGGCGACGATGGCGAAGGCGAGGACGCCGAGGCCGAGGGCGCGGCGGCGCCGGAGAGTCCGGGCGAGGCGTAAGCGCTTCGCAGCTGGCGAAAACACGAAAGGGGCTGCAGCGATGCAGCCCCTTTTTCTTGACCACCCCTTGTCCTGACCAGAACGAGTCATCCCGGACGGAGCGAAGCGCAGGTCCGGGATCCATACCTGAACCGTTCCGGCATGGATCCCGGGTCTCGCTCCGGTCGCCTGGGTTGACCCGCGCCTCGTCCAAAGGCCGAAAAAGCCTCACACCGTCTCCAGCAGCCCCTTGATCAGCGCCTGGCGCGGCGCGATCGAGGAGATCAGCGCGTATTCCGACAGGGTATGGGCGCCCTCGCCGTCGATGCCGAGCCCGTCGAGCGTCGGCACGCCCAGCGCAGCCGTGAAGTTGCCGTCTGAGCCGCCGCCGGTCATCGGGCAGTCCTGCAGATCGAAGCCGATGCCGGCCGCGATGCGCTTCGCCGTCTCGAACAGCGCCGCTCCCTCGGGTGATTTCTCATAAGGCGGCCGGTTCATGCCCCCGCTCACGCTGATGCGGACATCCGGGTCCCTGGGCGTGAGGCCGAGGATCTCGCGCTCGAGCGCAGCGCCGTCGGCGGCCGTGGCGACGCGCAGATCGACGCTGAACCAGGCATGCTGCGGGATGACGTTCGCCGCCGTGCCGCCGCCCATCAGCGCGACTGTCGTGGTGACGCCGCGGGCATAATCGGTCAGCCCCTCGATCGCCAGGATCTGGTGCGCCGCCTCGCGGATCGCGCTGCGTCCATCGGCATGGCGCGCGCCGGAATGGGCGGGCCGGCCCTCCAGCTTCACCTCGAAGCGCCCGACACCTTTGCGGGCCGTGACGATCTTGCCGCCCTCGCGCGCCGGCTCGGTGACGAGCACCGCTGCCGACTTTCGGCCGATCTCTTCGATCAGCCCGCGCGTCGTCGGCGAGCCGATCTCCTCGTCGGGCGTGAACAGGAAGACGAGCGGGCGCTTCGCGGTACCGGCCAGCGCGACCTGCTTGAAGGCCTGTAGCGCGAGATAAGCCCCGCCCTTCATGTCGTAGACGCCGGGCCCATAGAGCCGGTCGCCCTCGACCCGCACGGGCAGATCGCGCGCGGCGGTCCCGACGGGATGGACGGTGTCGAGATGCGACATGACCGCCAGGCCGGGCTCGCCCGTGGCGAGGCCGGCCCGCAGGATCAATGCGTCGCCCAGCCCGTCGCGGCCGGGAATGCGCTCGACCGCGATCGGCAGGCCTTCGACCTCGGCGGCGACGAGGTCCATCATACCGTTGACGCCGGGGGCGTGATGGGTGGGGCTCTCCAACGCGAGCCAGACGGAAAGGGCGGAGACGGGATTGGATGTGCTCATGATGGCGCGACCTTGGCCGGGCCCGTCCGCGTGAGCAAGCGAAGAGACGGGCATTGGCGCCCTGCCCTGATGGCATGGCGCGGGCTGCCGGCCTTGACAGCTGCGGTCTAATACTAAACCATTTGGATAAGTTTAGACCCGCACCCGAGCGTCCCGCTTCGCAGGAGATCGCCAGGAGATCGCCAGGAGACCGTCATGAAGCTCCAGAAGATTACGCCCTTCCTCTGGTTCGACCATCAGGCCGAGGAGGCTGCCGCCTTCTACCGCTCAGTTTTCCCGAAGAGTCGGCCGGGACCGGTGGTGCGCAACACCGGCGCCGGACCGGGCCGCGCCGGCGACGTACTCGTCGTGTCCTTCGAATTGGAGGGAATGACCTTCACGGCGCTGAATGGCGGCCCGCAATTCCGCTTCAGCGAAGCGGTTTCCTTCGTCGTCCATTGCGCCACGCAGGCCGAGATCGACCATTACTGGGAGAAGCTCTGCGAAGGCGGCGAGCCGAGCCAGTGTGGCTGGCTCAAGGACCGCTTCGGCCTGTCCTGGCAGATCGTTCCCGAGCGCTTCGTCGAACTGGTCAATGGCGGCGACGAGGCCGTCACCGGCCGCGTCATGCAGGCGATGATGCAGATGACGAAGTTCGATATCGCGGCGCTGGAGCGCGCCGCGGCTGGCTGAAAAGGCTGCCGGCGGGTCCCGCCGCCCATCGCGCAGGACCGAACCAGAGATCGAGCCTGAAGCGGCCCGACCCTAGAACGGGATGTCGTCGTCGAGATGGCTCGAGGAGGAGCGCCCGCCGCCGCCACCGCCGCCCATCGGGCCCGAGCGACCGAAGGACGAGCCGGAGGAGCGATCCTCCATCATGCCGCCGCCCTCGCCATATTCGTCCGAGCCGCCCTGGCCGCGGCTGTCGAGGATGGTGAGTTCGCCGCGATAGCGCTGCAGCACGATCTCGGTGGTGTATTTCTCGACCCCTGACTGGTCCTGCCATTTGCGGGTCTGGAGCTGGCCCTCGATGTAAACCTTCGAGCCCTTCTTGAGATACTGCTCGGCGACCTTGGCGAGGTTCTCGTTGAAGATCACGACCGAGTGCCACTCGGTGCGCTCCTTCTTCTCGCCCGACTGCTTGTCGCGCCAGGTTTCCGAGGTGGCGATGCGCAGATTGACGACCGGCTCGCCCGAGCCGAGGCGGCGGACCTCCGGGTCGCGCCCGAGATTGCCGACCAGAATGACCTTGTTGACGCTACCAGCCATGAGAGGCTCCATTTCCTGCGCACTTCGAAACCGGCCCGCGACCGGAGCAGGACCCTACCGGCCGACCGCCTCACTATCAATGATGTTCTTGTTTTGTTCAAGGGCCCTCCGCGAGGTTGTCCCCCGTTTTCGGCAGCCCCCTTTGCTCGGCCGTCACCCTGCAGGATCGGTCGGGGACTTCAGCCGCCCTCGCCCCAGACCCGCGCCTCGCTCAGCCCCAGCCTCGCGAACTCCGCGGCCCGCAGCTCCGCCTCGCCCACCGAAAAGAACTCGTCGAGCTGCGGCGGCGGCGCCGAGCTGCCGCTGAGCATGGCATGGGCCTGGCCGCGATGGTGGATCTGGTGCTGGAACAGATGCAGCAGCAGCCGGTCGAGCCGTTCGCGCTGGATGCGCGCGCCGCGATGCACGCTGACGATCCGCTCCAGCCCGTCATGACCCGCCGCCTCGACCACCGCGATCAGCCGCCGGTCCATCGCCTCCTGCGCGGCCTGAAGCTCGGGCAGCGTGGCGCAGGGCTCGCGGTTCGCCCAGGCGGCGGGGCCGAGCGTCCCGCCCTCCATGGCATCGACATAGAAATGATCGATGATCAGGATGTGGTTGAGCGTCGCCCGCAGGCTCGGGAAGAACCCGGTGCGCGGCGCCACCCACTCCGCCGCCGAGAGCGCCGAACAGGCACTGAGCAGCCGGTGATTGGCCCAGAGATTGTTGAAAGCCATCGCCCGGTAGGGTCGCAACACGTCCATGGTCGGTCCTCCTGCCCGCGGACACTGACAGCAGGCGCGTGTCGCGTCATGTCAGCAGGCGGAAGACGGCTCAGGCCGCGGGCTCGACCACCCGCCGGTAGAGATGCCAGGTCGCATGGCCGAGCACCGGCAGCAGCACGACGAGGCCGAGAAAGGCCGGCAGCATCGCCACCAGACACAGCGCCGCGATCGCCGCCGCAAAGCCCAGCATCGGCACCGGATTAGTCGAGACGGCCCGCACGCTGGTGATCATCGCGGTGATGAAATCGACCTCGCGGTCGAGCAGCAGCGGAAAGGAAATCACCGTCAGCGAGAACAGGATCGTCGCCAGCACCGCCCCGACGACATGGCCGACGGCGAGGAACATCAGTCCTTCCGCCGTCGAGGTGATGACGGTCAAAAAGCCCATGAAGCTGGAGAAGGACTGGAATCCGAGGAACAGCGCCAGCAGCAGCCGCACCTGGTAGAGCCACATCATCATCACGAACAGCGTGACGAAGGCCATCCAGCCCAGTTCCCGCTGGCTCTGGGCGAAGACGACGCCGAGCACCGGCCCCCAGCCTAGCGGCTCCCCCGCCTCGCGCCGCCGCGACACCTCATAGAGCCCCACCGCCACGAAGGGGCCGATCAGCACGAAGCCCGCCGCCAGCGGATAGGCGAGATAGGGCAGGCCGAAGCGCGTCAGCGACATCAGGATGGCGAGCCCGCCCAACGCATAGAGCCCGCCGAAGAACAGCCCGAACAGCGGCGCCGCCTGGAAATCCCGCAAGCCCGCGACGAAGGCTTCGACCACGTCATGGACGCCGATGCGCCGCACCACCGGGTCCGGCCGCCGCGGCTCCACCGCTCCGCTCCCGCTCCGAATCTCGTCCATGGCCTCTCCCCCGCTTTCGCCTCCGGCACGAGGCCGGGGCCTGGCTTTTGGGAGTCAGCCTAGCGCGAGCAGCGCGGCGCGCATTGGGGCAGATCAATCCGGCCGGCCTCAGTGCCCCGAAGCGGTTGGGCCTTCGGGAGCGAGCCGCGGCAGGAACCAGGCGAGCAGCCCGATCGCCGGCAGGAAGGCGCAGAGATGATAGACCGCGTCGATGCCGATGCGGTCGGCGAGTTCGCCCAGCATCGCGGCGGCGAGCCCGCCGAGGCCGAAGGACAGCCCGTAGAACAGCCCGCCGACGAGGCCGATCCGGCCGGGCATCAGCTCCATCGCATAGATCAGAATCGCCGCGAAGGCGCTCGACATGATCAGGTTGATCACGATCGTCAGCACGCCGGTCCAGACCAGATCGACATGCGGCAGCACCAGCGTGAAGGGCAGCGCCCCCAGGATCGAGAACCAGATGATCTTGTTGCGGCCGATCCGGTCTCCGAGAATGCCGCCGAATATCGCCCCGGCGGCCGAGGAGGCCAGGAACAGGAACAGCATGACCTGCGAGGTCTGCACGCTGACCCCGAATTTCCCGATCAGATAGAAGGTGTAGAACGAGCTGAAGCTCTGCGAATAGGCGTTCTTCGAGAACAGCAGGATGACCAGCACCGTCGCCGCGAAGGCGACCGCTGCCGCCGAGCGCACCGGCGTCGCGGGCCCCGTCGCGGCCTTGGCCGCGGGCGCGGCCGCCGCTTTCTGGCGCTGCAGCTCGGCATAGCGCCCGGCCGTCCAGGTCATCAGCACCATGGCGAGCAGGGCCGTGGCCGAGAACCAGGCCAGGCTCGCCTGCCCGCGCGGCACGATGATGAAGGCCGCGAGCAGCGGCCCCAGCGCGCCGCCCGTCTGGCCGCCGACCTGGAAGATGCCCTGCGCCAACCCGTGCCGCCCGCCCGAGGCGTTGCGCGCCATGCGGGTCGCTTCCGGGTGGAAGATCGAGGAGCCGAGCCCGACGAGAGCGGCCGAGATCAGCAGCAGCCCATAGCTGCCGGCATAGGCGAGGCCGATCAGCCCGATGAGGGTGAAGCCCATGCCGACGACCATCGAATAGGGCATCGGGTTCTTGTCGGTATAGGCGCCGACCAGGGGCTGGAACAGCGAGGCCGTGATCTGGAAGGTCAGGGTGATCAGACCGATCTGGCCGAAATCCAGCCCATAGGCCGTCTTGATGATCGGATAGATCGCCGGGATCAGCGACTGCATCATGTCGTTGAGCAGATGCGTCGCGCTGAGCGCGATCAGCACCGGCATGGCGGCGCCCTGGGCGATCCGGGCGGTGGGCGTGGTGGCGGTCATATCCGAGGCGTGTCCGGTTCGAGCCAGGCCAGAGCTTCAAGCCTTTGAACCCGCGCGCGCTCGCAAGCCAGCGAAATATTGGCAGGGGCGCCATGCACGCCTCCGGCAGCACCGGAATGCCCCTGCGGCGTGCACGGCTCTTGCTTGTGGCCGGGCGCTGTCGTTATGGCGACGACAGACCCGCCCACTCCCCGCCTCCACACAGGATTCCCGTCAGATGAGCGTCGCCAACGGCCGGCACATCCTCGCGATGCCGGGGCCGACCAATATTCCCGACCGCGTGCTCCAGGCGATGATGCGCCCCGCGGAGGAGCTCGCCTCGAAGACGATCGTCGATCTGACCGAGTCCGTCCTGGCGGATCTGAAGCGCATCTTCCGCACCACCGGCGAGACCTTCGTCTACGCCGCCAACGGCCATGGCGGCTGGGAGGCGGCGCTGACCAATGTGCTGTCGCGCGGCGACAAGGTGCTGGTGCTGGCGAGCGGGCGCTTCGCCATCGGCTGGGGCGAGATGGCGGCCTTCATGGGTGCCGATGTCGAAGTGCTGCCGGGCAGCTGGCGCGCCGCGATCGACCCCGCCGCCGTCGAGGCCCGTCTGCGCGCCGATGACGCCCACGCCATCAAGGCCGTGCTGATGGTGCAGATCGACACCGCCTCGGGCGTCGTCAACGACGTGCCGGCGGTCCGCCGCGCCATCGACGCCGCCGGCCACCCGGCCCTGTTCATGGTGGATGGCGTCGCCTCGGTCGGCTGCATGCCCTTCGAGATGGATTCCTGGGGCGTCGATGTCGCCATGTCGGCCTCCCAGAAGGGGCTGATGACTTCGCCGGGGCTGGCTTTCGTGGCCGCGAACGAGAAGGCCATCGCCGCCCACAAGTCCGCGACGATGAAGACGCTGTACTGGGACTGGTCGTCCCGCATGAACACGCTCGCCTATATGAAGCATTGCGGCACGGCACCGGAGCATCTGCTCTTCGGCCTGCGCGCGGCGCTCGACATGATCTTCGAGGAAGGGCTGGAGGCCGTCTGGGAGCGCCACCGCCTGCTCGCCGGCGCGACCCATGCCGCGGTCGCGCGCTGGGCCGAGGGCCAGGCCGTGACCTTCAACATCACCGACCCGCTCCAGCGCGCGCCGTCGGTGACGCCGGTGCTGGTCCAAGGCATCGAGACCGCCACCCTCACCGACTTCGCCCGCGACATCGGCGGCGTCTCGCTCGGCCTCGGCATCGGCGAGCTCAGCGGCAAGGCCTTCCGCATCGCCCATATGGGCCATGTCAACGCGCCGACCGTGCTCGGCACGCTCGCCGTCGTCGAGATGACGCTGCAGGCCAAGGGCGTGCCGCACGGTTCCGGCGGCGTCGATGCGGCGGTGGCCTATCTCGGCGCCGCGACGGCCTGAAGCGCTTCGCGCGTCCCAGTTCCAAGCCTTCATCCTGGGGAGCGCTCCGCGGGAGCGCGTCTCGAAGGATGCTCCAAGAGGCTCCGCAGCCATCTGGAGCATCCTTCGAGACGCCGCGTTCCGCGGCTCCTCAGGATGAGGGCTTTGGTCTCGCCCGCTCCTGCCATCCCCTGTCAGCAGCACCATCTGCGACCCCGCGCCGCTGGCGATGTGCGTGATAGACATTGCCGCCGCCTGCCGGCCGGTCTGGCGTGGCGCGGCATTTGCCCTATCTCTACGGCTCATCCCTCTCCGGACGCCCCCATGGCTCGCAAACCCTCCTCCGGCGCCAAAACTTCGTCGGGCCAGACCTCGTCCGGCAACAAGACCTCGCTCGCCGACCAGGCCGCCGCGCTGGAGGCGATGTTCGACGAGGCCCGCCGCACCGACTCGCGCATGATCACCGTGCGCGGCGCCCGCGAGCACAATCTCAAGAACGTCGACCTCGCGATTCCGCGCGACAAGCTCGTCGTCTTCACCGGGCTCTCGGGCTCCGGCAAATCCTCGCTCGCCTTCGACACGATCTATGCGGAAGGCCAGCGCCGCTATGTCGAGAGCCTCTCGGCCTATGCGCGCCAGTTCCTCGAGATGATGAGCAAGCCCGATGTCGACCAGATCGACGGGCTCTCGCCGGCGATCTCGATCGAGCAGAAGACGACCTCGAAGAACCCGCGCTCCACCGTCGGCACCGTCACCGAGATCCACGACTACATGCGCCTGCTCTGGGCGCGCGCCGGCGTGCCCTATTCGCCCGCGACCGGCCTGCCGATCGAGAGCCAGACCGTGCAGCAGATGGTCGACCGGCTGGTCGAACTGCCGGAGAAGACCCGCGGCTACCTGCTCGCGCCGGTCGTGCGCGGCCGCAAGGGCGAGTTCCGCAAGGAGATGGCGGAGTGGCTCAAGCGCGGCTTCCAGCGCGTCAAGATCAATGGCGAGTTCGTCGAGATCCCCGATGCGCCCGCGCTCGACAAGAAGTTCAAGCACGACATCGACGTCGTCGTCGATCGCCTTGTGATCCGGCCCGATCTCGGCGCCAGGCTCGCCGACTCGCTGGAGCAGGCGCTCGACCTCACCGACGGCATCGCCGTCTTCGAATATGCCGACGAGAAGGAGGAGGACGGCTCGCCGCGCCGCATCGTCTTCTCCTCGAAATTCGCCTGCCCGGTCTCCGGCTTCACGATCCCCGAGATCGAGCCGCGCCTGTTCTCCTTCAACAACCCCTTCGGCGCCTGCCCGGCCTGCGACGGTCTCGGCCACGAGATGCGCATCGACCCGGACATGATCGTCCCGGATTCCTCGCTTAGCCTGAAGAAGGGCGCGATCGCCCCCTGGGCCAAGTCGACCTCGCCCTATTACGGCCAGACGCTGGAGGCGCTCGCCCGCCATCTCGGCTTCTCGATGACCAAGCCCTGGGCCGAGCTTCCCGACAGTGCCAAGATCTCGATCCTCTACGGCACCGGCGCCGAGCCGGTCCGCATGGCCTATAATGACGGCCTGCGCGCCTATGAGGTGAGGAAGCCCTTCGAGGGCGTCATCACCAATATGGAGCGGCGCTGGAAGGAGACGGAGTCGGACTGGGCCCGCGAGGAGATCGGCCGCTTCATGTCCGAGACGCCCTGCAAGGCCTGCCAGGGCTTCCGCCTCAAGCCGGAGGCGCTCGCGGTCAAGATCGACGGCTGCCATATCGGCGAGATCTCGCGGCTCTCGGTCAGGGACGCGCTCGACTGGGTCACCCGCCTGCCCTCGCGGCTCTCCCAGAAGCAGAACGAGATCGCCCCGCGCATCCTCAAGGAGATCCGCGACCGGCTGACCTTCCTACTCGATGTCGGGCTGGAATACCTCACCCTCGCCCGCGCCTCGGGCACGCTCTCGGGCGGCGAGAGCCAGCGCATCAGGCTCGCCAGCCAGATCGGCTCCGGCCTCACCGGCGTGCTCTATGTGCTGGACGAGCCCTCGATCGGCCTGCACCAGCGCGACAATGAGCGGCTGCTCGGCACCTTGCGGAGGCTCAGAGACCTCGGCAACACCGTCATCGTCGTCGAGCATGACGAGGACGCGATCCTCACCGCCGATTACGTCGTCGATGTCGGCCCCGGCGCCGGCATCCATGGCGGGCGCATCGTCGCCCAGGGCACGCCGCAGCAGATCCTCGACAATCCCGACTCGCTGACCGGCAAATACCTCACCGGCGAGATGTCGGTCGCGGTGCCCGTGCGCCGCCGCAAGGCGCAGAAGGGTCGCGCCCTGAAAATCGTCGGTGCCCGCGGCAACAACCTCAAAAATGTCTCGGTCGAGATCCCGCTCGGGCTGTTCACCTGCATCACCGGCGTTTCCGGCGGCGGCAAGTCGACGCTGGTCATCGACACGCTCTACAAGGCGGTGGCGCGCAAGCTCAACGGCGCGATCGACCACCCCGCCCCGCATGACCGCATCGAGGGCATCGAGCATCTCGACAAGGTCATCGACATCGACCAGTCGCCGATCGGCCGCACCCCGCGCTCCAACCCGGCGACCTATACGGGTGCCTTCACGCCGATCCGGGACTGGTTCTCCGGCCTGCCCGAGGCCAAGGCGCGCGGCTACCAGCCGGGCCGCTTCTCGTTCAACGTCAAGGGCGGCCGCTGCGAGGCCTGCCAGGGCGACGGCGTCATCAAGATCGAGATGCACTTCCTGCCGGATGTCTACGTCACCTGCGACGTCTGCAAGGGCAAGCGCTACGACCGCGAGACGCTGGAGGTGAAATACCGCGACCACTCCATCGCCGATGTGCTCGACATGTCGGTCGAGGAGGCGAAGGACCTGTTCAAGGCCGTGCCCTCGATCCGCGACAAGATGGAGACGCTCGCCCGCGTCGGCCTCGACTATGTCAAGGTCGGCCAGCAGGCGACGACGCTCTCGGGCGGCGAGGCCCAGCGCGTGAAACTCTCCAAGGAGCTTTCCAAGCGCGCCACCGGCCGCACCCTCTACATCCTCGACGAGCCGACCACCGGCCTGCATTTCCATGACGTCGCCAAACTGATGGAGGTGCTGCACGAGCTGGTCGAGCAGGGCAATTCCGTCGTCGTCATCGAGCACAACCTCGAAGTGGTGAAGACGGCCGACTGGGTGATCGACATGGGGCCCGAGGGCGGCGACGGCGGCGGCGTCGTCGTGGCCGAGGGCACGCCCGAAGCCATCGTCAAGGCCGGCAAGGGCCACACCGCCCGCTTCCTCAAGGAGGTGCTGGAGCGCCGGCCGATCGCGAAGGGCAAGGCGGTGGCGAGGGAGGCGGCGGAGTAGAGTGGCTTCGCACGACGATACAGCTAAAGTGCCTGCTCGATGAAATCATCATTCGCGATCGAAGTCGGCCAGCGCAGCCGCCAACGCAAGGGTTGCTGCTAAGAGTTCTATGGAGAGACCCAATAAGGCCGTCAATTGAAGAACCGCCGCGCCAACCGCCAGCCATCTCGCCTGTTTCATCTCGGTAATCTTCCGTCGTTTGCGATCGCCATCCGGGCGACATTGATTTCGTCGGCTAAAACTACCGCTTGCAGCGCCCAGCATTTGCGGGTGATGTGCGAAATAGATGCGGAGTAAATGCGGAAATGCCGCTTCAGACCTTTGGCCAAGCATTGGGTGAGCTAATCCTGCAAAAACGCCGGATGATCGGGCTTACACAAACTCAGTTAGCTGAAGACGCCTACGGCACCAGCGGGAAAACACGTCGGATTAGCGAGCTTGAGAGCGGCCTCGTTGCCAATCCACATCCGAAAACAATCGATCCAATAATTGTAGCGCTGAAAATCTTGCCCGGAGAGATCGAGGAGTGCGCCAAACGTGCAAACCGACAACCAGATATCGACCTTGACCGCGCCTATCGGGAGGCGCGAAATCTGATCGATGCCATTTCGCGGCAGTTCGAGCACAGCAAGCCGAGCGCAACTCTTGCCGAGTTGGATGAATTTTTGCGTGGAAAAGCAGCGGAATGGGCGACACTGCGCGATCGCATCGCCGGCATAGACGCGCCAGAAATTGCAATCAAAAAACTCAAAGAGAGTGCGAATGCAGCACTCGCCGAAGGCGAGTTTGCCAAGGTTGACGAACTTTTGGCGCACGCTGAGGAGCGTTACCAAAACGACCGAACACTGGCAGAAATTAGAAAGCATGCGGCAATTCGCCTTGCCCGTGGCGACAACAGCCTGCTCAGTGAAGCATCAGAAGATGCCTTGACGCATTATAAAACGGCAGCTGAATTCTTCAGGCCATTTGATGAACGAGAGATGGCGGAAATACTAGAGGAGACTGCTCATCGAGTTTACGAGATCGCAAAGCGCTCGCTAAGACCTTATTTTCATGTCTCTGAAAAACTTCTCGAAATTCTTCTCGAACTAGAACATATAAAATCCGATAACACACGATTTTCTGCCGTAAATTATAGATTGGGATTAAGTATTAGAAATTATTATTTATCCAACCCAAAAGAGGCGGGCTTGCCGGCACTTGAAAGAGCTATCTCTTATTCACGCACAGCCGTGAATTTCTCACGTAACAATAGTACAATATTCCAAACGGGATCCGCTAGGATAAATTTAGCTAGGCCGTCGACTCATTACCGCGTAGCCAGATCCTGACGCATACGAGCTTGAGG
>LSIG01000228.1 GCA_001556125.1 Rhizobiales bacterium CCH10-E5 | reverse complement strand
CATGGGCCTATGCGCCTCAGCCGCTCAAGGCAGTGGCCTGAGAACAGCGCTTACGCTTTGACGGCTTCGTCGCCTGCCATCTGTCTTGCATCACCCGTTCGGAATGCCTCCGAGCGAGCCTGCCATCGATCGCGCTGAGGGTTTCGTGTGCTGCCATCCTTTAGGGCGGCACCATCTATCGTGACGGTTGGGCGCTTCGTCGAATGGTTCTGTGCATTCTCGGGCATCGCCGTGGCTGGTTCTTTCGCAGTGTTCCAGCTTCGTGGCGCGCCAGCCTCCGGGCGATCTCCTCGGGTCTCGAACCTTTCTTCACGACTTTCCGGAGGGATGACCGTTACATCGATCGGCCGCCTTGTCTCAATGCCGTCGATGGTCACCGTCTCAGATGCACCAGCCTCGCGCGTCTGTGGACTTTGCGCCGCCTTGGTCGAACCCGTCTCTGGTTTGGCTCGAAACGCCAGCGCGGCCCGATCGACGGGATCGGGCTCATAGCCTCGAACCGAAAGCCCGCGAACTGAAGCTTCGAGCCAGGCCGTCCGACGAAACTCTTCCGATCCGCGAAGCTCGACTTCTTTCCATCCTCGATGCTGCGCGACCGAGACCATGTCTCGAACGACATTGGCGTCTTCGAGCCGCGTCGCCATGCGATCGGTCGAGACCTTGAACGCAAGGTACTCCCCTTTCGAGTCGGCGTAGACCTTCGCCTCGTCACCCGAGCCGACTTCCGCGACATAATATTTCCGGCGCAGCCGCTCCGGCATTCCGCTTTCAGGCTGGCGCCCAGCCGTACCGGCAAGATCGAACTCAGCCTGACCGGATTGTCTTTCGCCCTGCGGTGCGCTTGAAGCGCCTCGCGGTGACGATCTGCCAGCGCCCGCATCCCTCTCTCTGCCGCGTTCAATCGTGAACTCGCTCTGATCCTGACGCTCACCTTGCACGGCGCATCTCCTTCACCGATCCGCCTGTCTCCTTGGCCGGGATGATCGCCGCGTCGATGACCTGCGAGCACCAATCCTTGAGCTCATCCTCGGACAGGCCTTCCAGATCGACCGGGACGTCGCCAAAGTCGAAGGTCGCATCGTCCGGGATCAGCGACGGATCGGCGATCTCCTCATCCGTCATCGGCCGGGTCCGGAACGTCGCCTGCAACTCGGCAACCGCCGATTTGAGCTCGATGATCTCGCTCGCCAGCAGCATGTTCGAGGGCCCGCGGTTGGGTGCGATCACCGGCGGCGCTTTCAGTCGCGGGGTGAAGGCGGCGTCCTCGTAATAGATGATCTTGTCGCAGATGATCGGCGGCACGCTGGCCGCCAGGATGAACGCCTTGGACGACAGGATCAGCTTGAGCTCCTGCGGCAGCATCAGCGCGCGACGCTGATCCGACACGGATTCGCTGCGCTTTCCCGACGATAGCCCCCACGGTCGCGAGCGACTCTTCGCCTGGACCGTATCGTAGCCGATCCGCTCCGACAGTTCGTTGGCGACGTCCTGCTCTTTCGGCGCAAACACGACTTCGATCGCATGGTTAGTCATAATCGTCTTGGCGAGATCGGGGCCATAGATCGCCCGAAGCTGCGCCGGGCTCTGGATGATGGTGAGCAGGCGAATGCCGTAGCCGGCGACAAAGGCGACGGATTTGGCGAGCACGCCGACATGGCCGAGTGCCGGGAACTCGTCGAGCAGCAGCAGCACGCGTCGGTTCAGCTTCGGGTTCTGCTCGGGCAGCTCGCGGCTGTTCAGATCGATGACCTGCTGGAAGAACAGGTTGAGGAGCGGCGCCATGCGGTCGAGATTGTCTGGCGTCACACCGAGAAAGATCGACATCGGCCGGGAGCGAAGCTCGCGCAAGTCGAAATCATTCTCCGATGTCGCGGCATCGATGCGCGGATTGAGCCAGAGGCCGAGCCGTGCGGTCGTCGTCTTCCGCACCGAGTTCATGGTGTTCTCGGAGGCCGACAGAAAATCGTTTAGCGCTCCGATGCAATGCGACGAGAGGGGCGCGGTGCTCTTGGCGCGCTCTTTCATGAGGCTGAGAAAATGAGCCTTCAGGTCGCTCGAGGCGGAAAGCTGCCGCAGGATCTCGCCGATGGTTAGCGGCAGGCCCGGCGTTTCGGCGACATAGCCGCCGATGGCGACGAACGCCGACCGGGCCGTCTCAAACCAGAACGGGTCGGCCCGGTTCTCGGCCGGGAAGAGCATAACCGCTATGCGCTGAAGATCGTCATAGAGATCGACCGGATCGCGCCGCACATAGGCAAGCGGGTTGTAGCGCGCGGTGCGGCCCTGCTCGTCGAGCGGATCGAACAGGAAGACCGCCTGCCCGCTCGCCTCCCGAAACCCCGCGGTGCGGTCAAAGTTCTCCTTCTTGACGTCGAGCACGACGACGGAATCCGGCCAGTTCAACAGGTTTGGAATGACATAGCCGACGCCCTTACCCGAACGCGTCGGCGCATAGACCATGACGTGCTCAGGCCCGCCGAAGCACAGGAACTTGCCGTCTTTCCGTCCGAGCAGGATACCCTGCTTAGACCTCAAACCCGCTTTGCGGATGTCGCGCTCGGTGGCGAATCGCGCTTCGCCATGCAGCGGGCGTGGTTTCGTCCGCAAGATCAGACCCATCAGTCCGAAGGCCGCGATCGTGCCGGCCAGCGTGCCAAAAGTGATCCAGCGATCGAGGCGCTCGTTCGTACCGTAATGGGGCCAGGCGATCGCAAGCTCGTTCAAGTGGAAGCCGCCGTCATGGCTGCGAAGGCCGAGCAGCAGAACATTTGAGCCGACGAACAGGAATACGGCGATGCCGGTCAGCGCGAGGGCGATCCGGAGCATCACCTTACGCGCTGGCGAGGCGCTTTCGAACGGGGTCATAGTCGATCTCCGTGATGCGGAAGCGGCCGTGCTCACGTTTCATCTGAATGACGATGTCGACGGTCTGGCGCAGCAGGTTGCGGATGTCGTCACGCGCAAGGTCCCGGCCTTCGGCGCTCTCCTTCACCAGCAGCGTCAACTGCTCGAAGGCGAGGCGCGCGGAATCGGCGTGGACCGTCGTGATCGAGCCTGGATGGCCCGAATTCACATTGCGCAGGTAGAAGAAGGCGGTCCCGTCCCGCAGCTCCTGCAGAAGGATGCGATCGGGCCGCATGCGCAGGCAGGATTCGAGCAACTCGCGCGGGCCGACCTTGGCGAGCCCTTGCCCGTCCTTGGCGTAGAGCAGACGGACATGGTTGGGCTGAGGCACCACAAGCTCGGCCGTGTCCTCGATGGTGATGAGGCGCTCGGCTGCCGGGATCTGAGCGATCAGACCCTTCGACAGTGTGGTCTTGCCCGAGCCGGTCGCACCCGAGATGATGATGTTGCGGCGGCTGCGCACGGCAAGCGCCAGGAATTCGCGCCATTGCCCGGCGTCGCGCAGGCGCACTAGCTCCGTCTCGTCTTCGGAGAGGTCGTCGCTGGTAACGCGGATGTCGGAGAACAGATTGCGCTGCTCAAAATCCTCCAGCGTCATGGTAACGGACGAGGGCTTTCGGATGGTCAGGCTGATGGTGCCTGCCGGCACCGCCGGCGGAACGACGATCTGGCAGCGCTCTTCCCCAGGCAGCGTCGTCGAGACGATCGGATGATCGGACGCGATATCCTGCCGGGTGTAGCCGGCCGCTGCCGTTGCCAGATGCATCAGATGCGCGTGGCTCAAATTGTGGAGTTCGTGCCGATGCCAGCCGCCCGCTCCTTCCGTGAATACCTCGCCCGGGCGGTTGACGACGATCTCGGTGAGGTCCGGCTGCGTCAGAAAGCGCGCGAGCGGCGTCAGATAGCGCTCGAGCACGATGCGGCTGGCGCGCCGTTCGGAAGCGGTCGGGGCGCTCGGCGTGGCAGGTGCGACGATAGCGATGCAATCGGCTGCTGCGGGCACAGGCGCGATTGCCGTCATGGCTTCGTGACCCGTGAGCCAGGGCCTACAGCGGCGTCAACGCCCGGCACCGTGCGATCCAAAATCCGCGCGCGGCTTTCGATCCGTTTCAGATCGTAGACCGAGGAGAAATCCAGATCGCGTGCGACGAAAATGTTGACGCGCTCGCCCTGGTTCTTGTTCAGTGTCGGGGGGATGTCGATCGAGCGCTCGACGGCGATGCCGGCCGCCGTGTTGGCCGCACCCGATGTGTTGCGGATCTCGATGTCAGCGTCATCGAGCTGCTGGCGGCCGACAGCGGCGGCGTCGCTGACGATTGAGAGCAGAAGCGCCGCGCCAAAGCGCTCCCAGAAATGCGTGTCGATCTCGCCGTCGAACCCGGCTCGGCCGAGCGCATCGGTCGCCGGCGAGGCGAGCGCGACGATGACACCGGTCGGGGTTTTCGCCCGCGTCCAGAGCACGAACATCCTCTTGGAGCCCTTCCGAACCTGGCCGCGATGTTCGCCGACGATCTGGGTGCCCTTTTCCATCAGCACGACGTGTCCGGAGTCCGACAGGACATCGCGCAGCACGACGCAGGAGACGAAGCCGGGCACATCCGAGGACATCGCTGTCTCAAGCACGCAGGGGATCGCCGTGCCTTGTGTCACCAGCAGATTGCGATTGGGCAGGCGCGCGGCACGCACGCCCTCGATCGTGGTGGCCTTGAGCTTGTCGGCGAGTTCGTTGCGCGGTTCGGCCCCGCCGGCGAGCAAAGGCGAACCCGGCAGAGAAGCGCCCTGCCCTGCCCCGTCGCCTGATGTTGAGCGCCCCGGCCGGTTGAAGGCGAGCACCGGCGCGCGGCGGGCGCTCTCCATCAGCTTGTCGGTTTGCGGCGGAGCGGCGGCTGGCGCGAGCTGAGGCGGCAGGACCGGCAGAGCGGCTTGCTGGACTGGCGCCGGCGCTGGCGGTTCGCGAACTGGTTCGAACGCAGTGGTCTGGCGGATGGTCGGTTTCGCGCCGCCCTGCTCGACGGGTTTTTCGGCTTTCCAGGTGCTCCAGATCACAAGGACCGAGAATGCGATCAGCGCGGCCGCGCCGATGCCGCGCTTGGCGAGCGCCCGGCCCGAGCCCTCGACCGGCCCTGAAACCGGGGTGATGCCGCGTTCGCCCTCGACGCCGGATGACGTGTTCTGGTCGGTCATGACATGCTCCTCAGCGGCGCCGCGCTGGCGCGGGCTGCTTTTGGGTGCGGGCTATGCTTGGGCTCGTCGTGCCGGTGCCCGGGTTCACGCCGACGGCGTCGAAGGCCTCGTTGAAGATGCAGAGCACCTCGCTGCCGCGGCGCAGCCGGAACTCCCGCGCGGTGGCATGCACCACGACGACCTCGCCGCGAACGTCCTTCGGCACGAGGCTTTCGGCGCCATCCGAGCCGACCATGTAGATCGCGGGCACCTCGCGATTGCCGGCGAAGCGGAAGCTCGTGACCTTGCCGTCGTCGAACACGCCGTCGGGCTCGAGATCGGCCGGACCCTGCGCCGAGAAGCGCCAGTTGCGGGCGCCGTGTTGCTGGTGGAGATCGAACGTCTGGTCGATGACCGCGCCTTCTCGCTGCTGGCCTCGAGCTTCGTTCTCGGCGCGACGCCGATCGGCTTCGTCGGCCGGGTAGGAGTACTTCACGACAAAATAGCTCTCCTTCAGCGAGGCTTCCGCGATCGAAAGCTCGAACTGGTAGGAGCGCTTGCGGCCGTCGCGCCGCGTGGTGACGACCTGCAGATTGGTCGGCGGGTGCTTTTCGCGGGGCTTGAGGAAGAGGATCGAGCCCGCCGGCGCGACCTCCCAGGCGATCGAGTCGCCGATCGCGACATGCGCGATCTCTTCGTCCTCAGCGAAGATCACCTGCGTCGAGGCCCGGATGACACCGTTGACCTTGACGACATTGGCCGGGTCATAAGCGACGAAGCGTACGCGCTCGTCACGCGCGCCGGCGGTGGGGAGCTGCAGGGCAAGAGACGGCAGTCCGAGGCCGAGCGCACAAAGCAGCCCGCACCCAATTGCCACGACGCGGCGGCTCATGGCGCGACCTCCGGATCGGCGCGGTATTCCGAGACGAGGAAGCCGAGCGGGTTGATCAGGCGATCGGTCGAGGAGACCGGCGCGTTGACATAGGCGAAGGTCAGCGTCGCAATCCAATGCGTGACTTTGACCTCCTCGCCCTTCCGGCTTTCCTTCAGGAAGCGGACGGAGGCGAGGTTGTCGGCCAGCAGCGAAATCGCCTTGATCCTGACCTCGGCGACGCCGAAGCGCCCATGCAGCACCTGAGGGCTTTCGGGGTTTGAGCCGCGATAGACGGCAGCGAAGCGCGCCTGTTCGGCCTGCGAAGATAGAAGCGCCACCGTCTGGAAATTGGTCGCCGCCTCGGCCTGGCTAAATCCCTCGCGCGAGCGGACATAGCGCCCCAGGAAATACTTGGTTACCGCCTCGTCGTAGCTGCGCGGTGACGTTCCGAGCGCCGCGACCGTCTCGACGATGCCGGTCGCGTTATCGACGCGGATGACGAAGGGCTCGACTGTCTTTAGTGGCGCCAGCGCCGCGACCGCGCCAACGGCGGCCGTCGCGAGCACGCAGGCCGCGGTGGCGACGAACCAGGCGAGGCGTTTCGAGCGCTGCGCCGTCAGCAGCAGATCCTGCTCCCAGCGCCGGGCATTGTCGAAGTACTCCTTCAGATCGTCGGGCCTAACCATGGCGCGTGGCCTCGCCACAGGCTCGGAACGACCGCGCGATATCGAAGGCGGACCAGGCTGTGGCAACCTGACCGATGCCACGGGCAGGCAGCTCTTGCTGGGCCTGGCCGAGCCGTTTAACGGCAGGCGTGTCCGGCTGCGTCGTAGCCGGTGGTGTGGCTTCCCAATCCCAGAGCGATCGGTTGAGCGGGCGCTTGGCCGAGCCGTCACAGGATGGTGCGCCCCTGTTCCAGCCAGCGCAGCCCGTCACCACCGTGGCCAGCATGAGGCTGACGATCACGCGACAATTCATCGGAGCAAATCCTTCTCGGCATCCTTGCGCGGATGCGGTTGATCCTGGTGTGGAAGGGACGTTCAGACGCGTCTGATCTCGCCACCCTGTCGTCGCTCGCGGATTCTTGCCGCCGTGCGGCTCGCAGCGCTCCGGGCACCGGCATAGGCGCCGACGGCGGCCGAAGCTGCGTTCGCGGTGATGGCGCTGGTGACGACGCGTGCCGCGAGCGAAGCGCCGCCGCCAGCGAGGCCGCCCGCGATGGCGGGGAGTTGGATGGCAATGTAGGCGGCGAGACCTAGAACGGCGCTGATCGCGACGGCGCCTACGATGAGAGCGCCGGCCGTCGACGTATTGGCTCCGTACTTCTCGACGAAGCCTTGGACCGAGGTCAGCATCAGACCGACAAGCGCAACGACCAGGATGTGAAGGATGAGAAAGTTGGCGACCTGGCGCGTCCATGCCTCAGCGAAGGGACGGGTCGCCTCAAACAGGGCGAGCGCGATGAAAATCGGACCCAATGCGATGACGATCGCGAGGCCGATTTTCGCGTAGAGCAGAACGGCGAACTGGAGGAACGATCCGAACGCCACAAAGACGAGCAGGATAGCCGCGATCAGAGCCGGTGCGATGTTCGTCAGGCCAGCCTGGTCATAAATCTTGTATGCGACCTCGATCCCCTTGCTCAGCAGCTTGTCGAAAGGCTGGCCAGACGTGGCATCCAATGTCGAGCCGCCAAGCGCGTTCCCGATTTCTTTCGGAAGCGAGGTAAAGAAGAGGTCGGTGACATACTGCTGAAACGAGCTTGAATTGGAAGCGAGCAGTACGATCACGACGAGGCGCATCGCTCGCCAGGCGAACTCCTGAATCGGCTCGGCGATCGCCCCGCGCATGACTGCAAAGCCGTACAGAACGACGTAGAGCAGCACCGCAACCCGCAATGGTCCGTCGACGAACGAGGTGAGGCTCGAAACCGATGTCGACACGAAGGTCGTGATCGGCTGCTCGAATTCTTTCAGGAACTGGTCGAAAACGTTGATGGCCATGCAAGGTTCACTTCAAGGCGTCTTGGACTTCGCGAGCGGTTTGGCGACGGCGAGCCTCGCTGACGTTGATGCACTCTGCGGAGGTCCCGATTCCGCCGGGATCGTTTCGACAACGATCCCATTCCGATGCGAGCGCTCCGGGATTATCGAGAAACCAGTTCACCGTGCGCGGCGAGGCGTCAGGCGCGGCGGGCCCGGTCCGAGCCGGCGGCGCGGCCTGCCGATCTTCGTCACCTTCCCCGCACCCCGCGAGCACGAGCAGAGAGGCCAAGGTCCAAAGAAGCGACCGCGCCGTCACTGGAGCGCCGCCTTCATCTCATCGACGAGCTGGCGCTCGCGCTCTTTCTGACGCTGGCCGTCCATATCGCCACGCGCCTGCTGAACCATGGCAAGGCCCTGCATGCGAAGCACCTCGTTTTGCAGAAGCGCCTGCTCGGCTTGAATGCGAGCGGAGAGATCCAGCACATCCTTGGCGTCCTTCGACCCGGTGATCTTCTGGCGAAGCTCCTCCAGGCCGTCGATGCGCTTTGAGGCCGTGTCGTAGACGCTCTGGCCGATCGAATGCTTCGCGCCGGTCTGGCGCGCGATGCGGTCGAGTTCGGTGCGATAGAACGAGTTCGCATCGCCGCCCTGATAGGCGCGGTTCTGATCGAGATACCGATCGACGATGCCGGCAAGCGAACCGCCGCCGCCCGAGACCAGCTTCTCGATCTCGCCAAACTCCTTCGGCAGATGTTTGCGGAACTCCTCGCTGCTGAGGAGCGAAGCGATGTCGTTGACGTCGGTCAGCTTGTTGAAGCTCTCGTAGAGCTGCTTCGCCTGCGTGAGCTGCGCCTCCATCGTCTTGATTTGCTCGGTCAGTTTGCTGATCTGCTCGACATGTTTTGCGATCGCGCCGGCGTCGAAGACGGGGACCCCTTGCTGCGCGAAGCCGCTTGCGGGCAGTCCAGCCAGTGCTGCGGCGATCAGGAGGCGAGACACTCTCATCGGTCGATCCTTCTTTCGGCATGGAAGCGAGGCAGGAATGCCGCCGGGTCATCGCCAATCTCGGCGCGGATGCGATCGAGCAACTCGACGGTCTCGGTACGCCCCGACAGCACGGCGAGCGCGTCATCCATTCCGCCGAGGTCAAGTTCGGCGACGACGGACTGGCCGTTCTGCTTGATCAGAAAGCGCCGGCTCTCGGCAGAAAGCTCTTCCTTGATCAGCCGGAACTCGGTTTCGGTGAGATGGAAGCCGTCGACATAGTCCGAGCGTGTGCCTCGCGGGTTCGGCATGAAGATTTGCGTCGGGCACTGCTCGACGATGGTGTGGGCGATCGGGGATGCGAGCGCGTCGCGCGGCGACTGCGTGCCAAAAACCATGACGCCGTTCTGCTTGCGGATGGTTTTGAGCTTGTCGTTGGCGAGCGCCCGAAAGGCGTCGTCGCCGAGCGCCTTCCAGAACTCGTCGATGTCGATGATGATGCGGCGGCCGTCGATGAGCTGCTCGACGCGATGGAACAGCACCATCATCAGCGGCGTGCGCACGACCGGGTGATCGAGCACATCGGTCATGTCGAAGCCGATGAAGCTGGCGTCCAGCGCGATCGCATCTTCTTCAGCATCGAGCACCCAGCCGAGAGGTGCGCCCTGGCACCAGCGTTCAAGCCTGGCGCCGATGCCCTCGCGATCCTGTTGCCCGAGAAACGCGCGCAGCGCCGACAACGAGCGCTCTTGACGCGGCAGAGCGCGCATCGCCTCAAGGCTGGAATCAATGCGCTCCTCATCGACGACGGACAGCGCCCTCCCCTCCACCGTGACGAGCTTGCGGATGAGCTCCCCGAGAAAAGCAAGATTGGCCGGCGTCAGCTCGAGCGCCTTCAACGGCGCGCAACCGGTTGGTACGCCATTCTTGAGCGTGAGATAGGTGCCGCCCGAGGCGCGGACAAAGATTTCGGCGCCGCGGTCCTTGTCGAACATGACGCGCTGGCAGCCGAACTTTTCCGCCTGGGCGAGCAGGAAATTCTGCAGCACGGTTTTCCCCGACCCCGATGGTCCGCAGATGAAGGTGTTGCCGAGATCGCCTGCGTGGAAGGAGAAGTGATAGGGCGAGCCCGACGCCGTCTTCAGCATGGCGACCGACGGCCCCCAATGGTTGCCAACGGATCTGCCGGCCGGATGACTGTGGAACGGCGACAGCGCCGCGAGATTGCGGGATGTGATCGCGCCGGACCGTGCCCGGTGCTTGAACAAGCCTGGCATCTGCGCCCAATAGGCCGCCTCTAGTCCAAGATCCTCGCGCGCCACGACAGCGCCGGCCTCGGCCAGTACGCGGCGCGCCTGCGCCATCGTCTCTAGCAGAGCCTTCGGGTTTTCCGCCCGCACCAGCAGCGACAGATGATGATCGCCCATGACGAAGCGGTTGGATTCAAGATCGTCCAGCGCGTCGTTGAGGTCGTCGATCTGGGAGGCTGCGACATCCTGGGTCGAGACGAGCTGGTTTTGCTTGCGCGTCAGCACGGTCTTGGCGTCGGCTTTCGACAGGAAGGCAAAACTTTGCGAGAGCACGAACTCGAACGAGACTGAGAGCAGGCCGTTCAACATGCCGGGCCTGGTCGAGGCCGGGTATTCCTTTAGGCCGAACATTCCGGAATAGAGCGAGCCGCCCGCCGCGCGAACCTCGATCGCCTCTCGGCCGAAGATGACGCGGTTGGTGTAGATCGCCGAGCCGATCCGGCCTTGCGGCAAGGCCGTCGGCATATCCTCGCTGGATGCCAGCAGATGCAGGAGCCGCATCGGCTCCGAGAACAGCAGCCCGTTCTCTTCGACAAGGCCGAGCTGGCTGGCGCTATAGCGACCAAGCGCCGCCGTGATGTCGCGTGCGGCATCGTTCAGCCGCTTCAGCGCGGCGGCATCGACCTCCCCTCCTTCGCGACGCGCCTGACCGAGGCGTGATACGAAGCTCGCGGCGGCCTCCGCCCGATCGCGCCCGGGATGCGCGACGATCGTGAGGTAGATCTCGTTGCAGAACAGCTTCGTGCCCTCGATCGCCGTGCGATAGCTGATGTCGAGATCGCGTGCGAAGGCCGACGAGAATTCGCCCGCTGGATAGCCGGTATCCCGCCTCCGGATCAGATGCGTCCAGATCGCCAGCCGGTCGTCGGCGAGATTGCGCAGCGTGAGGTTGAGCTTTGCGTGCAGATCGTTCAGATCGCCAATATCGGCGGTCTCGAAGGCGATGCCGTCGAGGCGGATCGTCGTCATCAGCGCGCGCGTCGCGAGGCTGATGACGGACTCGGTCACATGCCGAACGTAGGGCAGGTGAACGTCGGGCTCGATCTCGCGAGCCATCAGGCGGGCAGCGTCAGCCATGGGCGACCTCGCGAGGCGTGAAGCGGCGCATCAGGCGCAAGGGTGTCGGCGACGACCCGCCCCAGAGCGCGCCGTTGCGCGCGCGGCCGCGCGTCTCGAGCCAGGCAACAAGCAGGCGGAACTGGTTGGGATCATGCCGGCAGATGGCGCGGCAGATCAGGTGGATCGGCAAGGCGATCAGCCCGTAGACGATCGAGCCCGCCATCAGGAACAGGATGCAGGAGGCCATCACATTGATCGCCATCGCCTCCATCGTGACGCCTGCGATCATCGCAGGCCTGGTGCAGGCGAGGAACAGCGTGTCCTCGGTCAGGCGCTCGGGCTCGCTCGTCATCGCCCCGAGCCTATTTGCCGCCGGTGAGCGTCGAGACGACTTCGGAGGCGCCAAAGACGATGGCGACGCCGAGCACGACATAGGCCGCCTTGCGCAAATCGAGATAACCGAACATCCAGGCGATGCCGACGATGATGACGGCGAGCGTCGCCAGCAGGCGCGCGACATTGCCGGTCAGCATCGTGACGATGTTTTGCAGCACGCCCTCGATGTTGGCGGTCTGTGCGAGCGCAGGCTCTGCTGCGAAAAGAACGAGCGCGGCGGTCATGGCGGCTGGCGCGGCAAGTGTTCGGGTTGGCAGGGGCATTCGTGGTCTCCAGACGTGCGTGGTCGACGCCGCACATCGCGTGCAGCCGGGGAATGGGATTTGAGTTGGGTCAGCGGCTGTAGATCAGCAGCGAGGAGCCGCGCTTCGCGCCGTAGACGTTCCAGGACGGTGGGTCGTTGGCCGATGCGACCTCCTCTCGCGGAGGGCCGGACACGCTCTCCAGCTCCGAAGCCGTGTTCGGCTTGGCCGCAGCGGCAGGAGGCAAATCAGGCCGAGCAGACTTAAAAGAGGATCGCACGCGTTCGTCTGCGGCGGCATTATCGAGGCCTTTCGACATGAGCAGCGCCTTCCGCTCCTGAAACATTCGGCCGACGCCAGCAATGTGCGCGCACGGGTCGAATGCCGCTGTGATAGTGAGCCCGGCCGCTTTCAGATCGGCGGCATCGAGTTGGGCCAAGCCGATCCGGACCGGCTGTCCCGCAGCGGCCGCTTCGCTGGTAAGCGCGATAGCGTCAGGCTTCGAACCCGCCAGGACCCGGATCGGCCGCTTGCCTGCGATCGTCACCAGCAAGGGCTGGAACTCGCTTGCCTGGCGCATGATGGTCGCAACCGGCCGCGCCAGCGTCGGCGCGGTGCAGCGGTCGATCAGTGTCGTGATGTCAGCGGCCTCCATCAGAACCGCACCCGCGTGCTGACGCCGTCGGCTCCGGTAACGTCGATGAAATTGGGTTGGGCGCGATGGCGGACCGCTTGAATGTCGTGCGGCTGGCAGGCCTCGTCCGCTCGGTCGCAGTCGCGAACCGGCTTGCTCGACACACAGGCCGGTTGACTTGCACCATCGCGCCCAAGCTCGCGCAGGACGTAGCCATCCTGGCATGGCTCATACGGGTCGTAGCCGATCGGCGAGGCGCTCGATCCCGCACCTGAGCAGGTCGGAAAGGCCCCTCCCCGCTTCAGATGCGACCAGAGCCGCGTCACCGGCGGAACGCACGCCGCGTATTGCGTCGGCCCGCCTGGATTGGCGAGGCACAGGAGGACCGTGCAGCCCCAGTCGTCGGCGCGGCTAGCACTGGCCGAGAGGCTGATAATCCCGGCAGCAAGCGCGGTCCTGATCATCATTGAGCCCATCACGCGGCCAGCGGCAGCGGGATGTCGATCGGAAGCGCAGGCGCGATCAAGCCGCCGTTGCATCGAATCGCAGCCAGCGCATCCTGCTCGATCGGCAGCAAGCCCGCGACCGCGACGGTCGATCCGATGCGTCGCGGCGCACCAAGACGCTCAAGTGTCCATCCGGCTCGCCGCAGAATGCGCTCCATGCGCAGATCGGTCACCGTCGCGATCGAAGCCAGTCCCCTCGCCTCGCCCCATTCGAGCATGGCGGCAAACAGCATGAACGTCGCCTGCCGTAAGCCGCCACCGGTGGTGGCGTCGGTCGCTCCGGTATCAACGCAAAAGCGCGAGCTTTCCGCGACAAGATCGGAGCGCGGCGCAGGACCGCCGTCGAGCAGTTCCGGGAACGTATCGGCCAGCATGTTCGGCCCTGTCGTCGGCAGCAGCCGCACGCAGCCCAAGACAGCACCGCGATCGGCGACGACCAGGTAGCTCGCGTCCAACGCGTCGTAGCGATCCATCTCGAGATCGCCCGTGGTCGAGACCGACCAGTCGAGCCGGTCCTTGAACACTTTTCGCCGCAGCCGATGCATGCCCATCAGCAGGGAGATGTTGGCGCCATATCCGGCGCGGCTCAGTTCGACGACCTGCATGGCCACCTCAGAATCGCGTTGATCTGGAGGCCAATCAATCAGACGCGGGCTCCGATCGAACCTGTCGGATCTGACAGGGGTAGATTCTCTCTAAGGTTGTGGCCGCTCTCTCGCCACATCTTCCCGGCAAAGGCCGTCGGCATCGATCGCATGAGGATCATCAGGCGCGTGAAGCAAGGCGCCGCAACACAACGGAGACCCGATGAAATCGGTGGAAATGGCCTATCAGGAGCTGGTCGACGGTCTGCATTCGTCAGCCACAGATTCGGAGTTCGGGCGCGTCGGCCAACGTGTCGCCGAAAGCATGGGCTTCCGGTACTTCGCCTATCTCGGCTTTGGTGAAGCCGATCCAGTCTTGATCTCGTCCTATCCCAAGCGCTGGAGCGAGCATTACTTCGGAGAGGCCTATCAGGACGTCGATCCCGTGGTCGCCTTTGCACGAAGCGGACGCTCCACGCTGCAGTGGACGAGAGACGGTGGGCGCCAGTTTCCGCTGCGCGCCCAGAAGCGGCTCTTCGATGATGCCGATGAGTTCGGCATCCGCCATGGCGTCTCGGTCGCAATTGCCGGTGGCTTCGATCGGTTCGCGGCCTTCACCTTTGCGGTCGACGAAGTCAGCTCAGCTCATGGGAGGATGGTCACCGAAGCGAACGACATCGTCCAACTGATCGGGCTGACATTCCACGCGCATGCCGATGCAAAACTGGGGCTGCGGCCCGCACCCCAGGACGCTTCACCGCTGACCCAGCGCGAGCGTGAATGCCTGACATGGGCTGCTCGCGGAAAATCCATGGAGGCGACCGCGAAGATCATGGGTGTCACGCCGCGGGTGGTGAAGTTCCACCTCGATAACGCCCGGGCGAACCTTGGGGCCGAGACCCTGCCGCAGGCGGTCGCGATCGCGCTTAGAGCCCGTCCCGAAAGGGTTGAGCGACTGGGGCACTCGTGATTCCAAGGGGTTG
>LSIG01000227.1 GCA_001556125.1 Rhizobiales bacterium CCH10-E5 | reverse complement strand
GGAACAGTGGCCGGTTAATTATTGGATTACCCGGCCGGTCGCGTCGGAATCTGCAGCCTGGACGAAGACGGGCCTGCCCTGCGGCGAGCGCGGCACGTTCAGCGCACCGGCGACCTTGAAGAAGGATCCGCGATGCTCGGCGCGGCCAATCCGGCCAGCCTCGGCATAGATGCCACTGGCGCGGTCGTCGAGGATCGCGTCGGGCGCCCAGCTGTCCCAGAGCTTCGAGACGGCTTCGACGAATTCGTTGGCGCGGGCATAGCGCTGGTCGATCCCGCTCTGACGATCCTGGCCGAAATTCGCAGCCGCCCCCGGCGCCCAGGACGTCACGATGTTCCAGCCCACGCGCCCACCACTGAGATGGTCGAGCGTCGCGAACTGGCGGGCGAGGTTGTAAGGCTCGCTATAGGTGGTCGAGGCGGTGGCGATCAGGCCGATGCGCTCGGTCAGCGCTGCCAGCGCGCCGAGCAGCGTCAGAGGTTCCAGCTCGCCGCGGGCCGAATGCGCCAGATCCTCGCCGAGCACGACATGGTCGGCAAAGAAAATCGAATCCAGCTTGGCCGCCTCGGCCGCCAGCGCCAGCTCCTGATAGTAGCGCAGATCGGTCAGCGCGCGCGGCGTCGAGCCGGCATGGCGCCAGGCCGCCTCATGATGGCCGCGACCGTTGATGAAGAGGTTGAGATGCAGTTGGCGCGTCATGGCGATGACCTTCCTGGGAAACGAGATCAGATGGCGTCGGCGACACCCAGCGCCGCCAGCAGCTGCGCGCGCAGCGCGTCGAAACGGGCGTCCTTGCCGCGTGGATGAGCGAGGTCGACAGGCCGATCGACGATGATGCGGCCCTCGTCCATGACCAGCACGCGATCGGCGAGCTTGATCGCCTCGTCGACGTCGTGAGTGACGAGCAGGACGGTGGGTTGGCGCTCACGGATCAGCCTGAACAGCAAGTCGTGCATGCGAATGCGCGTCAGAGCATCGAGAGCGCCGAAGGGCTCGTCGGCGAGAAGCAGAACGGGCTCTCGAACCAGCGAGCGCGCCAGCGCCACGCGCTGCTGTTCGCCGCCCGAAAGCGCATTGGGCCAGGCCTCCTCGCGACCGGCGAGCCCGACATCGGCGAGCGCCCGGCGACCGCGCGCCTCGGCATCGCCTGTACGCAGGCCGAAGACGACATTGGCGGGCACGCTTTTCCAGGGCAGCAGGCGCGAATCCTGGAACAGAACCGAGCGGTCTGCCGGCACTTCGATCGTGCCCTCCCCCTCGACGCCGTCGTCGAGCCCGGCCAGGGCGCGCAGCAGCGTACTCTTGCCCGAACCGCTCTTGCCGATCAGCGCCACGAATGCGCCGGGCGCGAAGTCGAGCGAGACATCGGCGAGTACCGTCCGGCTGCCGAAGCGTCGGCTGACACCGCGCAAGCTCACCGCCGGTGCCAGCGCTTCGCCGCGTGGATCATAGGGATGCAGGGCGGCCGTCATGACGCGAGCGCCTTGCGGTAGGAGAGCGCCCGGCGCTCGAAGAAGCGCACGGCAAAGTCCGAGCCGAGGCCGAGCACGGCGTAGATCGCCAGGCCCACCACGATGATGTCGGTCTGGCCGTAGTCGCGGGCCCGGTTCATCAGGTAGCCGATGCCTTCGCTCGTATTGATCTGCTCCAGCACGACGAGCGCCGTCCAGCAGGTCGTGACCGCGAGCCGGAGGCCGGTGAAGAAACCCGGCAGCGCTCCAGGTAGCGCCACCTCGCGCAGAAAGGCGCCGCGACCGAGCCCGACGCTGCGGGCCACTTCGACGTGGCGGATGTCGATGCCGCGCAGCGCCGCGTGGGTGTTGATGTAGACCGGCACCAGCACACTTGAGGCGATCAGCGCGATCTTCATGGTCTCGCCGATGCCGAGCCAGAGGATCGCGAGGGGGATCAGCGCCAGCGTCGGCACCGCCCGCTTGATCTGGACGAGGCCGTCGATGGAGGCCTCGCCGACCCGGCTGAGACCGGAGGCGAGCGCCAGGACGAGCCCGAGCGCGACGCCGATGAACAGCCCCAGATAGGCCCGCTGGGCCGACGCCAGGAAATGGTCGGCGAGCGTGCCCGACCGCAGCAGTTCGTAACCCGTCACCAAGGCCGTCGACGGCGCCGCCAGGAAGCGCGGCGAGATCCAGCCGAGAAAAGAGGCGAGTTCCCACAGGCAGACGAAGGCCACGGGCCCGAACAGGATGGCTCCGCGCGGGAGCCGCCCCGGCGCCAGCGTCGGGGCCCGGCGTGGCGCAGCCCGGCCGGCGGCCGGAGCGGGAGGCGTCCTTGTGGACACCTCTGGCTGATACAAAAGCGTTTCGACGGCCCAGCCGGGATACACCATGGCTTATCCTCTCCGTGCTCTCAGTGCGTGGCAGCAGCGATGACCGCGTCGAAACGCAGGTCGAACTCGGCCCGCGCGTCGAGGCGTCGCGGCAGATCACCCGCGTCGTAGATGACGTCGATCAGCGCCTGCTGGACCGGGATCAGGCTGGAGAGCGAGGGAAACTCGTAGCGCCCCTCGGATTCGACGATGCGGCGCGCATCCTCCGGCTTCAGCCGCTGGCGACGGACGTAGTACGCATCGATCCAGGCCTGCGGCTGCTGCTGCGACCAGCGGCTGGCGGCGATCCAGGAGAGCACGAACTCGCGGATGGCAGCGGCTTTTGCCGGATCGTCGAGCGCCTTCTGGCTGGCATAAAGATAGGTCAGGCTCTTCGGCAGCCGGTCGTTCTGCGCCTTCGGCAAGGCGCCGGCGCCGCGGTCGGCGAAGTCGGCGAGATAGCGGGAATAATGCGGCTCGTTCAGCGCGGCGACGTCGACCTGACCTGATCGGACAGCATCGGGAAAGTCGGCCGCACGCAGCGGAACGAGCTTGACGTCCTTGCGCGTCAATCCCGCAAGCTTCAGGGCGTTGAGAACGAAGGGCTGGCGGCCGGTGCCCTCGCCATAGGCGATGCTTTTGCCGCGCAACTCCTCGAGGCTTCCGATCTTCAGCCCGGGACGCAACGCGAGGAAATAGTCGGTCTCGGAGGAGGTCCGCGCCGCGACGATCGGGATGCGCTCGCCGGCGGCATGAGCCTGGATCGGTGGGGTGTTGCCGACGGTCGCGAGATCGAGCGCTCCGGCGCGAAAGGCTTCGAGAATGGCTGGGCCACCGAGGAAATTTGCGTAGGTCACCGTGCCGGAGAGCTTCGCCAGCTCCCCGGAGGCTTGGATCAGGGTCTGCAAAGCCTCGTTTTGGTCCGCCACGACGAGCTTCGTGCCCGGTGGGACCGTCGTCGGCAGAGCTGGCGAGGCGAAGGCCGATCGCGACGGTGTGGAGACCAGGGGCAGCGCTACGGTTAGCCAGAGAGCCCTTGCAAGGACCTGCCGGCGGCTGGTCGTTTTGTCGTCGGGGGGCGTTCTGTGAGTCATGATACGTCCTCGCGCAGTCTTGGCCGGCGGCGTCAGATGCCCATCGCCACCCAAGCTTTAAGTCTGCGGACGTCGTTCGTTATGTCAAACGGATGTTCTTTTTAATATACGATCAGGAAACGAAGATCTTTCTCGATCTGCTCTTTGGAACGGACGATCCCGTCTTAGCTCGCCCCCGCGCCGTGAACCCGCAACGCCGCAGCCGGTCATGCTCGGCGGCGCACGCCAGCGTTGGCAGTCAAGCGGAGTCGTGTTGCCGTCACCGCGCCCGCGATAAACTCCTAAGAGAACCTGGAGGGCTGCAGAAGCTCGCCCATGTGGCCAACGCGGGTGAAACACCTTCACAAAAGAAAACCCACTGTCGAGCGGCGACCCCGAGCGATAAACTTCCACCAGGCGACACAACAAAAAAATCCCATACGGCTTTCTTCTTCGCGTTAAGCCGCAAATCATCTGGGTCCCTATACGCCCGTTCGAGCGTCTTTCCGACTTGCTCGACAACAAGGAGCCCGATGCAATGTCAGCCCTCGCTCGTCTTCGCGAAACTCTCGTGGCGGTCGCGACGACCGTTCTCGCCACGACCGCCTTCGCCCAGTCGGACGCGCTGGTCACCACCGATTGGCTCGAGAAGAACCTCGACAATCCCAAGGTGCGGATCGTCGAGGTCAGCGTCGAGCCCGGCCTGTTCGAGCGCGGCCATATCCCCGGCGCGCAGAACATCGTTTGGCATACCGACCTCGTCGACACGGTCGAGCGAGACATCGCCAAGCCGGAGAAGTTCCAGGCGCTGGCCCGCAAGCTGGGTGTGGACAAGGACGTCACGGTGGTCCTCTACGGCGACAGCAACAACTGGTTCGCCGCCTGGGGCGCATGGGTGTTCGACATCTACGGCCTGCGCGACAACGTGAAGCTGCTCGATGGCGGCCGCAAGAAGTGGGAGCTGGAGAAGCGCCCGGTCTCGACCAACCCGGTTGCGCCTAAGGCCTCGACCTTCACGGTCGCCGAGCCCAACCGCAAGCTGCGCGCGCGCCTCGTCGATGTCGTCAGCGTCGTCGAGAAGAAGACGGATGCGCGCATCCTCGACATCCGCTCGCCTGACGAATTCTCGGGCAAGATCATCGCGCCCGCTGGCTTCCAGGAACTCGCGCTTCGCGCGGGCCACATCCCCGGCTCGGTCAACGTGCCCTGGGCTCGCGCGGTCAACCAGGCCGACGGCACGCTGAAGTCGCCCGAGGAACTCAAGAAGCTCTATGCCGAAGTCGGCATCGACGGCACCAAGCCGGTCATCACCACCTGCCGCATCGGCGAGCGCTCGAGCCACACCTGGTTCATCCTCTCGCGCGTGCTGGGCTACCAGGTCGCGAACTATGACGGCTCCTGGACCGAATACGGCAACGTCGTCGGCCTGCCGATCAACAACCCGGCCGGTACGGTCTGGGGCGGCAAGTAAAACCGTCGCGAGCCCGGCATCATGGGACTGTCCGATGACACCGGCGCGCTCGATTACGATCGGGCGCGGCTGGCGGCCACCGCCGGGGGGGCGCCCGCCGCGGTGGCTTCACCCGCTCCGGAGGTCATGGCGCGGTTCGCGCCAGCGGCTGCCGTGGCCCTCGCGCTTGCCATCGCCATCCATCTCGTCGGCGTCCATGGCGAGCCGGCGACCCAACTCCAGCTCTCGCTGATCTTGGGAGCGGCCTTCGGCTTCGTGCTGCAGCGCTCCCGTTTCTGCTTCCTCTGCATCTGGCGTGACTGGCTCGACCGGCGCGATCCGCGCGGTCTGATCGGCATCCTGACGGCCCTCGCCGTCGGGATCACCGGCTACACGCTCGTCTTCGGCGCCTGGCTTCCCGACCCGAGCGGCACGCGCCTGCCTCCGACCGCCCATATCGGTCCGGTGAGCGTTGCGCTCGTTCTGGCCGGCCTCGCCTTCGGCGCCGGCATGGCCATCTCCGGCTCCTGCATCAGCGCCCATCTGTACAGGCTCGGCGAAGCGTCGCCGACCTCGCCTTTCGCCCTGATCGGCGCCGTGGGTGGCTTCATCCTTGGCTTCCTCAGCTGGAACGACCTCTATCTCTCGACGATCGCCGGCTCGCCCGTGCTGTGGCTGCCGCGCCATCTCGGCTATGGCGGGAGCCTGCTCGCGAACCTTGCTATCCTCGGCGGCCTGGCTTGGCTTCTCCTCCGGATGGGGCAGACGCCACCCGCCGCACCGGCCCTGATGCAGGATCCTTTCGCTGCGGTGTTCACCCGGCGCTGGCCAGCCTGGATCGGCGGACTCTTCGTCGGGCTGATCGGGGTGGCGGCCTATCTGAGGCTATCGCCACTCGGGGTCACGGCCGAGATCGGTTCACGCTCGCGGCAGCTGGCCGCCGGCTTCGACTGGCTGCCGTCGCGGCTGGAGGGTCTCGACAGCTTTCGTGGCTGTGCGACGGTCATCCGTGACGCGCTGCTGACGCCGAACGGCCTCTTCATCGCGGGCATCGTCATCGCTGCCTTCGCAGCCGCGCTCGCCGCCGGCGAGTTCAAGCCGGCGCGACCGACACGCGGCCAGGCGCTGCGCGGTCTCCTCGGCGGGGTCCTGCTCGGCTGGGGCACGGTGATCGGGCTCGGATGCACTGTCGGCACCCTGCTCTCCGGTATCTCGGCAGGCGCGGTCTCCGGCTGGGTGTTCGCAGCCGCGCTACTCGCCGGCACGACGGCAACGCTCACACTCGGCCGCAGGCTCGGCTGGCTCGCCTGAGGCAGCCGATGGGATGGCCTACGCGCGGCCCGCCCCTGAGAGAGATGTTTCCCGGAAGCAGCAAAGTTCGAAAGGCGCTTTCATTGACCGGAAGATGGACCTTCGAGAAGATAACAGCGCTTTTGAGTGCAAAGGCAGTCGTCTTCGCGCGAAACTGGATTTGTTACTCCGCTAGGCCCGATCCTTCACGCGATGTCGGGCGGGCGCGGTTCTGTGGGCGTCGGTGATCCCGATGCGACGGCGCCGCTCTACCCGATGCCAATCTTGAACCGGTTGCACTGACGCGCTGGCTCTTCCGCTTACCGAATTCGCAGATAGTCCAGGGCGCCGGTCTTGCCGGCGAATCCGTCGCATGACCCAGCCGGCCCCATCGTCTCGACACCCCGCAAACGCAACGCGAAGGGAACGGGCACAGCGTGTCCAGTCCCGCCTGATTCAAGCCCGTGCGGAGATCGCCGGGCGGTTGGTCTTCACCACCAGCTTCGGCCTCGAGGACCAGCTTCTGACACATCTTATCGTCGAGGCAGGCCTGGCGCAGGAAATCGCCTTCGCCACGCTGGAGACAGGGCGTCTCTTCCCGGAGGTTCACGATCTCTGGGCCGAAACCGAGCGTCACTACGGAATTGCCATCCGGGCCTTCGTGCCGGACGCGCACTCGGTCGAGGCGCTGGTCGCGGAGCAGGGCATAAACGGCTTCCGGAATTCCCCGGAGGCGCGCAAGCGCTGCTGCCAGCTGCGTAAGCTCGTGCCTCTGGACCGGGCGCTGGTCGACGCGTCCGGTTGGATCACCGGGCTGCGGGCCGACCAGTCGCAGGCCCGCGCCGCGGTCGGCCTGTTCGAGGCCGATCCCGCGCGCGGCCTGACCAAGATCAACCCGCTCTACGATGTCACCCGCGATGAGGCGCTGGCGACGACGCAGGCGCTCGGCGTGCCGCTCAATCCGCTGCACGCTCGCGGCTTCGTATCGATCGGCTGCGCGCCCTGCACGCGGGCGATCGCGCCGGGCGAGCCGGAGCGCGCCGGCCGCTGGTGGTGGGAGCAGGATGCGGCGAAGGAGTGCGGGCTGCACGTCGGCGCCGACGGCCGGTTGGTGCGCACCACCACCGTGGAGGCTCGCCCGTGAACGCGCTCAGCCATCTCCAGAAGCTCGAGGCGGAAGCGATCTTCATCCTGCGAGAGGTCGTGGCGACCTGCGAGAACCCGGTGCTGCTCTATTCGATCGGTAAGGATTCCGCCGTCCTGCTGCATCTGGCTATGAAGGCCTTCCATCCCGGCAAGCCGCCCTTCCCGCTGCTCCATGTCGATACGACCTGGAAATTCCGCGAGATGATCGCATTCCGCGACGAGACGGCGCGCCGGCTCGGGCTGGAGCTGATCGTCCACACCAATGAGGAAGGGCTGAAGGCCGGCATCGACCCGATCCGCTCCGGCTCGCGCATCCACACCGATGTGATGAAGACGCAGGCGTTGAAGCAGGCGCTCGACCGCCACGGCTTCGACGCCGCCTTCGGCGGCGCGCGCCGCGACGAGGAGAAGGCACGGGCGAAGGAGCGCGTCTTCTCACTGCGCAGCCCCGGACACCGCTGGGACCCGAAGAACCAGCGGCCCGAGCCCTGGTCGCTGTTCAACACAACCAAGAAGCCCGGCGAGAGCTTCCGCGTCTTCCCGCTGTCGAACTGGACCGAAAGCGATGTCTGGGACTACATCGCCCTGGAGGGTATCCCCGTCGTCCCGCTCTATTTCGCCGCCCCGCGGCCGGTTCTGCGCCGGGGCGAGGCCCTGATCATGCGCGACGACGAGCGCCTGCCGCTGCTGCCGGGCGAGGTCGTCGAGACCCGCATGGTGCGCTTCCGTACGCTGGGCTGCTACCCGCTGACGGGTGCGATCGAGAGCAGCGCCACCACCCTGACGGACATCATCGCCGAGATGCGGACCTCGCAGAGCTCCGAGCGTCAGGGCCGCATCATCGACCATGACGGCAGCGGCTCGATGGAGCAGAAGAAGCAAGAAGGGTACTTCTGATGAGCGCCGTAACGGCCCGGCGCAGCTTGCGCGAGACGCCAGCGGCGGGCGACGGCCCCGCCAACGACGACAGCCTGCAGTCGCGCTCGCTGCTGCGCTTCATCACCTGCGGCTCGGTCGACGACGGCAAGTCGACGCTGATCGGTCGCATCCTGTTCGAGACGGGGGCCATCTTCGACGACCAGCTCGGCGCGCTGCAGCGCGATTCCCGCAAGTTCGGCACGCAGGGCGGGGCGCTCGATCTCGCTTTGCTGGTCGACGGACTCTCGGCCGAGCGCGAGCAGGGCATCACCATCGACGTCGCCTATCGCTATTTCGCGACGCCGCGCCGGGCCTTCATCGTCGCCGATACGCCCGGCCACGAGCAGTACACCCGCAACATGGCCACCGGCGCCTCCACCGCCGATCTCGCCATCATCCTCGTCGATGCCCGGCTCGGCCTGCTGCCGCAGACGCGGCGCCACTCCTTCATCGTCTCGCTGGTGGGCGTGCGCCACGTCGTGGTCGCCGTGAACAAGATGGATCTGGTCGGCTATGACCGCGCCGTCTTCGAGCGCATCGCCGCCGACTACCGGCAGGCCGCCGCCGGCCTCGGCTTCTCCCACATCACTGTGATCCCCCTCTCCGCCCGCGATGGCGACAACGTCGCCGTCACCTCCCCGGCCATGGGTTGGTATGACGGCCCACCCCTGCTCGCCCATCTCGAGGCGGTCGCGCTGGAAGCGCCGACGAAATCGCATCGCGGCGCGGTGCTGCCGGTGCAGTGGGTCAACCGCCCCGACTCGGAGTTCCGCGGCTATTCTGGTAATCTCGCCCATGGCGAGTTCACGGTCGGCGACCGTGTCGCGATCCTGCCCTCCGGGCGGACAACGACCGTCGCGCGGATCCTGACGCCCGCCGGCGAGGCGCGCCATGGTCAGGCGGGCCAGGCCCTCACGGTGACGCTCGCCGACGAGGTCGACGTGTCGCGAGGCGACCTCATCGTCCATGCCGACGATGCGCCACCGCTCTCGCGCAGCCTCTCGGCACGGCTGCTCTGGACTGCCGAGACTGCGATGGAGCCCGGGCGGCGTTACCAGCTGAAGCTCGCCAGCACGCAGTGCGGCGCCGTCATCGGCCGGCTGCACCACCGCATCGACGTCGCGAGCTACGCCGAAGTCCCGGCCGCAACCCTGGCGATGAACGATATCGGCGCGGTGACGCTCGATCTTGACCAGCCGATCGGCGCCCTTCCCTATGGGGAGAGCCTCGTCCTCGGCGGATTCATCCTGATCGATCCCGTCAGCCGGGAGACGGTGGCCTTTGGCTTCGTCGGCGAGAGCCGCGAGCACCGGAGCGCCGCGAGCCCTGCGACGACGCTGGGCGTGGCGGCCGCCCTTCGGGCCCGCCTCGCCGCCTGGGCGGGCGAGCCGGGCACGCTGCGCCGCAGCGAGCGCGCCGGCCTTCTCGCCGGACATTTGGTCGGCACCGCCCTGCTCGCGGGCCTCGTGCTGGCCTGGACGGGAAGCGCCGGGGCGGCCGCACTGGTCGCTGGCGCCGATTTCGTGCTGCGCCCGCTCGCGGTCAGCGCGGGGCGCCGGTTCGGCGGTTTCGTCTGGCGGCAAAGGCTGGCGAAGCGCGGTGCAGCTGAGGAAAACCTTCTCGGCGACGGGATCTGACTCCGGCGCCGCAGCAAGGACCTTCTCCGCAAACGACCAACTTTAAAACACAGTGCTGCCCAAAACTGTTGTTGCACGACCGGTGTCAGCATACGCTTTGTTCTGTAAAACGAACGCCCTGCGGAGTGTCGCTCAACGACGGAGAGCATGATGACGAGTCCGACCTTCCGCCGTCTGCTTCACGCAGGACTGGCTCTGGGAGCCTTCTCGCTGTGCTTCGGGATCGTCGCCGGTGCGCGGGCCCAGACCGAGCTCCTGAACGTCTCGTACGACCCGACGCGCGAACTCTATCGCGAGATCAACGCCGCCTTTATCGCGGAGTGGAACGCCAAGAACGCGAAGAAAATCGCGACCATCCGCCAGTCCCATGGCGGCTCGGGGGCGCAGGCGCGCACCGTCATCGACGGGCTCAACGCCGACGTGCTGACGCTGGCGCTGGCGGGCGACATCGATGCCGTCGCCCAGCGTTCGAAGAAGCTGCCCGAGAACTGGCAGTCGCGTTTGCCGCAGAACTCCTCGCCCTATACATCGACGATCGTATTCCTGGTGCGCAAAGGCAATCCAAAGGCGATCAAGGACTGGGGCGATCTGGTGAAGCCGGGCGTTCAGGTGATCACGCCCAATCCCAAGACCTCCGGCGGGGCGCGCTGGAACTATCTCGCCGCCTGGGCCTATGCCGAAAAGGCCTTCAACAAGGACGAGGCGAAGGTCCGCGACTATATCGGCAAGCTCCTCGCCAATGTCCCCGTGCTCGACACCGGCGCGCGCGGCGCCACTACCACCTTCACCCAGCGCGGCATCGGCGACGTCTTTCTGTCCTGGGAGAACGAGGCCTTCCTGGCGCTGAAGGAATTCGGTGCCGACAAGTTCGACATCGTGGTGCCCAGCCTCTCCATCCTCGCCGAGCCGCCGGTGACGATCGTCGATGCGAATGTCGATGCCAAGGGCACGCGGGCCGAGTCGCAGGCCTATCTCGACTTCCTCTACACGCCGAAAGGCCAGGCGATCATCGCCAAGCACTTCTATCGTCCGCGCAATCCCGAGGCCGCCGATCCGAAGGACATCGCCAATTTCCCCAAGGTCGACCTCGTCACCATCGACGCCGTCTTCGGTGGCTGGGCCAAGGCGCAGCCGACCCATTTCGGTGACGGCGGCACCTTCGACCAGCTCTACAAGCCGGCGCGCTGAGCGATGGCGAGGGGTGTTGCCGCATCGGGCTGGCACCGGCCGAGCGTCCTGCCGGGGCTCGGCCTCTCGCTCGGCATCACCCTCGCCAGCCTGTCGCTGATCGTCCTGATCCCGCTCGCCGCCCTGTTCGTGAAGGCGGCGAGCGCGGGACCCGCCGAGATCTGGGCGATCGCGACCTCGCCACGGACCCTGGCGGCGTTGCGGCTCTCCTTTCTCGGCGCTCTCTTCGCCGCCTGCGTCAACGCGGTCTTCGGCCTGATCCTCGCCTGGGTCCTGGTCCGCTATGATTTCCCCGGCCGCCGGCTGATCGATGCCGCGGTCGACCTGCCCTTCGCCCTGCCGACCGCCGTGGCTGGCATCGCGCTCGCGGCCATCTATGCGCCCAATGGCTGGGTCGGCTCGCTGCTGGCGCCTTACGACATCAAAATCGCTTACACCCCGCTCGGCGTGATGGTCGCCTTGATCTTCATCGGCCTGCCCTTCGTCGTGCGCACGGTCCAGCCGGTGCTGGAGGAAAGCCAGGGCGACATCGAGGAGGCGGCCGCCCTGCTCGGCGCCAGCCGCCTGCGCACGATTGTCCAGGTCGTCCTACCGCCGGTCCTGCCGGCGCTGCTGACGGGCTTCGTCCTCGCCTTCGCCCGCGCGGTCGGGGAATACGGCTCGGTCATCTTCATCGCAGGCAACGTCCCGATGGTCTCCGAGATCGCGCCGCTGCTGATCGTGATCAAGCTCGAACAGTTCGACTATGCGGGTGCCGCCGTGATCGCGACGCTGATGCTGCTCCTCTCCTTTGCGCTCATCCTGCTGGTCAATCTGGTGCAGGCGCGGACCCGGCGGATTCTCGGCGATGTCTGACGCGACCCTGCCACGGGCGGCCCTTGCCCCCTCGTCTCCCAGGCCGGCCCCGGCGCAGAGCCGGCAGCGCATCGGCGGCGAAAGCCCTTGGGTCCAGGCGCTGCTAATCGGCGTGTCGCTCGCCTTCCTGCTGCTCTTCCTGCTGCTGCCGCTGCTGACCGTCTTCGTCGAGGCCGGCGCGCGGGGCTGGGCGGCCTGGCGCGAGGCGATCACGGAGCCGGATGCGCTCTCGGCGATCCGGCTCACCTTGCTGGTTGCCGCCATCGCCGTGCCGTTCAACGTCGTGGTCGGCCTCGCCGCGGCCTGGGCAATCGCGAAGTTCGAGTTCCGCGGCAAGAGCCTGCTGATCAGCCTGATCGACCTGCCCTTCTCGGTCTCGCCGGTCATTTCGGGGCTGGTCTATGTGTTGCTCTTCGGCGCCCAGGGTTATTTCGGCTCCTTTCTCAAGGAACAGGGGATCCAGATCATCTTCGCTCTGCCCGGCCTCGTGCTGGCGACGGTCTTCGTCACCTTCCCCTTCGTGGCCCGCGAACTGATTCCGCACATGCAGGCGCTGGGCTCGTCGGACGAGGAGGCCGCACTGACGCTCGGCGCCTCGCCCTGGCGCGTCTTCTTCGCGATCACCCTTCCGAACGTGAAATGGAGCCTGCTCTACGGCGTGCTGCTCTGCAATGCGCGAGCAATGGGCGAATTCGGCGCGGTCGCGGTGGTCTCCGGCAAGATCCGCGGACTGACCAACACCATGCCGCTGCATGTCGAGATCCTCTACAACGAGTACATGAGCGCAGCCGCCTTCTCGGTCGCCTCGCTGCTGGCGGGGCTGGCTCTGGTCACGCTCGCCCTCAAGACCTTCCTGGAATGGCGCTATGGCGACGCGATCGCCGCAGCGCGCCGGCACTGACCGCGAGCAACGCCCATGACCGTCGCCGTCACCATCGAAGCCATCGACAAGCGCTTCCTCGGCTTCCAGGCCCTGCGCAATGTTTCGCTCGACATCCAGCCGGGCGAACTGGTCGCGCTGCTCGGCCCCTCCGGCTCGGGCAAGACCACGCTGCTGCGCCTGATTGCGGGACTCGAACAGGCCGATGGCGGCCGCGTCCTCTTTGGAGAAACCGATACGCGTGACCTCTCGCTGCGGGACCGCCGCATCGGCTTCGTCTTTCAGCATTACGCCCTGTTCAAGACGATGACGGTGGCCGAGAACATCGCCTTCGGTCTGCGTTCGCGGCCACGGGCCGAGCGACCGAGCAATGCCGAGATCAGCCGCCGGGTGAGGGATCTGCTCGATCTCGTTCAGCTGCCGGGACTGGAGAAGCGCTATCCGAGCCAGCTCTCAGGCGGACAGCGCCAGCGCGTCGCGCTGGCGCGCGCGCTCGCCATCGAGCCGCAGGTGCTGCTGCTGGACGAGCCCTTCGGGGCGCTTGACGCCCGGATCCGCAAGGATCTGCGCGCCTGGCTGCGCGAGCTCCATGGCCGCACCGGCCACACAACCCTCTTTGTCACCCATGACCAGGAGGAGGCGCTGGAACTGGCCGATCGCGTTGCGATCCTGCACGAAGGGAGGCTCGAGCAGGTTGGCACGCCCGACGACGTGTACGACCACCCGGCCTCACCCTTCGTCTGCGAGTTCCTCGGCGAGGCCAATCGGCTCGACGTCCGCATCGTCGGAAGCCAGGCCTTCTTCGACGACCGACCGGTGCTGGGTGGGCTGTCGCAGAACCAGGGCGGGGCGGCATCGCTCTATGTCCGCCCGCATCACCTCAAGATCGTCGACGAGGTACCACTCTCGATACCAGGTGTCGTCGAACAGGTCCGCCGCACGGGTGCGCTGCGGCGGGCCGAGATCGCGGTGGCCGGGCTGGCGAAGCGGCTCGATCTCGACCTGACCAGCCACGTCGCGCCAGCAATCGGCGAGCGTGTGCGGGTCAAGATTTCGCAGGCGACCGCATTCGCGCGACCCTGACCGCGAAGGCCAAACCGAGGATCAGCGGAGGTTAATTCACTCCCGTTTGTGAGGAATAAGAAAAAACCGTCCATTCTATGTGAATTGAAGCATTTGGGTGCTTCGCCTAAACTTTCGTTCTGATTACAGAACGGATGATCGCGACGTGACCCTCCCTACCGATCTTGCAGATCCGTCGAGCGAACGCGCCCGCGAGGCGAGGCGATGAGCGTCGTAGCGAAGCGTCCACCCCTCCCGGCCATCCTCCTCGCCAATGATCTGTTGGATGGCGACGTGGTCTTCGCCGCGACGGCTGACGAGCCCGGCGCACTGAGCTGGACGCGCGATCCATCGCTGGCACTTGTGGCCAATGACGATCCCGCCGCCCAGCTGCTGGAGGATTTCGCGCGGGCCGAACTCGCCGGCCAGCGCGTCGTCGACGCTTATCTGGTCGATGTCGACGTGACGAGCGGACACCCCGTGCCGCGCCATTTCCGCGAGCGCTTCAAGACGCTCGGCCCCAGCAACCGCCCCGATCTCGGCAAGCAGGCCGGCGAAGGCATTGCCAGCCCCCGGAGCGCCTGAGCGATGTACCGTTACGATGAATTCGACGAGCGCTTCGTGCGCGACCGCGTGGCGCAGTTCCGCGACCAGGTCTCCCGCCGCCTCGACGGCTCGCTAACCGAGGACGAGTTCAAGCCGCTGCGGCTGAAGAACGGCGTCTATCTCCAGCTCCATGCCTATATGCTGCGGATCGCCATTCCCTATGGCACGCTGTCCTCGCGCCAGTTGCGCCAGCTCGCTCATATCGGCGAGCGCTACGACCGCGGCTACGGCCATTTCACCACGCGCCAGAACCTGCAGTTCAACTGGCCGAAGCTGCGCGACGTGCCGGCGATCCTGGATCTGCTGGCCGATGTCGAGATGCACTGCATCCAGACGTCGGGCAACTGCATCCGCAACGTCACGGCCGACCATTTCGCCGGTGTCGCCCAGGACGAGATCGAGGATCCGCGCCCGGTCTGCGAGCTGATCCGGCAATGGTCGACCGCCCATCCCGAGTTCAGCTACCTGCCGCGCAAGTTCAAGATCGCGGTCACCGGCGCGCTGCACGACCGCGCCGTGATCAAGGCGCACGACATCGGCATCCGCATCCTCAGACATCCCGCGACGGGCGAGATCGGTTACGAGATCAGCGTTGGCGGCGGTCTCGGCCGCACGCCGATGATCGGCAAGGTGGTGCGCGACTTCCTGCCGAAGGGCGATCTGCTCGCCTATCTCGAGGCGGTGATGCGGGTCTACAACCTCGAAGGCCGGCGGGACAACAAGTACAAGGCGCGGGTCAAGATCCTCGTCCACGAGATCGGGACAAAGGAATTCACACGTCGCGTCGAGGCCGAGTTCGCCAGGCTGGACGGCCCCTCAATCAATGCCGACCCCGAGGAGGTGGCGCGGATCGCTGCCTATTTCGCGCCGCCGCCATATGACGATCTGCCGGCCGAAAGCCCGGCCCTCGCCACCGCCGTGGCGGCGGATCCGGCCTTCGCCCGCTGGGTCGAGACCAACACCACGCCGCATCGAGTCCCGGGCTACAAGGCAGCCACCATATCGCTGAAGCCGATCGGGCTGGCGCCGGGCGATGCGACATCCGCACAGATGTACATCGTCGCTGATCTGGCCGAGCGCTACTCCTTCGACGAGTTGCGCGTCACCCATGCGCAGAACCTCGTCCTGCCCCATGTGCGCAAAGACGATCTCTTCGCGATCTGGCAGGCGCTGGGCCCGGCAGGGCTCGCCACCGCCAATCTCGGCCTGATCACCGACATCATCGCCTGCCCTGGGCTCGACTATTGCGCGCTGGCCACGGCCCGCTCGATCCCGATTGCCCAGGCGATCCAGCAGCGCTTCGCCGATCAGCAGCGCCAGGCCGCCATAGGCGAGCTTAACATCAAGATTTCCGGCTGCATCAACGCCTGTGGGCATCATCATGTCGGCCATATCGGCATTCTGGGTCTCGAGAAGCGTGGCATCGAATCCTACCAGATCACGCTGGGCGGGGACGCCACCGAGAACGCCGCGATCGGTGAGATCCTCGGCCCTGGTCTGGCCGCGGAGGCCGTGCCCGACGCGATCGAGACGATCGTCAGCGTCTATGAGCGCGAACGCCACGATGGCGAGCGGTTCATCGAGACCGTCCGGCGTATTGGCCTTGCACCGTTCAAGGTAGCGTTTCGGGAGTTCTTCGATGATGCTGCTTGATCGCGACGGGCCGCGTCAGGACGACTGGACCCGCAGCAACGATCCGGCTGCCGCCGCTCAGGCCGGCCGCGTCCTGTTCGACGTCGCAGTCCTGCCGGCGGTGCTCGCCTTGGCACCGGCCGGGCGCCCACTCGGCGTCTTCATCCCAAACACGGTGACGGCGGCGGAGCTGGCGCCTCATCTGCCGCGGCTCGCCCTCGTCGCCATCGGCTTTCCGGCGTTTTCAGACGGGCGCGGCTTCAGTCTCGCCAAGGCGCTGCGTCGCGAGGGCTTTGCCGGCGCGCTGCGGGCGTCGGGCCCGCTGATCCCCGACCAGTTCGCCTATGCACTGGCCTGCGGCTTCGACGAGATCGAGTTGCCGGACACCAGCGCGGCACGCCAGAGCGTCTCGCAGTGGCTCGCCGCGAAGACGCATCTGCCAGCCACCTATCAGCGCGGCTACCGGCGGGATGGCAACATTATGGAAGCGCGCCGTCAGGCCCGGGCCGATAAGGCGCCGTCATGACCTCAACAGGCGATGATCTCGAGGCGCAGATGATGGACCGTGTGGCCCGCTGGACCGAGGACACCCCTCCTTGCGAGATCACCGACACCCTGCCCGCTCGTCGCCATGAGCGTTGGATTGACCTCGGCTTCGGCTTGCTCGTTGCCGTTCTCCTGCTGGGGTGGCTCGCCTTACCCGGCCCCGATCGTGCTCTTCCAACCCCGGCCAATCAAGCGATAGGGCGATGAGATCGAGCGATCCTGAGGCATTGCCCAGCCGCCGGATTGAGGCGCTGGCGACGCTGCCTCTCTTTCACAAGCTTGCGGGGCGGCGGGTTGTCCTGGTCGGGGCGAGCGACGGCGCTGTGTGGAAGGCGGAGCTGCTGCTTGCAGCTGGTGCAGACCTCCACGTATATGCCGGTGATGACGGGTGCGCTTTCGCCAACCTCCTGGCATCGCCTGCCGAAGGTTCGCTGACAGTCCATCCTCGCACCTGGAGCAGCGGAGATCTGTCCGGCGCCGCGCTGGCCATCGGCGACATTGAGGACAGGGAAGAGGCCGAGACCTTCGTCGAGGCCGCACGCCGTGCGGGTTGCCCGGTCAATATCGTCGACAAGCCAGAGTTTTGCGATTTTTCCTTCGGCTCTCTCGTGAACCGTTCGCCCTTGATTGTGGCGATTTCGACGGACGGCGCCGCTCCCGTCTTCGGTCAGGCCATCCGCATCAAAATCGAGGCTCTCCTGCCAGCAGGCCTGAAGGCCTGGGCCCAGGCAGCCCGTGATTGGCGCCCGGAGGTTCAATCCCGCGCGCTGCCCTTCCCTCTCCGCCGTGCGTTCTGGGATAAATTCGCCCGCCGGGCGCTCGAGGCTCCTGCTGAACCGCCAAATGAGATCGAACGAAACACTCTCTTTGCCTCCCTGGACCACCTCCAGAGCATGCACGATGGCCGAGGCCGCATAACCTTGGTCGGCGCGGGCCCGGGAGATCCGGAGCTCCTGACTTTGAAGGCGGTCAGCGCCCTCCAGAGCGCTGATGTCATCCTCTATGACGATCTCGTGGCCGGCGGCGTACTCGAACTGGCGCGGCGCGAGGCCAAGCGCATGCTGGTCGGGAAGACGGGCCACGGGCCGTCCTGCCGACAGGACGATATCAACGCACTGATGGTCGCGCTGGCTCTCCAGGGAAAACACGTCGTCCGGCTCAAGAGCGGGGACCCCGGTGTTTTCGGGCGGGCTGGCGAAGAAATTGAAGCCTGCAATGCCGCTGGCATCCCCGTCACGCTGGTACCCGGCATTTCCGCGGCCCAAGGCGCTGCTGCAAGCCTCGGTGTCTCTCTGACGCATCGCGATCATGCCCGCCGGCTTCAGTTCGTGACGGGCCATGGCCGCAATGGCCTGTTGCCCGACGACCTCAACTGGACGGCCTTGGCTGATCCGCATGCGACGACCGCGATCTACATGCCCCGGGCCACGCTGGCGATGTTCCGAGACCGCGTGCTCGCAGCAGGCCTCACCCCGCACACCCCGGCAATCGCGGTTCTCAGAGCCACCCGCCCCAACGAGGTCCGTGTGACCTCCACCATCGCGAAGCTGCCGGAGCAACTTGCTCAGTTTCCTGATGGCGGGCCCATGCTTGTGCTGATGGGCTGGAGCCTGACCGTCGCCGCAGCCAAGTCCGTTGGGGGGTCGATCGATGCTGCCGTGGCCCCTTCGTCAGCGTCCTGGTCGCCGGTGGAGCCTTTGAGGCGATACGCTGGCGCGCGCACGCGCAGCAACTGATACCGCAAGTGCCGACCGGCCGGCAAAGCAGACGACCGGCACCACGCAAGCGCCCTCGGAAACGGTCTATCGATGCTGCACTCGGACACGATCGGCCGAGGCGAAGGCATGCTGCGCGCTGTCTTCGGGTCGACCATCGAAGCGCCGATGGCAAGTGTGGTAGCGGTTTGGGACCCGACGAAACGAAACCCGGCGCACACGCCATGACCGGGAGCGCATTCCACCAATTCGCATCTGATCTTCAGAATGCGGTTTCATTGACGAACAGATCCAAACCAACAACACTGAATGTATTGGTCGCCACATCACGCGGCTGATCGCGGGATTTGCTGGAGCAGCTTGCACCGCGTCACCAAAGCTAAAAGCACCACGAGATGATCGTGGGCTCCGATACTGGAGACACGCCGTGATCCTTGTTCTCGATTTTGCCGTCAGGCACCTCCTTCGCCTTTCAGCCTTTCTGCGCTCGACGCGATGTTGACGGGGTCGGCGCGGCGCACACGCCGCCGCTGACCGCCCGCTTCCTCTCCCCATCATCGCAATCCGAGAAGGCGCCGGTGCCCAGCCGTCGAAGGAGATCCCATGTCCAAAGCCATCATCATCGAGGTCGAAGGCGATCCTGCCGGCATCATCGTCGGCGAAATCGGCCAGTTTCGCTTCTTCTCCGCCACCCGGGCCTACGACGCGCTCGACGGACGCGTCTTCCGCTCCTTTGAGCAAGCCAACCGGGCCGTCGCCGCCCGCCGCGCAGGCCAGGTCCTGCGCAGGGCCGCCTGAGCGCGCCGACCTCCAGGACAGGAACAGTCGCCATGGACCGCAGAGATTTCATTGCCAGCCTCGCCGGCTCGTCGCTCGCCCTCGCTTCGGGGGCAGCGCTGGCGCAGCCGGCCGCACCGCTCAGGGAGCTGCGCATCGGCTTCCAAAAGAACGGCATCCTGCTGATCGCCAAGCAGCAGGGTGTCCTCGAAAAACGCTTCGCCGCGCAGGGCGTCAGTATCAAATGGGTCGAGTTCCAGTTCGGCCCGCCGCTGCTGGAGGCACTCAATGTCGGCTCGATCGACTATGGCCCGACCGGTGACGCTCCCCCCATCTTCGCCCAGGCCGCCAAGGCGAACCTGCTCTATGTCGCGACGCAGGAGGCCGCCGGCTCGGGCGCCGCGATCCTGCTGCCGCCGAAATCGCCGATCCAGACGCTTGCCGATCTCAAGGGCAAGAAGATCGCCTTCGCCAAGGCCTCGAGTTCGCACAACCTGACCATCGCCGCGATCGAGAAGGCCGGCATCGGCTACGACGAATTCACGCCGGTCTACCTTCCGCCCGCCGACGCCCGCGCCGCCTTCGAGCGCGGTTCGGTCGATGCCTGGACGATCTGGGACCCGTTCTTTGCGATCGCCGAACAGGTCCCGGGCGTGCGCATCCTCTCGCTGTCGAAGGGCATCGTCGCGCAGAACTCCTTTTACCTCGCCAATCGCGACTTCACCGGCCGGCACCCCGAGATCGTCGCCGCGATCAATGACGAGCTTGCCAAGGTGGCGCGCTGGGCCGAAACCCATCGCGGCGAGGTCGCCGCCGTTCAGGCGGCCGCAACCGGCCTGCCGATCGAACCCTGGAAGCGCGCCGTCGACCGGGCGGACTTCGTCATCGCGCCGCTCAATCCGCGCGTGCTCGACGAGCAGCAGCGCGTCGCCGACCGCTTTCACCGCCTCGGCCTGATCCCGAAGCGGATCAATGTCCGCGACATCGTCTGGGACTGGAAGCCGACCGCCTGAGCGCGTCACCGACATGCGAACGAAAGACGACAACACCATGATTTCAAGACGAGACTTCCTGTCGCTTACGGCGGCCACCGTTGCCATCGGCGTCTCCGCAGGCGCCAGCGCGCAGGAGAAGGTGCTGCGGGTCGGCTTCCAGAAATACGGCAAGATCGTTCTGCTGAAGGGCAAGGGATCGCTGGAAAAGGCGCTGGAGCCGCTCGGCTACAAGGTCACCTGGACCGAATTCCCCGCCGGGCCGCAACTGCTGGAAGCGATCAATGTCGGCGCCATCGACATCGGCAACACTGGCGAGGCGCCCCCGATCTTCGCTCAAGCTGCTGGAGCGCCCCTGGTCTATATCGCGCATGAGCCGCCCGCGCCCAAGGGCGAGGCGATCCTCGTGCCGAAGACCAGCCCGCTGACATCGGTCGCCGAGCTGAAGGGCAAGAAGATCGCCCTGAACAAGGGCTCCAACGTCCATTACCTGCTGGTCAAGGCGCTGGAGAAGGCGGGCGTCGCCTATGCCGACGTGACGCCGGTCTTCCTCGCGCCGGCCGACGGGCGCGCGGCCTTCGAGCGCGGCGCGGTCGATGCCTGGGCGATCTGGGACCCCTTCCAGGCCGCAGCCGAGGCCACGATCGGCGCCCGCGTGCTCGCCGACGGCACCGACACCGTGTCGAACCACCAGTTCTATCTCGCCAGCGAGAAGCTCGTCGCAGGCCACGAGGCAGCGCTGAAGGTCTTCCTGAAGCAGCTCTCCGACGTCGACGACTGGGCCAAGGCCGACATCAAGGCCGTCGCGGAGGCGCTCTCGCCGCCCACCGGCATCCCGGTGCCCATCCTCGAGGTCGCGCTGAAGCGCCAGAGCTACGGCATCCGCCCGCTCGACGAGGCGACGATCGCCGAGCAGCAGCGCATCGCCGACACCTTCCACGCGCTGGGGCTTTTGCCCAAGCCCCTAACAATCGCCAGCGCGGTGCGGAGGATCGCCTCGTGAGCCCCGCCCCCGTCGCGAGTGCCAACGTCCTCTGGTTCCTGCCGACCCATGGCGACGGCCGCTATCTCGGTACTGCCATCGGCGGTCGCCAGACTGACTTCTCCTATCTGCGCCAGATCGCGCAAGCCGCCGACAGCCTCGGCTATTACGGCGTGCTGCTGCCGACGGGGAAGAGCTGCGAGGACAGCTGGATCACCGCGTCGGCGGTCGCGCCGCTGACTCAGAATCTGCGCTACCTCGTCGCCGTGCGGCCGGGCCTGCAGTCGCCGACGGTCGCCGCCCGCATGACCGCGACACTCGACCGCGTCTCGAACGGGCGCCTGCTCGTCAATGTCGTGACCGGCGGCGACCCGGTCGAGAATGCCGGCGACGGCATCTTCCTCTCCCATGACGAGCGCTACGCGGTGACGCGCGAGTTCCTCGCCATCTATTCGGCGCTGCTGCGGGGCGAGACGGTGACCTATCGCGGCGAGCACCTCAGCGTCATCGATGGGCAGTTGCTCTATCCGCCGGCGCAGGACGGCGGGCCCCCGCTCTATTTCGGCGGCTCCTCGCCGGCCGCGATCGATGTGGCGGCGCAGACCATCGACAAATACCTGACCTGGGGGGAGCCACCGGCTGCGGTGGCGGAGAAGATCGCGGTCGTCGACAAGGCGGCGAAGGCCGCCGGCCGCAAGGTCTCCTTCGGCATCCGGCTGCACGTGGTCGTGCGCGAGACGGAAGAAGCGGCCTGGGCGGCGGCCGACCGGCTGATCAGCCATCTCGACGACAGCACCATCGCGAAGTCACAGGCGATCTTCGCCCGGATGGATTCCGAAGGGCAGCGGCGGATGTCGGCGCTGCACGGTGGCCAGCGCGACAAACTGGAGATCTCGCCCAATCTCTGGGCCGGTGTCGGGCTGGTGCGCGGCGGCGCCGGGACGGCGCTCGTCGGCAGTCCCGAGCAGGTCGCGGCGCGCATCTACGAGTATCAGGCGCTGGGCATCGACAGCTTCATCCTCTCCGGATACCCGCATCTGGAGGAGGCCTATCGCTTCGCCGAGTTCGTCTTCCCGCTGCTGAGGCTGAACCACGGCCGGCCGGCCTTTGGTGGCGTCGTCAATAACGGGCCCTTCGGCGAGACGATCGCCAACGACCTGAAGCCCGACCAGAAGCGGGCCTCCAGCTCATGAGCGACAGTGCCGACGGCCTGATCCGCGCTGCCGAGCGCAATTCCATCATCCGCCTCCCCGGCCCGGGAGCCCTGCGGCCCTGGCTCGGGCGGCTGACGCCCTGGCTGCTGCCGTTTTCGCTGCTGCTGGTCTGGCAGAGCGGCTCGAAGCTGGGATGGATTCCGGCCAACGTGCTGCCGGCCCCCAGCGACGTGCTCGCAGCCGGCTGGCGGCTCGCGCTGAACGGCCAGCTCGCGGAGAACATCGCGGTCAGCTTCCAGCGGGCGATCTCCGGGTTCCTGCTCGGCGGCTCACTCGCTTTCGCGCTGGGGCTGTTCAACGGACTGTCGAAGACCTCCGAGCGGCTGACCGACACCACCGTGCAGATGGTGCGCAACATCCCCAATCTGGCGCTGATTCCGCTGGTGATCCTCTGGTTCGGCATCGAGGAGGGCGCCAAGCTCTTCCTGACCTCGCTGGGCGTGTTCTTCCCGATCTACATCAACACCTTCCATGGCGTGCGGACCGTCGACAGCCAGCTCGTCGAGATGGGCCGCTCCTACGGCATGGGCAACTGGGAGCTGTTCCGGCGCGTCATCCTGCCAGGGGCCCTGCCCTCAATCTTCGTCGGTGTCCGCTACGCGCTCGGCATCATGTGGCTAACGCTGATCGTGGCGGAGACGATCGCGGCCTCCTCCGGCATCGGCTACATGGCGATGAACGCCCGCGAGTTCATGCTCGTCGATGTCGTCGTGCTGGCGATCGTGATCTACGCCGCTCTCGGCAAGCTCGCCGACTCCACCGTTCGCCTGCTCGAACGGCTCTGCCTGTCCTGGCACCCCGCCTTCCAGAAAGCCTGAGGAGCGCGTGATGACGGCAGCAACTTTGAGCACAACGACCCTGCCTTTCGACGCCCTCTTCGAGGACAAGGCCGCCAAGGCGCGGGCCAGCCGCGGCCAGTCGATCATGATCCGCGGCCTCGGCAAGCGCTTCGGGGATCTCGAGGTCCTGCGCGGGATCGACCTCGACATCCCGGCCGGGCAGTTCCTCGCCATCGTCGGGCGCAGCGGCTGCGGCAAGAGCACACTTCTGCGCATCCTCGCCGGTCTTGACGAGGCCAGCGAAGGCAGCATGCACTTCGGCCAGGACGGACAGACCCGCCACACGGCCGATGCACCGCGGCTGATGTTCCAGGAGCCCCGGCTGCTGCCCTGGGCACGCGTCCTCGCCAATGTCGAGGTCGGCCTCGGCGCCGATCGCAAGCTGCCGGAGGCGGAAGAGCGTGCCTTCCAGACCCTGCGTGCCGTCGGTCTCGAAGCCAAGGCGCAGCAGTGGCCGGCGCTGCTCTCCGGTGGTCAGCGCCAGCGCGTCGCGCTCGCCCGCGCACTGGTCAGCAGGCCGCGCGTGCTGGCGCTCGACGAGCCGCTCGGCGCGCTCGACGCTCTGACGAGGATCGAGATGCAGGGGCTGCTGGAGCGCGTCTGGCGCACGCAAGGGTTCACCGCGATCCTCGTCACGCACGACGTCTCGGAAGCCCTCACCCTCGCCGACCGCGTGGTGATGATCGACAGCGGGCGCATCAACCTCGACCTCGCCATCGACCTGCCGCGCCCGCGCCGCCGCGGCTCGGTCGATCTCGCCCTTCTCGAAGAGCGCATCCTCAAGGACCTGATCCGCGAGGACGCCCACGCCCCCGATTACACGATCTGAGGAGACCGCGATCATGACGGTTATCACCCCCTTCCCGAGCACGGCCAGCCGCATCCAGGATGACCCGGCGACCTTCCGCAAAGCGCTGCGTCACCTCCCCGGTGGCGTGAGCGTCATCACCACCGGAACCGGAGACGAGCGCACGGGCCTCACCGCGACCTCTGTGTCTTCGCTATCGGCCGAGCCGCCGACGCTGATGTTTGGTCTCAATCGCTCCTCCTCTAGCTTTCCGACGCTGTCGCGCCAGCGCAGCTTCGGCGTCAATATCCTCAGTGCCGTACAGCAGGAGGTGGCCGACCGCTTCGCCGGTCGCGGCGGCGAAAAGGGCGTGGCGCGTTACGCCGACGCGCAGTGGACGACGGGAGTCACGGGTGCGCCGTTGCTGGCAGGTGCGCTGGCGGCGCTGGACTGCGAGGTCGAGGAGCTGATCGAGCGACACTCGCACGTCATCGTCATCGGCCGCGTGCGGGAGATCCGGCTCGGCGACGACGAGGCGGCCCTGCTCTACTGGCGCGGCGCCTATGACCGCATCGGCTGGCGCCCCGACGAGGTCAGCACGGCATTGGGGCTGAGGGCCTTCTAGCCTCTCTCCTTCCCCTACCGGCCCGACATCCAGGCTGGCCCCCGAGGTCGGCCAACGGCGCAGCCATGCCCGCTGCGCTCCCTCTTTCCAACGCTCGCCGCGGCGCAAGCGCCGACGCCCGACCGGAGACCACCATGACCACCCTGATCCGAACCGTCCTCGCCAGTGCGCTGCTCATCCAGACACTGCCCGCACTCGCCCAGCCGCAGGAGAAGCCCGCCTATGGCGGCACCCTGACCTCGATCGTCCACCCAGAGCCGCCGCTCCTGTCGCCGCTGCTCAACACGGCGACGCCGATCGTCCTCGTCGCGACCAAGATCAATGACGGGCTCGTCGATTACGCCAAGGACGGCACGCTGATCCCCAAGCTGGCCGAAAGCTGGGAGTTCTCCAAGGACGGGCTGACGCTCGCCTTCAAGCTGCGCAAGGGCGTGACCTGGCATGACGGCAAGCCCTTCACCTCGGCCGACGTGAAATTCTCGATCGAGGAAGGGCTGCTCAAGTACTCCTCCACCGGCAAACGCATCTTCAAGACGCTGGCCAAGGTCGAGGCGCCCGACGAATACACCGTGGTGCTGACGCTGTCGCAGCCGACGCCCGTGATCTATCGCAACCTCAATGCCCAGGCGCTCTGGCTGCTGCCGAAGCATCTCTACGAGGGGACCGATATCCGCTCCAACCCCTGGAACACCAAGCCGATCGGCACCGGGCCCTTCGTTTTCACGGAATACGTCCGTGGCAGCCACATCGCGCTCGACCGCAACCCTAAATACTGGGAAGCCGGCAAGCCCTATCTCGACCGCGTCGTCTTCAAGATCATTCCCGACGCTGCCGGCCGGGCCGCCGCCTTCGAAACCGGCGCGGTCCAGTTCGGCCAGCAGCACCCGATCACCTTCGCCGATGCCGAACGTCTGCAGAAGACCGGCCGGTTCGTGATTGACACCCGCGGCTACGAGTTCTCGCCGACATGGTTCTGGCTCGAGCCGAACCACAAGAACCCCTACCTGCAGCACCTCAAAGTGCGGCAGGCGATCGCGCATGCCATCAATCGCGACCTGCTGCTGAAAACCGTCTGGGGCGGCTACGGCAAGGCGTCGGTGAGCCCGATCCCCTCCTCGCTCAAGCCCTTCCATCTCAGCGAGGGGCTGCAGCAGTACCCGTTCGACGTGAAGAAGGCCGAGCAGCTGCTCGACGAGGCCGGCTTCCCGCGCAAGGCCGACGGCTTCCGCTTCAAGCTGACCCACGACTTCATCCCCTATGGCGACGATTATCGCCGCACCGGGGAATTCGTGCGCCAAGCGCTGCGGCGTGTCGGCATCGACGTCACCCTCGGCAGCCAGGACCTCACCACCTGGCTGAAGAGCGTCTTCACCGACTACAACTTCGACCTGATCAGCTCCTGGGGTGGCTCGGGCGCCGATCCGCAAATGGGGATCGAGACGCGCTTCTGGTCGAAGGCCCGCCAGCCCGGCACGGCCTGGACCGTCGTGTCCGAATACAAGAACGACGAACTCGATGCCGCGCTCGAGGCCGCCCAAATGGAGATCGACCCCCGCAAGCGCATCGAGAACTACAACACCGTCCAGCGGATCGTGCAGCGGGACCTGCCGCTGATCCCGCTCTTCGAGATCGAGTGGTTCTCGGTCTACGACAAGCGGCTGCGCGGATTGACCGACACCCCGAACCAGCGGGCGGACAACTTCGCCAACGTCTCCTTCGCCTCAGAATGACGCGGGAGCGGGACGCACATGCTACCCTTTATCGCCAAACGTCTGCTGCTGGCCGTACCGCTGATCCTCGGGATCATCGCCTTCAACTTCTTCCTGCTCCAGCTCGCACCGGGTGACCTCGCCGACGTGCTGGCCAGCGAGCAGGGCGGAGCGGCGGCCGATGCCGGCTATGTCGCCGAACTGCGCCGGGCCTTCGGGCTGGACCTGCCGGTGCTGACCCAGCTTGGCCTCTATCTGAAGAACGTGCTGACCCTCGATTTCGGCTTCTCGCACCGCTACGGCGTGCCGGTCTCGACGCTGATCTCAGCGCGGCTCGCGGGCACGCTGCTGCTGGCCGTCACCAGCCTGCTGCTCGCGGTCGCGATCGGGGCGCTTCTGGGCCTGCTGGCCTCGCGCCATCCAGGCGGGCTGGTGGACGGGCTAATTTCGGTGCTGGCGACGATCGCCTATTCGGCGCCGCTGTTCTGGGTCGGACTCATGCTGGTCGTCCTGTTCGGCGTGCATCTGCAATGGCTGCCCACCGGCGGCATGCAGGAAGTCAGGCAGGTGCCTCTCCAGGGCCTCGATCTCTGGGCCGACCGGCTGCGCCATCTCGTCCTGCCGGCGACGACGCTCGCGCTTTTCTTCGTTGCGATCTACGCCCGCATGACGCGCGCCTCGATGATCGAGGCGATGAGTCAGGACTATATCCGCACCGCGCGCGCCAAGGGGCTGAGCGAGAACCGCATCGCGCTCCGCCACGGCTTCCGCAACGCGCTGCTGCCGCTGGTGACGATGGTCGGGCTGCAGGCCGGCTCGCTGCTCGGCGGCTCGGTCGTGGTCGAGACCGTCTTCGCCTGGCCGGGCATGGGGCGGCTCGCCTTCGAGGCCGTCAGCAACCGCGATCTCAACCTGCTCCTGTCGATCATGCTGCTCAGCTCCTTCGTGGTCGTCGCCGTCAACCTCGTGGTCGATCTGCTCTACGTTTGGCTCGACCCGCGCATCCGGGTGACCGCATGAGCCGCCCGTCGATCCTGCGCACGCTGTTCTCATCCCCGGCGGGGGTCGTCGGCAGCATCGTGGTCGCGGCGGTGCTGACGGCGGCGGCGGTCGCGCCCATCCTGTTCCCGGGCGACCCCTTCGACATGGTCGCCGCGCCCTTCACCTGGCCGGGAAGCGATCCCGATTACCCGCTCGGCACCGATCTGATGGGGCGCGACATCACGGCGGGCCTGTTCCACGGCGCCTCGGTCTCGCTCATGGTCGGCGGCGCGGCCGCCACGATCGCCCTCGCCATCGGGGTCTCGCTCGGCGCGATCGCCGGCTATTACGGCGGCTGGCTCGACGACGTGCTGATGCGCGTGACCGAGCTCTTCCAGACGATGCCGGCCTTCCTGCTGGCGATCGTACTGGTCGCGGTGCTCAGCCCCTCGATCTACACAATCATTCTGGCGCTCGGCATCACCGCCTGGCCCGGCATCGCCCGGCTCACGAGGGCGGAGGTGATGGCGCTGCGTGATCGCGACTTCGTCCAGGCACTCGTCGCGATGGGCATGAGCGACCGGCGCATCCTGCTGCTCCACATCGTCCCCAACGCCATGACTCCGGTGATCGTCGCGGCGTCGATCCTGGTCGCGACCGCGATCCTATCCGAGGCCGGTCTCTCCTTTCTCGGCCTGGGCGATCCCAACCATGTCAGCTGGGGCACGATGATCGGTGCCGGGCGCGATGCGCTGCGCACGGCCTGGTACCAGACCGCCATCCCCGGTCTCGCCATCATGCTCACCGTGCTCGCTCTGAACCTGCTCGGCGATGCGCTCAACCACGCCCTCAATCCCCGGCTGCGGCGCTGAGGGCCTGCCCTCGCCCAAATCGTCCCGCTGGCAACTCGACGAAAGATCATCAATGTCCCACCTGTCATCCTCTGCGGCCGTCGGCCCCGGTGAGGCCGCCCGCCGCTTCGAGGCCGCTGCGGCCGTGTTCCGCCCGCTCTTCACGCGCATCGCCGCCGGCACGGTCGCCCGCGAGCATGAGCGCCGTTTGCCCTTCGAGGAGGTGTCGTTGCTGAAGCAGCAGCGCTTCGGCGCACTGCGCATCCCGCCCGAATTCGGTGGATACGGTCTCGACCATGCCGGCTTCCTACGCTTGTTGATCGAACTCGCCGCGGCCGACTCCAATGTCGCCCACCTCTTCCGCGGTCATGTCGCGATCGTCGAGGACCGCCTCAACGACGCCGACCCCGAGACGCGCGCGCTCTGGCTGGCGCGGTTCGGCCGAGGTGAGATCGTCGGCAATGCCTCGACAGAAACGGGCGGGGCCGCGCTCGACAGGCGCTCGACACGGCTTGAGCAGGTCGACGGGCAGTGGCGCCTGAATGGCACCAAGTTCTACACCACGGGCAGCATCTTCGCCGACTGGATTGACGTCTCCGCCCGACGCAGCGACGACGCGCATGTCTCGGCGCTGGTTCCGCGCAATCATCCGGGTATCGCGATCACGGACGACTGGGACGGCTTCGGCCAGAGGCTCACGGGGACCGGCACCGGCGTGTTTACCAACGTGCCGGTCGAGCCCCTCGCCATCCGCAGCCGCGAAGAGCGCGCGCCTTATCTCACCGCGATCTACCAGACCGTGCTCCTGGCGACGCTGGCGGGCATCGCGCGCGCCATCGTCAGTGACACGGCCGCCCAGCTAAGGGCGCGCTCGCGCGTCTACAGCCACGGCAACAGCGATCTCGCCAAGGACGATCCGCAGCTGAAGCAGATCGTCGGCGAACTCGGCGCGGCGGCCTATGCCGCCGAGGCGCTGGTTCTGGCAACCGCGCCGGGCTTCGCCGCCGCTCAGGCCGCGGCGGCGAGCCCCGACCGGGAGGCGGCGGTCGCCGCGGCGCAAACGCTCGAGATCGAGGTCAACCAGGCCCAGATCGCGGTCGGCGAGATCGTTCTGCGCGCAGCGTCGCGCCTGTTTGACGCGCTCGGCGCCTCGGCCGTGCGCCACGAGACGGCACTCGATCGGCACTGGCGCAACGCCCGGACGATCCTCTCGCACAACCCGGTAGTCTACCGCGCCCGCATCGTCGGCGACTATCTCGTCAACGGGCGGCTCCCCGACCGGATCTGGAGCGTCGGCATCGCCGAGCATGCCGCCAAGGAAGCCGCCGAATGACCGCGCCGCGCAAGCAGATCCGGCTGAACGCCTTCGACATGAACTGTGTCGGCCACATCTCGCACGGGATGTGGACGCATCCGCGCGACCGCTCGGCCCATTACACCGACATCGCCTACTGGCAGCAGCTCGCCAAAACGCTGGAGCGCGGCCTGTTCGACGGGCTGTTCATCGCTGACATCATCGGCCTCTACGACGTCTACAAGGGCGGGCCCGAAACGGCGCTGATCACCGGCGCGCAGACACCGCTCAACGACCCGATCCTGCTCGCACCCGCCATGGCCGCAGTGACGGAGCATCTCGGCTTCGGCATCACCGTCAACCTGACCTATGAAGAGCCCTATCTCTTCGCCCGCCGCTTCTCAACGCTCGACCACCTCACCAAGGGACGGATCGGCTGGAACATCGTCACCGGCTATCTCGATTCCGCCGCGCGCGGTCTGGGCCAAGAGAAGCTCCAGAATCACGATTCCCGCTACGACATCGCCGACGAGTTCATGGAGGTTGTCTACAAGCTCTGGGAGGGCAGCTGGGAAGACGGCGCGGTGCTGCGCGACCGCGAGCGCCGCATCTTCACCGACCCGTCGAAGGTCCATCGCGTCACCCATCGCGGGCCCCACTACCAGGTCGACGCCATCCATCTCAGCGAGCCCTCGCCACAGCGCACGCCCCTGCTCTACCAGGCCGGCTCCTCGGACCGCGGCCGGCGCTTCGCTGGCGACCATGCCGAATGCGTCTTCGTCAACGGCCAGAGCCACGCGCTGACGCGCTCGGTCGTCGAGGATATCCGCCGCAAGGCGGTGGCGGCCGGGCGAAAGGCCGATGACGTCAAGGCCTTCGTCGGCGTGACCGTCATCGTCGCGCCGACCGAGGCCGAAGCGCAGGATCTCTTCGCCGAGTATCGCGAGTATGCCAGCGTCGAGGGCGCGCTCGCCCATTTTTCTGCCTCGGTCGGACTCGATTTCTCACGCTATGATCCCGACGAACCGATCAGCTTCGTCAAAAACGACGCCAATAACTCGGCGCTGGAGGCCATCACCAAGCGCAGCCCCGACAAGGTCTGGACTGTGCGCGCGCTGCGCGAGCAGATGAAGCTTGGCAGCCGCAACCAAGCGATCGTCGGCAGTGCCTCGCAGGTTGCCGACCAGTTGCAGGCCTGGGTCGAGCATGGCGATGTCGACGGCTTCAACCTCATCCGCACCGTCACGCCCGAGAGCGTTGAGGCTTTCGTCGATCTCGTCGTGCCCGAACTGCAGAACCGCGGCGTCTACAAGACATCCTACGAGGAAGGCCCGCTGCGCCAGAAGCTGTTCGGCAAGCCTCGCCTTCCCGGCCGCCACCGCGCCGCCCAGTTCCGCCAGCCATGGGCTGCTGCCGCCGAATGACGGGACCGCATCAACCCCGATCTCATTCATTGTTTTCGGCTACTGATGAGGCACAAACTCGATATGCGAGGTTTGTCGCAACAATCGAGACAACCGCCTGCCACCGCCTGGCCGTTACTCCGGCTCACGATGGAATTCAGTTTAGCCGTCGTATGCTCGCCATTGAACCACCGGCTCATATCCCCGCGAGCGCCCGCTCGAGATCGGCGACCAGATCGTCGGCGTGCTCCAGGCCGACGGAGAGGCGGATCAGCCCGTCCGAGATGCCCATGCTGGCGCGGATCTCCGGCGAGAAGCGCTGATGGGTGGTCGTCGCCGGGTGGACGATCAGGCTCTTGGCGTCGCCGAGATTGTTGGAGATGCGGATCAGCTCCAGGCCGTTGAGGAAGCGGAAGGCGGCCTCTTTGCCGCCCTCGACCTCGAAGGCGACCAGCGTCGAGGGGCCGGTCATCTGGCGGGCGATGATCTCGGCCTGCGGATGGTTCTTCGCGCCCGGGAAGATGACCCGCGACAGGCCGGGGCGGCCGGCGAGCCAGTCCGCCACGATCGCGGCGTTGTGGGCCTGCTGGCGCACGCGCAGCGGCAGAGTCTCGAGCGCCTTCAGCATCACCCAGGCGTTGAAGGGGGAGATCGCCGGGCCGGTCTGACGCAGGAAGGTCTGGACATGGGTTTCGATGAAATCCTGCGAGGCGAGGATCAGCCCGCCGAGACAGCGGCCCTGCCCATCGATGTGCTTGGTCGCCGAGTAGACGACGCAATCGGCGCCGAGGGCCAGTGGGCGCTGGAAGAGCGGCGTGGCGAAGACGTTGTCGACGACCAGCGTCGCACCAACCTCCTTCGCCACGGCGGCGACGGCGGCGATATCGAGGACCTCCAACGTCGGGTTGGAGGGGCTCTCGAGGAAGAAGACCTTTGTCTGCGGCGTCACGGCCGCGCGCCAGGCGGCGATGTCCGTGCCGTCGACCAGCGTCGAGGTGACGCCATAGCGCGGCAGATGCTCCTCGACGACATAGCGGCAGGAGCCGAACAGGGCGCGCGAGGCGACGACGTGGTCGCCCTGCCGGACCTGGCCCATGATCGCTGCGGTGACGGCGGCCATGCCTGTGGCCGTGGCGCGGCAGGCCTCCGCCCCCTCGAAGGCGGCCATGCGCGCTTCCAGCATCGCCACCGTCGGATTGGAGAAGCGGGCGTACTGGAAGCCCGGGTCCTTGTTCAGGAAGCGCGCCTCGGCCTGTTCGGCGCTGTCATAGACATGGCCCTGCGTCAGGAACAGCGCCTCGGAGGTCTCACCGAACTGCGAACGCAGCGTGCCGGCATGGACAAGACGGGTCTCGGGATGGAGGTCGGCGAGGTCGCCCGGGAATGCCGACATGATAGAAACTCCAATTCGTTCGTTTTAACGAACGAATTGCTATCACCCGGACTATTCGCCGTAAAGTGTGAAAACTTGGCGTGAGCGGCCATCTGCGCCCTAGGGAAGACGAAAGCAGGCCTCATCTGACTCGAAACGCAGGAGATTGCGACGGAGAGACGCCCCCACTGCCGTTGTCGGTCAACGCGAGGCCAGCGCTGATGAGGCGCGAGGCACAAGCCTCCAGGACGAAGCCAAGGCCTAAATCTTTGAAGAGCGCACGGATGGCTGTCGTGGCCCCTGCCCGCTCAGCACCGTCGGGGGGCGAGATCAGCGCGGACTTCGAAGCCCGCCCCGGCGGTCGCCGACTCGGCTCGAGGCACTCACATCAGGACTTCGGCTGATCAGGGACCCGGTACGCCGTCGTCGACTTGATCCTCTCCATGGCGAACCGTGACGTGACATTCTTCAGCGGTATCGTCTCGATCAACACTTTGTAGAACGCATCATAGGCGGCCATATCGGCGACAACGACGCGCAGCATGTAGTCAACGTCACCGGCCATTCGATACAGCTCCATCACCTCCGGCATGGCGGAGACCGTTTGGGCAAAGTTCTCGATCCATGGACCCGAGTGGTCAGCCGTCTCAATCTGAACGAAGACCGTCAAGCCCAGCCCAATCCTCTCCGGCGCAACCAGCGCCACACGCTTGAGGATCACGCCAGCCTGCTCGAGCTTTTGGATTCGCTTCCAACACGGCGTCTGAGACAACCCGACACGATCGGCCAATTCGGCGATCGAGATGTTGGAGTCGCCCTGCAATACGGTCAAAATCTTACGATCAATTGCATCCATTTCTGATCCCCGACCCATTAGATAAAGCTTTCAAAAACAGCTCTTCGTGCAATTTGATCTTGGATTGGCGCTCCGCCGTCGCCTGCCGCGCGGGGGATGACCGAGCCTGCAGGCTCGATCTCGCTCCTTGCGCGAGTCGCTCTCACCGACGCCGGCCGCTCTCAAGCGCCGATCCTCGACCATTCAGCATCACCACCTGCCGCCCTGGGAGGTTCAAAGCCCCGCCTCCTCGTGCCTTCCTATTGCGCCACCGCCGTCGCGCGATGCTCCCGCAGATTGCCTCCGGAACAGCCGCAACTTCGCCTTCGAAGGCGCGAGGACGATTCGTTCTTCTAAACAAACGATTTGAGGATGGCCCGTCAATGATCTTTTTGTTCCGCTTATGCCAAGAGCCAGATCTCTCACTTCGAGGAGGCAAAAAGGCAATCAATCTCAAGTGAGCGACTTCCGTAGCCGAAAACCTCTGCGACCATCGTTCCTTTAAAAGAACGTTTCATTGACGTCCGCGCTTGGCTCAGCGCACCATCCGACGCGTTGACTTCATTGGTCCGCGACCGCTGTCCCGGATCCTCATGCGAGCCTTCATCATGATCAACCGTCGCCATCTTCTCGCATCGGCGAGTGCCGCAATCCTCCTCCGACCGGCTGTCGTAAGCCACGCGGCAGAGCCGACGGGCGAACCGATCTATCTCGGCGTCAGCGGCCCTCTCACGGGCCCCAATGCCCAGTATGGGGCGCAGTGGAAGCAGGGCTTCGACCTCGCTCTCGAGCAGATCAACGGCTCCGGTGGCATCAAAGGCCGGCCGCTGCGCTACATCTTCGAGGACACGCAGAGCGATCCGAAGCAGACCGTCGCGGTGGCGCAGAAGTTCGTCGCCGACAAGCGTATCGTCGCCCAGCTCGGCGATTTCGCCAGCCCGGCCTCGATGGCCGCTTCGCCGATCTACCAGCGCGCCGGGCTCGTCCAGTTCGGCTTCACCAACTCACATCCGAACTTCACCAAGACGGGCGACTTCATCTGGAGCAACTCGGTCAGCCAGGCCGACGAGCAGCCCCTCAATGCGACCTATGTGGTCAACAAGGTCGGCTTCAAGCGCATCGCGATCCTGTTCCTCAACACCGACTGGGGCCGGACCAGCAAGGACCATTTCGCCGCCAAGGCCAAGGAACTGGGCGCCGAAGTCGTGGCGGCCGAAGGCTACCAGCCCGACGAGAAGGATTTTCGTTCGACGCTGGTGCGGGTCCGCGACGCCAAGCCAGACGGGCTCTTCCTGGTGTCCTACTATGCAGACGGCGCGCTGATCGTGCGGCAGGCGCGGCAGACGGGCGTCACTGTGCCGATCGCGGCCTCGAGCTCGATCTACTCGCCGAAGTTCATCGAACTGGGCGCCGAGGCGTCGGAGGGTGTCTTCACCAACGCGCGCTTCTTCCCCGAGGATCCGCGCCCCGAGGTGCAGACCTTCGTCCAGTCCTTCCAGGCCAAATACGGCCGGGAGCCCGACGCCTTCAACGCCTATGCCTATGACACGGTCGTCCTCTTCGGCCAGGTGCTCCGCGAGGCGCCCAATCTCGATCGCACCACCATCCGCGATACGCTTGCGAAGGTGAAGGATGTGCCGAGCGTGGTCTACGGCAAGGCGACCTTCGATCCCGAAACGCGGCGGGTCAGCGGCGCGACCAGCGCACAGCTGGTGGTCCGCAACGGTCGCTTCACGCTCTGGGACGGAGTGAAGACCAACTGATGAGCAGCGCCCTCTTGGGATCGAGGACGCCAGCATGACCTCCTGGTTTGACCACACCGTCAACGGCCTGATCATCGGCAACATCTACGGCCTGCTGGCGGTGGGGCTGGCGCTGATCTTCGGCGTCAGCCGGCTGATCAACTTCGCCCATGGCTCGGTCTATGTGGTGGGAGCCTATGTGGGCTGGGTCGCCGTTTCGGTGCTGCAGACGCCGTTTCCGGTGACGTTGCTGCTGGTCATCGTTCTGACCGCAGGGCTCGGGCTCACCATCGAACGGTTCGGCATCCGGCCATTGGCGGGGGCGCCACGCATTGCGCCGCTGCTGGCCACGATCGGCCTGAGCTTCGTCATCGACCAGACGGTGCAGATCCTGTTCAGCCCGGATCCGCGCGCGGTGCCGATGCAGCTTCCCAACTGGCGGTTCCAGATCGGCGGCGGCTCGATCGGCGTGCTCGACCTCCTGATCGGCGGCATCGGCCTCACCGCGGCGGGCGCGCTCTTTGCCTTCCTCAAGCTGACGAAATGGGGTTGGGCCGTGCGGGCCACCGCACTCGACCGCGACGCCGCCCGGGTCGTCGGCGTCGATGTCGATCAGGTCAACCGCATCGTCTTCGCCATCGCGGCCGCGCTCGGCGGCGTCGGCGGCGTCCTGGTCGGCATGTATTACAACGTCATCACCCCGACGATGGGCTTCGAGGCGACCCTGAAGGGGATCGTGGCAGAGGTCGTCGGCGGCGTCGGCAATGTGCCCGGCGCCATCGCCGGCTCGCTGCTGCTGGGTCTGATCGAGAGCTACGGCGTCGCCCTGCTTGGCACCAGCTACCGCAACCTGTTCGCCTTCCTTCTGCTGATCGCAATCTTGGTGCTACGGCCCAACGGGCTCTTCGCCAGCCGCCACCAGCTCCCGCCCGAACCGATGACCGGCACCTTCATCGCGCCGAGCAAGCCGATCCGGCTGCCCGTGCCGCTGCTCGCCGCCCTTACGGCGGGAGCCATCGCGCTGCCCCTGCTGATCGACAATGGCTACCTGATCCAGACGCTCACCAATGCCTGGCTCTACGCGCTGCTGGGCCTGAGCATCACCCTGGTCGCCGGCACCAGCGGTCAGGTCTCGCTCGGCCATGCGGCGCTGCTCGCCATCGGCGGCTACACCTCGGCGCTGCTGGCCGCCGACTACGGCGTTCCGGTCTGGCTGTGCCTCATCGCCGGCGGGCTCATGGCGGCGGGACTCGGTACGCTGCTGGTGTCGCCGGCCTTCCGCCTGCGCGGCCATTATGTCTCGATCGCCACGCTCGGCATCGGCGAGATCGTCGCGCTGGTGATCCTGAACTGGGAGAGCGTAACCCGCGGCCCGATCGGCGTCGCCGGCATCCCGCCGCTCGAACTCTTCGGCCATGCGCTTTACGACACCAACGCGATCTACTGGCTCGCCCTGGCGCTGATGCTGGCGCTGGCGCTGCTGCAGGTCAGGTTGCTGGGCTCCCATCTCGGCCGCACCTTGCGCGCCGTGCGCGACGACGATGTCGCGGCCCGCTCCTTCGGTATCGGACTGAACCGCTACAAGGGGCTGGCCTTCGCCTTTGGGGGCTTCCTCGCCGGCATCAGCGGCGCCTTCACCGCCCATATGTACTCCTTCATCAACCACGAGACCTTCAACACGCAGATCTCCGTGTTGGCGCTGACGATCGCGATCCTCGGCGGCATGGGCCATGTCGGCGGCGCGATCCTGGGAGCCGTTGCGCTGATCGGACTGCCGGAGGTGTTCCGCGTCGCCGCCGAATACCGCATCCTGCTCTACGGCGTCGCGCTGCTGCTGCTGGTTCGCTTCCGGCCGCAAGGCCTGCTCGGGACCGTCTGATGAACGCGGCTCTCTCCCCCTCCGCAACCGCCCCGCTGCTCGACGTGACCGGGCTGGTGCGCCGCTTCGGCGGCGTCACCGCCGTCGGCGGCATCGATCTCTCGATTGCTGAAGGCGAGCTCGTCAGCGTCATCGGCCCCAATGGCGCCGGCAAGACGACGGCCTTCAACCTGATCAGCGGACTCGACAAGCCCGATGCCGGCACGATCCGCTTCGCAGGCGCCGACATCGCCGGGCGCTCGCCGGAAGGCATCGCAGCCGCCGGCATCGCCCGGACCTTCCAGCATGGACGCGTCTTCGCCAATCTCAGCATCGGCGACAATGTGCTGGTCGGGGCGCATGGCCGGCTGCGGGCCGTGCGCCCCGCCTGGCCCATCATCGGCCCGCTGGCGGAACTGGCACTGGCGCTGATCCGGCCGCCCTCGGTCAAAGCGGAAGAGGCAGCCCTGCGCGAGGAGGTCCGGGAGATCCTAAGCCTGTTCGGTGACCGGCTGCTGCCACGCATCGACCAGCCGGCACATAGCCTGTCCTATGCGAACCGCCGGCGCGTCGAGATCGCCCGGGCGCTTGCCGCGCGGCCCCGGCTGCTGCTGCTCGACGAACCGACTGCCGGCATGAACCCGACCGAAACAGCGGAGATGCTCGAGATCATCGCCAGCCTGAAGGCGCGCGGCCAGACCATCCTGCTGATCGAGCACAAGCTCGACATGGTCATGCGCCTGTCGGACCGGGTGATCGTGCTCGATGACGGCCTGAAGATCGCCGAGGGCAAACCGCAGGCCGTGCGGACAGACCCGGCCGTGATCGAGGCCTATCTGGGCCATGGCGCGGTTGGCGGCAAGGCTCCGGCCGCCGACGCGGCATCGCCGCTTCCCGTGACAGCCTGAGACGCGCCATGACGAAGTCGCCCCCCATCCTTGAACTGCGCGACGTCGACACGTTCTACGGCCCCGTTCAGGCGCATTTCGGGCTGTCGCTCAAGGTCGAGCGCAGTGAGATCGTCTGCCTGCTCGGCGGCAATGCCAGCGGCAAGTCGACGACGATGAAGATCATCCTCGGGCTGGTGAAGCCGACCGCCGGCGACGTGTTCGTCGACGGAACCTCGGTACTGGGGCTCTCGACCCCGCAGATCGTGCGGCTCGGCGTTGGTACGGTGCCGGAGGCCCGGCGGCTCTTCGGCGCCATGAGCGTGCGCGAGAACCTGCTGATGGGTGCATTCACGCGCGACCACAAGGCCGCTGTCGCGGCCGATCTCGATCGGGTGCTGACGCTGTTTCCGCGGGTGGCGCAACGCATCAACCAGCAGGCCGGCACGCTGTCGGGCGGCGAGCAGCAGATGGTGGCGATGGCGCGCGCCCTGATGGCGAGGCCGCGCATGATCATCATGGACGAGCCGACCATGGGCCTGTCGCCGCTCTGGGTGGACCGCGTGCTGGCGCTGATCCGCGACATCAACGCCGAGGGCGTCAGCATCTTCATGGTCGAGCAGAACGCCAATCTGGCCCTGGGGATCGCCGATCGCGGCTATGTTCTGCAAACGGGCCGCGTCGTGATCGAGGCTGCGGCCGCCGATTTGCTTGTCGATGCACGGATCAGGGACGCCTATCTGGGCGGAGCGGAAGCAGCATGAGCACGAAGAGACTCGGGTTTTTCAGCCGCCTTCTCGACGATGTACCGGCCGGCGAGCGCTACCGGCTCGCCACCGAACAGATCGTCCAGGCCGAGCGACAGGGCTTCGATACGGCTTGGGTGGCGCAGCATCATTTCCATCGCGACGAAGGCGGACTGCCCTCCCCGCTGCCGTTTCTCTCCTTCGTCGCCGCGCGCACGACGCGGATCCGGCTGGGTACGGGCATCATCATCCTGCCAATGGAAGACCCCGTGCGCCTGGCAGAGGACACCGCCGTGCTCGACCTGCTCTCGAACGGGCGGCTCGAAATCGGCCTGGGGACCGGTGCGACGCCTGAGAGCTTCCTGGCCTTCGGCATCGCGAAGGCCGATCGCAACGAGGTCTTCAATCGCAACTACGCCCGCCTGTTGGACGCGTGGCGCGGCGCGCCGCTGGGCCATGACGAGAACCGGCTCTATCCGGAAGCCGCCTCGCTCGAACACCGGATTTGGCAGGCGACCTTCTCGGCCGCCGGCGCCGAACGCATCGGGCAGGCCGGATCGGGCTTGATGCTGTCGCGCACCCAGCCGCGCAGCGCCAACCAACCCTGGCAGACGCTCCCCGAGATCCAGCACCCGATCGTCGACGCCTATCTCGCGAACCTGCCGGCCGGCGTCGCCCCGCGCATCCTCGGCTCGCGGTCACTGTTCGTGGCCGATACGCGCGAAGAGGCCCTCAAATATGCCGAAATCGGCCTCAACCGCGTGCTCGACCGCTTCATCGCCAACGGACACCATGTTCCCGACCGAAGCCTCCCGGCCCTGATCAGGTCGTTCGACGTCCATGTCGGCACGCCCGACGACGTTATCGCCTCGCTGTCGGCCGACAGCGTCCTCGAGCGCGCGACCGACGTTGTCTTCCGGGTTCATTCCGTCGATCCGCCGCATGCGCTGATCCTGCGCTCGCTCGAGCTCACCGCGCAGCAAGTCGCGCCGACACTCGGTTGGACCGGCGGCCAGACGAGCCCGGTGCTCAAGGTCGCTGGCGGGCAGCGATGAGCGGAGACAGCTCCCTTCTCTGAAACAAGCAGGACAGATCATGACGACCGAAGCCACTCCGGATGTGCTCGACACGCTCATCGGCACCGTTCCGGGCTCCGCTCTCGATGCGCTCCGTCACGAGCGACCCGTCACCCGCCTCAACATCCAGGCAAGCTATGAGGCTCTCTTTGCCGTCGGCGATCGGGGCGGCGTGAGCCCAAGCGAGCGGACGGCCTTGGCGCTCTTCGTGACGCTGCTGCATGGCGAGGCGTCCGGCGCAGCGCACTACGACGCCCTCCTGAGAGAGCAATCCGGCGGCGCCGCGCTCGCCGAGGCAACCCTGCGCCAGGCGCAGGCGGCGCGCACGACCGGGCCCTATGGCGCCTATCCGGCCGGCCCGCTGTCGGTGGAGGATGTCGCCGGCCCAGTGTTCAGCGTCGAGGGCGCCGACCGGGACGTTCTGGGTCCGCGACTATCGGCGCTTCTCGCGCACGCCCATCTGCTGGTCTTCCACCCCCGCGACGCGACTGCGGCGGCACTGGCTGCGCTGCAGCAGACAGGCTGGAGCACGCCCGAGATCGTGACGGCCTCGCAGATCGTCGCGTTCCTCTCCTTCCAGATTCGCGCCGCGCATGGGCTGCGCCTGCTGAACGCCTGAGCCAACGCCTCGGAGACCCTCACAATGACCATAATCGAGACTGAGCGCCCCCTCACCGGCGCTCCCACGGTGTTCACCCAGGCCCAGCTCAACTGGAACGCCTGGATCGACCCGGTGGCCGAGGAGGCCCTGAGCGACCACCAGAAGGACGCGCTCATCGACATCGCGCGCACGAAGAGCCCGTATTTCCGGCTGCTGGCGCATGATCCCGACATCCTGAAGACGCGGACCCTGGCCGACAAGGACATCTTCTACAACACCAGGGACGGCCTGCCGCGGGCCGAGCGCGAGCTGGCGGCGGCCGCCGTCTCCCGCAGCAATGGCTGCATCTACTGCGCCTCGGTGCATGCCCGCTTTGCCACGACGTTCTCCAAGCGCCACGATGACGTCCAGCGCCTGCTCGACGAAGGGACCGGCGCTGACATCGACCCGTTGTGGAACGCGATCATCGAGGCTTCCGTCGCCCTAACGGCGACGCCGATCGCTTTCGGGGCGGGTCACGTCGCCAGGCTGCGCGAGCTCGGCCTCGGCGATCTGGCAATCGCCGATCTGATCCATTCGGCGGCGTTCTTCAACTGGGCTAACCGGCTCATGCTGTCGCTGGGGGAACCGGTGAGGCAAGCCTAACTTGGCAACGCGTGGCGTGGTCCGGAACCCGCGTCGCAGCGCCCTGGATGATGCCGGGATCGATCCGTTTTCAACCAGACCGACTTTACGTCTCCTAGCCTGCGCCCTCGTAGTTGACGAATTTGAGTAGAAGCGTCTCAGCGCCACGTTGCTGGCAGGCGGGCGGCGGAAATGAATTCGTCCTTGAACCAGGGCCATTTCCGGCTGTCGAAGATGGCCTTCAGCCAATGGATGGTTTGCTCGACGGCGGGGCTTTGACGCGTTTCGCGCCGGTAGGTAAGCCAGATGTCGCGATAGGCGGTGACAGGGAGCTCGAGCGGCACGACCTTGTTGCCGAATGCGACGGAGTAGTTCGGCAACACTCCGATGCCGATGCCGTTCTCGATTGCCGAGATCGCACCGCAACTACCATGGACCTTTGCGACGATCTGGATCGGGCGGACGGGCCCGAGCAAGTTAGAGAGATGGCCGTTTGACACGTGGCCATCCCATTGTTCGATCAGCCGGTGCTTGCGCAGAGCCTCCCGGGAGACCGGCCGACCATGCGCCTTCAGATAGGTCTCGCTGGCGAACAGTTCGAAATGCATGCGCCCGAGCTTGACGGCAACGACGTCTGCGGCGGTTGGCGGCGTCATCTGGATCGCGAGGTCTGAATCGAAGCGCAGGATGTCGGCGACGGTGTTGGAGATCCGGAAGTCGATGCCGATCAGGGGGTGATCATCCTGGAAGGCTTTGAACTGCGGTACAAGCCAGTTGACGCCAAGGCCTTGGGTAACGCTGACACTGACGAAAGCGCGCTCGCCGCGACGTTCGGCGACGAGGTGTTCGAGTTCGGTGACAGGTGCCTGCATGCTGCGGGCGATGTCGATCACCTGCTCGCCGAGCAGGGTCGGGGTCGCGCCGTCTGGCCCACGATCGAGCAGGCGTCCCTTGCAGGCGGCTTCCAGGGCGGCGACACGACGCAGCACGGTCGCGCTGCTGACGCCGGCTCGGGCGGCGGCGCGCCGCAGGCTGCCCTCGTCGGCGAGCGCCACGAGCAGGCGAAGATCGTCCCATTCGAAGCGGCTCGTCATGGCGGCTTCAGCGACATCGTCGGTCACAGGGTCATCCTCGCGTTACAAAATTGAACCGCTACCGGATCATTTTGGACCGCAACTGTTAAGAGGCTGTGTGTCTGGACGCGTCTCAATGCGCGAGCCCGGCTGGATTGTTTGAACTGCTGCCGACGAGAAGCGGCAGGATCCGCGACCAGCCAGGAGGTCTTCAGCTTTCGGGCCACAGGGCAGCCTGCCGTCCTGGCTCGACATTCCAGAGGAGTTCGCGATGCAACTGCAAGAACAGGCCGGCGAAGCCGATGCGCAGGTGACGGACGACGATCGGATCAGGCGTGATCGTGCCGGCCGCCGGACTCCGCTACGGGGTCTTGCTGCAAAGTCGGATGGCAAGGGCGACGGCCTGACCTATCCGGTGGCGCTAGTGCCTTTCCAATTCGCGATCAAGCTCGGCGGCGAGACGCCAGCGGTAGGGTCGCTATTTGCGGAGTCAGTGTTACAGGCCGAGCTCGAAGCTCAGGTGCTTGTCGACTCGGTCCACACGATGCTGGGGCACAGGATGCCTGGGGCACCGACTGCGTCGTTCGCGGGCTATTCAATCCATATCAAACCAAGACCGCTTCCGCTCGCGGCGCCTGCTTTGTTCGCCCTCGGCACCAAGGACTGGCCGAGTTATTCTGGGGAGCTAATCGTCTCAGGACCTGCCTTCTTTGGCGCTCCCAGTCCCTCGCAGGCGATCGTCAGACCCGCGGAGGCCCGCACGGCATTGCGCGAGGGCCGAGCCGACGAACTTATCCAGCTGATCCTGGCGACCGATCCTGCGGTCCGGCGGTCTTGGCTGGAGGGAAAAGAAATCTCCTGGCCGCTGATCGTTGGCTATGGGCCAGGTATGCGGCCGACTGCCCGTGCCTCATTCCATGTTATGGCCGACGAAACCGCGCTCACGCTGAGAACGACAACGATCGCTGCCGCCGTTTGCGTCCTGCTTGCCTCTAACAACTATACACGTCGGCACGGCATGACTTTCCATCGCCGCGACATGCTGCCGTCAATGCCGAATGCGGCCTCTGTTCGCGCCGCGCTGAAGCAAGCCCATCAAAGGCATGATGAGCGGCGAGCCAGCGAGGCGAAGTCTGCTGTGGCTTATCTGCGCCGCGCAGGGTTGGACGATCTAGCGCGGCAGATCGAGGCGCAGGCGATGGCCGCGTTACCGGCCATTGCGCCCTGACAGCCGATCTGGCGGGCTGGGCAGCGTCGCTAGGGCAATATGCGTCGTCGTCACTGGCGCGGCTCCGCAGGGGCAACGGCACCGTTCCAGACGGCAGCTTCGCTTTCGTGATGTTTGCGATCGGCCTCCTGCATCTCCGTCGCCACTGCCGCACTCGAACGCGCGAGCGCGCCCAACAGTTCGCCCAGTGTGGCGTCATGGCCCTCGAGGATATCGTCGTAGAGCGAGATTGCGTCATCCGAGGAGGCGAGCGCTGTGATCATGGCCGCAACAACCACAGCCTCGGCCGGCTTCAGCATGGCACGGTTTCGATGAAAGCCGCGCAGGTAGACCTGGCCAGAAAGGTCGACGAACTTCAGGCGCAGCTCGTGATCGGTCAGGTCGTCGGGAAGTTTGCCATCCAGCTCGTCGATCCGTTGCTGACGAGTAGAGCGAAGGGGCCGGTCGCTGCGCAACTGACCGAAGCGGTCGAGCGATTCAATGCGCTGCGAGCTATCAGTGTTGTCCTTTGTGGCGTTGGTCATGTTAGGGCTCCCCGTGGTGGTGGATCGAGTGGTCGAGATGGGCGCAGCCACAACGCCGCAGCGTCGTTTCCTGGCGTCGGCGGACACATGGTTCGGTTATGCCGAGCAGGCGATCGCGCATCTGGAGGTGTCGGGCGGGGCGCGCGAGGAGGCCTATCGGGCGTTCGCGCTGAAGGTCGACGGCAAGATGCAAGTCGTGCAGCGATTGGTGCGTGCGGCGCGGTTCGTGCGCGAGGTCGAGGCGAAGGACGACCTCGAACTCGGCCGGGATCTGCGCCGCGCGCCGATCGACGCCGTGCTGGCGCTCGCCGGCTGGGCGCGGCGCGACCGTCGGAGCGCGCTGGAGGCCGCGAAGCTGCTCGTGGCCGGCGACATCGCCCTGTCGGGCCTGCGGGAACTCGAACGCGCCAGCCGGCGAACGGGCCGTCGTGCTCCAGACAGCATGGCGAGCGACGCCGAGTGGCAGGCCTTCGTTTCGAAGGCCGCGGCGCGGCTGGTAGGCGAACGCTTCCCTGGCGCGACACCGGTCTGGGCTGCCAAAGGCTGGAGCGTCGGTCCCCGCACCAGGCTGAAGCTGCCTGGCCCGCTCGGTGCGCTCAAGCGCACGCCGCTGTTGCATCTGGCCTTCGCGGTCGAGGACGACGTCCTGCTGGTGTCGACCTCGGCGGCGCGTGTTGCCGCGCCGCGCCGCTCCACCTTGATCAGCCAGACGCTGATCGCGCTGATCGGCTACTGCAGCCTCGGCTACCGGGCGCTGTACTGCTCGAACCATGCCGCCGAGTGCGAGAGTGCCCGCGAGTTGCTCGACGCCCTCCGCGCCGCCGGGCAGCACCCGGCGCTCGAAGTCGCGCAGATCGAGATGGGGACTCACCGCTCAGGCCCGTAGCCGGGACCGCGCCTCGTATCGAGCCCGGCGTCGTCAAGTTCCCGCCGCAGCGCGAGCGCCTCGGCGTCTTCGTCGTCGTCGAGCATCCCAGGCGCGCCATCGTCGGTGGTGCCGGTCGGATTCTGTGCGAGCGGTCGACGGGCATCTTCGTCGCCGTTTGGGCTACCGTTCTGATTGCCTGCCGGGGCGGGATCGTCAGGCGCCCCACCGGCGTCTTCGCCGCTGCGATCGGGGTGGCTGGGCTGTTCGCCGTTCCCATGGGCCGCGGAGGCACGCGCCTTGTCCACCTCGCCCTCGGCGAGATCCCTCTCCTGATGCACTCCATCGCCCTGCGTGTCGGTCTGATCGGCCTTCTGGCTCGACTGAACTCCTCGCGCTCCGGGCCCGGCGGCGCCCGGCCGCCAAGTACCGTTCTCGAACTCGGTCCAGAGCTGCCTGATCTCCGCCCGGATCTGCTTCCTGAGACGAACCGACGCGCCATCGAGCTGAGCGATGTAGCGCTCGGCCACTCCCTCGGCGGTGTGGCCTTCCTCCCACAACATCCTGCACGACGAGCCGAACTCACTCCGGAACTCGTTGTGCGTGAGCGTAGGCGGTCCCTCGGCCTGCGCTGCGGCGATCATGGCCTGAAGGGGCTTTCGACGGAGGGCCGTCTTCCTCGACCCTGCGTCGGTGGCGGTGCTGGCATCGTCGGTCATGGCGCATCTCCGATTGATCTGGTTGTTATCTACATCATGCATAGATTGACGTATGATGTAGATGGAGTCAAATGGCGTCCCGACCGGCGCGCTGCGGCGCAGGAACAAACGGGGCACACCTTACGCACCCCGGGTGCAGCAAACTCGGCGGACGGAGCCGCAAGCCCATGACAATGTTGACATCGCGCTCGGAATCGCCGGCCTCCACCCGAGAACTGCGCGTCGCGCTCTCGGTCGAGGTTCATGATCACGTTCAACGTCTGGCACGCCTTCATCGCTGCTCACCGGCGCGCATCGTCGAGCGCGCACTGCGGGAGCACGTTCTGGCCGAAGCGGTCGAGCGATGGCTTACGCGAGCGGAGCTGGTTGACGCGCAGCTCGAGGCAATCGCGAGCGCGCTGGTCACGCCGGGGCGTGCGCAGCGATGATCACGATCGAGGTTATCAACTCGATCGCCTATTATCGCGTTGCCGAGGGGCGAGCGGGTCTCGACGAGTTCGATCTCGGACTGGGCTACTACGAGGACCGGACGGGTTCACGCGGCACGCTAATGCGGTTGGCCGGGCCGGCGCCGGCCGGATACGATCGCGAAGCAGGTCCGTTCGGGTCGATCCTCGACGGGGGTCTAGCGCACTTCGATCTGGTCGAGCGGCTTGGCCAGGGCCGCAACCCGCGCAGCGGCCGGCTTGCGATCATGCCAGTCATCACCAGTCGTGATCGGGCGGGTAAGCGCTCTCGCCCCGGTCGCGCGCGGCACGTGGTCGCCTACGATCTGTGCTTCTCCGCCGAGAAGGTGTTCTCGACGGTGGCACTTCTCTCGGAACCGAGACGTCGCGACAGTCTTCTCGCGATCCATGACGACGCGGTCGAGACGACGCTACGGCTGGCGGCCGCTATGGGGTTGATCCTGAACCGCCGCGGCAAGCAGGGCGCGGTGCGCCTGCCCGCGACCGAAAGCATCGTTGCGGTCTACCGGCATCTGACGAGCCGCGACCGCGATCCGCAGGTGCACTCGCACGCGGTCCTGTTCAACATGTGCGTGCGCGACGACGGCTCGCTCGGTGCGATCGAGAACAAGCTTCTTCTCACATACAAGAACGCGCTGTCGGCGCTCTACCGAGCGGAGCTCGTGCGCCTGCTGCGCGAACGGATGGGGATCATTGCGATCGGCAAGGGGATCGGAATTGAGATCCCCGGTGTACCTCGCGAGGTCTGCGAACTGTTCAGCAAGCGGCGCGCTGCGGTGGTCGGCGAACTCAACCGCAAAGGTCTGACCAGTGCGGAAAACAGGCGCGCTGCCGAGATCGCAGCGCTGGGCACGCGGCCGCGCAAGGACAGCGCGACGCCCCTGTCGCAGTTGCAGCTGGACTGGCACGCGCAGTTGGCCGGGATTGGCTTCGACATGGACACGATCTGGGCGCGCGTACAGGCGCAGTCCGAACGTAGACGCAATATCCCTGACGCCCCCGTAGCGTTCGAGATTACCGCTCGCGACGCGTATACGGAGCTGCTCAAACGGGAGCTGACCATTTCGCATGCCGACATCCTTCGGATTGAGGCGCAGACGTTCCAGACGCGGCTGGCGCCGGCGCAAATCCTGGAGCGCACACAAGCCCGTCAAGCCAAGCTGATCGGCTTGCCACACTTATCGCACCAGCTGCAGCGCTTCATGCCGGCTGAGGCGGTCCGTGACGAGCACGCGCTCCTTAAGACGGCCCTCAACGCACGCGGCGCCTGGATAGCGCCCGAGCCGGCCGCCATCGAGGCGGTACTCGCCGGCAGCACGGCCAGCAACGAGCAACGCGACGCGGTGCGTCATATGCTCGGTCCCGACGGCGTGTGCGTCGCAGAGGGCGCGGCCGGCGCGGGCAAGACGCATGTGTTGAGGCTGCTGCGCGACATTCTCGTCGCGGATCAGCGTCAGGTGCTCGTCGCCGCGCCGGCCTGGCGGGCCGCACGTCTCGCCGGGCAGGAGGCGAGAGTCGCGCTCTCCGACGCGCAGGCCCTCGATCCGCTCGCCGCCGAGATCAGGGAGGGCAAACGGGTCCTCGATCGGAACACCGTCATCATCGTGGATGAAGCAGGAATGGCCGGATCGCGTGATCTCCAGACTCTGGTCGAGGCGACGACGGCGGCGGACGCCAAGCTCATCCTGACGGGTGATACCCGCCAGCTCCAGCCAGTCGCGCGCGGTGCGCCGATGCGAGCCCTCATCGACCTGCTCGGCTCGAATCGCCTCGACCAAATCCGGCGACAGGGGCTGGAGTGGATGCGCGAGGCGTCCACCCAGTTCGCCGCAGGGAATGCGGCCGCGGGGCTCGCGCGCTATGACGAAGCCGGAGTGGTCGCGGTACACAGAGACCGCGAAACGACCCTTGCCGCCTGCGTACGGTCCTATCTCGACGACCCGTCGCGGGCAGAGCCTGACTGGAGCACGCAGGCGCTCGCTCAAAGGCTGCTGATCGCAGTCCGCAACGAGGACGTCGCGGAACTTAATCGCCGCGTCCGCCAAATCCTGATCCAGGATGGACAGCTCGGCGAAACCGCGATCGTCGTCGACGCCGTGGGGCGCGGCGGCGGCTCTCCCGTGCCGGTCGAGTTGCGCGTCGGCGACCGGGTCATGTTCGGGCGCCGGCTGCGCCTCGCACCGCAGGTCTTCAACTCGGACGTGGCGACGATCCTCTCTGTTGATAACGACGGCGAGGAGCCCCGGATCGTGTTCCGGCTCGACCGTCATGACGATAACGGGCGTCCGCTCGAACTCGCTGCCCGGATCAGCGACCTCGCCGTCAGGGATCAGGCCGGCGTCAGCGCAGCGGTCCATCTTCAACACGCCTATGCCGTAACGAACTACGCCGCCCAAGGTGCGACGGTTGAGGTCGCGGTGGTCGCGCATCTGTGCGCCATGAATGCATCGAATCTCTACGTTGCCTGCACGCGCCATCGCCTCGCGCTCAGGATCGAGGTCGATGGCGAACGCGTTCTCAAGCTCAACCGATCTCGCCGGGCAGGAATTAGCCGTGACGGCGGGTTCCGAGGTGTCGATCAGGAGACACAGACGCCAGAGCGAGCGCTGACACCTGATCAGGTCTCGCGCGTGATGAAACAGTTGCAGCGCGAAGCGAACGCGCAGCCCCTGAAGGCAAATCCCAGCGATTACGTCGACGATGTCCGCGACTGGCTCGGCGCTGCTGATCCGGTCTCCGCGTTCCGCCTACGCATGCGAGCCCGATCCGACGCGCAGATCGTGCCGAAGATCGACTCAGGACGCGCATCCGAAATGACAGCGGCGAGCGCGCCGCTTCCTGTCCAGGTTCCAGCGCCCGGGCACGATCATGCGACCAGCGATCCCGAGGCGCTCTCGGTCGCAGAAAGACAGCGGCTGGCGGCAATGCTTTCGCCCGCGATCTGTGTGTCATGGTTCGGCGGGCGGCTGACGCGCGCCGGCATCCTGGCCCACCCTGCGAGCGGTTATGCGCTTGATCCGAGGGTCGGGACTGTTGGCTGGTCGCGCCGGGCCGATCAGCGTTTGCGGACAGCGGGGGCCGAATCCGAGTCGCGTCTCGTGCAGGCTGCGGTGGTGTTGCTCGGGCGTTCTTTGCGCCAGGCGCGCTCGTTCGTCCGTGACCGGGCGGCATTGTGGGTGCTCAATCCGATCGCACGGGCTCTGCGGGCCCACAGAGCGGCCGCCTGGCGTGAGCGGCTCTCGATGCCGCCCTCCTCGGTGGTCGCGCCGCTGATGGCGGACGATCAGTTTGAACCCGCGCCTTCGGCGGGTCTTCGCCGCTTTAAGGCGATGATCGCCCGGACACGAAGAGTCGCGCAAGAATGCGCCGCCGAGGTCGATCGGGGCATCAAGGTCAGCGTCGCGAGGACTGCCGGCTTCGAACGGCCCGACGGATCGTCTGCGCCTACCGGCCTGGACCGGCGGGATGGCATGATGCCGGATCAGGAGCGCGCGCTTTCGCGCCACATCGGTTGGGCATCGCCTGGCGGCGATCCATCAACGCGCGCTATCGTTCAAACAACGGCGCATCCGGCCGGGTCGCCGTCCCTCCCCGCGCTCACCGGATCGCCATCCTTTACACTTGACGACGAAGAGGCCGGATCGACCGGGTCTCGTCGACGCAGGGTTGAGCTACGCAGGATCGGTGGAAAGGGGCAAGCTGACCACAGGCAGGCCGAGAGCAACGTTACAGGGCCATTCAATGTTTCGGCGAGTGCGCCGTCGATGCCGCCACTCACTACAGGGCGAAGCCTGCACGCGCGTGCTTTCGGCAGTGTTGATCCGACCTTGGTCAGTCCTAGAATATTTTCGAAGGCCGACATCCTATGGCCCTCGGCAAGGCCTCCGGTCGTAAATCCGGCCGGTACTGCGACCGCAGGGGTTGGCGCGGACGCAAAGCCTCAGACATTGTTGCCGGCAGGCGAAACACCCGGATCGGCTGCGATTATCGATGCGCCCGGGCCCATCAGAAATAATCAGAGCCTTGGGGGCTTGTCTTGGCAGCTGCCCGATGATGACGAACACCAACCTACCGGCAAACGCCTGCGCAAGATCGCGCTGAAAGGTCAGCTCGCTGCGAGACGTTCGTTGGATCAGGCGCCGAGCCAAATCAGCGCCAATCAAGCCGAGAGCGTAGAGCGAACTGTCCAGACCCCAACACCGGGTCTCAGCGCAAGCACAGGACCGCTCGAGCCTGAAACATCGGTAGTCGTTCATTCGCCCAGCGGGCGCCGTGATCCTCACCCGCCTGCCACGAACCGGACATCCACGAATCCATATCGGAAACTGGACCCGACCATGATCAATCCGAGGACTCTGATGCCGAACGAGATCCTGCCGACACCATTTAAGCCGCCCCCACAGAAAGCAGAGCGCCCTATGGCCACCCGAAAAGGTCGACCTCAGACGCCTCCTGGCGACAAGGAGCCGGGGATGTAACGCATCCCACTAGGCTATACTTCAATTTGCAGAACCATTCTAAGCGACCCGTTCAACCCCGAGGCTGACTGCCTTACGGACACACTGCATCCAGTCGCGCTCTTCGCGCCTGAGGTTGTTGGGGGGTAATCTGGAGACGACACGGTCGTGCGCCGGCTGCTCTCTGAACCAAACCAGATGGGCATGGGTATGGCACTGCATCAGCGGGATGCCAAAGCGGGAAGAGGTGGTCGTCGCTATCGCTCAGCACCCGTAAACCCGCCCAATGCGCCAGTTGCTGACCTCGAGTTCATGGGCAGAAGTGTGGGTACCGGCGCTCCAATATCATGCCATCACTCGGCGGCGGCCGGGAATTCCTCTTGCTCGGCCAAATGCTCACGAACGCTGTGGTCTTTATCTGCGCTGCGGGTCTCGGAGCGGCTCCAGGCGACCTCGATGCCGGCAATCGGGAAGGCTCGCTGCAGCAGCCTCTGGATTGTGCTGCGGGCCTTGCCGTCACTGCGCTCGCCGAGTTCAACGAAGAAGCTCAGCTTGTAGTTGGCCTGCCCGTCTTTGAGGTCGGCGATCACCACGCTCGGCTTCGGTTCAAGTAGCAGATTGGGCACGTCGGCTCTGGCGAACTCGACCACCTTGAGCATCACGGTCTCAACCCGCTCGAACGGCACCGCCATGTCGACGAGCACGGAAACTGAAGATTCCGTCCAGCGGTTGGGGCGGGAGCGGTTGCAGATGATCGCCTGCGCCAGCACGGAATTGGGCACGGTGATGTAGTCGGGCACGGCCGTCCTCAGCGTGGTGGTGCGCCACGTCATCTCGGTGACCATGCCTCGCACCGAGCCGTTGCTGATCTCGATCCAATCGCCGATTGCAAACGGGCGTTCGATGCCGATCATCACGCCGGAGAAGAAGTCGAGAATGATCCGCTGGACAGCGATCCCAATAACGATGCCGACGACGCCCGAGGTCAATCCGACCCCCTGCATGCTTAGGCCAAAGGCAAACGCTGCCGCCCAGAGCAGAGCCAAGCCGTAGATCGCGATCGCCACGAACGAGCGCAGGATCGCCGGCGCGCGCATCATCTGGTCGTCGGCCCCCTCGGGCGTCTCCCAGACATAGGCCGCCAGCACGGCGTTGATCGTGAAGGCGATGGCGAGGGCGAGGAAGGTGAGCTTCGCGGGCCAGACGAAGCGCTCCAGCCCGAATCCGAGCGCCGCCACCGCCTCGGTCAGCTCGCCGCTGAACAGCGCCAGCAGCGCTCCGCTGAGGCCCAGCAGCACGCCAATCCAGATCTTGAGCTGCGGCCCACGCATGTTGACGAACAGCATCAGCAGCCCGCCTGCCGCGGCGAAGGCCGCCGGCAGCGCAATCGCCCAGAGGATCCAGCGGCCCGACGAGGCCGTCATCCAGCCTTCGATCGGCCGGGCGGCGATATCGATCCGCGCACCGGGAACCCGGATCGAAACCTGTACCGCGTCGCTACCGGGCGCGAACATCGCATCGTCGCCGGCAAACGCCGGCCGCGGCTCGCCGTTTACGGCCAGCCGGACCGCCGTGACGAAGCGCTGCGGCTGCTCGCAGAGCCCGAGCTTGCAGAGCACGACCTTGCGGTCGATCAGTACTGTAGCGAAGCCCCAGAACCGCTCACGTGAGGGCGAGCCGTCACCGAGATAGACCGGCTTGCGATAGACGAAGGCCTCGGACCCGTCCGGCAGCCGCTGTGGACCAGCGAGAACCGGGATGCCTGAGTCGATCGCGGCTGCGTTCAGCGCCGCCTCACTGGCGCCGCGCGTGAGATCCGTACCGATCAGCGATGGATCTATGCTGTCGGCCGGTTCGGCATGAGAGATCTTGCCGCCGCGCGCGAGGCGGATCGACAATAACTCCGGGCTTTCCCGGCGCAGCCGCTGGGCGAAGTCGCGGAATTCCGCGTCGGTCATATTGGGCTTTGCGGTGACAAAGGCAGCCAAGTTGGTGACGGCAGCCAGCTGCTGGGTCACGTCGCGGGTCGAGCGGCTGGCAAGCAGGCCGAGCTCAGCCTGCGCTGCGTCGCGGGCCGCCTCGAGGCTGCCGGCGCTCTGCCAGCGGTCGATCACCGCGGCGATGCCCGCGCCGAGCACCAGGACGAAGATTGCCGCTGTGGTTGCCAGCGAGCGGCTAACGCCGCCGCGGCGGCGCTGGCCGCCGAACACAAGGTAGGCCGAGAGCGACACCGCCAGCGCCAGGGCCAAGGTCAGGCCGCGGATCAGCCAGCGCTCGGGGGCTGCGGTCAGCCAGCCGCCACTGGGGAGGCCCGCAACCTCGAACCGCACACCGGGAATGCGGATCGAAGCGGTCAGCTTGCGGCCGGCTCCTTCGAACAGCGCCTGGTCGCCATGGCGCCAGTCGATCGGCTGCTGGTCGACGAAGGCACGCAGCGCGAGCTGGTATTTCGGGCGCGGCACACATTGGCCGAGCGGGCAAAGAACCGCCTCGTCGATCTCGAAGGAGAGTCCGGTAAAGCCCCGAAAGGCCCTCGCGGGGTCGCTGTTCTCGAACAGGGGCTTGGCGTAGAAGAACCCAATGCGCCCGTCGACGAAGGTCGCCGGGCCGACCATGGCCGGCACGTTGCGCGCCCGAGCGCGCTCGATCTGGGGATCGCTCGCAACGATCCGTGCCTCGATCCGTTCGGAGACGCCTCGCACGGTCGTGAACGGGGCAACCCGCGTGACACGTCCCTCCCGAACAACGAAAATGCGGCGGATCGACGGGTTTTCGCGCAGATGCGGCGCGACGAAACTCCCGAATGCTTCCTGTGAGGCCTCCGTGCCGCTGTCCATCAAGGCCGACACGCCCTGCAGCACGCCAACATTCTGCGTCAGGTCACGACTGATGCGGCTCGTCATCGTCTCGATGTCTGCGGCAGCCTCGTCGGCCTGTCGCTCGATCGCGCGCTGAAGATCGATACGCTCCATGTAGAGGCCCGCCGCGCCAACGAGCATCGCGGCGACGAGGGCGGCCAGGATCGGCTTCAAACGCAATGGCAGGTTCCGTCGATTTCCGGCTTGATGCTCGGTCAGGTGAAACATGTCGGCCAGCGAACTGGCAAGGTGCCATATTTGCACGCTTATCTACCGACGGGCGCCCGATCGATCGAAATTCAAGTCACTGGCGCGTTGTACCGCCTCGCGCTGGACGCTGGTCCAAGCGTGATGGGCCAGTAGCTGACAATTGGACTTCGCCAACAAACTGACATTCCAGCACCAAGCGGCTATCTTCATCCGCCTGCGGCTTGGCACATCTCGTAAGCCCCATGTTGCGAAATCCCCACATTGACTCCGAACCGAGACACTGATGTTCCTATTATGTTCTCACAATAGGAGCCCATGCCGATGCTCATGTCGCCCGCCGTCCTCGGCCCACCGATCTTCCTGTCGGTTTATCTGAAGGCGGTTCGGGCCGGCTTCCCGAGTCCGGCAGACGACTATCTGGACCAGCCGATCGATCTGTCCCGGACGCTCATCCAAAACGCCCCCGCGACCTTCATCATGACAGTGGCCGGCGATAGCGCGGTCGACGTCGGCATCTTCGACGGCAGTCTGATCACGGTCGATCGCAGCCTGGTGCCGAAGGACGGCGACGCCGTCGTGGTCGATGTCAATGGAGAGCGCAGCATCAAGGTCTTCAGGATCGTGGGAGGACGATCGAGCCTGGCGTTCGGCAACCGACGCTACCCCGATTACGACCCCGGTCCGGATGCCGAGATCGATATCTTCGGCGTCGTGACCAACGCGGTGCGGCGCTTCCGTCGATGACCCGGTCCTTCGCCCTGATCGACGGGAACAGCTTCTACTGCTCCTGCGAACGGGTCTTCGATCCGAAGTTGCGCCGGCGCCCGGTGATCGTGCTGTCCAACAACGACGGCTGCGCGGTTGCACGCACGGCGGAGGCGAAGGCGCTCGGGATCAAGATGGGGGCGCCGATGTTCTCGATCCGTGACCTCTGCAGGCGCGAGGGCGTGGTGGTGTTCTCGTCCAACTACACGCTATACGGCGATATGAGCCGCCGGATGAATACGGTCTATGAGCGGTTCGCCTCGGACATCGAGGTCTACTCGATCGACGAGAGCTTCCTCGACATGAGCCCTGTGGCCCCTGGTCAGCGTGAGGAGATGGGACGGGACCTGCGCTCGACGGTGTCGACCTGGACGGGCGTCCCGACCTGCGTCGGCATCGGTCCGACGAAGACCCTGGCAAAGCTGGCCAACAAGATCGCCAAGAGCACGCCACAGCTGCGCGGCGTCTGCGACCTCACCAGCGATGAGGCCCGGCGGGAATGGCTGCCTTTGGTCGATCTGGAGGATGTCTGGGGCATCGGCCGCGCGAGCCAGGCCAAGCTCGCCGCCTTCGGATGTCGCACCGCCGCTGACGTCGCCGCGCTCGATCCCAAGCTCGCCCGGAAAAGCCTGACGGTCGTCGGCGAGCGCATCATCCATGAACTTCGGGGAACGCCTTGCATCGACCTGGAGAGCGTGGCGCCAACCCGGAAAGGCTGCGCCGTCACGCGAAGCTTCGCGGGCCGCGTCGAGAGCCTAGACATGATGCAGGAAGCCATCGCCGCGCATGCGACGAGGCTCGGCGAGAAGTTGCGTCACCATGGTCTGGCGACGGACCACGTCACGGTCTTCTTCCACACGTCGCCGCACGATCGCGGGCCCTCGCGCTCCGTCTCGACCACAGTCGATTTCCCCGAGGCGAGCAACGACACGCTCGTCCTCGTTCGCGCGGCCAAGTGGGGTGCGCGGCGGATCTGGAAGTCCGGCTACCTCTACGCCAAGGCCGGGCTGATGACGGTCGACCTCGTACCGCTGGAGGCCTCGCAGCGGGCATTGATCGGTGCCCTCGATCGGGAGAAGTCCGGCCGACTGATGGAAGCCTTGGACGCCTGCAACCGGAAACTGGGACGTGGCGTTGTCTTCCCCGCGGCGGCAGGCATCGCTCGCCAGAAGAAGGCCTGGGTCACGAAGTTCGAGATGCGGTCGCCGCGGTACACGACACGGCTGGAGGAAGTCCCCGTGATCGGGAGAGCGTGATGGGGTTCGATCATCAGGTTGAGATGAAGCTTGCGGCCAAGGACGCGACCTCGCGGCTCCTGCGGATCGAAAGCTGGTGCGCAGACTGGGAGATCGGCTTTCGGGTTCTGGACCGCTTCCCGGGTTCGGAGACGATCCGCATCGCGTTCGAAGACCAGCGTTTGGCGCGGGCCTTCATCGGCCACTTCGGCGGCGTGCTTGTCGATGATCGCGAGCTTGAGGAAGCCATGTCCAGGGACGTCGCGGACGAGGACGCCTATGAGCGGCTGGCGCGCGAGTATCCCGATTGAGCGGCCGCTCCTATCCGACTACGCCCGATGGCCGGTACTTCCTGGTCGCTGGGCGGCTGTGGAGGTCGACAAATCCCGCCATTCCTGAGGAGCGTCGTCACCAGCTCGTTGCTGAACTGATGGATGCTCGGCGGGCTGTGAAAGAGGCCAAGCGCGGGAATGGCGATCTCAGCGCCGCGCGCAAAGCCGTCGACGCGGCCAAGGTCGCCTTGGGCGAGCGCGGTCCGGTCTGGTGGACGGACGGTGCGCCCGACTTGAACCGGCATCTGGCCAAAAACACGCGCTACGCGGAATGGGCGACCGCTCTGAAGTCCTGAGCTACCATTCGCTTTCGGGCCGCCCGATCTTGGAGTGCCCAGGAACCAAACCGGTTCGATCGGCGACCTGGCGGGCGACCCGGCCCCATAATTTCGCGGCGGCAGCGTCGCCGCGCTCGCGGGCAAGACGCGCAACTTGACGGGCTGTGTAGTAGCCCGCTCCTCCTTCCGCCTCGACCAGCCGGGTTGCCTCGGCGTCGATGACAGCCTGATATGCGCGGCGGCGGGCGAGCCAGGACAACAGCATGTGCAATCTTTACGCGATGACAAAGGGCCAGCAAGCGATCCGCGACCTGGCGCGGGCCATGCGGGACACCACAGGCAACCTGCCGCCGCTTCCCGGCATCTTTCCGGATTACCCCGCGCCGGTCGTCAGAAATGCTGCTGACGGCGTGCGTGAGCTCGCCATGGTCCGCTGGGGAATGCCGTCGTCGAAGAAGGCGATCTTCGAGGCTGCCAAGAAGCGGGCCGGGAAGCTGGAGGCCAAGGGAAAGAGCGTCAACTTCGACGAGCTTTTACGCATGGAGCCGGACGGCGGGACAACTAACGTCCGTAACACCGCGTCGTCGCACTGGAAGCCATGGCTGGGAGTGGCGAACCGCTGCGTGGTGCCACTGACATCGTTCAGCGAGTTCGACCATGGTGCCAAGCAGGACGTCTGGTTCGCGCTCGGGGAAGACCGCCCGCTCGCCTTCTTCGCCGGCATCTGGATGGCAGATTGGACAGGCGTCAGGAAGATCAAGACCGGCGTTGAGACGACCGACCTCTACGCCTTCCTCACCACGGACCCCAACGCCGAGGTCGGTGCGATCCACCCCAAGGCTATGCCGGTGATCTTGACCCGGCCGGAGGAGATCGAGATCTGGATGACGGCGCCCTGGGAGCAGGCCAAGGCGCTTCAGCGACCGATGCCAGACGGCTCATTGAAGGTGGTTCAGCGCGGCGGAAAGAGAGATGAATCGCCGTCCGTTTGAGTATTGATTCGCGAGAAGCGCCGGGCGCTGCTGCAGGGGAAATGCGCCAGGAGCGGAAGTTGGGCACTTGCCGGAAAGCTGACATTGCCCGATTTGGCGGCGCAGCGAAGGCCGGCCGCGCTAGTAGTCCCCTTGGTCGTCGCTGTAGTTGTAAAATTTTCGATCATCCAATTCATCGCCGTTGTAAAACGGCACTCGATCGGGATCCTCGTAGGGAATGACCGACAGGTAAGTTGCGTGGACATCGAATTTCGCCTCAAGGCGACGCGCGAGTGCGCGGGTCATCTCTTCTCTCTGGGCGAGACCGCGCATGTCGGAAAACTCGTAAAGATCGGCAATGTATTTGCCCATCTTCGTCACCCTGGCGTGTCCGGTCCGCAGCAACGCACGCGTCAGTTCGTGTCCGTTGTCGGTGATCCAGAGCCAGCAACCGCCGACTTCACCCGCCTCTGGTGCAGCCGCATCCTTCTCGACGCCTTTCACCAACTCGCGAAATTGCTGCGACAGCGCATCCGCCCGCGACTTCTTGATCGAGAAGTAAGGAGCTAGATCGATGCGGGCGGCGTCGATCGCGTCTTCAAGCGCCTGTCTGTCGCGGAGGTCGGCAACATTGGCCACGGAGTCCAAGGCGAGAACGAACTCGTAGCGGTATTCGTCGATATCGCCGCGATCGACCTTGGTCAGGATATCGTAGATCAGCTGTTCGGCTTGATGCGTCGTCTTCACGACGGCGCCGATGCCTTGAAGCTGTTCGAGGTCGAGCTCCAGGCCGTGGAGGTTCTCGATGTCGGGCGGCAGGTCTTCCGGGTCTACCTGGGGAGCATCGCGCAATGCCCAGCGCCACTCGCGCTCGTGCGTCCAGTCGATGGGTTTTGAGCTGGCTGGATTGTAGGTGACGTACCGATATTGCTCGCGCGCGGGGAGTTGGTCTTCCGCGATCATTCGGGCGCCAGAGGGTTCGTCATGGACGGTGATAGGTCCGCTAAGAGCATAAATGACAGGACGCGCCCCTAGCCCAAACATCGAGACCTTTGGCAGGATTAGGCCATAGGGGCTCATGGCTTGGCCGGCGGCGGCGCGCGCAATGCCGGCCTCGACGAAAGCCGCGATCGGCATCTCCGTAAAGCATACCGCTGGGTCGGGGCCGTACACCGTGCGCCGCCCGCTTCGGACTGACCATGTCGCCCATATTCGGCCCTGCCGCACGGCGTTCCGGAGCAGGAAGAACGGCGAAAGCGGCTGATCGAAGTTTTCGATCGAAGCGAAGCTCCAATGGTCGGGGAGCGTTGGCGTGTCGGGATGCTGCGTGTCGACGGCACGAAAGAAGTGGATTAGCCGGTCGGACAGGTCATATCGGGCATTGTTGTTCATCTAGGTTCCGTCCACGGGCTGTCCGCTGCTCACGGCGTCAGGTTATGAAGCGCCCACAATCGATCAAAAAAGCTCTTGATCACCACCGGTGCGCCGTCTCCGACCAGTTCATTTGCGCCAAACCGGTAGATCTCGTAGCCGCACAATCGCAACTCTCGATCCGCCGCCACCATTTCGGCGTAGGCCGCCAATGAGGGCCTGCCGTCTCGGGTGAAATGCTGTGAACCGTCGACCTCGATGACGACGCGCTGATTGTTCGGAAGCAGAAGGAGAAAATCCATGCGTTGGCGCGGCAATCCAGCGCGATGACGGAGGAGCTTCACCACGGCCGGGTCATAGTGAAGGTAGACTTGGGGAATAAGGGCCGGGAGCGCATCCGCGAGCTTCGGCCGATAGATCTTGAAATAGGTGTCGAACAAGGCGCGTTCCGCGTCGGACGCGAGAGAAGTGCGCAGTCGGCGGCCGAGTGTTCGGGCCGGCTCGTCATCATCGACGCCCGGTAAACCGCGCCACCAATCGACCAGCTCACTCCATAAAAGCCCGTCGCGTCTTATGGTGCGATCATAGACCAAGCAGCTCGAAGCGTTCGAGAGAATGACGATGTCGTTGTTGATCGCATCGCTGAAGCCGATCTCCGGCTTTGGACCGTTTGATGCGAAGATCAGATTTTTGGGAGCGCCGGTTGGACCGCGGGCTAAGGACTGGAAACGATAGATCGGATAACCGGACTCTTCGCCGGCTGCGCTGAGCGTATAGCCGTCACGGCGCAATACGAGATTGAGGGCGCCGACCAGCTCGATTTGATCGCTTCCGCGGCGGCCGAGGGGATGGAGGGCGGCTTCGAGTAACCGACCGAAGCGGGCGCGCGAACATTTCAGGGCGCCAATCTGCTCAAACAAATATTCGACATCCCAGTCGCCGGGATTTCGCACCATATGCTGCTCGATATCGCGGGCCAAACTCCGGCCGGAAAAGAACTCAGCGCCTATCGATTCGATCGGGAAGAGCTTGCCAACAAGCGCGACCACGTCTTGTTCGCCACACAAATCGTCGCCGAAGCACTTTGCGACATCGCGCCGGGTAATTTCCGTGATCGGAGCGTCGCCTTCCTCCAACTGAGCAAGACCGACTTCTTCCAAAGCGTAGTCGCCAAGATGGCCGCCCATGCGTCGGGCGACCTCCGCGAGCTCTCGCGCGCTCTTGCCCGCGAGCGCCTGCCGCGCCCGGTCACGCTTGCTGACGCCTTCCTCGTAGGGCGGAATGGTGAGGCCGACGCTGAGGCCAAGCGCCGGCATCTGCGTATTGGTTGCTCGCTGCTGAATGATCGCGGCAAGACGCTCGGCAAGGTCGGTCGGCCCGGTCATATGGCAATCTCCGGCACACCGGCGTCCGTTAGAAGCTGGAACAGCTCGGCGACGCGCTGCCGCTGTCCGCGTTCGCGACAGAATGCGAAGATTGCGCGCTGCTTCGCGCGGGTGAGTGCGACGAAGAAAGTGGCGAGCCCCTCTGGGTTTCCGGGCCTGTGCGCCCACCATGCCTGATCGTCGAGGCCAACAAAGACGATCGTGTCGTACTCAAGGCCTTTGCTCTTATGGACCGTCATCAATGGGATCTGGCCCACGCCCTCGAAGGCGTCGAGCGCGACGGTCCATGTCGGCGCTCCGTTGGCGGAGGCCGCGAGGTGGAGCCTGAAGGCGTCCGCCATGATGGCAAGAAGGTCGCCTGTCGAATATTCGACATATGTCCGCGCGACGGTGGCCAGGTTCAGGAATGCATAGACGCGATCGGCAAATGCTTGCGCGCTGGCCGCAGATGGGGGCGTGTTGGCCATATCTGCGCGCAGTGTCGCGACGAAGGTCGTGAGTTCGTCTTCAGTTCGAGCTTCGCCGCGCTCGTCGCCGTCAGCAATGGCGCGGATTTCGAGCAGCGCCGTTGAGGCGAGTTGCCAAGCATCGGCAGCTCGGCGGACCGAGCCCAGCCGAAGGAGCGCCACGGCTATCTTTGCAAATGTATCGGTCAGAAGATCCTGCAACGTCGTGCGACCGAGCGCATGACTCTCGTTGCGGAGGCGCAAGCCTTCTCGTGCGAGTGGTTCGGCGAGATCGGCCTCGAACTCATCGGACTTCTGCTTGACGAGAATGGCGTAGTCGCGCGGCGCGCGACCACGCGCGGCCATATCGTTTGCCAGCCACCGGCCGAGATGCTCGGCCTCGCGGGCCTTGGCGGGGCTATTCCAAACTTGGGCGACGTCGCCGTCGACTTGCCGGGCAGCCTGCGCGACCGTGGCTGCAGCATTCGGGTCCAGGGCCCGGGCGACCACGTGTTGAATACGGACGAGATCGGGCGAGGATCTGAAATTGAAGAGGAGGGGGATACGCACCGCTGCAAAGTCTTCTTCGAAACGTTCGAACGCGTCCGGACGCGCGCCGGCCCAGGTCATGATCCGTTGTTTGTCGTCCCCGACGGCCGTGATGGCGACGTTCGCGCCTTGGAATGCCGACAGCAGGAAATCGTACTGCGCGTGGGTCGTGTCCTGGAACTCGTCCACGAAGACGAAGGGATATGTGAGCTGGAGGGCCCGGCGAATATGGGGGCTGGCTCGCAGCAGAAGCTCTGCGAGGCGATTGAGGCTGACGAAGGTCATGCTTGAGCCAGGCTGGGCGCCGAGCTGGCTCGCCCACCATCTTTGAATGGTCAATTCGGTTCCAGACTGCGCCGCCTGACGCGCGATCGGAAGCCGATATGCCCCGACATGGAGGGATTCGAAATTGCCTGCACCAAGGCCAGCGGCCTCCGCCTTCCACGGGTTGGGAGCATTCAGGAGGGCGTCCTGGAGGAAGCCGGTCACCTGGCGAAAGTTCGGAAACGCAATGTCATAAGGGCGGGTCGGCCGCCAATCGGCAGGTATCGCCGCTAGAAATCGGTCGACAAGACTTTTCGTGAAAGCGTCGAAAGTGAGCGATGTGAAGCGGTGCGAGAGCTCGGGGGGACAGCGCTTGCGCACCCGCGCGGCCAGGTTATCGGCTGCGTCGGTCTTGAAGGAGATCGCCAGCACCCGGAACGGCACAGGGCAGAGGCCCGTCTCAAGCAGAAATGCGGCTCGCTGGGCGAGAAACTCGGTCTTGCCTGCGCCAGGTCCGGCGACGACGCAGGCGGAGCCCGGCTGACGCAACGCGCGCCAAGCATCGGGTTCGAGATCATCGATGCCTCTTGGACGCCAATCTTCTGGCCGGATAAGCGCCATGATCAGGCCGCCGGAGGTTGCTGTTGGTTTTGTGGCGGGAGAGCTGGAGGCGGCGGCGCAAGGCGGGCGGAGATCGAGGTCAGAAGGGCGCGCAATTCCTCCGGCCCCTCAGCCGTCAGCGCTTCTGAAGTCTGGTTGCTCAAGACGCGAACGTGGGTGCTGGGCTTGCCTCGACCAAGGAACAGATAACGATACCAGCGCAGCACCTGCTCGTGCTCAGCGCCGTAGAGATCATGACGACCTTCCTCGCCGAGAACAGCGGTTCGCGGGTTCCCTCGTTGTAACGGACCTTGTCGTCCGGGTTCGGGAACTTGATAGGCTGCCGGGAATGCCCGCAGCATGGAGTAATCAAGATCAAGTGGGGTACAAAAGAATACGTTGTGCCGACGGAGCGCGGTTGCCCAATTCGTCAAACCAGCAAAATCCTCCGCGGCATTCCTATCAAACGCCGCAAGGTTGGCGGCCGGACCAGCGGGATCCGGTTGCGCAAAGATGGCCTGTGGCGCGACGCCGACGGCGAGGAGCTGCGCGCATGCGGTCTTGATGCGTCCCCAGCCTCCGCCGTCGCGGCCCCAATCGAGATCGAGAAGGGTCGCGTATGGAATGTCGAGATCGGTCAGAAGTCGCCACAGGTGATTGACGTGGCGACCGCCGAGCGGGACGACCGCCACGAACGAGCGGTCGATGTCGAGACCCATCGCTTCAGCAAGTCGCGGTAGCACCACTTCCTCGGAGGCGCCTTCGCCCAGGACCGCAAAACGCGCAAAGTAGAGCTCCGGGTAGGTCCGCACCGCCTCGCGTACAAATTTTGATGCGTCTTCCTGGTCGGGCGGAAGACGGATCGCGCGCACGCGCGCAGTGCGGTCGGCTGGGTTGAGGCGGAAATGCCTGACCTGAGCAGGGTCGACCCTGGCAAGGATGCTTGCCGAATGGCTCGAGATTACCGCCTGAGCGCGGGAACCAGCGGTGAGCTCCTCGATCTGGCGGACGATGCGCGAGAGGTAGAACGGAGCCAGGCTGTTCTCAGGCTCCTCCACCGCGATGAGCGTGAGGGCAGGGAGGGGAACGCCCCCCGGCTGAAAGCCAGCGGCGGCATTTGCCGCGATGTTGGCTTCGATATCCAACGTGGCGGCCGTCATCGCCAGATGGAAGAGGGAACGCTGTCCGTCGCTGAGATCATCGAGCGCTCGCTCGCGGCCAGCCTCGTCGGGGCGAAAGACGACCTCCACCTTTCGGATGGCCTCTTCGAAGCGCAAGTCGATCGGACGAAACAGCGGTGTCGTGTCGGTGCCCGCTGTGTGAACTTGCTGCCACCGCCTTGCGACCGCGCCTACGACGATATCGACAGCCGGTTCCGCCGCGAATGCGCCATTAAGAATGGCGCCAGCATCGGCAAAGCTTTGCCGTACGCCTTGCGACCAGTTGATCGCACGCCAGAGGCGGCCGCGCAGGAATGCGGTCACCTGGGAGGCGCCATCGCGTGATGCCGGCACATAGATCATTTGGATCCGCGCGCGGTCAAGCGCCTTGAGTTCGATGCAGTCGGCCTCGGCGAAGGCTCCAAAGGTGCGAACAGCCCAGTATTTCTGCTCCAAGGCGCCATCTACCGAGCCGTCGTCGGTCCAGGTCGCCTCGAGGCGCAGCCGGCATTTTAGACGACCGGCATCATCAGCCGCCATCTGCTGGAAGAACTCAGGAATGGCGCCTGCGTTGGCGCCACCCACGTCGAGTTCCGGAAACGCTAGGATCGCTTCGAGAACGAGCGTCCGCTGGAGGGGTGGTGCGGGTTGTCAGGCGACACGACAAACTGCCCCCCTGACGCCATGAGGAACTGACCCCTCTGGAGAGGAGGT
>LSIG01000226.1 GCA_001556125.1 Rhizobiales bacterium CCH10-E5 | reverse complement strand
TCCAATCCGACGGTGGCGATGCTGGAAGCGCGCATGGCCGCCTTCGAGGGGGCGGAGGCCTGCCGCGCCACGGCCACAGGCATGGCCGCCGTCACCGCAGCGATCATGGGCCAGGTCCGGCAGGGCGACCACGTCGTCGCCTCGCGCGCCCTGTTCGGCTCCTGCCGCTATGTCGTCGAGGAGCATCTGCCGCGCTATGGCGTCACCTCGACGCTGGTCGACGGCACGGACATCGCCGCCTGGCGCGCGGCCGTGACGCCGCAGACAAAGGTCTTCTTCCTCGAGAGCCCCTCCAACCCGACGTTGGAGGTC
>LSIG01000225.1 GCA_001556125.1 Rhizobiales bacterium CCH10-E5 | reverse complement strand
GCCTGGAGCCCGCCGCCGCCCCCGCCGCCGCGCAACCCCTTCGGCGTGCCCCTGCCACGCGAGGCGCCTCCCGTCACAACCGGGCTCTTCGGCCTGATCCTCGCCTGGCAATCGGCCTTCTATCGCGAGCTGACGGCGGCGCTGGGCGCCGTGGCGAAGAGCCCCGCCGCCCTCTGGGGGCTGCTCGGCCTCGCCTTCGGCTACGGCGTCTTCCACGCCGCCGGCCCTGGCCACGGCAAGGCGGTCATTTCCGGCTATATCGTTGCCGACGACCGCAGCCTGCGGCGCGGTCTGGGGCTGAGCTTTTCCGCGGCGATTCTGCAGGCCCTGGTCGCGATTGCGCTGGTCGGCACCCTCACCATCGCCCTGCGGCAGACGGCGCAGACCATGGCCGTCGCGACCGACTGGGTGGAGCGCGCGAGCTACGCTCTCGTCGCCCTCGTCGGCACCTGGGTGCTCTGGCGCAAGGCGGGCGCGCTGCTGGCGCTCGGGCGCGGCGCACAGGCACATGATGCGGCCTGCGACCATGTCCACATGCCGACGCCGGACGAGATCGCCCGGCTGCGAAACTGGCGCGAGATGGCCGGCGTCGTGCTCGCGGCAGGGCTGCGCCCCTGCGCCGGGGCCCTCATCATCCTCGTCTTCGCCGCCTCGGCCGGGCTGTTCTGGGCCGGCATCGCCGCAACCTTCGCCATGGCACTCGGCACGGCCCTGACGACGGGTGCATTGGCCGCGCTCGCCGTCTTCTTCAAATTCGCCGCGCTGAAATTCGCCGGCGGCGGGTCGTTGCGCGCTGCTCGGGCCCTGGCGGTGCTGGAGTTGCTGGCCGCCGCCTTCGTCGCCGTCCTGGGGGCGGCGCTCTATCTCGGCCTGGCCGCGGGCGGCGCCGGCTGACGCGGCCCTCCGCGGGCGCGGCCCGCGCCCTGCGCCACCTGCACTTCACGCCCGGCGCCTTTGCCCTAGACTGCGCCTCGCCGGACCTCAGGCACGCCTTTTGCGTCGCGCGGTCCTCAACGAGAGGCCTGACCACTTGACCAATCCCTGCGACCTCAGCGCCGTCGAGGCGCGTGTCCTGATCGGCGCCAAGAAGCTCTCGGCGACCGAATTGCTCGAAAGCTGCATCGCCCGCATCGACGCCGTCGATCCCGCCGTCAACGCTATGGTCGCCCGCGACGATGAGCGCGCCCGCGCTGCGGCGAAAGCCGCGGATGCTGCAACGATGCGCGGCGACGCCCTGCCCGCACTCCACGGCCTTCCCCTCGGCGTGAAGGATCTCGAGAACGTCGCCGGCCTGCGCACCACCTATGGCAGCCAGCTCTATCGCGACCATGTTCCCGAGGAAGACCAGCTCATCGTCGCGAAGACCCGCGCGGCCGGCGCGATCGTGCTCGGCAAGACCAACACCCCGGAATGGGGCGCCGGCGCCAACACCCGCAACGCCGTCTACGGCGCCACTGGCAACCCCTTCGACCCGACGAAATCCGCCGCCGGCTCCTCGGGCGGCTCGGGTGTCGCGCTCGCCACCGGCATGGTGCCGATCGCCACCGGTTCGGACACCGGCGGCTCGCTGCGCAACCCCGCCGCCTTCAACGGCATCGTCGGCTTCCGCCCGACGCCCGGGTTGGTGCCGAGCGAGAAGCGGCCGATCGGCTGGAACCCGCTGCCCGTGCTGGGGCCGATGGCGCGCACCGTTCCCGATCTCTGCCTGCTGCTCTCGACCATGGTCGGGGACGACGCCGCCGACCCGCTCGCCACCACCATTCACGGCCAGACGATCCGCCGGCCTGAGGATTTCGCCAGGCCCGCCATGATCGACCTCGCCTCGCTCAAGGTCGCGATCACGCCCGATTTCGGCTTCGCGCCGACCGAGAAGCACATCCGCAAGGTCTTCGCCGAGAAGGTTGGCGCTTTCTCCTCGCTCTTCGCCGCGACCGAGGAGGCGACGCCGGACTGTGCCGGCATGGACGAGACCTTCGAGGTGCTGCGCTCGCTCGCCTTCCTCGCCGGCATGTACGAAAAAGTCCGCGATACGCCCGAGATGGTCGGCCCCAATGTCCGCGTCAATGTCGAGGAAGGCCTGCGCTACGGCGCGCTCGACATCACCCGCGCGCTCAAGCAGCAGACCGCGATCTACCAGCGCTGGCAGGGCTTCTTCGAGGATTACGACGTCATCCTCTCGCCGGCTGTGACGCTGAGCCCGCGTCCCTGGGCGGAGCTCTACCCGGCCGAGATCGACGGCCAGCCGACCCGGACCTATTTCCACTGGTTGGCGCTCGCCTATGCCGTCACCACCGTCGGCCATCCGGCGATCTCGCTGCCGGTCGGGCTCGACGATGCGGGCATGCCCTTCGGGCTGCAGATCGTCGGCCCGCGTGGCGGCGACGCCAAGGTGCTGGCGGTGGCGGCCGCGCTCGAGGCGGCGCTCGCCGGCGACGCGCTGACGGCGCGCCCCGTGCCCGACATCGCGAAACTTACTGCCGCACCGCGCATCGCCGACACGCCGGGCTTCCTCGGCTTCGACTGAGTCGTGGACTTCATCTGAAAGGGCCTGCCCCGCTCAGGGGCAGGAACGTCCAAGACGGGCCTCGCTACGCCCGTGTCCGATGCCGCCACCGACCCATCGACCGAGGGGGATTTCCATGAAACGCCGCACATTTCTCAAGGGCGCGACCGCCCTGACGCTCGCCGGCCCCGCCGCCATCGGCCGTGCCGCGGCCCAGTCGGCCACCACGCTGAAATTCGTGCCGCAGGCCAATCTGACCGCACTCGATCCGGTCTGGACGACGGCGACCGTGACCAGCAATCACGGCTACTATGTCTACGACACGCTCTACGGGCTCGATCTGGCCGGCAAGCCGCAGCCGCAGATGGTCGAGCACCACGAGGTTGCGCCGGACGGCAAGAGCTGGCGTTTCACGCTGCGCGAGGGGCTGTCCTTCCATGACGGCAGCCCGGTCAAGCCCGCGGACTGCCTCCAGAGCCTGAAGCGCTGGGTCCAGCGCGACCCCTACGGGCAGCTCTTGGCGAAGGTGATCGAGTCTTCGTCCGCGATCGACGACAAGACCTTCGAGATCAAGCTGACCCGCGCCTTCCCGATGATGCTGGACGTGCTCGCCAAGGCGGATTCCCCGCTCTTCATCATGCCGGAGCGCCTGGCGATGACGGAGGCGACCAAGCAGATCACCGAGGTCATCGGGTCGGGCCCCTACCGTTTCCTGCCGGCCGAGTATGTCTCGGGCAGCAAGGTCGCCTATGAGAAGTTCGAGGCCTACAAGCCGCGCAGCGAGCCGCCCAGCCGCAATGCCGGCGGCAAGGTCGCGAACTTCAAGCGCATCGAATGGCAGATCCTGCCCGACCCGGCGACGGCGGCGAATGCCCTGATCAAGGGCGAGGTCGACTGGTGGGAGCGCCCGCTCAGCGATCTCCAGCCCATGCTGGCCCGCAGCGCCGACATCACCCGCGAGGTCACCGACGAGTCCGGCCGCGGCGCGATCATGCGGCTGAACCACCTGCAGCCGCCCTTCAACAATCCGAAGGTGCGCGCGGCCGTGCGCATGGCGGTGAACCAGGAAGACTATATGCGCGCCACCCAGGGCGACGACACCTCGATCTGGAAGACCTCGCGCAATCTCTGGTTCCGCGGCACCCCCTACTACGACGGCGAGCTGGAAGACCTGATGCCCCAGAGCGTCGAGAAGGCGAAGGCGGCGCTGAAGGTCTCCGGCTATAATGGCGAGAAGGTCGTCATCATCAGCCCGACCGACTTTCCCGATATCGGCCCGCTCGGCGACGTCACCTACGAACTGCTCAAGAGCCTCGGCATGAATGTCGAGTTCGTGGCCAGCGACTGGGGGACGGTGATCCAGCGCCGCAACAGCCGCGAGCCGGTCGAGAAGGGCGGCTGGAGCATCTTCCACACCACCGGCTCGGCGATGGGCTGGAGCAATCCGGCCTTGTCCTATCTCGTCCGCGGCCAGGGCGCGAAGGGCTGGTTCGGCTGGTATGACAGCGCCAAGGCGGAGGCGCTGGCGGAAGAGTGGCTCTACGCGCCCGACGAGGCAGGCCAGAAAAAGGCTGCCGCTGCGCTGGGCCGCCTCGCGCTTGAGGAGACCGCCACGATCCCGCTCGGCGTCTTCATGATCCGCACCGCCTATCGCAAGAGCCTGACCGGCATGCAGAAAGGCTCGGCACCCTATCCCTGGGGCCTGAAGCGGGTTTGACCGGCGCCTGCGTGAAGCGTCATTCCCGGGCTTGACCCGGGAATCTCATGACCAGATGTCGCTGGTTTACGAGATGGTCGGGTCAAGCCCGACCATGACGCCGCTGCAGACTACGCCTTCGCGGCGACCGCCGCCGACCAGGGCGAGATCACGTCGCTGATGCCCTGCGCACCGTCCGCATCGACGCGGATGAGGTTGGGGCAGGCGAAGTTGATCGGCAGCACGCCGTGCTCGACCACGACCGTCGGGCCCGCCGCCTCCAGCGCGGCGAGAACCTCCGCCGGCAGCCGCAGATCGGCGCTGGTCTGGTCAGGCCCCGAGACGTCGATGCGCGGCCAGTGCGCGGCGTCCTCCAGCCCCATGCCGAAATCCACCGTCCAGGCCAGCATCTGATAGACGCTGGCGAGAATCCGCCGCCCGCCCGAGGCACCGCCCGCGAAGCGCGGGCCATGGCCCGTCTTCGGCGTCACGATCACCGGGCACATGTTGCAGAGCGGCCGGGCACCGAGCGCGATCGCATTGGCGCTGCCGGGGCGCGGATCGAACCACATCATGCCGTTGTTCATCAGCACGCCGGTGTCGGGCAGCACGACGCGGCTGCCCATGGACGACAGCAGCGTCGTCGTGACCGTGACCAGCGCACCCTCGCCATCGACCACCGTGAGATGGGTGGTGCAGGTGTCGCCCGGCTCCGTCGCCGCCTTCGCGGCGCCGAGCCCCTCGAGCCGGCTGGCATAGGCCTCGCGCATCACCCGCGACAAGGCCGCGAACCAGGCCGCGTCGGGCCCCCCGGGACCGGGCTGCGTCGCGTCCATGCCCTCGACCACCGCTTCCAGCGTCGGCGCGGCGGTCAGCCCGCCCGCGGTGTGGACGAGATGGGTGCCGCGCCAGTCGATCGTCGGCGCGTCGCGCACGATCGCCCGGCACGCCGCGAGATCCTCCGCATCGACGACGCCGCCCAGCGCCTTGATGTCGGCGACGAGCCGGCCGGCGATCTCGCCCGTGTAGAAATCGTCGAGCCCGGCCGAGGCCAGGCGCTCCAGCGTCGAGGCCAGTTGTCCAAGCGTGAAGAAGCCGGGCTTGCCCTGATAGGGCGGCACCGGCGGCAGGCCGTTCGGCAGATAGATCCGCGCGCTCTCCGCGTAGAGCCGCAGCACCGAAGCGGAGGAGGCAACCTTGAGCGTCGTGTACCAGTCCTGCGCCAGCCCGCGCTTGGCCAGCCTGATCGCCGGCGCCAGCAGATCGGCGACCGGCATCGCCGTGCCGAAGCTCTCCTTGAGCTTGGCGTAGCCGGCGACGGAGGACGGGATCACGAAGGAGAGCGGGCCATGGATGTTCACGTCGCCGACCACCTCGGGCCAGGTGAACAGGTCGTTCTTCATCGCCCCCGTCAGCGGGTAGGACGACGGATCGGCGCGACGCGGCGCGACGGGGCCGAAATCGACGACCTTCGCTTTGGTCTCCCCGGCCTTGAGCACGACCGCAAAGCCGATGCCGCCGAGCCCGCTGTTCCAGGGTTCGACCGCAGCCAGCGCGAAACAGGCCGCGACCGCCGCATCGGCCGCATTGCCGCCGGCCTCCAGGATCGCGGCGGCGGCTTCCGCCGCCTCGCGGTTCTGCGAGACCACGACGCCGTTGCGCCCGCTCGCCATCGGCTTGCCCAGCGTCCAGTTCTGCGTGCGGTAGGGCACCTCTGCGGCAACGGTCATCTGTGAATTCCCCTCGAAGGCCAGGCTGCGCCCGCCATGCCGGCCGGCGCGCGGCGGGAGCTTAGGCCAGAGCGAACAAGGCCACCCCGTGCGCCGATCGTGCGGGCGCCATGCCGGCAAGGCATGCCGCATTCCCGCGCGAGCCGGACGGACGAGGTCAGGCCGCCTTGCCGTGGACGAGTTCGGCATAGCGCGCCGGATCGGTCGCGCCCTCGGTGTTGACGACGAAGACGCGCGAGGTCGCGTCGAGCTTCAGCTGCGCCCGCACCGCCGGATCGCCCGCCGCGCGGATCAGCCCGGCGAGCCCCGCCCCGCCGCTCTCGCCCGCGACGACGACGGGATCGTCGCCGACCGGCCGCGCCAGCCGGTTCATCACCGCGACCGCATCCTCGTCCTCGACGGTCATGAAGGCGTCGGCCACCCGCGACAGGATGCGCCAGGCGACCAGCGAGGGCTCGTAGCAGTCGAGCATCGCCATCACGGTCGGCTCGCCGACATCCGCCTTCACCGGCGCGCCCGCCTGCGCGCTGGCGAACATGCAGGCCGCCCGCGCCGGATCGACCGCGACGAAGACCGGCCGTGCCTCGCCCAGCACCAGCGCGAAATGCGCCGCCACCGCCGCCGCGATGCCGCCGACGCCGACCTGCACGAAGACATGCGTCGGCGGCGCCGCCATCTGGCGCAGCGACTCCGCGACGAGCGCCGTATAGCCCTGCATGACCAGCCCCGGGATCCGCTCATAGCCCGGCCAGGAGGTGTCGGAGACCACCGTCCAGCCCTTCTCGGCCGAGACGCGCGCGGCCTCCGCCACCGAATCGTCATAGGTACCCTCGGCCCGGATCATCGTCGCGCCGAAGCGGGCAATCGCCGCGATGCGCTCCTCGCTGACACCGGAATGGACGAAGATCGCGGCCCGCGCCCCGACGAGTTGCGCGCCCTGCGCGACCGAGCGGCCGTGATTGCCGTCGGTGGCGCAGGAGAAGGTCAGCGAGGCCGCGACCTCCCTCACAGCCGGCGTCTGCAGCTCGCTGATCTCGACGGGCCGCCCGAGCCGGCGCGCCGCCTCCTCCAGCACGAGCCTGACGACGACATAGGAGCCGCCCAGCGCCTTGAAGCTGCCGAGCCCGAGCCGGTGCCCCTCGTCCTTGACCTGGATCGCGCCCACGCCGAGCTGCGCCGCCAGGCCCGGCAGGTCGTGCAGCGGCGTCACGGCGTAGTTCGCCCGGTGGCGGAGCTGGGCCTCGACCAAGAGGGCGCCCGCGGCGCCGAGGACCTCGGCATCCTCCGGCAGGAGCGGCTTGCGATGGTCGGGATGGGTGTTGAGCAGGAACATCGGGATCTCTGGGTCGTCGACGCGGGCGCGGTGCGGCGCCATCCTGCATCCGCGGGGCTGGCCGGTCCATTGGCGGATGCGCAGCCCTGCACTAGATTCGCCCGACATCACCAGACCAGGCGTCCCCATGACCATTCATCAGCGCGGCCTTCCCGTTTCGATCGATCCCGACAAGCTCGACCGGCTGGCCCAGGCCGCCGTGCGCGTCGGGCTGAACCTCCAGCCCGGGCAGGACCTGTTTCTCACCGCCCCCGTCACGGCGCTGCCGCTGGTGCGCAAGATCGCCGAGCACGCCTACAAGGCCGGCGCCGGGCTGGTGACGCCGATCCTCTCCGACGAGGAGGTGACGCTGGCGCGCTACCGCCATGCGAATGATGCGAGCTTCGACCGCGCCGCCGGCTGGCTGCACGAGGGCGTCGCCAAGGCCTTCGCCAACAACACGGCGCGTCTCGCCATCGTCGGCGACGACCCGATGCTGCTCTCGGAGCAGGACCCGGCCAAGGTCTCGCGCGCCAGCAAGGCCAACTCGGTCGCCTATCAGCCGGCGCTGGAGAAGATCGCCGGCTTCGACATCAACTGGAATATCCTGGCCTATCCGACCGCCGCCTGGGCGAGGCGCGTCTTTCCTGGCGATGCCGAGGAGGTCGCGGTCGGCAAGCTCGCGGACGCCATTTTCGCCGCCTCGCGCGTCGAGAGCGGGGACCCTGTCGCCGCCTGGGCTGCGCATAACGCGACGCTGCGCAGCCGCACGCAATGGCTCAACGGCCAGCGCTTCCAGTCCCTGCATTTCACCGGGCCGGGCACCGATCTGACCGTCGGCCTCGCCGACGGGCATGAATGGCAGGGCGGCGCCTCGACCGCGAAGAACGGCGTGACCTGCAATCCCAACATCCCGACCGAAGAGGTCTTCACCACGCCGCATGCGCTGCGGGTGGAGGGCTACGTCTCCTCGACCAAGCCGCTCTCCTATCAGGGCTCGCTGATCGACGAGATTCAGGTGCGCTTCGAGGGCGGCCGCATCGTCGAGTCGAAGGCGAGCCGCGGGGCCGATGTGCTCGCCAAGGTGCTCGACACCGACGAGGGCGCACGCCGCCTCGGCGAGGTGGCGCTGGTGCCGCACTCCTCTCCAATCTCGAAGAGCGGCATCCTGTTCCTGAACACGCTCTTCGACGAGAACGCCTCCTGCCATATCGCGCTCGGCCAGTGCTATTCGAAGTGCTTCGTCGACGGCGGCAAGCTGACCCCCGAGCAGGTCGCGGCCCAGGGCGGCAACAAGAGCTTCATCCATATCGACTGGATGATCGGCTCGAACCGCGTCGACATCGACGGCGTCCACGCCGACGGCCGCCGCGTCCCGGTCTTCCGCAAGGGCGAATGGGCCTGAGGCGGATCGAGCGTCAGCCGATCCGCCGCTGCGGGTCGTTCTCGAGCCGGATCGGCGTGCCATGCGGCGTCGCCTCCGCGGCCCGCGCCCAGGAGGCAGCGAGCGCATCGACGCCGTCATGCGAGGCCAGCCCCTTCGCGATGAGAAGATGCTCCAGTGCATCGCACCAGCGCTCGTAATAATCCGAGCCGTCGCGGCAGCCGCCTGCCGCGATCGCCTCGCGGATCTCGGCACCCAGCGCCTGCGCCCATTCCTCCGCCGTGAAGACGCCACGCTCCTGCAGCTGCACGACGAGCGCGAAGACCATCGCCTGCCAGGGCTCGGCGAAGACCGGGCCACCGCCGTCGCGCGGGATCGGCGTGTCGCCGGCGAGCATCGCGAGGTCACGCGGGTTCAAGATAGCTCTCCCAGGCCTCGATTGAGACGGTCGATGTCGGATCGGCATCGGGGCCCCAGAGCTCCGGGCCGGTGAAAACGACGGTGTAGAGCCATTGCGCCGTCTCCGGCAGCCCCTGCGCGCCGGTGTCGGGGAAGACATGGCAGCCGGTGATCCGCTCGATCACGCCCCGCTTGCCGCGGGCATAGCGCGGCAGGCGGGTGTGGTGCTGCGGGTGCATCACCCGCGTCCGCACCGCATCGCCCACCGCGAAGCGGGCCGGCGCCTCCGCCTCGCGCTCGTAAGGGAAGCCGCGGCGCAGGACCCCGGCGACCTCATCACCTTTCAAGACGCGCTTGGGCGTCTTCGCCGGCGCGAGCGGCTTGCCCTGCTGCAGCTCCTCGGGCGTGACGAAGCCCTTCTCGACCAGGATCTTGTGCAGCCCGGCCAGCCAGATCTCGTAATAGGAGGAGGAGAGATACTGCGCCGGCGGCAGGCTCTCGCGCGCCGCGCGGATGCCGTCGATCGTCCAGCCGCCCATGGCGCCGGCCGCGACATTGATCGCGAGCACGCGCTTCTCCCACTCGGCGTGGAAGATCGGCTCGTTCGGCTCGGGCTGGACGGGGCCGAAGCCCATCTGCCCGCCGAGATCCTGAGCGCCGTTCATGACGCAGCTCCCCTGTCGGCATCCTCCACGCGCGGCAGGCCCGTGCCGATCATCGAATCGCGGTTGACGATGGAGGCGAGCTTGTCCTCGGACCAGCCTTCCGTGCCGGCGGGGCGCATCGGGATGACGAGGAAGCGCGTCTCGGCGGTCGAATCCCAGACGCGGATGCGCTGGCCCTCCGGCAGGGTCAGGCCGAAATCGGCGAGCGTGCCGCGCGGATCGATCACCGCCTTGGCGCGATAGGGCGGGGATTTGTACCAGACCGGCGGCAGGCCGAGCAGCGGCCATGGATAGCAGGAGCACAGCGTACAGACGATCAGGTTGTGCTCTTCCGGCGTGTTGAAGCAGGCGACGGTGTGCTCGCCGCCGCGCCCGCCGAAGCCGAGTTCGGCGACGGCGGCCGTGCCATCCGCCTTCAGCCGCGCCGCGAAATCCGGATCGACCCAGGCGCGGGCGACGACGCGAGCACCGTTGCGCGGGCCGATCTTGGTCTCATAGGTGTCGATGATGGCGTCGAGCGCGGCCGGATCGACATAGCCCTTGCCGACCATCAGCGATTCCAGCGCCTTCACCCGCGCCTCTATCGGCGTGAAGTGGTTGTCGTGATCGTGGTCGTGATGGTGGTGGCCGCTCATCGGCATCTCCCCTTCAGGCCAGCGCCGCGTTCACGCAATCCGCACCCGCGCCGCACGCTCGAAACGCGTCGCGAAGGCGATCAGCGACTTGTCGGAGCCCCTCGGCCCGAGCAGCGACAGGCCGAGCGGAGCGCCCTCGCGCCGCGCCACCGGCACGCTCACCTGCGGGAAGCCCGAAAGGCCGCCGAGGCAGAGCAGGCGCAGCGCCCGGTTGCGAAAATCGTCGAGCTGGTCTTCCGGCGCGCTGACCAGCGGGGCGATGTCGGGCACCGTCGGCAGGATCAGCACGCCATCCTGGCCGAGCAGTTTGGCCAGCCGCGTGCGGAAGGCCTTGCGCACGGCCTCGCCCTTGGCATGGTCGGCGTCCGATATCGCCTTGGAGAAGGCGAATCGCTCGGCGACGCCGGGTCCCAGCGGCAGGGCGAGGCGCTCGATCAGGGCGCCGTCGGCGGCCCAGGCCTCGCGGCCCTGCAGCCAGCGGAAGGCCCAGTAGAGCGCATCGAGATCGCGCACGGCCTTCACCGTCTCGGGCTCGCCGAGCTGCGGCACGATGCGCTGGACGACATTGCGCAGGATCGTCTCCGCCTCCGGCACCGCCTGCGCGAAGAGGTCGTCGGCGAGCAACAGGCGCGGGGTCAGCGGCAGGGAGACCTTGTCCGCCCCCAGCAGCACCTCGCCGACGCGGGCGAAGACCTCGCCGTCGCGCGCGAACCAGCCGGCGGTATCGAAGGAGTCCGCCAGCGGCCAGGTGCGCTTCAGGGAGATCCGGCCATGGCTCGGACGGATGCCGAACAGGCCGCAATAGCTCGCCGGCGCCCGCACCGAGCCGCCCGTGTCGGAGCCGAGCCCGATATCGGCGAGCCGCCCCGCGACCGCGGCCGCCGACCCCGAGGAGGAGCCACCGGTGATGCGGTCCGGCGCCGCCGGGTTGATGGGAGAGCCGAAATGCGCGTTCTTGCCGTTGAGCGAGAAGGCGAGTTCGTCGGTATGGGTCTTGCCGACGAAGCGGGCGCCGGCCTCCAGCAGCGCCTTCACCACCGGCGCGGTCTTGGCCTTGATGCCGGACTGCGCCAGCACCAGCGGCGAGCCCGCACCGGTCGGGTAGCCCTTGACGTCGTAGAGATCCTTCACCGCCAGCGTCAGGCCTGCGAGCGGCCCGGTCGGCGCGTGTTTCACGGGCGCCTGCGGATAGGGAACGAAGCAGCGGAACGGATCGTCGAAGAGCATCGTGGTCACCCCCTAGCAGCCCTTGGCATCACCGTCGGAGCGCGGATCATGTGCCGCTTCGACATGGCCCTTCGGATGCTTCACCAGCATGCCCGCATGGCCGAACTGGTCGGAATAGGCTTCCGAATATTCCTCGACCGGATGGCCGGCGCCGGTCAGCCGCGCGAGCAGCATCGGGTCGAACCGGCTTTCCAGCTTGAGCGAGATCGACCCCGCCCCCCAGGTCCGGCCGAAGAGCCAGCGCGGCGCATCGACCGCCGCCGCCGGCCCCGCGCCGAAGCGGTAGCGCGTCACGATCTGCGCCTGGAACTGCGGCTGGCCGTCCCCGCCCATCGCGCCATAGGAATTGATCCGCCCGTCATCGAAGCGCGCGAAGGCGGGGTTCAGCGTGTGGAAGGGCTTGCGGCCGGGCTGCAGCGGGTTCAGCGCCTTGGCGTCGAGCGAGAAGGAGACGCCGCGGTTCTGCCAGTTGACGCCGGTGCGCGGCAGGATGCAGCCCGAACCGTACTCCCAGTAGATCGACTGGATGTAGGAGACAGCGAGCCCCGAGCCATCGATCGCGCCCATCCAGACGGTGTCGCCATCGCCGGTCTTGAACGGCCAGGCGGCGGCGCGCCGCTTGTCGATCGCCGCCGCCTCGCGGGCGAAGACCGTCTCGGTCAGGACGCTCGCGGGATCGACCGTGGCGAAGGCGGGGTCGGTGACGATACGGTCGCGGATCGCGAAGGCGCGCTTGGTCGCCTCGACCAGCCCGTGGTGGTAGTCGAAGCCGTCGGCCCGGGTGACGCCGAGCTGCTCGAAGATGCCGAGGATCAGGAGCGAGGCGACGCCCTGCGTCGGCGGCGGGCAGTTGTAGACGGTCAGCCCCGGCAGCCTGATCGAGAGCGGCGCGACGAAGCGGGCTTTGTAGCCCTCCAGGTCGGCGCGGGTGACGGGGGCGCCGATGCGCTCCAGGTCGGTGGCGATCTCGCGGCCGACATCGCCGCGGTAGAAATCCGAGAGCCCCGCCGAGGCGAGCTGGCGGAAGGTCTCGCCCAGCGCCTCGGGCTTGCGCCGCGCCCCGGCCTTCGGCTGCTCGCCGCCCGGCCAGAAGAACTCGCTGAAGCCGATCGCATCCTTCACGGCCTCGACCTGCTGCGGCCAGGTCCGCAGTTCGGAGGCAGAGATCTCGTAGCCTTCGCTGCAATGGCGGATCGCGTCCGCCAGCAGATCCTTCAGCGGCATCTTGCCGCCGAGGCTCTTCGACAGCGAGAGCGCCGCCTCCCAGCCGCCGATCGCGCCCGCGACCGTGACGGCGGAATCGGGCCCGCGCGGGGGAATGACGTCATGGCCCTTGTCGCGATAGCGCGCGATGGTGGCGAGCGCGCCGGCCGGCCCGCAGGCCTCGACCGCATGCACCTTGCCGCCCGGCTCGTGGATCAGCCAGAAGCCGTCGCCGCCGATCGCGTTCATATGCGGGTAGACGACCGAGATGGTCGCGGCCATCGCGACCATCGCCTCGATGGCGTTGCCGCCTTCGGCGAGAATGGCGCGGCCGGCTTCGGAGGCGAGGTGGTGCGGCGCGGCGGCAGCGGCCGAACCGAAGACAGGCGTATCGATCATCAGGGTCTTTTCAAACGTGGCGGGACTGACCATCTGGGCCGGGGGCGCGATTTTGTTGCATGCTAGAGCCGGCTTCGCTAGAGCTTGCGCCCGAAAACCGGCGCCGTCCGCGCGCCATGACCGAGGACCGGACGACATGGCCGCAAGGCGCACCAACTGGCGCAACCTGATCATGGTGATCTCGCTCGGCATCCTGATCGCGGTCGAGCTGTTTGGCGTGGCGTTGGCCTCCGGCTGGGCGCTGGCGGGCCTGTTCGAACTCGGTGCCATCGTAAGCTATGTGCTGATGGCGCTGTTCTCGCTTCTGGCCGGCTACGCCATGGTCAATCTGATGCGCCGCGTGCTGAAGATCGAGCGCCTGACCGAAGGCGGCTGAAGCCGCTTCAACCACAGGCGGTCAGCCTCACCGGGTCCGCCTCGGGCGGCACGAGTTCCGCCATCGCCCGGCAGCGTCCCGCGATGCAGACCTGCCAGTCCGCCGTCGCGCCGGATCGCCGCATCACGACCTCCCGCTGTGGAGGCAGTTGCGGCGTCCAGCGCCAAAAGCCGTCGACCAGCCTCGCGTCCGGCGGCGCCTCCATCCCGGCGCCCGAGCCCTGAATTCGCGCCTCGACCAGCGTGACGCCGTCGGGACCGGCACGCCAGACCTCCTCCCATAGCGTCTTCTGGACCGAATGCCGCCAGGACAGGGTGATCTCGCTCGTACCGAGCGAGACCGCGACGGCTCCCGCCGCGAGGCAGAGGCTCATCGCGGCGTCATCAGGCCGCGGCAGCGCGCTCGGCCGTCCGGGCGCGCCAGAGATGCACGCCGATCAGCAGGGCAGCGAGTCCGAAGCCGATCTCGTCGGTCACTGGCAGCGCCAGCACCAGCGCGGCGGCGGCGGCGGCGGCGAGAGCCCGCTCCCACAGCGCCATGTCGCGCTTCAGATAGCCGATCGTCGCCGCGCCCCACAGCGTGACGGCGAGCAAGGCCTTGCCGATGATGTAGGCGGCACCGAGCGCATAGGAAAAGCCGGTGACGCCCTGCACGGGCTGCAGCATCAGAGCCGGATCATAGACCGCCATGAAGGGGATGACGAAGCCCGCCATCGCGATCTTCACGGCCTGGAACGAGATCTTGAATCCCGATTCCTTGGCGATCGGCGCCGCCGCGAAGGCCGCAAGCGCCACCGGCGGCGTCAGATCCGCCATGATGCCGAAATAGAACACGAACATGTGGCTGACTATCAGCGGCACGCCGAGCTTCAGCAGGATCGGCGCGGCGATCGACGAGGTGATGATGTAGTTGGGGATCGTCGGGATGCCCATGCCGAGGATCAGGCTGACGACCATGGTCAGCACCAGCGCCAGGAACAGCGACTTCTCGCCGACCGCCACCACGGCATTGCCGAAGATCGTGCCGACGCCGGTCAGCGTCATCGTGCCGATCACCAGGCCGACGACGGCGCAGGCGATACCGACGGGGATGGCCTGGCGTGCACCGTCCGCCAGCGCCTCGCGGCAGGCCGCGACCGTCTCCGCGCCGCCGCGGGTGGCGAGGCTGGCCAGGACAAGCAGCAGCACGACCCCGACCATCACCAGGATGCCGTACCAGAAGAAGAAGGCGCAGAGCAGCCCGAGGCCGACCCAAAACAGCACGCGCAGCGCGATCGAGCCGATCCCCAGCGCGAGCGAGCCGCCGAGGATCAGCACCACGGTCAGCGCGAGCCCGACCGAACCCGAGAAGAGCGGCGTGTAGCCGGAGAACAGCAGATAGACCAGCACCGCCAGCGGGGCGATCAGATACCATTTCGTCGCCAGCGCCTTGCCGGCACTGGGAAGCTCCTCCCGCGGCAGGCCGACGAGGCCGCGCTTGCCGGCCTCGAGATGCACGGCGAGGAAGGCGGCCGTATAGTAGAGGATCGCGGGCACGATCGCGGCCTGGACGATGTCGGCATAGGGCACATCGATGGTCTCGGCCATGATGAAGGCGACCGCCCCCATCACCGGCGGCATGATCTGGCCACCCATCGAGGCTGTGGCCTCGACGCCGCCGGCGAAGGCAGGGCGGTAGCCGAAGCGCTTCATCAGCGGAATCGTGAACTGGCCCGTCGAGACGACATTGGCGACGCCGGAGCCCGAGATCGTGCCCATCAGGCCCGAGGAGAACACCGCGACCTTGGCCGGACCGCCGCGGGCGCTACCGAACAGCCCCATGGCGATGTCGGTGAAGAGCTGGATCATGCCTGCGCGTTCCAGGAAGGAGCCGAACAGGATGAACAGGAAGATGAAGGTGGCGGAGACACCCGTCGGCGTGGCGTAGATACCCTCCGTGCCGAAGGACATGTGCTCGATCACCTGCTCCAGCGAATAGCCGCGGTGGTTGAGCGGCGCGGGCAGCCATTGGCCGAACAGGCAATAGGCGAGGAAGAGGCCGGAGACGATCGGCAGGGCCGGTCCCATGAAGCGCCAGCAGATGACGAAGAGAACGGCGATGGCCGCAATGCCGACGACGAGATCGGCGGGCGTGACCTCACCCGCGCGCGCCACCAGCTCCTCGTAGAGCACCCAGTGATAGAGGCCGATGGCGAAGCCGATGCCGGCCAGCGCCCAGGCCGAGAGAACGGCAAGCCGGCCATGGCTCTTGTGCTGGGCGAGCAGGCCGCCCGCGACGAGGCAAAGAAATCCCACATGCAACGCCCGGAGGATCTGGTTCGGCAGCGAGCCGCCGAAACGGGCCAGCAGCTCGACGACGACCAGCATCGGCAGGAAGGCCAGCAGCATGTCCAGCCAGGGCCGTGACCGGACGGCCTGGATCAGGATCGCGACCAGCCAGGCTGCCATGGTGAGGCGCAGCACATCGACCAGGCTCACCCCTGCGAGGCGATGATCGAGCGGGACGTTGAAGGCCGTGGCGATCTGGAACAGCGAGAAGGCGACGGCGATCCAGAACAGCAGGCGCCCCTGCCAGCCGGGGCCGAAGCCGGGCGGCAGACCATGTTCGGGATCGACCGGCACGGCCGGCGTCTGTGCATGGATGCCGCCGATATCCGGCACGGCCAGAGGCTGCGTCTCGTCTTTGCTCATCGTCGTCATCCGCTCAGAGAAAAGGCGGGGCCAGACATGCCGGCCCCGCCCATTATTCGACTGCAGGCGCGGCTCAGGAGCCGACCTTCAGGCCCTTTTCCTTGAAGTAGCGCGCCGCACCCGGATGCAGCGGGATCGGCATGCCCTCGAGCGCACCCTCGAGCTTGATCGAGCGCGCGGCGGCATGGGCGGCCCCGAGATCGCCAAGGTTCTCGTAAATCGCCTTGGTCATCTCGTAGACGGTCTCTTCCTTCATGCCCTCATGGGTCACGAGGTAGTTCATCACCGCCGCGGCGGGCACAGCGGCTGTCTGGCCGGTATAGGTATTGGCCGGAATATTCGCCTTGACGAAGGGCGCTCCGGCCTTCTCGACCACCGCGGCCGGAACCTCGACCACCGTGATTTCGACCGAGGTGGCGAGGTCGCGCAGCGAGGCGACACCGAGCCCGGCCGACTGCAGCGTGGCGTCGAGCTGGCGGTTCTTCATCAGCTCGACGGACTCGGCGAAGGGCAGATACTCGACCTTGGCGAGGTCCTTGTAGCTCATGCCGGCCGCGGCGAGGATCGCGCGGGCGTTGAGTTCGGTGCCGGATTTCGGCGCGCCGACCGAGAGGCGCTTGCCCTTCAGATCGGCGAGCGTCTTGATGCCGCTGTCCTTGGACGCGACGATCTGGACATAGTTCGGATAGATCGCGGTGACGCCGCGCAGCTTCTTGAGCGGGGACTTGAAGCCCGCCTCCTCGTCGCCCTTCCAGGCGGCGGCGAGCGAGTCGCCGAGCGTGAAGGCGATTTCGCCCTTGGCCTGCTGCAGCAGTTGCAGATTCTCGACCGAGGCCTTGGTGGCCTGAACGGTCGGGCGGACATTCTTGATCTTGTCGCCATAGATCTTCGAGAGCGCGACGCCGAGCGGGTAATAGACGCCCGAGGTGCCACCGGTCAGGACGTTGATAAAGTCCTGGGCGCGCGCACCGGCGGGCGCGAGCGCAATGAGGGCGGCGGTGGCAAGGCCAGCGAGTCGCCGGCGGGACATGATCCGTTGCATACTAACCTCCCGATCGATTGCCGGCCGGATGCCGGTCTCGTCCTCTTGTAGATCAGCCGCACGGCAAATTGAAAGGCGGGACGCTTTGCCCGATGGCTCTTTGCCGCCGGCGGGCGATGTTTTCGCCATGATTGGCCGGCAATCGCAAAGGAGCACAAGCCGCGGTTGCCCTTGCGGCCCGGACCGGCTAGCCCCACCTGCAT
>LSIG01000224.1 GCA_001556125.1 Rhizobiales bacterium CCH10-E5 | reverse complement strand
CCCCAGCCCTCCCCACCGCAAGCGGGGGGAGGGGGGAGACCGGAGCCGATCGCGAACAGCCATCACGCCGGCCCCGCGATCTCGACATCAGCATGCGTTGCGACATGGACGATCCCGTCCGGCGTCACCCAGCCGCGATACATGCCCTGCGTGTTGTAGGGCGCGACGATGGTTCCTTGAGCGTCGATCGCCACCAGCCCGGCGCCGATCTTGTGGGCGGTGAGTTCGCCGAGCGCGGCGGCGCTCGCCTCCTCGAGGTCGAGACCCTTGTAGCCGATCAGCGAGGCCAGCTCGTGGCCGACGCAGTAGCGGATGAAGTACTCGCCCTTGCCGGTGCCCGAGACCGCGCAGCGCCCGTCGCGGGCATAGGTGCCGGCGCCGATGATCGGGGAATCGCCGACGCGACCGGCCGGCTTGTTGGTATAGCCACCTGTGGACGTCGCCGCCGCCAGATGTCCGGCCGCATCGAGAGCCACCGCGCCGACGGTGCCGTGCTTCTCGGCCTCGCTTGCCTCGCCGGCCGTGCCGACGAGTTCGCGGATCTTCATCGAGGACAGGTTTTTGCGCCGCCGCTCCGTCGAGAAATGCCCGTTCTCGACCGTGTCGAGCCCCTCATGGGCGGCAAAGGTATCGGCCGCGGGGCCGACCAGCAGCAGCGGGTCGCCGCGCTGCATCAGCGCCTTGGCGGCGCTGACCGGATTGCGGATGCGCTTGGCGGCGGCGACCGCGCCGGCCGCGAGCGTCGCCCCGTCCATGATCGAGGCATCGAGCTCGTGCTCGCCCTCGGCGTTGAAGGCCGCGCCATGGCCGGCGTTGAAATGCGGCGAATCCTCCATCACCCGCACGGCTGCCTCGACGGCATCGACCGCCGTGCCGCCCTGGCTGAGAATGGCCCAGCCGGCCCGCAGCGAGGCGGCGAGATCGGCCCGGGCCTCGGCCCATTCCGCCTCGCTCATTTCGGATTTCGGCAGCGTGCCGCAGCCGCCATGGATTGCGAGGGCGATGGTCATGACGGGTCTTTCTGGAACGGCGCGAGAACCGGGCCCGTCATGCTCGCCCTTGTGGCGAGCATCCACGTCTGCGCCAAGCGCGATGCGCGGAGGCGTGGATGGTCGGGACGAGCCCGACCATGACGGCAGTGGCTCGCCTCACTTCTTGGCGGGCTTGATGTCCATCGCCAGCGTGTCCTCGTCGACGCGCGGGGCGATCGTCACCTTGTCCTTCTGCATCGCCCAGGCCGAACCCACCGCGACGATCGGCAGGCGCGGCCGGTCCTTGGCGACGATGGCGTTGGCCTGCGCGAGCAGGTCGTTGCGCTTGGCTTCGTCGAGCTCGACCGAAGCGTCCTGGATCAGCTTGTCGAGATCGGGGTTCTTGTAGCCGAGCACGTTGAAGGCGCCGAGCTTCTTGGCCGGATCGTTGGAATGGACCACGGAGGACAGCGTGTAGTTCGCCTCGCCGGTCAGCGTGCCCCAGCCCGACATGGCGAGCGAGAACTCGCCGCGCGTCCGGGCCGGGAAGAACACGGCCGCCGTCTGGGCATTGGCGGTGACGTCGAGGCCGATGCGCGCCAGCATCTGCGCCACCGAAGTGCCGACCTGGCGGTCACCCGGCAGGCGGTCATTGGTGAAGGAGAAGGTGGTCTTGAAGCCGTTGGGGTAGCCGGCCTCCTCGAGCAGCTTCTTGGCGCGGGCGAGATCGACCTTCAGCGGCGGCAGGCTCTTGTTGAAGCCGGCGATGCTGGAGGTGACCAACTGGTTGACCGGCGCGCCGAGGCCTTCCATCGCGATCTCGACGAGGGCCGGCCGGTCGATGGCGAGATCGATCGCCTCGCGCACGCGGGGGTCCTGCAGCGGGTTCTTCGGCAGGGGCGAGCCGTCCTTGGCGCTGACCTGCGGGGACTTGTCCCGCATGTCGATTTCCATGTTGAAGACATAGACCGTGTCGATCGTGGCGACCGAGAGCTTCGGGTCGCGCTTCAGCGTCGCGACGTCGGAGGCCGGCGCGCGCACGATGATGTCGACCTGGCCGGCCTTCAGCTGGGCGACACGGGCGGCGTCATTGGGCAGCTCCTTGCGCACGACGCGCGCCCAGGGCTCCTTCGGGCCCCAGTAGCCGTCGAAGCGCTCCAGCACGAGCTGGTCCTTCGGCGTCCAGGAGACGAACTTGTAGGGGCCGGTGCCGATCGCGGCCTTGCCGGAGTTGAAGGTCTCGTTGGCGTTGTCCTTGGTCAGGCCGGCCGCGGCCTTGGACGAGACGATGAACAGGCGGATGAAGTCGTTGGGCAGGTTCGGCGCCGGCCCGTCGGTGACGATGTGGACCGTCAGCGGGTCGATGATCTTCACCTCCTTGACGCGGCGCGTGTAGATCGTCGTCGGATTGGGGCCCGAGACGACCGGGATGCGCTCGATCGAGAACTTGACGTCCTCGGCGGTGAAGTCCGAACCGTCATGGAATTTGACGCCTGAGCGCAGCTTGAACTCCCAGGTGTCGGGCTTGATCGCCTTCCAGCTGGTGGCGAGGCGCGGCTCGATCTGCAGCTTGTCGCCCGACCAGGTCAGCGTGTCGAAGATGTGCTTCAGCGACTCGGCATGGGTGCCGGTCGCGGTGAAATGCGGGTCGATCGAATCCGGGCCGGCGCGGACGCCGATGGTCAGGTTCTGCGCGAGCGCGGCCGTCGAGACCGAGGCCCCGAGCACCAGGGCCAGGGCGGCGACGCGGGCGATGTGGATGTTCATGATGCGGTTCCCTCTTTTTCGAGATCGTTGGGCCAGGTCGGTGAGGCGATCACCAGCTTGTCCATCAGTTCGCAGAACTGGCGCTGCTCGGCGTCGGTCAGCGCAGACAGCATCGCCGTCTGTTGCTGGATCATCAGCGGCATCGTTTCCTCGAAGATCGCGCGGCCCGGTCCCGTCAGATAGAGCACGAAGCTGCGCAGATCCTCCGGATCGGTCTCCCGCCGCAGCAGGCGCCGCTGCAGCAGCCGCTGGATTGCGCGGCTGAGCGTATTCTTGGGCAGGCCGGAGGAGGCGACGATGTTCTTGGCGGCGACCCCGTCGCGCAGACCGACGGCATAGAGCGCCACGAATTCCGGGCGCACCAGGCCGTAGCGGGTCTCGATCCAGCGATAGACGGGGTCGTTGAAGCGGAACGCAACGAAGTTGAGCCGGAAGGACAGCCAGCAGGGATTGTCCCAGAGCTTGGTCACCGTCAGCGGGTCGAGCTCGCTCAGCGCCTTCTCGCGCGCCGTGCCGACCTGCGAAACAGCCGTCGGCGCACGCCGCATGGCCACCTCCCCACCACTTAGTTCCAAATGGAACTTGACGCTGTCCGGCGCCAGAGTCAAGGATGAGAAAGACGAGGATGGTGGAGCCTTGTCGCGCGGGCAACGCGATTCTTGCGGGGCGCGGCGCAAAGACGCTGAAGCAAGGACCGGGCCGTGCGTGTCGCCGAAATGAACTGGATGCAGATCGAGGCGCAGGCGCAGCGCGACGATCGCTGCGTGCTGCCGCTGGGTTGCGTCGAGCAGCACGCCTATCTCAGCCTCGCGACGGACGCGATCCTCGCCGAGCGCGTGGCGGGCGAGGCGGCCGAGCCGCTCGGCCTGCCGGTCTTTCCCGTGCTGGCCTATGGTATGACGCCGGGCTTTGCCGCCTATCCCGGCACCGTCTCCCTGCGCATGAGCACCTATGTCGCGGTGATGGAGGATCTGCTGGAGGGCTTCTATCGCTCCGGCTTCCGCCGCATCGTTCTCGTCAATGGCCATGGCGGCAATTCGCCGATCATGACGCTAGCGACCGAGTGGATGGGCAAGCATGCCGACGCCAGCGTGCGGCTGCACAACTGGTGGGCGGGGCCGCGCTTCCAGGCCGCGGTCCGCGAGGTCGACCCGGCCGCCTCCCACGCGTCCTGGATGGAGAACTTCCCCTGGACGCGGCTGGAAGGTGTCTCCATGCCCGACGCCTTCAAGCCGCCCTTCGACGCCCCCGCCTACCAGGCCGCCTCGCCGCCGAAAAAACGCGAGATCCTCGGCGACGGCAATTTTCAAGGCCGCTACCAGCGCTCCGACAACGAGATGCTCGCTCTCTGGCAGGTCGGCGTCGAGGAGACGCGCTCCGCGATGGTGGAGAGCTGGCCTTGATGGCTTTCTCCTCTCTCCGTCCAGATCCTGCGGCGCTCCTCAGGATGAGGGCTCGGAGGGCCCGCCGACGGTTCACGCCATGTTAGCCCATATCCTCGGCAGGCTGGGGCAGGCGCTCGTCGTCATGCTCGTGATGTCGGCGCTGGTCTTCGTCGGCGTCTACGCCATCGGCAACCCGATCGACGTGCTGATCGGCCCCGATGTCAGCCAGGACATCCGGCTGGAGACGATCGCGCGCTACGGGCTCGATCAGCCGCTCTACGTCCAGTACTTCACCTTCCTCGGCCGCATCCTGCAGGGCGATTTCGGCCGCTCCTTCGTCTTCGGCATGCCGGTGCTCGACCTCATCCTGTCGCGGCTGCCGGCGACGCTGGAGCTGACGCTGGCGGCGGTCGTCGGCGCGGCGCTGATCGGCATTCCCGCGGGCATCTATGCCGGCTATCGACCGGACGGCTTCGCCGCCAAGGCGATCATGACGGTCTCGATCCTCGGCTTCTCGGTGCCGACCTTCTGGATCGGCCTCGTCCTGATCATGGCCTTCGCCGTCGAGCTGCAATGGCTGCCGGCCGGCGGGCGCGGCGCGACCCTTCCGCTTTTCGGCGTCGAGTGGAGCTTCCTCACCGCCAACGGCCTGAGCCATCTCCTGCTGCCGGCGTGCAATCTGGCCTTCTTCAAGCTCGCGCTGATGACCCGTCTCGCCCGCGCCGGCACCCGCGAGGCGATGCTGTCGGACACGGTGAAGTTCGCCCGCGCCGCCGGCCTGTCCGAATGGACAGTGCTGCGCCGGCATGTGCTGCGGCTGATCGCGATCCCGCTCGTCACTGTCTTCGGGCTCGAATTCGCCTCGACGCTGGCCTTCGCCGTCGTCACCGAGACGATCTTCTCCTGGCCGGGCATCGGCAAGCTGATCATCGACTCGATCACCTCGCTCGATCGGCCGGTGATGGTCGCCTATCTGATGCTCGTCTCCTTCGTCTTCATCATGATCAACTTCCTCGTCGATCTCGCCTATGTCGGGCTCGATCCGCGGCTACGCCGGGCGGGCTCGCGATGAAACAGCCGCTTCCCGCCAGAGAGATCTCCCCGGTCGCGCGCTTCTGGGCCGAGTTCCAGGAGAGCAAGGTCGCGGTCGCGGCGCTCGTCGTCGTGCTCCTGATGCTCGGCGTCGCGATCTTCGCGCCGCTGGTCGCCCCGCAGAACCCCTACGACCTCGCCAATCTCGTGCTGATGGATGCGCGCCGGCCGCCGGGCTATGTCGGCTCGGCCGGCTACACCCATATCCTCGGCACCGATGCGCAGGGGCGCGACCTGTTCTCGGCCATCCTCTACGGTCTGCGCATCTCGCTCCAGATGGGGCTGATCGCCGGTTCGCTCGCCTTCGTGATCGGCGTGGCGCTGGGCGTCGGCGCGGCCTATCTCGGCGGGCGCTGGGAAGCCTTCATCATGCGCGTGGTCGATCTGCAGCTCGCCTTCCCGGCGATCCTGCTGGCGCTCGTCCTCTCGGCCCTGCTCGGCCAGGGCAAGATGCAGCTGATCGCGGCCCTCGCCGCCGCGCAATACGCCTATTTCGCCCGCACCGCCCATGGCGCGGCCTCCGCCGAGCGCGGCAAAGACTATGTCGAGGCGGTGCTCTCGACGCCGCTGCCGGCCTGGCGCGTGGTGGTGAAGCACATTTTCCCGAACTGCCTGCCGCCGCTGATCGTGGTCGCGACCGTCCAGGTGGCGAGCGCCATCGCGCTGGAGGCGACTTTGTCCTTCCTCGGCGTCGGGCTCCCCGTGACCGAGCCCTCGCTCGGCATGCTGATCTCCAACGGCTTCCAGTACATGCTGTCGGGCCGCTACTGGATCTCGATCTATCCCGGCATCGCCCTGATCGTGCTGATCGTCGCCATCAACCTCGTCGGCGACCGCATCCGCGACCAGGTCAATCCGAGGCTGAAGCGATGAGCGACGCGCCTCTCCTCGAGGTCACCGACCTCGCCACTCATTTCCACGCCCGCGCCGGGGTGGTGAAGGCGGTCGACGGCGTCTCCTTCAGCCTGAAGCGCGGCGAGGTCATGGGCCTCGTCGGCGAATCCGGCTCGGGCAAGAGCATCACCGGCTTCTCGATCATCGGCCTGCTCGATCCGCAGGGGCGCATCGAGCGCGGCTCGGTGAAGCTGGAGGGGCGCGAACTCGTCGGCCTGCCGGCGGACGAGCTGCGCGCCATCCGCGGCAGGGCGATCTCGATGGTCTTCCAGGACCCGATGATGACGCTGAACCCGATGCTGACCATCGGCGACCAGATCGGGCTCGCGCTGGAGGCGCATGAATCCGTCTCGGGGGCGGAGCGCCGCCGGCGCGGCATCGCCGCGCTCGCTCAGGTCCGCATCCCCGAGCCCGAAGCCAAGATCGACTTTTACCCGCACCAGTTTTCCGGTGGCATGCGCCAGCGCGTCGCCATCGCGATCGCGCTGCTGCACCGACCGCGGCTGATCATCTGCGACGAGCCGACGACGGCGCTCGACGTCTCGATCCAGGCCGAGATCCTGGCGGAGATGAAGGAGCTCGTCGCCGAACTCGGCACGGCCCTGATCTGGATCAGCCACGACCTCGCCACCGTCGCCTCGATCGCCGACCATGTCTGCGTGATGCGCTACGGCAAGATCGTCGAGGCAGGGCCCGTGCTCCAGGTCCTGACCCGGCCGCAGCACCCCTATACGCAGGGCCTGCTCGACTCGCTGCCCTCGCGCGCCAAGCCCGGCACGCTGCTGGCACGCGGCGCCGGCACCGATGCCGCGCCGCCGCCCCGCCTGCCGCGCCAGGCCGAGACCGGCGGCCGCGCCGCCGACCTGCCCTCTATCGTCGCGGAAGGGGTCGCCAAGCGCTTCCAGCGCAAATCCGGTATCCTGCGCCTGCTTGCCCAGAAGGCCGGCTTCGCCCGTCCGCTGCCGGCGGTGCAGGCGGTGGATCATGTCACGCTCTCGATCGCCCGTGGCGAGGCGCTGGGCCTCGTCGGCGAATCCGGCAGCGGCAAGTCGACGCTCGGCCGGATCGTCGCCGGCATCTATGCGCCCGACAGCGGCCGTATCCTGCTCGACGGCGAGCCGGTGATGAGCGACGGCGAGCGCCCGCACAAGATCACCACCCGCATCCAGACGATCTTCCAGGACCCCTTCGCCTCGCTGAACCCGCGCATGCGGATCGGCGACAGCATCGCCGAGGGGCCGCTCGCCCACGGCCTGATCTCCCGCGCCGAGGCCGGTACCTATGTCGCGCAATGGCTCGCCGCGGTCGGGCTCGATCCCGCCTTCGCCGCGCGTTACCCGCACCAGTTCTCGGGCGGCCAGCGCCAGCGCGTCGCCATCGCCCGGGCCCTCGCCATGCAGCCCGATGTCGTGGTCTGCGACGAGCCCGTCGCCTCGCTCGACGTCTCGATCCAGGCGCAGATCATCAATCTGCTGCTGCGGCTGCGGCAGGAGCTTGGCCTGACGCTGCTCTTCATTTCCCACGACCTCTCGGTCGTCCGCCATCTCTGCGACCGCGTCGCGATCATGCATCGCGGCAGGATCGTCGAGAGCGGCGCGGCCGGCGAGGTCTACGACAACCCGCGCGCCCCCTACACGCAGCGCCTGCTGGCGGCGGTGCCGGTGCTGCCGGTGGCGTGACGCTCTTCCGTCATTCTCGGGCGAAGCGCAGCGCAGACCCGAGAATCTCCGGCCAGAGATGCTCGGGTCGAGCCCGAGCATGACGTGCCTCGACAAAAGGAGAGACCCCATGTCCGAACCCGAACTCCTGCCCTGGCAGTGGCCCGAGGAAACCTGGCGCGCCAAGGTCGAGCGCGTGCGCGCCGGCCGCAACCTGAAGCCGGCTCAGTGGAAGGGCGGGGCGCGCTGCGCGGTCGCGCTCTCCTTCGACGTCGATCACGAGACCAATGAACTGCGCGACGGCGGCAAGTCGGTCGGGCGGCTGTCCTGGGGGCAATACGGCAACCGCGTCGGCATGCCCCGCATCCTCGAACTGATGAAGAAGGAGGACATCCAGGCGACCTTCTTCGTGCCCGCCGTCACCGCGCTGCTCTATCCCGACGAGCAGCGCCGCGTCATCGCCGAGGGCCACGAGATCGGCCTGCATGGCTGGATCCACGAGGTCAACACGGCGGTTCCGCCGGACGCCGAGCGCGAACTGCATCTGCGCTCCGCCGACACGCTGGAGAAGATCACCGGCGTCCGCCCGGTCGGCATGCGCACCCCCTCCTGGGACTTCTCCGAGGTGACGCTGTCGGTCGAGCGCGAACTCGGCCTGCTCTACGATTCCTCGCTCTTCGCCGATGACGACCCCTACGAGATCATCGAGAAGGGCGAGCCGACCGGCATGGTCGAACTGCCGGTCGAATGGATCCGCGACGACGCGGTCTATTTCAACATGAACCGCTTCCAGGCCCTACGGCCCTACACGCCGCCCGAGGCCGTCTTCGACATCTTCCGGCGCGAATTCGACCGCGCCTATGAGGAGGGCGGGCTCTTCCTTCTGACGATGCACCCGCATGTCATCACCTATCGCTCGCGCATCTGGATCCTCGAGAAGCTGATCGCCCACATCAAGGAGATGCCGGGTGTCTGGTTCGCCAGCCATGCCGAAATCGCCGCCTTCGTGAAGGAGCAGGCCGGCATCTGAGGGAGGAGACGGCCCGGTCTGCGCGGAACCGGGCCAGATTTCCGCCGTTTTTGGTTCAGGACGGGTTCAGCGCATCCGGCGCGTTCTCGCTCGCAGTCGAAAACGGAAACGGATTTCATGACGCGTACCAAGCACTGGCTTCTGGTCGGCACCATCCTCCCCGCCCTCGTTCTGTCGCAGGCCGGCGGAGGCATCGCCGCCGCTCCGGGCGGCTTCCCCGAACTCGCCCAGGCGCCGCCGCCGGCCGACGCCCCCGAGGGTCCCCCCGCCGCGCCGCGCGGGCCTGGCGCGCCGCCGTCCGTCCAGCGTCCGAACGCCCCGCAGGCTCCCAGCGCCGCCCCGCCGGCCGCGCCCCGCGCCCCGGCTCCGGCCGAGGCGTCACCGGAACCGCGACGCGACCCGCCGATGCCCCGCCCGGCGCCGCAGATCTCCGCCCCGCCCGCCGGCCAGCCCGGTGCGCGCCCGGTCCCGGTGCCGCCCGCCGACGCCGAACCCGCCGTGCGGCCGACGCCGCCGCGCCCGCCGGCAGCGGCACCTGAGCGTCGCGCTCCGGCCGAGCGCCCTTCTTCCGACGAGCGCCGCGCACCCGAGACACCGGCCGCGCCGCCAAACCGCGCCGCGCCGGCGCCCGCTGCCCCGGCCCCCTCGGCGGCTCCGAGCGCGCCCACGTCGCCGACGCCGCCTGTCGCACCGCAGAGCCGCACGGCTCCGGCCCAGCCCTCTGTGGC
>LSIG01000223.1 GCA_001556125.1 Rhizobiales bacterium CCH10-E5 | reverse complement strand
GCTGGGTCATCTCGTCGAGATGGGCGACCGCCTGGCTCATCTCGTCGATGCCGCTCGCCTGCTCGCCGGACGCCGCCGAGATCTCGGCGATGGTCGCGGCGACCTTCTGCGAGGCGCCGAGGATCTGCTCCAGCGCCTCGCCGGCCTGCCGCACCAGCTTCACGCCGGCGCCAACTTCCGTATTGGAGGACGAGATCAGCGCGGAGATGTCCTTCGCCGCTTCGCTGGAGCGCTGGGCGAGAGTCCGCACTTCGGAGGCCACGACCGCGAAGCCCTTGCCGGCATCGCCGGCACGCGCCGCTTCGACCGCGGCGTTGAGCGCCAGCAGGTTGGTCTGGAAGGCGATGT
>LSIG01000222.1 GCA_001556125.1 Rhizobiales bacterium CCH10-E5 | reverse complement strand
TGACGGCCTAAAGTCAATCCATCCGCGCCGCCGTCTCCGGCACCTTCCGCACCCGCTCGCGATAAAGCAGATAGAGGCCTGACGCGATCACGATCGTCGCGCCGGCGAAGGTCCAGCCATCGGGGAACTGCCCGAAGACGAACCAGCCGAGGGCGATCATCCAGATGATCTGGGAATAGATGAAGGGCGCCAGCACCGTCGCGGGCGCGAGCCGGTGCGCCAGGATCAGCAGCCAGTGGCCGAAGCCGCCGATCAGCCCGGTCCCGAGCAGGATCGCCCAGACCACCGGCGTCTGCGGCATCGACCAGAAGAATGGGATCAGCGGCAACATCGCCACCGTGCCCGCCACGCCGGAATAGACCATCGTCGTCTCGGGCGGATCGAAGGCCGCGAGCTGCCGCGTCGCCAGCGCATAGAAGCTGTAGCAGATGCAGCCGAACACGCTGAGGATCGCCGCCGGATGCAGCCCTCCGAAGCCCGGCCGCGTGATCACCAGCACGCCGATGAAGCCGACCGCGATGGCCGCCAGCCGGCGCGGACCCGGCCATTCGCCCAGCATCGGCCCCGCCACCAGCGCGACCAGGAGCGGGCTGGCGAACATGATCGAGACCGTCTCGGCCAATTGCAGATACTTGACCGCGACGAAGTTCAGCATCGTCGAGCCGAGTAGCAGCAGCGAGCGCACCCCCTGCAGCACCGGGCGCTGCGTGCGCAGGACGCCCGGCCGGCTCCAGGGGTTCAGCAGCATCAGCACCAGCACCATGCTGCCGGCATAGCGCGCGAACACGATCTGGACGGGATCCATATAGGCCGACAGCCATTTCGCGCTGGTATCGAGCAGGGCGAAGAACAGCACCGCGCCGCAGATCAGCGCGATGGCGATCAGTCGGGAGCGGCGGGTTTCAGGCAGGTGGGTGGAGGCGGCGGGCAATACGGGTCCCGTCATGCGCGGCTGGAATGGCCGCGCCAGATTGAACCGATTTGCGCCGGTCGGCCAGCGCCGCGGCGCATGCGCTCCATGCGCGACCGGGGCGCGCTGCGCCCGCGATGGGGGGCTCAGGCGTCGCTGTCCGCCTCGTCGCCATCCGCATCCGCGTCGTCGGCCTCGACACCGGCCTTGGACAACCCCTTGGCCGCCTTCCGCAGCAGCCGGCGCAGCTGCTTGCGCTCCTTGCCGTCGAGCCGGTCGAGCAGTTCCTCCTCGACCTGTGTCCAGACAGCATCCAGCGCCTCGGCGGTCTTGTGCCCGCTCTCCGTCAGTGCGACCTGGACGAGCCGCCCGTCGCGCCCGCCGCCCTCCCGCGTCACCAGGCCCTGGGTCGAGAGCCGGCCGATGGTCTTGGAAACGGTCGGCGGCTTGACGCGCAGCAGCGAGGCGAGTTCGCCCATGGTCATCGGCGCCGGCTGGAGCGCCTTGAGCGCCTGCTCCTGCCCGGGAAACAGGCCGAGTGCGTTGAGCCGCTCACCCATCCGGGCGCGATGCAGCCGCGCGGTGACGAGCAAGGCCCGCCCGACGCTCTTCTCGAGTGCCTTGGTCATCTCGCTCGCTCCCCAGCTCAACTCCGGGCTTGATCCTTATGCGGATCAGGAAGTCGCTTCGCCGGCTGCGTGTTCGCCCGGCAAGATGACGGTGTGATGACAGTTCCGGCCGCGCTGTCACAGAGCGCGCATCTGCGCCTCGACCCTCGCCAGAAAAGCCGCCCGCCCCTCCGGAGTCGCCCGGTTCATGTCGTAATGGGCGAGATAGCGCGGCCGCGCTGTCGGGTGGCACACCGCCCGCAGCACGCGGCAGACCGCCTTGCGTGGCGGGTCCCCCATCAGCAACGCCCGCCAGTGCGTTCCGCCATAGGTGGTGACGGCGACGAGCCGGCGAATGTTCCAGAGATTGGGCCGGACCTTGCCGTCGACGAGCTTGAACGAGATGCCCGGGAGGAAGACGCGGTCGAAGAAGCCCTTGAGGATCGCCGGATAGCCGAAATTCCAGACCGGGAAGCACAGCACCAGCGCCTCCGCCGCCTGGACGCGGGCGACATAGCCGGCAACCGGATCGGTGTTCGTGGCGAGGTCGTGATAGCCGACCCGCTCGGCCCGGCTCAGCACCGGATCGAACCCCTCGGAATACAGATCGCAATCATCGACCTCGTGCCCCGCCGCCCTCAAAGCCTCGACGACCGTGCCATGCAGCGCGGCGCCGAAGCTCTCGGGATTGGGATGGGCGTAGAGGACGAGGACGCGCATCCTCAGCCGACCCCGGCTTCGGAGAGGCTGCGGAACAGGAAGGTGCCGCCCGCCTTGTAATCATAGGAGGGATCCTCCCAGGCGATCATCTTGCCCGGGTTGAGCAGGCCCTGCGGGTCCGCCTCGCGCTTGAAGGACAGCTGCGCCTCGTCGGTCTGCTTCATGCCGCCCTCCTCCAGCGTGTAGCGGTGCGGGTTGAAGATCGGCGCGCCCATCTCTTCATGGATCGTCATGATCTCCTCCAGCCGCTCCTCCGTGGTGAAGCGCACCAATGGCAGGCCGAAGCAGGTGACCTTGCCGTCGAAGCGGACGAATTCGAGATGGCAGATCACCTCGTCGCCGAAGCGGGCATGGATGCGATCGACCAGATCGACCTGGTTCGGGAAGGGATAGAGCACCTGCAGATAGGTGATCGCGGGATCGACCCGCAGCGCCCGCAGCGTGGTGTGGTTCCAGCCCAGCTCATAAGCCGGCGGCAGGCCCTTCGCCTCCTCCGCCGACAGCTTGTCCGAGCGCAGCAGCAGTTCCGCGCCCTTGAAGCGCCGCGCATAGGCGAGCAGCGACTCGACCGCGAAATCGGCGACCATGACGATGACGAGATGGCTGTCGCGCGGCAGGAACTTGCGGTGGCGCAGGAAATAGTCGTGCGGCGCGGGCGCCGCGACAACGCAAAGATTCTTCAGCGCCAGCCCGTCCTGCTCGCCGAGACTGTTGGCGAACTCCGTCGCGCCGCGCAGACTGTCGAAGCCGAGGATCGCGTCGACCCACTCATAGGCCGGCCCGAGCGGCATCTCGACCTGCGTGATGATGCCGTTGGTGCCATAGGCATGGGCGACCTTGTGCAAATCCTCGCCCTGGAGTTCGAGGATGCGGGGGCTCGCCTCCATCGTCGCGACCCGGAGCCGGATGATGTTGCCCCAGTCGCGCAGGCCACCCCATTTGATCGAGCCGACGCCGCCCGAACCGCCCGCGATGAAGCCGCCGATCGAGGCCGTCTGGTAGGTCGAGGGGTGCAGCCGCAATTCCTGCCGCGAATGCGCCCGCGTCTGCTCGTCGATCCGCGCCATGATCGCCCCGGGCTCGGCGACATAGCGCCCCGGCGCGATGTCGAGCACCTTGTCGAAGCCCGAGAGATCGAGCAGCACCCCGCCCGAGAGCGGCATCGCCTGGCCGTAATTGCCCGTGCCCGTGCCGCGCGGCGTCACCGGGATGCCGAGCGCATGGCAGGCGGCGAGCACCTCCAGCACCTGCGCCTCGCTCGTGGGCGAAACCACCAGATCGGCGGTGACATGGTCGAGCTGCCGCTTCAGCACCGGCGAGTACCAGAAGAAGTCGCGGCTCTTCTGCTTCACCAGCGCCGGATTGTCCTCGCTGCGGATAGAGCCGAGGCGGGCCTTGAGCGCGGCGATGTCGTAGCGGGTGGTCATGGCTCTCGCGTTTCCCAGGTTGGCTCGACCCCTTCGATCCCCTCGACCGTCATCCTGGCGCGAGCGCAGCGAAGCGCCGGGATCCATCGAAGGGCGATGCGCTCGACGATGGATCCCGGGCCGGCCTTCGGCCGCCCAGGATGACGTCGAGGATGGATCGACGGTTCGGACGTCACGACCGCCCACCCATCAGAGGATCCAGCTCGCGATGATCCGGCAGCGTCGTGTCGATCGCGCGGCCGGCCACCAGCACCGTGCGGTCGGATTGGGGGCGGGCGAAGAACTCGGTCCAGTCGCGTGCGCGGGTCAGGATCAGGTCGGCCGAGCCGCCGGGCGACAGCACGCCCTTCCCATCCAGCCCCATGATGGAAGCCGGTGTCCGCGCCACCACATTGGCCCAGTCGGTCCCGGCATGGTCGAGCTGGAGAATGCGGGTGCCCTCGCGCAGCACCTCAATCAGGTCGAGGTCACCATAGGCGTAGAACGGGTCGCGGGTGTTGTCCGACGCGATCATCACCGGCACGCCCGCCGTCTTCAGCTCATGCAGCGCGGTGACGCCGCGCCAGCGCGGGGTGCGGCTGGGCGTCCTGTCCTGCAGATACATGTTGCACATCGGCAGCGAGACCACCGCGATGCCGGCCTCCCTGACCTTGGCGATGATGCGCGCCTCGGCCTGCGGCTCCTGCAGCGCCAGCGAGCAGCAATGCCCGGCCAGGATCTTGCCCTTGAAACGATGCCGGATCGCCGCGTCCGCAATGTGCTCCAGCGAGCGCGCGGCCGGATCGTTGGTCTCGTCGACATGGAAGTCGAGATCGAAGCCATTCTCGATCGCGGTGCGGAAGATCACGTCCAGCGCGGCGTCGAGTTCGGGGATCATGTAGCTGACACAGCCGAACAGCCGGTCGCCATGCGCCTTCACCGCTGCGACCACATCGCGGACATGGCCTTCGTCGAGCGCGAACTGGATGCCGAAGAGCGGCGAGCCCTGGATCGCGATCCGCCCCGCCCATTCCGCGCGCAGCTCCGCCAGCACCGGCCACGAAATCCCGATCTGCTTGCCCAGCGAATCGATATGCGTCCGCACGGCCGCCGTGCCATGCGCGAAGGCGCAGCGCAGGCCGAAATCCATCCGCCCGCGGACATCGGTTGCCGACCAATTCGCCTCGCGGTCGGCCATGACGCTGTTGAGCGCGCCCATGAAGCTGCCATCGGGATTGCGCCGGCGCGGCCAGATATGGCCCTTGTCGAGATGGATATGGCAATCGACCAGGCGCGGCAGCACGATGCCGCCGTCGAGACCGACGACAGGCCCTTCGCCAAGCCCCTCGGTGCCCGCCGGCAGGATCGAGGCAATCCGCCCCTCCTCCAGCGCGATATCGACCAGCGCCAGCCCGTCGCGATCGGCGGCGAGCCCGCCAGCCGCGACGAGGCAGAGCGGCACGCGGGCGGCCGTCAGGCGAAAGGACGGGGCGGACGGCACAGCGGCGAAACCGGTACTCACGGGAACAGCATCTCCATCGGCCTCGCCATGCACGATCGATACCGGCGCGCTTGACGGCGGGCAAGCCGGCGCCGCATGAGGGCGGCTTCCCGCCGATGGAGAGTGTCCCCATGCCGCAGGCCAGACTGATCGACGGCAAGGCCATCGCCGCCGCCTTGCGCGCGCAGATTGCGACTGAGGTCGCCGGCATCAAGGCGGCGAGTGGCAGGGTGCCCGGCCTGCATGTGGTGCTGGTCGGCGACGATCCCGCCAGCCGCGTCTATGTCGCGTCCAAGGAGAAGCTGGCGGTCGAGGTCGGCATGAACTCGGTCGCCCACCGCCTGCCGGCCGACACCAGCCAGGAAACCCTGCTCGCTAAGCTCGCCGAGCTCAACGCCGACGACGCAGTCGACGGCATCCTCGTGCAGCTACCGCTGCCGAAGCATCTCGACACTGCCGCCGTGATCGACGCCATCGACCCCGCCAAGGATGTCGACGGGCTGCACCCGCTCAATGCCGGCCGCCTCGCCGGCGGCAAGATCGATCCGGAGCACCTGCTCGTGCCCTGCACGCCGCTGGGCTCGATGCTGCTGCTGAAGAGCGTCCTGCCTGCGCTGTCGGGGCTCGAGGCGTTGGTGATCGGCCGCTCCGAGCTCGTCGGCCGCCCCGTCGCACAATTGCTGCTTCAGGCCGACTGCACGGTGACGATCGCCCATTCGCGCACGAAGGATCTGGCCGCCGTGGTGCGCCGCGCCGACATCGTCGTCGCCGCCGTCGGCCGCCCCGGCTTCGTCAGGGGCGAGTGGATCAAGCCCGGCGCCACCGTCATCGATGTCGGCATCAACCGCCTGCCCGACGGCAAGCTCACCGGCGACGTCGCCTTCGCCGAGGCCGTCGAGATCGCCGGCGCGATCACCCCCGTCCCGGGCGGCGTCGGCCCGATGACGATCGCCTGCCTGCTGCGCAACACGCTGACGGCGTTCAAGGCGCGGCGGGGCGGCTGATCCGGATCACCATCGGCCCTGTCAGGCCAGAAACCCTTCGATCACCTGCCGCAATGGCGGCAGGTCGTCACTGACGACATTCCAAACAATGTCCGGATCGATGTGGTAGTACTCGTGCCGCGTCAGGTTTCCGATGGCGCGGATGCCGTGCCAATCGACATCCTTCCGCGTTGCGAGAAGGTCATCGGGGAGATGCCGCACCGCTTCGGAGATGATCTCCAGCAAGCGCTCGGTACCGCGTTGGAGAAACCGGTCGGCGCGGAAGCTGGCCAGATCATGCCCGGCCGCAGCCTCCTCGATGAGAGAGATGGCATCCAGGATTTCTTGCAGGACGACGGCGACGTCGCGCGCCATCAGAAGATCCTGACGGCTTCGCTCTCGATCTGATCGCGGAGCTTGGGATGCAGGCTGTTGCGCGTCGTCAGATCGATCTCGATTCCAATGGCATCGACGAGGAAGGCGTGCATCCCGGCGAGATCGATCAGCGAGAATTTTCGGCCCGGTGCGACGTCGATGAAGACGTCGAGATCGCTGTCCTCGCGGGACTCGCCGCGCGCGGTCGAGCCGAACAGATACGCAGCCTCGGCCCCGCGGGCGCGCAGCGCGTCCGCATGTCGTGCCAGTTCGGCAGTGGCCTCATCCCGCGTCATGGCCCCATCCTACACCAGACAGGGCCGGACGCGAAGATCGGCGCCAGATCACATATGGATCTGGCGCTTCTCGACGGCCATCGCCGCTTCCTTGACCGTCTCGGCCAGCGTCGGATGGGCGTGGCAGGTGCGGGCGAGGTCTTCCGACGAGCCGCCGAACTCCATCAGCACGGTCACTTCCGCGATCAGATCGCCGGCGCGCGGCCCGATGATGTGGCAGCCCAGGACGCGGTCGGTCTTGGCGTCCGCCAGCACCTTCACGAAGCCGTCGGTCTGGCGCATGGCGCGGGCGCGGCCATTGGCGGTGAAGGGGAACTTGCCGACCTTGTAGTCGACGCCCGCCGCCTTCAGCTCTTCCTCGGTCTTGCCGAGCGAAGCCACCTCCGGCGAGGTGTAGACGATGCCGGGGATCGCGTCATAGTTCACATGGCCGGCTCGGCCTGCGATGATCTCGGCGACCGCGACGCCCTCATCCTCCGCCTTGTGCGCCAGCATCGGCCCACGCACCACGTCGCCGATGGCATAGATGCCGGCGACATTGGTCTTGAAATGGTCGTCGATGACGACGCGACCGCGCTCGGTGGCGACGCCCGCGCCCTCCAGCCCGAGACCGTCCGTATTCGGGCGGCGGCCGATCGCCACCAGCACGATGTCGGCGGACAGCGTGCTCGCCTCGCCGCCGGCCGAAGGCTCGACGGTCAGGGTCGCGCCGCCCTTGGCGCCCGTCTCGACCTTGGTGACCTTGGCGCCGAGCCGGAAGGTGAAGCCCTGCTTCTCCAGGATGCGCTGGAACTGCTTGGCGACCTCGGCGTCCATGCCGGGCAGGATGCGGTCGAGATATTCGATCACGGTGACCTTGGCGCCGAGCCGGCTCCAGACCGAGCCGATCTCGAGGCCGATCACGCCGGCGCCGACCACGACCAGCTCCTTCGGAACGGCGGCGAGTTCGAGCGCCCCCGTCGAGGTCACGACCGTCTTCTCGTCGATCGTCACGCCCGGCAGCCCGGCGGCCTCGGAGCCGGTGGCGATGACGATGTTCTTGGTCTCGAGCTCCTTGGTCGAGCCGTCCTCAGCGGTGACGACGACCTTGCCGGCTCCGGGAATCGAGGCGGTGCCGTGGAAGGGCTCGATCTTGTTCTTCTTCAGCAGGAAGCTGACGCCATTGACGTTGGCGTCGACCGTCTCCTGCTTGTGGGCGAACATCGCCTTGAGGTCGAGCTTGGGCTCGCCGACGACGATGCCGAGCTTGCCGAAGCTGTGCGCGGCCTCCTCGAACATCTCGGAGGCATGCAGCATCGCCTTGGAGGGGATGCAGCCGACGTTGAGGCAGGTGCCGCCATGCGTCTTGCGCTTCTCGACCACCGCGACCTTGAGGCCGAGCTGGGCGGCGCGGATGGCGCAGACATAGCCGCCGGGGCCGGTACCGATGACGACGAGATCGTAGGACATGGAGCTTCTCTCGTGAGATTCAGGCGATGATATCAGGTTCGGGCGACGGACGGGCCCGGGATCGGACGCAAGCGAACGGGACGGATGGCCATGGACGTCTCCCTTGCCCTCAGAAAACCACCCGCACCGCCATCAGCATCAGCCCCGCGAGCGAGACGAGCCAGACCAGCGTACGCAGGCGGGGGACGCCGGCGAGATAGAGCGGCAGATAGACCACCCGCGCCGCCAGCCAGATCAGGCCGCCGAGGAGCCCGATCCCATCCGCGCGATCCCGCAGCATCAGCAGCGCGACCAGAAGCACGAAGGCCGGGAAGGTCTCCTGGAAGTTCCGCAGCGCGCGGTCGGCGCGTCCGGCGAACTTCCCCGTGGGGGCGCTCCCGTCGTCGCGCGGGCCGGCATTCCAGGCCGAACCGCGCTCCCGCGTGACGCTCGTTACCTGGGCGGCGATATGGACGAGCAGGAGGACGACGCCCGCGACGCCCAGCGCCGCCATGGCTCCATCGCCCTGCACGGCCACGGCCTCAGAGGTCCAGGACGAGACGGGCCGGATCCTCCAGGCCTTCCTTGATGCGGACGAGGAAGGTCACCGCTTCCTTGCCGTCGATGATCCGGTGGTCGTAGGAAACCGCCAGATACATCATCGGGCGGATCTCGATCTTGCCGCCGACCACGACCGGGCGCTCCTGGATCTTGTGCATGCCCAGGATCGCCGACTGCGGCGCGTTCAGGATCGGCGTCGACATCAGCGAGCCGTAGACGCCACCGTTCGAGATGGTGAAGGTACCGCCCTGCATCTCCTCGATCTTGAGGGCGCCGTCGCGGGCCTTCTTGCCGAACTCGCCGATCTTCTTCTCGACGCCGGCGATAGAGAGCTGGTCGGCATCGCGCACCACCGGAACCACCAAGCCCTTCTCGGTGCCGACGGCGACGCCGATATGGTAGTAGTTCTTGTAGATGATGTCGGTGCCGTCAATCTCGGCGTTGACGGCCGGGATCTCCTTCAGCGCCTGCACGCAGGCCTTCACGAAGAAGCCCATGAAGCCGAGCTTCACGCCGTGCTTCTTCTCGAAGACGTCCTTGTACTGGTTGCGCAGCGCCATGACGTTGGTCATGTCGACCTCGTTGAAGGTCGTCAGCATGGCGGCGTTGGACTGCGCCTCCTTGAGGCGGCGCGCGATGGTCTGGCGCAGCTTCGTCATCTTGACGCGCTCTTCGCGCGAGGCGTCGTCCACCGGCGACGGCGCACGCACCTGAACCGGCGTGGCCGGGGCCGCGGCGGCGACCGCCGGGCCGGTCGCGATCGCGGCCAGCATGTCGCCCTTGGTGACGCGGCCGTCCTTGCCCGAGGCATTGACAGTCGAGGGATCGACGCCGCTCTCGGCGGCGAGACGCGAGACGGCCGGGCCGGAATCGCCGGCCTTGGTGGCGGGCTTGATCTCGCTGTCGCCGGCGACCGCGCCGGACTTCGCCTCGGCGGCGGCGGTGGTGGTCTCTCCGGCCTTGCCGGACGCCTGCGCGATCGCCGTGTCGGCTTTCTTCTCCTCGGCCTTGGCGGCGGGCGCGGCACCCGCGCCACCCGCCGAAATCATGCCCAGCAGCGCGCTGACGCCAACGGTGTCACCTTCCTTGGCGACGATCTCGCCGAGCACGCCAGCGGCCGGGGCGTTGACCTCGAGCGTCACCTTGTCGGTCTCGAGCTCGACCAGCGGCTCGTCCGCCTTAACGGCGTCTCCCGGCTTCTTGAACCACTTGCCGATGGTGGCCTCGGAGACGGATTCGCCGAGGGTGGGTACGCGGATTTCGGTCGCCATGTCAGGCCTCTGTTCTGTTCTGTCTGACGGTGTCGGTGTCTGGGCGTCAGCCGGCGAAGGCTTCGTCCAGGAAGGCGTTGAGCTGGGCGAGATGCTTGGACATCAGGCCGGTCGCGGTCGCGGCCGAGGCCGGACGGCCGACATAGCGCGGCCGCTTCGACTTCGAGCCGGCATGGCCCAGCACCCATTCGAGATAGGGCTCGACGAAGGTCCAGGAGCCCATGTTCTTCGGCTCCTCCTGGCACCACACGACATCGGCGCCCTTGAAGCGCGCCAGCTCCTGAGCCAGCGACTTCAGCGGGAAGGGATAGAGCTGCTCGACGCGCATCAGATAGACGTCGTCGATGCCGCGCTTCTCGCGCTCCTCCAGCAGGTCGAAATAGACCTTGCCGGTGCAAAGCACCACGCGACGGATCTTGCCGTCCTTCACCAGCTTGGTCGTCGAGTTGCCGCGCTCGGCGTCGTCATGCAGCACGCGGTGGAAGGTCGAGCCCTCGGCCAGCTCGTCCAGCGTCGAGACGCAGCGCTTGTGGCGCAGCAGCGACTTCGGCGTCATCAGGATCAGCGGCTTGCGGAAGTCGCGCTTCAGCTGGCGGCGCAGGATGTGGAAGTAGCTCGCCGGCGTCGAGCAGTTCGCCACCTGCATGTTGTCCTCGGCGCACATCTGCAGGAAGCGCTCGAGGCGGGCGGAGGAGTGCTCCGGCCCCTGGCCCTCATAGCCATGCGGCAGCAGGCAGACGAGGCCCGACATGCGCAGCCACTTGCGCTCGCCAGACGAGATGAACTGGTCGAACACGACCTGCGCGCCATTGGCGAAGTCGCCAAACTGCGCCTCCCACATCGTCAGCGCGTTCGGCTCCGACAGCGAGTAGCCGTATTCGAAGCCGAGCACGGCCTCTTCCGAGAGCATCGAATTGATGACCTCGTAGCGGGCCTGGCCGTCGCGGATATGGTTGAGCGAGGTGTGGCGCGCCTCGGTCTCCTGGTCGATCAGCACCGAATGGCGCTGCGAGAAGGTGCCGCGCTCGCAATCCTGGCCGGAGAGGCGGACCGGGTTGCCGTCCAGCAGCAGCGAGCCGAAGGCCAGCGCCTCGGCGGTCGCCCAGTCGATGCCTTGCCCGGTCTCGACCGCCTTGCGGCGGTTGTCGAGGAAGCGCTGGATCGTCTTGTGGACGTTGAAGCCCGGCGGTACCGCCGTGATCTTCTCGGTGATCTCGCGCAGCACATTCGCGTCGACGCCGGTGGCGCCACGGCGCGGATCGTCCTCGTCGGCGCGGATCGCCTTCATGCCGGCCCAGCGGCCGTCGAGCCAGTCTGCCTTGTTCGGCTTGAAGGCCTGGCCGGCCTCGAACTCGACCTCGAGCTTGCCCTTCCAGGCGGCGCGGGCCTCGTCGACCTCGGCGGCCGACAGCACGCCCTCGGCCTCGAGCTTGGCGGTATAGAGCTCCAGCGTCGTCTTGTGGCCGCGGATCTTGCGGTACATCAGCGGCTGGGTGAAGCCCGGCTCGTCGCCCTCGTTATGGCCGAAGCGGCGATAGCAGAACATGTCGATGACGACCGGCTTGTGGAACTTCTGCCGGAACTCGATCGCGACCTTCGCCGCGAAGACCACCGCCTCCGGATCGTCGCCGTTCACATGGAACACCGGCGCCTCGACCATCTTCGCAACGTCGGAGGGATAGGGCGAGGAGCGCGAATAGCGCGGATAGGTGGTGAAGCCGATCTGGTTGTTGATGATGAAGTGGATCGAGCCGCCGGTGCGGTGCCCCTTCAGCCCCGACAGGCCGAGGCACTCCGCCACGACGCCCTGGCCGGCGAAGGCCGCGTCGCCATGGATCAGCAGCGGCAGCACCTTGGAGCGCTCGACGATGTCGCCGAACTGGTCCTGCTTGGCGCGCACCTTGCCGAGCACCACGGGATCGACGATCTCGAGATGCGAGGGGTTCGCGGTCAGCGAGATATGGACGTTGTTGCCGTCGAACTCGCGGTCGGACGAGGCACCGAGGTGGTACTTCACGTCGCCGGAGCCCTCGACGTCGTCAGGGGCGAAGGAGCCGCCCTTGAACTCGTGGAAGAGCGCGCGATGCGGCTTGCCCAGAACCTGGGTCAGCACATTGAGGCGGCCGCGATGGGCCATGCCGACGACGATGTCGCGCACGCCGAGCGCGCCGCCGCGCTTGATGATCTGCTCCAGCGCCGGGATCAGAGCCTCGCCGCCGTCGAGGCCGAAGCGCTTGGTGCCAGTATACTTCAGATCGATGAACTTCTCGAAGCCCTCGGCCTCGACCAGCTTGTTCAGGATGGCCTTCTTGCCCTCGCGGGTGAAGGCGATCTCCTTGTCCGGCCCCTCGATGCGCTCCTGCAGCCAGGCCTTCTGCTCTGGATCGGAGATGTGCATGAACTCGATGCCGACCGTGCTGCAATAGGTCCGCTGCAGCACCGCGACCATCTCGCGCACCGTGGCGAATTCCATGCCGAGCACGTTGTCGATGAAGATCTTACGGTCGAGATCGGCCTCGCCGAAGCCGAAGGCCGCCGGCGACAGCTCCTCATGGTCCGTGCGGCTCTCGATGCCGAGCGGATCGAGCTTGGCATGGAGATGGCCGCGCATGCGGTAGGCGCGGATCAGCATGATGGCGCGCACGGAATCGCGCGTCGCCTGCTGCACGTCAGCGGGCGAGATCTCGACGCCCTTGGCCTGGGCCTTGCCCTTGAGCTTGTCGGAAACGACCTTCTCGACCACGGCCCAGTTGCCGTCCAGCGCCGAGACGAGTTCGCCATTGGCGTGGATCGGCCAGTTCGGCCTGGCCCAGGAGGCGCCCTTGGCGTTCTGGACGATGGCCTGGCCCTCGTCCTTCAGCCCGGCGAAGAAGCCCTGCCACTGCTCGTCGACCGACTTCGGATCGGCCTGATAGCGGGCATAGAGGTCCTCGATATAGGCCGCGTTGCCGCCATAGAGGAAACCCGTCTGCGCGAGAGCCTCGTTGATGTCCTGGCGAGCCATGATCGTTTCCGCCCTTTTCCTGCCTGCCTGCTACGTCGTCATGCTCGGGCTTGACCCGAGCATCTCTGCGGGAGCTGGCTCGGGGAGAGATGGTCGGGTCAAGCCCGACCATGACGCCCTTTTGCCGCTCTGCGGCCTCAGCCCTTCAACACCTCGACCAAGGTCTTTCCAAGGCGCGCCGGCGACGGCGAGACCCGGATGCCGGCCGCTTCCATGGCCGCGATCTTGTCCTCGGCGCCGCCCTTGCCGCCCGAGATGATCGCACCCGCATGGCCCATGCGGCGGCCGGGAGGGGCCGTGCGGCCGGCGATGAAGCCGACCATCGGCTTCTTGCGACCGCGCTTGGCTTCGTCCTTGATAAACTGCGCCGCGTCCTCCTCGGCCGAGCCGCCGATCTCGCCGATCATGACGATCGACTCGGTCTTGTCGTCGGCCAGGAACATCTCGAGCATGTCGATAAACTCGGTGCCCTTGACCGGGTCGCCGCCGATGCCGACGGCGGTCGTCTGGCCGAGGCCCTCGCGGGTGGTCTGGAACACCGCCTCATAGGTCAGCGTGCCCGAGCGCGAGACGATGCCGACCGAACCGGGCTTGAAGATGTTGGCCGGCATGATGCCGATCTTGCTCTCGCCCGCCGTCACGACGCCGGGGCAGTTGGGCCCGATCAGCCGCGACTTCGAGCCGATCAGCGAACGCTTGACCTTGACCATGTCGAGCACCGGGATGCCCTCGGTGATGCAGATGATCAGCGGGATCTCGGCGTCGATCGCCTCGCAGATCGCGTCCGCCGCGCCCGGAGGCGGCACATAGACGACGGACGCGGTCGCGCCGGTCTTGGCCTTGGCCTCGTGGACGCTGTCGAAGACCGGCAGGCCGAGATGGAGCGAGCCGCCCTTCCCCGGGGAGGTGCCGCCGACCATCTGCGTGCCATAGGCGATGGCCTGCTCGGAGTGGAAGGTCCCGTTCTTGCCGGTGAAGCCCTGGCAGATGACCTTGGTGTTCTTGTCGATCAGGATGGACATGGTTGCTCCTCAAGCCTTCTTGATCGCGGCCACGATCTTCTGCGCGGCGTCGTCGAGGTCGTCGGCGGGGATGACGTTGAGGCCCGAGGACGAGATGATGTCCTTGCCTTCCTGGACGTTGGTGCCCTCGAGGCGAACGACCAGCGGGACCTGCAGGCCGACGGCCTTCACCGCGGCGATGACGCCGCGCGCGATGACGTCGCACTTCATGATGCCGCCGAAGATGTTGACGAGGATGCCCTTCACCTTCGGGTCGGCGGTGATGATCTTGAACGCCGCCGTCACCTTCTCCTCCGAGGCGCCGCCGCCGACGTCGAGGAAGTTCGCAGGGCTCTCGCCGTAGAGCTGGATGATGTCGAGCGTCGCCATGGCGAGGCCGGCGCCGTTGACCATGCAGCCGATCGTGCCGTCGAGCGCGATATAGGCGAGGTCATACTTCGAGGCCTCGATCTCCTTCTCGTCCTCTTCCGTCGTGTCGCGCAGCGCGACGATCTCGGGGTGACGGTAGAGCGAGTTGGAATCGAACGAGATCTTGGCGTCCAGGCACTTGATCTGACCCTGCTTGGTCACGATCAGCGGGTTGATCTCCAGCATGTCCATGTCCTTGGCCACGAACGCGGTGTAGATCTGGCCCAGCACCGTGCCGGCCTGCTTGGCGAGGTCGCCGGAGAGGCCGAGGATGCGCGCCATGGCGCGGCCGTGATGCGGCATGATGCCGGTGGCGGGATCGACCGTGATGGTCTCGATCTTCTCGGGCGTGTCATGGGCGACCGCCTCGATGTCCATGCCGCCTTCGGTCGAGATCACGAAGGCGATGCGCGAGGTCGCGCGGTCGACCAGCGCCGAGAGGTAGAACTCCTTCTCGATGTCCGAGCCGTCCTCGATATAGAGGCGGTTGACCTGCTTGCCGGCCTCGCCCGTCTGCACGGTGACGAGCGTGTTGCCGAGCATCTCCTTGGCGTGGGCCTCGACCTCCTCGACCGACTTGGCGAGACGCACGCCGCCCTTGGCGTCGGGGCCGAGCTCCTTGAACTTGCCCTTGCCGCGGCCGCCCGCATGGATCTGCGACTTCACGACATAGAGCGGCCCGGGCAGCTTCTTGGCGGCCTCGACCGCCTCCGCCACCGACAGGGCGGGGAAGCCGGCGGAGACCGGCGCGCCGAACTCCTTGAGAACGGCCTTGCCCTGGTATTCGTGGATGTTCATGTGCTCGGTTTCCCTGGAAGCTTATGGGGGATGGCGCGGGGCGGATCGCCCGGGCCGTGGCGCGAACGCCGGCCCGGACGACCCTCCCGGATCACGCCAGCGACGAATCGATGGCCTTGCACGCGTCGATCAGGCCCTGCACCGAGGCGACCGACTTCGACAGCATCTCCTTCTCGGCGGCGTTGAGGCGGATCTTGACGACCCGCTCGACACCCTTGGCGCCGATCACCACCGGCACGCCGACGAACATGTCCTTGACGCCATACTGACCGCGCAGCGCGGCGGCAGCCGGCAGGACGCGCTTCTGGTCCTTGAGATAGCTCTCGGCCATCGCGATGGCGGAGGCCGCCGGCGCATAGAAGGCCGAGCCGGTCTTGAGCAGGTTGACGATCTCACCGCCGCCCTTGCGGGTGCGCTCGACGATGGCGTCGAGACGCTCCTGCGTCGTCCACTTCATCTTGACGAGGTCGGGCAGCGGGATGCCGGCGACGCCGGAATAGCGCACCAGCGGGACCATGTCGTCGCCATGGCCGCCGAGCACGAAGGCCGAGACGTCCTTGACCGAGACCTGGAACTCGTCGGCCAGAAAGTGGCGGAAGCGGGCCGAGTCGAGCACGCCGGCCATGCCGCAGATCATGTTGGGCTTCACGCCCGAGAACTTCTGCAGCGCCCAGACCATCGCGTCGAGCGGGTTGGTGATGCAGATCACGAAGGCCTTGGGCGCGTAGGTCTTGATGCCCTCGCCGACCGCCTTCATCACCTTCAGGTTGATGCCGATCAGGTCGTCGCGGCTCATGCCGGGCTTGCGCGGCACGCCGGCGGTCACGATGACGACATCGGCGCCCTTGATGTCCTCATAGGACGAGGTGCCCTTGTAGGCGGCGTCGAAGCCGTCGACCGGGGACGACTCGGCGATGTCGAGGCCCTTGCCCTGCGGGATGCCGTCGGCGATGTCGAACAGCACGACGTCGCCGAGTTCCTTCAAGCCGGCGAGGTGGGCGAGCGTGCCGCCGATCTGGCCGGCGCCGATGAGGGCGATCTTCTTGCGGGCCATTGCCTAGTCCTTTGTCTGGCGCTGCGAAATGCCGGAGAACCGGCGAAACCGTGCGTTCCTTTGGCCCAAATGGCCCTTTTGCCGCAACCCTCGCGCGACCTCGCCCGCAAGCCCTGCACAGGCCGTCGCGATCTGACCCGCCGGCACGGCCCTCTCGACTTTTCAGATACTTAGCGGAGAACGCCCAACGAACCGCCCCAGAATGACACGGAACCGCCGTAATGACAATTTACACGAGATGTAATTCGTCACGCGATTTCGTCAGACGATCCCGGCGATCAGCACCCGCAGCGAAACCCGGATCAGGGTCGAAAGCCGGATATCGACCGAGGCCTGCGGCACGTCCGATTCCAGCTCCAGCGCCGCCGGATGGATGAAGCGGTGGGTCGCATCGATGACGAAGGCGATCGCCCGGTCGCGGTCGCGCGGCTCGAAGGTGCCGGACGCGATGCCCTCGTCGATCACCCGCTCGAACAGCGCCCGCACCCGCGCCCGGTTGCGCCGGCTGATCGCATGGCGCTTCGCCACCGCCTGCGACAGGGCGGCGAAGAGATGCGGCTCCTCGGTCAGCAGGTCGCGGTTGGCCTTGGCCAGCGCAAGGATCAGCCGCTCGAGCTTGTCGTCGGCGGGGTCCGGCCCGTCGGCGATGTCGGCGAGATGCCGCTCCGTCGCCTTCAGCCAGACATCGACGACGGCATCGACCAGCGCCGCCCGCGAGGGAAAGTAGCGGTAGACATTGGCATGGGTCATGCCCGCCTCTTCGGCCACCGCGACGACCGTGAAGCGCTTCAGCCCGAACCGGCGCAGATGCTCGCTGGCGACCGTGAGGATGCGGGTCTCGCTGGGCTCGCGCTGGGTCATGGCGCTATCGGCTCCCCGGGACGGACATCAGCATCCCCACCCTCACGTCTCCACCAGCCCGCCGCTGTCGCCGCTCGCGGCCGAATCCGCCCGTCCATGCGGCAGGCCGAGATAATCGTCGGAGCGCATCTCGATCAGCCGCGAGACGGTGCGGTCGAACTCGAAGGCCTCGCGGCCGGTCTTGGCGCGGTAGAGCTCATGCGGCTCGGCCTCGGCCGAGGCGACGAGCTTCACATGATGCTCGTAAAGCGTGTCGATCAGGATGATGAAGCGCTTGGTCTCGTTGCGCTGATCGTCGGCGAGCACGGGGATTCCGTCCAGCACCAGCGTGTGGAAGCGCTGCGCCAGCGCGATATAGTCCGAAGCGCCATAAGCCTTGCTGCAGAGATCGCCGAAGCCCGCCCGCGCCACGCCGCCCGCCGCCTGCGGCACCACCAGCTCATGGCCCTTCACGTCGATGACGAGGCGCTGCCCCTTCGCCGCCCCGGACAGCTTGCGGAAGGCCTCGGTCAGCGCAGCCTCCGCCGCGGCATCGGCCGGCACCCGATAGACCGGCGCGCCGCCGAGCTTCTCCAGCCGGAAATCGGTCCGCGCCTCCAACTTGAGCACCTCGACCTTCTCGGCCAGCAGCGCCACGAAGGGCAGGAACAGCGCCCGGTTCAGCCCGCCCTCATAGAGCCGCGACAGCTCGACATTCGAGGTCGCGACCACGACGACCCCGGCGGCGAACAGCGCCGTGAACAGCCGCCCCAAGATCATCGCATCGGCGATGTCGGTGACGGTGAACTCGTCGAAGCAGAGCAGCCGCGCCTCCTTCGCCAGCTCCGCCGCCACGGGGCCGATCGGGTCCGGATCCTTGACCTCGCCGGCCTTGAGCTTCTGGCGATAGGCGTGGATGCGGCCATGGACGTCGGCCAGGAATTCGTGGAAATGCACTCTCCGGCGCTGCGGCACCGCGACGGAGTCGTAGAACAGGTCCATCAGCATCGTCTTGCCGCGGCCGACCGAGCCCCAGATGTAGAGCCCCTTGGGCACGTCCTTCGCCGCCGCCTTCTTGCCGAAGAGCCAGCCCAGCGCGCTGCTCTTCTGCGCCAGGCGCTGCGCGGCCAGCGCCTCGGCCAGGGCCTGCAGCCGCTTCACCACCGCGACCTGCGCCGGATCGCGCTCGATCGCCCCGGTCTCGACCAGGGCGGCATAGCGTTGGGCGATCGAGGCGGTCATGGCGGGGCGGTCTTCGGGCAGGCGCTGGGGCTTACCGGGTTACGGCAGCCCCGCCGGCCCGGCAAGCCCATGAGGCGTGCGCCCCTCGCCTCAGGCCGCCGCCAGCCGCGGCCGCGGGTTGCGCTTGCGGAAGCGGCGCTTCGCCCAGATCACCAGCCCCGTGCCCCAGAGCCCGGCCAGCACCAGCGACAGCGCGAGATTGAGCCCGCTGCCCCAGAGCGCATGCCAGTTGCCCTCGTGCAGCGCGCGCGGCCAGTTCATCGGCGGCGTCGCGAGCCCCTCGCGCGTCACCACCACGCCGGTCAGCCGGTTGCCGACATAGACCCGCGCCAGCAGCCGCCCGCCGCGCAGCCGCAGCGAGGTCAGATCGGCGAGGTCATGCGCGCGGGCGACGAGCGGGATCGCCTCCGCCAGCGGCAGCCGCGCCGGCCGCGCCCCGCCCGCCGGCGCGGCCGGGGTCAGGCTGATGCCGAAGGCGATGGCGAGCCCGGTCAGCGGCGACAGCACGATCAGCGGCAGGAACAGCCAGGCGCCGGCCTTGTGCCAGCCGCCCAGCGTGTTGCGGAAGCGCGGCCAGCCCATCAGCACGCCGAGCAGCGCCAGCCCCAGCATCGCGATGGTCGAGGCGGTGACGAGCCAGCCGAGATCGAGCAGCAGCCGCTCATGCAGCTGCCGCGCCGTGCCGAACCACTCGGCCCAGCCCGGCTCGTCGATCTCCTCGCCGCTGCGCAGGCTGACATCGACCGAGCCGTCCGGCCCGACGCCGTTCAGCGTCATCAGCTGGTCATAGGTGCGGATCGTCAGCCCGGTCGCCTTGCCCTCCGGATCGAACTTCTGCAGCGCCGCCAGCACCGAGGCCTCGGTCACCGGCGCCGCGGGGCGCGTGCGCTGGGCCAGCGGCTCGAGCGAGAGCACGAGCCCGCTCAGGATCAGCGCGATCAGCGGCAGGGCGAAGACGAGCGTGATCCAGCGGTGGAACCGCAGCCAGTACGGCTTGAGCATCATGGGGATGACTTTCGGAATGCAGCGTCGCCTTGGAATCATTCTAAGGTGACGCGCGTCCCTACCGCAAGCCGCGGCGCCCCGCCCTGCGCTGGATCAAACCCGCGCCTGTTGATCCCCCGTCATTCCGGGGCGCCCAAAGGGCGAGCCCGAAACCCAGAACCGACGCCCTTCGAAAACGGGGCGCTGGCATGGCCCGCCTGATCTCGACGAACTGCGGCTCTGGGTTCCGGGCTCTTCGCTGCGCGAAGCCCCGGAAAGACGGCGAGAGAACCAACGCTTTGCGCCCCGACGCACCGAAAGCCCCGTCCGGCTCACGCCGCGGGGGTTTCGGGCTCTTCGAATGCGTATCCGAGGGGATGCGCGGGACGATGGTGGCGTCGCAGTCGACGGCTGCGTGCCGATGTCGATGTCGAATGTCGTG
>LSIG01000221.1 GCA_001556125.1 Rhizobiales bacterium CCH10-E5 | reverse complement strand
CAACCCCTTGGAATCACGAGTGCCCCAGTCGCTCAACCCTTTCGGGACGGGCTCTGAGCGGCCGCCCTCGCATCGTCACGACGAACTTCGACACGCTCTTCGAGCGCGCGTGGCCGCTCGCCTGCGGAGCGGGAAGCCTGATCCGCTCGCGGGCTGGTGGCGACCTGCCAGGACCGGGAACGCATGAGTTCGCCGGTGTGCTTCACCTCCATGGCCGGCTCGCCGACCCGATCACCGATCCTGCAACGGCCGCGACGGACCTCGTGCTCACCGGCGCGGATTTTGGTGATGCATATCTGCGAAGCGGCTGGGCCGCCCGGTTCCTCTACGATCTCGTGCGGCGATATCAGCTCGTCCTAGTCGGGTATGGCGCTGAGGACCCGCCTCTGAAATACTTGCTGAACGTCATCAGCGCGGATCGGCGCCGGTTCTCGGATCTAAAGGCGATCTATGCTTTCGATAGCATTGGGAATAACGGTGACGAAGTCACGCAGACCTGGCTCGCCAAGGGCGTCAAGCCTCTGCTGTACGAAGCCGACGCCCGGCACACGCAACTCTACGACACCTTGTCGGAATGGGCGGCTTCGGTCGACAACCCTCAGTGCTGGGCCGAGCGCCGTCTGCGCGCTGTGGCCGGACGCACCCATGCGCAGGTAGACGGCGAAGAGCGGGGCGTCATTGAACTGCTGCTCGCATCGCCCACAAACTGCACGCTGTTCAAGGGCTTCGGCGCAGACTTTTCGTGGGTCAGAGCTGTCGAGGAGGGTCGACCGAGCGAAACGGGATCATTGGGCGACAGCAGCCGAGTTGGACCGGACGGGGGAGGATATCTAGGGAGCCTACGCGCCTGGCTGGACGGTCGGCTCTATGAGCCTGCCGCGATGGCCTGGGCCGTCGATCGCCTCGCGCCTTCCCGAGAACGCCCTCACAATGATGCGGTTGACGCATTGAACCTGGAAGAGGCGCGAGATCTAGCCGGCTCTACTGCCGTTCGCGGCTTCTCGCCTGACGAACTGCTTATCCTCGACGAGCTAAGAGCCCGTCCCGAAAGGGTTGAGCGACTGGGGCACTCGTGATTCCAAGGGGTTG
>LSIG01000220.1 GCA_001556125.1 Rhizobiales bacterium CCH10-E5 | reverse complement strand
ACAGCGCCAGCGTCGCCCTGGTGTCGGCCAGCGCGTCATGCGCCTCGTCTTCTGACAGCGCGATGCCGTTGGCCCGGCAGATGTTGCCGAGCTTGAAGCTCGGCTTGCCCGTCGCGCCAAGCGGTATGGTCAGAGCGGAAGGCTCCAGCATCGCCACCGCCCTGACTATGGTCAGCAGGTCGGCGCGCCGATTGCCGTTCAATTGCGTCGCATAGGGCGGCAGAAGATGGGTGAAGCACGCGTGTCTGAGGATCTCGTCGTCGAACCGGATAGCGGAGTAGCCAATTATGGTCGCGGGCGCCCAGGACGCCAGCGCCTTCGCGATGACGTTCAGCATCTCCGTCGACGACAGCGGCGCCTGTTCGAGCTGCTCTGGCCGGACGCCCGTCGTCAGCAGAGCACCGGGCGACGGTACGATATGAGCCGGCAGGCGGCAGCGGAGCGAGAGCTCGCCCAAAGGCTGGAGGTTCTCATCGGTATGGATCATGGCCGCCTGCATCGGCACGTTCCATTGCGGTGCGAGCCCGCTCGTCTCGAGGTCGTAGATCACGAAGGACATCGGCTTCAGGTCCTCAGTGCCGGCTCGGCGAGCCGGGCGGCATCGGCGCCTTGTTCATGGTGATGCCCAGTTCACGCGCATCCTGCTGCATCGCAGCCTCGACCATCACCGGGGTTCGCGACCGGTTGATCTCCTGCTCGTCGAACGCCATGGCTGCGGATTCCGATTCCGACCGGCCATCATTCCGATAATTGACCGGCCGGGATTCC
>LSIG01000022.1 GCA_001556125.1 Rhizobiales bacterium CCH10-E5 | reverse complement strand
GTGTGCACGGCGGTGAGAAAACCATCCAGTGGAGCGCCGGCGTTTGTGCCGGCGCGGGCGGCGTAAAAGTCGGCCACTGGATAGGCTGACCCCTTTCGGGGTTGGCGGGGATGTTCGCTGTGGAGATTTACGCGGCGGTTCGCGATTTCGTTTTCAACCAGGAGAAGAGCCGGCGGGAAGCGGCTCGCGTGTTCGGGCTGAGCCGCGAGACGGTTGCTAAGATGTGCCGGTTCTCGCTGCCGCCGGGCTACACACGCACGAAGCCGGTCGAGAAGCCGAAGCTGGGTCCGCTTCTGCCGGTGATCGAAGCGATCCTGGAGGCAGATCGGACATCACCGGTGAAGCAGCGTCATACGGCGAAGCGGATCTTCGAGCGCCTTCGTGACG
>LSIG01000219.1 GCA_001556125.1 Rhizobiales bacterium CCH10-E5 | reverse complement strand
TAGATCGTCGGCAGCGTCAGATGTGTATAAGAGACAGCAGCTGAGGCGCGGCCAGCAGGGCGTCGAAGCCGTCATCGATCTCCATGGCATGCGGCAGGACGAGGCCCATCTGGCTCTGCGCGCCTTCCTGCGCCGCGAGCAGGGACGCGGCACCCGCCTGGCGCTCGTCGTGACCGGCAAGGGCGCGGCCGGCACGGCCCTCTTCGGCGATGAGCGCGGGGTGCTGCGCCGGGTCGTGCCGCATTGGCTGCGCCTGCCCGATCTGCGCCCGCTCGTCGTCGGCTTCGAGGAAGCGCAGCAGCGCCATGGCGGCTCGGGCGCGCTCTATGTCCGTCTGCGCCGGGCGCGTGAGGCGGGGCCGTGACGCCCTTCGGTCGGCGCGTCAGGGAACTGCGGGAGCAGCGCGGCATCACGCTCGCCGAAATGGCGGGCGTGCTCGGCGTCACGCCGGCCTATCTCTCGGCCCTCGAGCACGGCAAGCGCGGCCGCCCCACCTTCACCCTGATCCAGGGCGTCATCCATGTCCTCGGCGTGATCTGGGACGAGGCGGACGAACTGGTCAGGCTCGCCGATCTCTCCCATCCGCGGGTGACGGTCGATACCGCGGGGCTCGATCCCGAGGCGACGCTGCTGGCCAACCGCCTCGCCCGCGAGATCGGCCTGCTCGATCCGGAAGATCTGACGCGGCTCTGCACGGTCCTCGACGAGGCCGCGGCCCGGCGCGGCCGTGCGGGGGACGTGCCTTGACCCGCACGGCCATGGATGCGACAGGCCCGGCCAGTCTTCAACATTCCTTTCCGACATCCTCTTCTCGCACAGCAACGGGCCTTCCATGACCAGCACGCGCACCGACGTTCTCGCCCTCGGAAACGCCATCGTCGACGTCATCGCGGCGGCGGAAGAGGACTTCCTGGCGAAGCACGGCCTGACCAAGGGCGCGATGGCGCTGATCGACGAGGCGCGTGCCGAATCCCTCTACGCCGCCATGGGACCGGGCAAGGTCATCTCGGGCGGCTCGGCCGCCAACACCATCGCCGGTCTCGCCTCCTTCGGCGGCAAGGGCGCCTTCATCGGCAAGGTCAAGGCCGACGAACTCGGCAAGCTCTATCGGCATGACCTGACCTCGCTCGGCGTCGCCTTCGACACCCCGGCCGCCACCGAGGGCCCCGCCACCGCCCGCTCCTTCATCATCGTCACGCCCGATGGCGAGCGCACGATGAACACCTATCTCGGCGCCTGCCAGGGCCTCGGCGTCGCCGATGTCGATGCGAAGGCGGTCGAGAACGCCGACATCATCTATCTCGAGGGCTATCTCTGGGATCCGCCGGCGGCCAAGGACGCCTTCCGCAAGGCCTCCGAGATCGCCCACAAGGCTGGCGGCAAGGTCGCGATCACCCTCTCGGATTCCTTCTGCGTCGACCGCTACCGCGACGAGTTCGTCGGGCTGATCCGCAACCGCATGGTCGACATCGTCTTCGCCAACGAGCACGAACTGAAGAGCCTCTACCAGGCGTCGGCCTTCGAGGATGCGCTGGCGGCGCTGCGCCAGGAGAACATCCTCGCCGTCGTCACCCGCTCGGAGAAGGGAGCGCTGGCGGTGACGCCCGAGGGCGTGATCGAGGAGCCGGTGTTCCCGATCGAGCGCGTCGTCGATGCCACCGGCGCGGGCGATCTCTTTGCCGCCGGCTTCCTCTTCGGCCTGACCTCGGGCCGCGAGGTGCGTGACTCGCTGCGGCTCGGCGCGCTCGCCGCGGCCGAGATCATCAGCCATGTCGGCGCCCGGCCGGACGTGAACCTGAAGGTGCTGGCGGGGAACGAAGGGCTGCTCTGAAAGCTCGGCCGCGCTGCGAGTCCGGCGCGGCGAACCCTCTCCCGTAGGGAGAGGGCAGGGTGAGGGGTCGGCCGTTTGACGCTTGGGCCGCCACCTCACAGCCGTTCCTCTGAAGCACCCCGCGCAAACGGCCCAAGGGCCGACACCTCTCCCCTACCCCTCTCCTTACAGGAGAGGGGATCCCGCGCTCTTCAATACAGCGTCGCCCGGACCCGCTCCGGCAGCGCCTTGTCATAGGCCTCCCCGTCGAAGGTCTCGACCGCCGCATGGCGTGCCGTGATGTCGCGCAGGATCGTGCCGGCGCTCGGCACGCTGCCCTTGTCGACATGCCTGGCCGCGTTCCACAGCTCCGCCCGGACGATCGCGCGCGAGCATTGGAAGTAGACGCTCTCCACCGTGACCACGATGACGCAGGCCGGAAGCTTTCCGGCCATCGCGAAGCGCCCGCACAACTCAGGGTCGTCGGAAAGGGTCGCGACGCCGTTGACGCGCAGGGTCTCGCCGTATCCGGGGATCAGGAAGAGCATTCCGATTCGCGGATCGAACAGGATATTCTTCAACGAATCCAGACGGTTATTGCCTTTTCGGTCTGGAATCAGCAGCGTTTTCGCGTCCCGGACCGTGACAAAGCCCGGCTGATCTCCACGCGGTGAACAATCCAGGCCCTCCGGACCGTTGGTCGCCAGCACGAAAAAGGGCGAGGCGGCGATCAGCGCGGCATAGTTCGCGTCGACATGATCGATCTCCTTGTGGATCGACGCCGGCGCGACCGGGTTGGGATAAAGCGCCGCGAGCTGGTCGAGCGAGGTGATGGCGTGGGCGGTCATGTCAGGTTCCGGGAGCAGCATCCGATAAGTCTAGACTATGACGATCGGGCTATAGCGGCCAGCGTGGCGGTGACAATTCTGGCAATCTGTCAGCAAGGCGCAGCGATTTCTGGGCTCTAGGGGCTGGTAACGAAAAAGCCCCGCATCGGATGATGCGGGGCTTCCCGTTTCACGTGAATCGCGTGAAGGGCTGCGGCTTACTCGGCCGACTGCTTCTCGCGGCTCTTCTCGGCGTCGCGCTGGGCCTTGAGCTTCTCGGTGATGTCCTCGCCGGTCTGCTGGTCGACGACCTTCATCGAGAGGCGGATCTTGCCGCGCTCGTCCTGACCGAGGAACTTGACCTTGACCTTGTCGCCTTCCTTGACGACGTCCGAGACCTTCTGGACGCGCTGGGCGGCCAGCTCCGAGATGTGGACCAGGCCGTCCTTGGCGCCGAAGAAGTTCACGAAGGCGCCGAACTCCATGATCTTCACGACCGTGCCATCATAGATCATGCCCGGCTCGGCCTCGGAGACGATCGACTTGATCCACTTGATCGCGGCTTCGATCGACTTGCCGTCGGCCGAGGCGATCTTGATGGTGCCGTCGTCCTCGATGTTGACCTTGGCGCCGGTCTTCTCGACGATCTCGCGGATGACCTTGCCGCCGGAGCCGATGACTTCGCGGATCTTGTCGACCGGGATCTTCATCGTCTCGATGCGCGGTGCATACTCGCCGAGCTGACCGCGCGAGGCCGACAGGGCCTTGTTCATCTCGCCGAGGATGTGGTCGCGACCGCCCTTGGCCTGGTCGAGGGCGACCTTCATGATCTCCTCGGTGATGCCGGCGATCTTGATGTCCATCTGCAGCGAGGTGATGCCCTCGGCCGTGCCGGCCACCTTGAAGTCCATGTCGCCGAGATGGTCCTCGTCACCCAGGATGTCGGAGAGCACCGCGAAGCGCTCGCCTTCCAGGATCAGGCCCATGGCGATGCCCGCGACCGGCGCCTTGAGCGGCACGCCGGCATCCATCAGCGCCAGCGAGGTGCCGCAGACGGTGGCCATCGAGGAGGAGCCGTTCGACTCGGTGATCTCCGAGACGACGCGGATCGTGTAGGGGAACTCCGACTTCGCCGGCAGCATCGGACGGATGGCGCGCCAGGCGAGCTTGCCATGGCCGATCTCGCGGCGGCCGGGCGAACCCATGCGGCCGGCTTCACCCACCGAATAGGGGGGGAAGTTGTAGTGCAGCAGGAAGGTCTCCTTGTAGGTGCCTTCCAGCGAGTCGATGAACTGCTCGTCGTCGCCGGTGCCGAGCGTGGTCACGACCAGCGCCTGCGTCTCGCCGCGGGTGAACAGCGCCGAGCCATGGGTGCGCGGCAGGATGCCGGCCTCGGAGACGATCTTGCGGACCGTCTTGAGGTCACGGCCGTCGATGCGCACGCCGTCGTCGAGGATGGTCCAGCGGACGACCTTGGCCTGGGCCTCCTTGAACTGGCCCGCGACCTGTTCCTTGGAGAAGGTGCTGACGCCGTCCGGCGTGTCCGACACCAGCGCCTGGACCTTCGCCTTGGCAGCGTCCAGCGCCTTGTAGCGCTCGGCCTTGGTGGTGATCTTGTAGGCGGCGCGCAGATCGGCATCGACCAGCTTCAGCACGGCCTCGAGCACGACGGAATCGTCGGCCGGGGTGAAGTCGCGCGGCTCCTTGGCGGCCTTCTCGGCCAGGCGGATGATCGCCTCGATGACCGGCTGGAAGTGCTTGTGGCCGAACATCACGGCGCCGAGCATGATCTCTTCCGAGAGCTGCTTGGCCTCGGACTCAACCATCAGCACCGCGTCCTGCGTGCCGGCGACGACGAGATCGAGCTGCGACTCCTTCACCTCGTCGATCAGCGGGTTCAGCTTGTAGGCGCCGTCGGCATAGCCGACGCGGGCCGCGCCGACCGGACCCATGAAGGGCACGCCGGAGAGCGTCAGGGCGGCGGAGGTGGCGACCATCGCGACGATGTCGGGGTCGTTCTCGAGGTCATGCTGCAGCACGGTGCAGACGACCTGCGTCTCGTTGCGGTAGCCCTCGACGAAGAGCGGGCGGATCGGACGGTCGATCAGGCGGGAGACCAGCGTCTCCTTCTCGGTCGGGCGGCCTTCGCGCTTGAAATAGCCGCCCGGGATGCGGCCGGCGGCGAAGGTCTTTTCCTGGTAGTTCACGGTCAGCGGGAAGAAGTCGATTCCCGGCTTCGGCGACTTGGCGGAGACCACGGTCGCGAGCACGACGGTCTCGCCATAGGTGGCGAGGACGGCGGCATCGGCCTGGCGGGCGATCTTGCCGGTTTCGAGCACGAGCTTGCGCCCGCCCCAGATCAGTTCTTCGGTCTGTACATCGAACATGAGATATCTTTCGGATCGGATGCGACCCGCCTTCGCGCCTTTGCCCATGGGCAAGACGGCGGAGCGCTCGTCCGGACGATGCGTCCGAGCGCTCGGCGATCCTGCCATGGACGGAAAGCCGCCCGGCGGGTCATGCGGGGGACGCCCATGCGGCCGCCGCGTTGGAAGGGGGCGATCGCCGCACCATTGCGGCAGGCCCCTTAAGCAAGCGCCCGGAGCGAGGGATTCGCACCGGGCGTTTCGGCTACTCGATCAGCGGCGGATGCCGAGCTTCTCGATCAGGGTCTTGTAGCGACCCTCGTTCTTGCCCTTCAGATAGTCGAGCAGCGAACGACGCTGCGAGACCAGCTTGAGCAGGCCGCGACGCGAGTGGTTGTCCTTGGTGTGGGACTTGAAATGGCCGGTCAGGTTGTTGATGCGCTCCGTGAGGATCGCGACCTGCACTTCCGGCGAACCGGTGTCGTTCGGCTTGGTGGCATATTCCTTCAGGAGCGCGGTCTTGCGCTCGGCAGTGATCGACATCGTCTGATCCTTCGGTTGGGTGTTGATCTGGCGGGCCGCAGCCGGGATGTCGTCCAGCAGGGTCCGAAGCCCGCGATCCGCCTCATCGGGGAGGGGTCGCGCAGCCGGCCGGGGAGGCCGGTTGCGGGCGGTATACACGAAATCGCGGGAAATGCCAGCGCGCCCGGCGGAACCTCCCGGAGAGCCGCCCGTTGCAGGAGTCGGGTCCACGGGCAGGTGTTGCGTCATGCGGAATTCGGACAAGGACAGGCTCATCCTGGCGCTCGCGGCGCAGCTGCGGGCGGAGCGCGAGACGCGCGAGGCGCTGGCCGCCGTCGTCGCCAACGGCCAGCTCGACCGCGAGGTCCTGCTCGCGATCCTGGAAGACCCCGTTCCGGCCCCCTCGCGCGAGGATCTCCTGCGCGCCGAGGCGCTGTCCCGCCGGCCGCATCTCGCGGCGAGGGCCGCCTGATGGCGCCGCGTCCCGCCTGGAAGGGCTATCTCAAGCTCTCACTCGTTTCCTGCGCGGTCGAACTGACCGGCACCACCGATCACAGCGAGAAGGTCTCCTTTCGCATCATCAACCGCAAGACCGGCAACACCGTGAAGCGGCAATATGTCGATGGCGTCACCGGCAAGCCGGTCGAGGACGATGACGAGGTCAAGGGCTACGAGATCGGCGACGACGAATATCTGCTGGTCGAGGAGGACGAGATCGACGCCGTCCAGATCGAATCCTCGCACACCCTCTCGATCGAGCATTTCGTCGATCGCGCCGACATCCCGCAGATCTATTTCGACACGCCCTATTACGTGACCCCCTCCGACGAGGTCTCGGAAGAGGCCTTCGCAGTGATCCGCGAGGCGATGGCGCGGCAGAAGAAGGCCGGCATCGCCCGCATCGTGCTCTATCGCCGCGAGCGGCCGGTCATGATCGAGCCCTTCGACAAGGGTCTGCTGCTGACGACGCTGCGCTATGACAAGACGGTCCGGAAGCCAGACGAGATCTTCGGCGATCTGGGCAAGCCGAAGATCGATGCCGAGCTGATCGACCTCGCCACCCACATCATCGACAAGAAGCGGGCGGCCTTCGACCCTTCGGGCTTCGAGGACCGCTATGAGAGCGCCCTGCTGGAGCTCATCCAGGCCAAGCAGAAGGGCAAGAAGCCGCCCGTGGTCCAGGCGGCCGAAAAGCCCGCCAATGTCGTCAACCTATTCGAGGCGTTGAAGAAGAGCCTGGCGGGAGATGAAGGCGCCGGCGCCGGCAAGCCCGCTCCGGGCAAGGGCGGGAAGGCTGCAGGCAAGCCGGCGGCCGCGAAATCGTCCGCCAGCGCCAGATCATCCACTAAGGCTGCCAGAACGAAGAAGAGCGCCTGAGCGACCGGGAGCGCGTCGAATGGCTGGCCTCGACCTCTACCGTGCCAAGCGGGACTTCACCCGAACCGGCGAGCCGGAAGGGGCGCCGCAGAGCAAGTCGGGCAAGGCCCAGGCGCGCAAGGCCCATGGCGGCGCCTTCGTCGTCCACAAGCACGCCGCCCGCCGCCTGCATTACGATCTCCGGCTCGAGCATGACGGGGTGCTCTGGTCTTGGGCAGTGACGCGGGGCCCGAGCCTCGATCCCGACGAGAAGCGGCTCGCCGTTCATGTCGAGGATCATCCGCTCGAATATGGTAGCTTCGAAGGCACGATTCCCGAGGGACAATATGGCGCCGGGTCCGTCATCGTCTGGGACGAGGGGCGCTGGGTGCCGGAGGGCGATCCCGCCTTCGGCCTTGAGAAGGGCCATCTCTCCTTCATGCTGGAGGGCCACAAGCTCGCCGGGCAGTGGCATCTGGTTCGCCTGAAGCCCCGCCGCGGCGAGAAGCGCGACAACTGGTTGCTGATCAAGGTCGATGACGCCGCCGCGCGTCCGGAAGAAGACATCCTCGAAACAGCCCCCAATTCGGTTGCGTCGGGCCTGAGCATCGAGGACATCGCCGCCGGCCAGGCACCCAAGCCGAGGGTCTGGGGCAAGACGAAGCGGCCGGGCACGGACGATGTCAGCGCAGCCGGCCGGCAGCCGCAGGCCAAGTCGGGATCGAAGGCCCCCCGCGCCGCCAAGTCCAAAGCTGCTCGCAAGACTGCTCCCAAGGCGCCCCAGCGTGATGCCCTCCCGGATTTCGTGCCGCCCTGCCTGGCGACGCTGCAGGAGAAGCCGCCGGCCGGCGAGCGCTGGCTCCACGAGGTCAAGTTCGACGGCTACCGCCTGCAGGCCCGCATCGATCGTGGCGCCGTGCGTCTCCTCACCCGCTCGGGGTTGGACTGGACGGAGCGTTTCGGCGCGACGCTGTCGAAGGCCCTGGCCGAGCTGCCCTGTGAGACGGCGCTGATCGACGGCGAGGTGGTCGCGCTCAGTGAGAGCGGCGTCTCCTCCTTCGGCGCCCTTCAGGAGGCGCTGTCGGAGGGAGCGACCAGCGCGCTGGTCTTCTTCGGATTCGATCTGCTGCATCTCGACGGGCAGGATCTGCGCGCCGACACGCTGCTCGCGCGCAAGGGGCGGCTCGAGGATCTGATTCGCGGGGCCGACGAGACCGGCCCGCTGCGCTACAGCGAGCACTTTATCGAGCCGGGGCAGACCATGCTGCGCCATGCCTGCCGCATGGGGCTCGAAGGCGTCATCTCCAAGCGCGCCGACGCGCCCTATCGCAGCGGCCGCGGCCGCGACTGGGTGAAGTCGAAATGCACGCTGCGGCAGGAATTCGTCATCGCCGGCTATGTGCCCTCCAAGGGCTCGGGCCGTGAGCTGGGTTCGATCGTCGCCGCCTATCACGAGGGCGGGGCGCTGAAGACGGCGGGCCGCGTCGGCACCGGCTTTACCCGCGCCTCGGCAGCTGCGCTCAAGAAGCGCCTCGATGCACTCCGGAGCGAATCCTCGCCCTTCGAGGGCGCAGCCGCCCGCGAAAAAGGCATCGTCTGGGTGAAGCCAGATCTCGTCGCCGAGGTCGAGTTCGGCGCCTGGACCCGCTCGAAGACGCTGCGCCATGCCAGCTTCCTCGGCCTGCGCGAAGACAAGCCGGCTGAGGATGTGGTCGCAGAACAGCCGATGGAGGCGCTTGCGGACGAAGAGCCGGCGCCCAGGGCGAAGACCCGTTCGAGGAGTGGTTCGGCCAAGGCGAAACGCAAGCCGGCGAAAGCCGCTGGCCGGTCCGTCGCGCCGAAAGCCACCACCTCCGTGACGTTGAGCAGCCCCGACAAGCCGCTCTGGCCCGATATCGGTTTTACCAAGCAGGATCTGCTCGACTACTACGCCACGGTCTGGCCGGTGATGGCGCCGCATGTCATCGACAGGCCGCTTAGCCTCGTCCGGGCGCCGAACGGCATTGTTGGCCATTCCTTCTTCCAGAAACACGCCATGCCGGGCATGCCCGAGACGATCCACCGGATCCGCGACAAGGATGGCGAGGAACTCCTCTTCATCCGCGATTTCGACGGGTTGGCGGCGCTGGTCCAGCTCGGCACGGTCGAGATTCACCTCTGGGGCGCGACGGTCGAAGCCGTCGAAACGCCGGACCAGATCATCTTCGATCTCGATCCGGATGCGGGCGTGCCGCTGGAACGCGTCCGCGAGGCGGCACTGACCGTTCGCGACCGCCTGAAGGAGGTCGGCTTCGACAGCCTGCTCAAGACCTCGGGCGGGAAGGGCTATCACGTCGTGATGCCGCTGAAGGCTCGCGCCGGCTGGGACCGGGTCAAGGGCTTCGCACGCGATTTCGCCCAGGCCCTGGCCGGCAGCGAGCCGTCGCGCTTTACCGCGACGCTGTCGAAGAAAGCGCGCAAGGGGAAGATCTTCGTCGACTACCTGCGCAATGGCCGCGGCTCGACCGCAATCGCGCCCTATTCGACCCGCGCCCGCCCCGGCGCGCCGGTGGCGGTGCCGATCGCCTGGGACGATCTGGCGACCACCGCCCCCGACGCCTTCAGCGCCGGGGCCCTGCTGCGGGATGGGCCGCCGGCTGATCTCTGGGCCGGCTTCTTCGCATCAGCCCGCCCCCTCACGGGGAAGGGCTGAACCTCGCTTCAGAACTCTTCCCAGCCGGCATCGCTGGCGCGGCTATTGGCAACCTTCTTCGCCGGGGCCGGAGCCGGCGCGGGACGGGGTGCCGGACGCGGAGCCTGGGCCTTGGTCTGGGCAAAGGCGGCTTCCGCGAGCTGGCGCAACCGCGCGGGCTCGGTCGAGGCCGGGGCCGCGGCCTGGCCGACGGAGGCGCCCTCCGGCCCTGTCCGGAACGCGGCGACGAGGTCGTTGAGCTGACCGATGCGGTTGGAGAGCGAGCCGGCCGAGGCCGCGCTCTGCTCGGCCAGCGCCGCGTTCTGCTGGGTCATCTCGTCGAGATGGGCGACCGCCTGGCTCATC
>LSIG01000218.1 GCA_001556125.1 Rhizobiales bacterium CCH10-E5 | reverse complement strand
ACGCAGATCGGCGATGTCGCGCGTCCAGGCGTCCAGATGCGCCTCCATCGCGGCCCAGCTGGCGAAGCGTCGGCCGGCGATGGCGTTCCTCTTCACATAGCCGGCCCCGCGCTCTTCCTTGCCCTTTGTGCGCGCCCGATACGGCGCACAGGCCCGGATGCGAAAACCCCAATGCTTCGCGAAGGCATGCAGCCTGGGATGAAGAACGACCTCCCGGCTCGATGGATCATGGTGCAAAACGAG
>LSIG01000217.1 GCA_001556125.1 Rhizobiales bacterium CCH10-E5 | reverse complement strand
GCCCGCCCTTGGTCCAGAGCGCGTTCTGGCCGCGCGCGATCTTCAGCAGCGAGCCGGCGCCGACATTGCGCTCGAAGGACTCGCCGTAGTTCCCGACATGCTTGATGATGCGGTAGGCCCAGTCATTGGTGAGCCCGATCGCCTCGCCGAACTTGCCCTCCGTGCCGACCAGGCGCTTGATCTCCGGATTGTCGGATTTCAGCATCTCGTCGACATTGGCCTTGGTGACGCCCAGTTCCTCGGCGTTCAGCATCGCGTAGTGGGTCCATTTGACCACGTCGAGCCAGTTGTCGTCGCCGTGGCGCACCACCGGCCCGAGCGGCTCCTTCGAGATGATCTCCGGCAGAACAATGTGATCCGTCGGGACCTGCAGCTTCAGGCGCTCGGCGTAGAGGCCGGAGGCGTCGGTGGTGAAGGCGTCGCAGCGGCCTGACTCGTAGGCCTTGATGGTCTCGTCGGAGGTGGCGAAGGCCACGACCTCGTACTTCATCTTGTTGGCGCGGAAATAGTCCGCGAGGTTGAGCTCCGTCGTCGTGCCCTGCTGGGTGCAGACTGAGGCGCCGGCGAGCTTCAGCGCGGAATCGATTCCGAGCTTCTTGCGGACCATGAAGCCCTGGCCGTCATAGTAGTTCACGCCCGCGAAGTTCAGGCCCAGCGAGGTGTCGCGCGACATCGTCCAGGTCGTGTTGCGCGAGAGCAGATCGACCTCGCCGGATTGGAGCGCCGTGAAGCGGTCCTTCGAGGAGAGCGGGATGTACTTGACCTTGTTCGCATCGTTGAAGATCGCGGCCGAGATGGCTTTGCACAGATCGACGTCGAGGCCGCTCCAATTGCCCTGCGCATCGGGAATGCCGAAGCCGGCGAGGCCCGGGCCGACGCCGCAGGTCAGGACGCCCTTGCTCTTGATCTGGCCGAGCAGCCCGGACTGTGCCTGGGCGCCGGTGACGCAAATGGTTGCGGCGGCAGCGGCGAACGCTGCAGCGATGACGGTTTTCATGTCGTGTCCCCTGTTTGGCGGAACGGGTTCCTCCCGTTCTCGGTGAATTAGCAAGTACCGGACCAGTGCGGCCCGTCTCTCTCTCTCCTCTGGGCGTCTTGCCGGTTGCGTGATGCGGGAAAAAAGCGGGCGCCGGATCGATCCGGCGCCCGCTCGTCGTTCTTAACGGACCGGCGGGGCGTACTGCAGGCCGCCCTTGGTCCAGAGCGCGTTCTGGCCGCGCGCGATCTTCAACAGCGAGCCGGCGCCGACGTTCTTCTCGAACGACTCGCCGTAGTTCCCGACATGCTTGATGATGCGGTAGACCCAGTCATTGGTCAGGCCGATCGTCTCGCCGAACTTGCCCTCGGTGCCGAGCAGACGCTTGATCTCCGGATTCGGCGACTTCATCATCTCGTCGACATTGGCCTTGGTGACGCCCAGCTCCTCGGCGTTCAACATGGCGAAGTGAACCCACTTCACCAGCGCGAACCACTGCGGATCGTTGTTGCGGACGGACGGACCCAGCGGCTCCTTGGAGATGATCTCCGGCAGAACGATGTGATCGTCCGGCGCCGTCAGCTTCAGGCGTTCGGCATAGAGGCCGGAGGCGTCGGTGGTGAAGGCGTCGCAGCGGCCGGCGTCATAGGCCTTGACCGTCTCGTCCGAGGAGGCGAAGGCGACGACCTCGTATTTCAGGTTGTTGGCGCGGAAGTAGTCGGCGAGGTTCAACTCGGTCGTGGTGCCCTGCTGGGTGCAGACCGAAGCGCCCGAGAGCTGCAGCGCAGAGGTCACGCCGAGCTTCTTGCGGACCATGAAGCCCTGGCCGTCATAGTAGTTGACGCCGGTGAAGACGATGCCGAGCGAGGCGTCGCGGGTCATCGTCCAGGTCGAGTTGCGCACGAGCAGGTCGACCTCGCCCGACTGGAGCGCCGTGAAGCGGTCCTTGGCCGAGAGCGGGATGAACTTGACCTTCGCCGGATCGTTGAAGATCGCCGCGGCGACCGCGCGGCAGAACTCGACGTCGAGACCGCCCCAGTTGCCCTGCGCATCCGGCACGCCGAAGCCGGCGAGGCCGGTGTTGGAGCCGCAGTTGAGGATGTTGCGCTGCTTGACCTGAGCCAGCGTCGAGGGCGCCTGCGCCGAGGCGGCCGTCGCCGCCAGCGCCAGGCCCAGCCCCGCGACGGCGGCCGTCATGAACTTCTTCATGGTACTCTCTCCCATTGAAATGCTCCTGCCCGATATCGGCCGGCAGATGCCGTCGGTGTGGACGCTAGCGGCGCGACGGCCGCTGGATGCACAGAAATTATGCGCCATACCGTCCATTCGTCGATTGCCAGAGCCCCGCATGAGCGTCAAGCGGAGGCGTCTTGCGACGGCGTCCCCTGTCCACTGCATACATCACATGCGAGAATGTGGGGGCGGTCAAGCCTCGGGCGGGCTGCTCGATGAGCCGCCGCCGCCGCGGTGCCGAGGCACAGCCCTGCCTGATTCGGCGCCAGAACGGCGCGCCGACCTGCGAGGAGAGGCTTCCCGTCGATCGAAACCGATCGGGCTGGACTCGCAAGACGCACCGCCGACCGGTGGGCGACGGGGCCTCAGCCCTGCTGCCTTCGGCGGTTGCGGAAGATCAGGATCAGGTTGCGGGTGTAGATCACCATTGCGAGAGCCTGGCCCATGATGATGATCGGCTCGCGCCGGACGATGCCGTAGACCAGGGTCATCAGGCCCCCCGCCAGCGAAAAATACCAGAAGGAGAGCGGCATCACCGAGTTGCCCTCCCGCTCGCTCGCCAGCCACTGGACCAGGAAGCGCGCGGTGAAGAGCAGCTGCGCGACGATGCCGAAGGCGAGCCAGAAGTCGAACTTCAGCACGAAGACGTCGTAGAGATAGTCCGAGACGGCGTGACCGATCGAGATGATCATGGCTGCGCCTCCGGCACGATCTGGGGAACGCGGCGGCGGCGGCGGATCAGCCACCAGACGCCGACGAGGTCGAGAATGCCGACCCAGAGCCGGTCGAAGAAGCCGTAATTCGACACGCCTGTGAGACGCGGACGGTCGCGCACGTCGAGATGCACGACCGCATAGCCCTCGCGCACCATCAGGGCCGGCATGAAGCGGTGCAGCGCGTCGAAATAGGGCAGCGCCAGATAGGCCTCGCGCCGGAAGCATTTCAGCCCGCAGCCGGCGTCGCGCGTGCCGTCCTTGAGCAGGCGTCCGCGCACGCCGTTGGCGATGCGGGATTGCAGCTTCTTGAAGCCGGTGTCCTTGCGGCCGACGCGCTGACCCTGGACGAGCCCGGCCTGGAGGCCGGCCCGCTGCAGAGCCTCCACCATCGCCGGCAGGAAGGCGGGATCGTTCTGGCCGTCACCGTCGAGCGTGGCGACGATCGGCGCGCGGGCATGGCGCACCCCACTGCGCACGGCGGCGCTTTGCCCGCAGGACTGGGCGTGGGTGACGATCCGCAGCCAGCTCCGCTCGGCAGCGAGTGCCGCCAGCGCCGCTGCCGTGCCGTCGCTCGAGCCATCATTGACGTAGATCACCTCGAAGGCGCCGATCGGCCGGCAGGCCGCCTCGATATCGGCGATCAGCGGCGCGACGTTGCCGACCTCATTGCGGACGGGCACGACCACGCTGAGCAGCGGCGCGGGCGAAGCGGCTTCGGGAGAGAAGGTGGGGTCGGTCAACAGACGATCATCCGGGAAAAACGGCCCGCAACCTGCGTCAGGGCGGCGCGCGGGGCAAGGAGCTTGGCAGGATGTCCGTTCGCCGGCGGACGCTGCCGGGAACGGGTCAGGGTCGGGTCAGCACCGCGATCTCGAGGCGCCGGCCTCCGTTGAGGTTGAAACCGCGCAGCGTCGTCACCAGCCGGGGCGTGATCCCCGTGGCGGGCAGCGCGGCCTGGAAGGCGGCGGCATGGCGCGCCTCGACCAGGGCGACCCGGCAGCCCGGCTGGGCAAGGAAGGTGGCTGCTGCGGAACCATCAGCGCCCATTGCGAGATCGGTGCCGACGAGGAAGACGAGGCTGGGTTCGCGATAACCGACCGTCATGACCGCCGGATCGGAGCAGCCGACCGAGCGGACCGCCTCCGCCAGGCGGGGCGAGAGCTTGAAGGAACGCAGGCTCTCGACCGCGAAGCCGTAGACACCGAGCCCGAGCAGCAGGCTCGCGACGACCCCGCGCCAGAGCGCGCCTTCGAAGTCGCTGCGGCGGAAGGCGGCGACCACCGTCCCGGCGACGAACAGCGCCAGAAGCAGGGACGGCAGGGCGAGCAAGGGAATGGTGCCGTCCAGCGACCAGTTGGCCGCGACGATGACGCCGGTCAGGGCCAGCGGCACGATGACCACGAGCAGCGCCGTGGCGACGGAGCCGCGGCGGAAACGGTCGATCCCATCATTCAGCACCGCGAGCAGCAGCAGCGCCGTCACCGCCGGGTAGAGCGGCAGCACGTAGTGCGGCAGCTTGGTCGGCACCGCCTCGAAAACGAGCCAGGACGGCACGATCCAGGCCAGCAGGAACAGGACCTGCGGCTCGCGCCGGCGCACCCAGGCGAAGGGCACGGCCATCGCGGCGAAGGCGGCCGCGGGCCAGTAGGTGCCGAAGAAGATCAGGAGATAGAGCCCCGGCGGCCCCCAGTGCTTCTCCTGCCCCTCGGCGACCTTGCCGAGCATGTCCTGCCCGACGCTCTCGGCGAAGAAGCTGCCGCCGGTCTTCCAGGCGATCGCCAGGAACCAGGGCAGGACGACGACGAGGCACAGCAGCAGGCCGGGGCCGAAGCGCAGCGGCTTCAGCCAGCGGAAGCTGCGCTCGCGGAGGCTGAGGACGAGGATGGCGAGGCCCCAGACCATGGGGACGATCGGCCCTTTCAGCAGCAGGCCGAGCGCCGTCGCGCCCCAGAACACCAGCCAGTTGCGCGAGCTCGGGACAAAGGCGAGCGAGCGCGTCCAGTCCAGCCAGGTTCGCGCCAGCGCGCCCATGGTCGCGACGGCGCAGGCAGCCAGCATCGCGTCGGTCTTGGCGATGCGGGCCTCGACGCCGAGCAGGACGCAGGCGGCCATCAGCGCCGCGCCGAGAAGCGCCATGCGTGCGCTCACAAAAGCGAGCAGCGCCCAGTAGGTCAGGAGAACCGTCGCGATGGCACCGACGAGCGAGGGAATGCGGTAGAGCCAGATCTGGGTGCGCGCCTGCGGCACGCCCAGTGCCTCGCCGGCAGCGACGGTCGCGCTCTGCAGCCAGTAGATGCCGACCGGCTTCTTGTGGCGCGCCTCGTCCTGGAAGCGGATATCGACGAAATCGCGCGTCTCCAGCATCTGCTTGCTGGCCTGCGCGAAGCGAGGCTCATCCCGGTCGAGCGGCTGCAGCGTCTGGAAGCCCGGCAGGAACGCCGCCAGCGACAGGAGCGCCAGGAATGCGCAGGCGCGGGCGTGGCTGGCGGAGGCCAGCGTCGCGAGACGGTCGAGCGCGGAGGTGAGCGACGGCATGGACATCCTCGCGACCGCAGCGATCGCAACTGGCTCGAGGCCGGAAAGGCCGCGGCGATGACCGGTCTTTCGGGCATGATCAAGGCGAAGGCCGCCAGGCAGCGGCCGGCGCGGTTTACGCCGCATGCTGCGCCGCGGCAAGTTCAGGGCGCGGCGCCGGCTCATGACAGCGAAGGACCGGGTCGCTAGCCTGCCGATCGACGGGAGGGGCAATGATGGGCCGGCTGTTGCTGAAGGCGCTGCGCACCGGTCTCTGGGGCCTGCTGATCGGCCCGCTGGCGGCCGTCATCCTCGTCTTCGGTGCGATGATCTTCGATCCGAGATGTGGCGCCGGCGATTCCGGCGGCTGCGCCATGGGCCTCGTCACGGCCCCGATCGCAGCGGCGCTGCCGAGCTTCGCCCTGTTCTTCGTCGGCGGGCTGCTGCATGGCTTCTGGCAGCGACGCCCCGCGGACCCGGCCGCCGCGATCCGGCGCCTGCGCCACTGGGGCCGGGAGGATTGACGCCGTCGGGGCGGGAGCACGATCACGCCCGCACGGACCGCGCGGCAACGGGGGGCGAACAATGGCGAGCCCGGCTGGATTCGAACCAGCGACCAGCAGCTTAGAAGGCTGCTGCTCTATCCATCTGAGCTACGGGCCCGAAGACGAAGGCCGTGGCCTCCGCCGGTCTTATCAGGGGCGAAGGCGAGCGCCCTGCCCCTTCAAGCTGTCAATGCGTCCACTGTCCGCGACGCGAGAACTTGAAATTGTCGGCGTAGGCCAGGGTCCGGCGCACGGGCTCCTTGGGCTGCTCGACGCGATAGGGAATGCCGTTGCGGGCGGCGTAGGCGACCGCCTCGGCCTCGCTGTCGAACCAGAGTTTGACCTGGCTCTTCATGTCGCCCGACGAGGTCCAGCCCATCAGCGGCTCGATCTGGCGCGGCTGTTCCGGCTCGTATTCGAGCAGCCAGCGCTCGGTCTTGGCGGTGCCGGACTGCATGGCCGTCCGGGCGGGGCGATAGATGCGTGCGGTCATGGCTCTCGCTCGACGCTCACCTGATAACTGGCCGTCTGACACGCTTGCCGCCGGGCCGTACCCGGTCGCAAGACGCCCGGAATGGTCGGGGCACCAGGATTCGAACCTGGGACCCTCTGCTCCCAAAGCAGATGCGCTACCGGGCTGCGCTATACCCCGACTGGCCATTCCACGCGTGGCGGTTGGCTATCACGTCCGGCGCCCCGCCCGCAAGCGCGGGGCGCCGGCTCAGCGCTTGAACAGCGCGTGCTCGACACGGTCGCCCGGCTTCACGCCGAGCGTGCGGCTGACCCCGCCATTGATCTCCAGCACCGACAGCACCGGCTCGCCGGAGGGAATCGTCCGCTGCGACAGCGGCTCGGTGTTCTCGGCGATGCGCGCGATCGTGCCGTCGGCGCGGATGAACAGCATGTCGAGCGGGATGTAGGTGTTCTCCATCCACATCGCGACCGGCTCGGTGCGGCCGAAATCGAACAGCATGCCGCGGTCGGCCGGCAGATAGCGACGGTGCATCAGCCCCCTCGCCCGCTGTTCCGGCGTGCGCATCACCTCGACCTGAAAGACGTGGCGTTTTCCGCCGCTGACGATGGCGAGGCTTTCCAGCGCCGCGGCTGGCGAGGCCGCGCCCTGGGCCAGGCGCAGGGGTTGCGCGGCAAGGCCCGCGGGCAGCGCCAGAGCGACGCCAAGCGCCAAAGCCGCGACGGCGCGGGTCACGGTGGACAGGAAACGGGGCTTGGCCTGCATCGTCGTCTCGGCTCCGGCTGGCGCGTCCTGCGAAGCTATGACGGCACAGATGGCGAATCTGCGACAGATACCGATCACGCAGGCCGCCCGGTCAAGTCTTTCGTCAGCATGCCGGAGCGTCGCGGCTTTCCTTCGCAGGCAGGTTGCGGCAGGGTCGCGCCACAAAACAGGAGACCGTCATGACCGCTCCGCGCCTGCACCGCCCGTTCGGTGCCGCCCTCGCTTTCGTCACGCTGGCGCTTTCGCAGCCGCTCGCCGCCGCCGATTTCCAGCTCGACAATGTCCGCATGGAGTTCGGCCTGGTGACCCTCTCGGCCCCGAAACTCGATGTGAAGGGCTCCGCTCTCGAGCGTGAAGCCTTCCGCAGCCTGCTCGACATCAAGAGCGGCGAAACGGCGCTGGCGCGCATCGACCGCCTGAGCGCGGCCGAGATCCGCGCGCCGGAGCTCGTCGTCGAGGTCGCGCAGGGCCAGCAGAAGCAGATCACCACCTATCGCGACGTCCGTTTCTCGGATGTCCGGGACGGGCAGATCGCGCGGGGCGAATCGGCGGGCGGATCGATCGCCGGCCAGACTCCCGAAGGCGGCAAACTCAGCGGCACGCTGCTGGCGCTGCGCTTCGAGGGGTTCGACCTCCGCCAGACCGCGCGCGTGCTCGTCGACCGCGTTCCGTCCGGCCGGACCGAGCCGCTGCGCCCGTTGCTGCGTCGCGCCGAGCAGGACGGCTACAGCATCGACATGGGCGCCGCCGGCAAGATGAGCTTCGGCCGCACCACCAGCCGCGACGTGGCGGCGGCGGTGGGCCCCGAGCCGCTGGGCGATCTGCTGTCCCGCGCGATGGCGCTCTCAGAGCAGACCGCAGCCGGTGGCGCCGCGAAGGACGATCCGGTCCGGCGCGAGGCCGAGAAGCGCATGGGCATCGCTCTGCTCGGCTTCTATGACCGCGTCGAGATCGGCAGCGGCGAGATCCGCGACATGGTGATGACGGTAGTCGATCCGAAGGCGGCCAAGCCGGGAGCGAAGCCGGACCCCGTCGAGATCAGGATTTCGCGCATCGCCTATGGCCAGGACGCGCCCGAGAAATCCGGTTTCGCGATCGAGGGATTGAAATTCGCCGGCGGCGGCGCCCGGGGCTCGGTCGATTCGATCAGCTATGTCGGCTTCTCCTACGGCCCGGTGGTAAAGGCGCTGCTGGAGGATCTCGGCCGTCCGGGCTCCGGCCCCGACATGGGCGACTGGCGCCGCTATGTCCCGACGCTCGGCACGATGCGCATGGTCGGGCTCTCCGTCGATGTGCCGCCGGCGAAGCCCGGCGCGGCTCCGGTCAAGGTCGCGCTCGGCACCTTCGAGATGAAGGCGGGCGAGCAGCTCAACGGCATCCCGACCAGCCTGTCACTGACGCTCGACAAGCTCGTCGCGCCGATCACCGAGGGGGCCGGCAACCCGGCAGCCAAGGATCTGATCGCGATGGGCATCCGTTCGCTCGACCTCTCGGCCAAGGTCGACCTCGCCTGGGAGGCGACCCGCAACGAACTCGCGATCCGGCAAGTCTCGCTCGGCGGCGACGGGCTGGCACGCCTCAATCTGTCCGGAACCTTGGGCAACGTGACCAAGGACCTGTTCTCGAACGATGCGGCACTGGCGCAGGTGGCGGCACTCGGCGCGACGGCCCGCGGTCTCACGGCGAAGCTGGAGAATTTCGGGCTCGTCGAGAAGCTGATCGCCAACGAGGCGCGCAAGGCCGGCCGCAAGCCCGAGGAGATGCGCCAGCAATTCGCGATGATCGCGAGCCTGGGGCTGGCCTCGATCCTCGGCCCCTCGGACGCCGCCAAGGCGCTGACGGCGGCGGTCTCGCGCTTCGTCGCCAAGCCGGGCACGCTGACGCTCGACGCGAAGGCGAAGTCTGCGAGCGGGCTCGGCCTCGCGGATGTGATCACCATCACGGACCCGACCGAGATCCTCGACAAGATCGACCTCAAGGCCGACGCGCAGTGACGCAGGCGCCCGAACCGGCGGAGGGACTGCCGCCGGAAGATCTGTCGTGGCGTCCGGGCGCGCTGGAGGCTCGGTGGGCGGCTCTTCCGCCCGTCCTGCGCGGCCTGTTGCGCAAGCGCGTCAACCCGCACAATCAGACGCGCCTGCATCTGGCGGCACTGATCGCCCGGCGGCCCGGCCAGATTGCGGTCGGCGCCTGGACCTATGGCCGCCCGAAGGTGCGCTTCCCCGAAAGCGGGGCGCGGCTGACGATCGGCCGCTATGGCTCGATCGCCGATGGCGTCGAGATCCTGCTCGGGGGCAACCACCGGACCGACTGGGTGACGACCTATCCGTTTCCAGCCCTGCCGGGGCTCTGGCCCGAGGCCGCCGCGATCGAGGGCAGCGACACCACACGCGGTGACGTCACCATCGGCCATGATGTCTGGCTCGGCTCGCAGGCCATGATCCTGTCCGGCGTGACGATCGGCACCGGTGCCGTCGTGGCGGCACGGGCGGTGGTCACACGGGACGTTCCGGCCTATGCCATCGTCGGCGGCAATCCGGCCCGGGTCTTGCGGTTGCGCTTCGACGAGGCGGATATCGCCGCGCTGCTCGCCAGCCGCTGGTGGGAGCTGCCACGCGAGACCGTCGTCGCGCTGCTGCCGCTGCTGATGTCGGGCCGCGCGGCGGATCTCGTGGCCGAGATCAGCGAGAGGCGACCAGCCGGCGCTTGAGCCCGAGCGCGGGTCTCTCGACGAGGTGCCAGGACAGCCAGGCGGCCGCGAAGGTGACCAGCAGACCCGGCCAGAACAGCGTCATCACGTCCGCTGCGGGAAAGAGCGCGTGGCTCGCCTGCTGGATCGGCCAGCCCTAGAGATAGACGCCATAGGAGAGGTCGGAGGGCGGCTCGCTGCGCCACCGGGTCAGCGCTGGATGGAGCGCCAGTACCAACACGCCCCAGGCGGTCACCAGGTAGAGCGCGGTCTTGTAGGCCGGCGTCGGCGCGAGCAGGACGAGCGCGGCGAGCCCCAGCGCCAGACCCGGCAGGGACAGCGGCACGCGGTCCCGGAACAGGTAGATCAGCCCGCCGACGAGGAAGATCAGCGGCAGGCGCAGCGCCGTCTCGACACCCTTGGGACCGTCGGGGTCGATGATCTCGCGCAGCAGCGTCGCGGCCAGCAGCAGGCCGCCCATCGCCAGGGCGAGCTTCGGCCGGGCCAGCAGGCCCAGCAGCCCGCCGACGAGCACGCCGAGATAGCAGATCGTCTCGTATTTCAGCGTCCAGACCGTCCCCATCGGGAAGGGCAGCGGGTTGCGGTCGAAGACACCCGGCAGGGCCGAGGCGCTTTTGAAGGTGGTCAGCGTGCCGGTGATGAAGCGACGCAGCTGCGGATCGGCGAGATAGGCACCGAGATCGAGGCGGGTCATGGCTGCGCCGAGGCCGAGCGCGACGACCAGCGTCGCGGCCACGAGGCCCGGCGCGATGCGCAGCGAGCGGGAAACGAGATAGTCGCGCCAGCCGCGGCGGTCATAGCTCATCGTCACCAGGAAGCCGGAGATCGCGAAGAAGCCGTTGACCGCATGCTCGCCCAGCGTGAAGCCTGTCGCATACGCCCAGGGTTCATCCTCGACGCGGCCGGTGGCGACGCTGAACGCGTGCGAGACCACGACAGCCAGTGCCAGCACGAGTCGCAGCAGACCGAAATTGTTGTGAGGACCGGCCAGCCCTTCCGCGACCGTCGCATTGCGCAACCATGTCATGGCCCCATCTCCAAACCTTCGCGGGCCAGCGCCGAGCGGCCGCGCAGCCAGGCCAGCGCGCCGGCGGCAGAGCCGGCATGGGCCGCCATCTTCTCGCGCCTCAGGATCAGGGCATAACCCAATGCCTTGGCGAGGTTTTCGACGATCTTCAGCATCGACGGTCGGGGCAATCCGTATTTGCGGGCGACATAGCCCTCCGACCAGGCGAGATGCCAGCGCGCCTTGAAGCGGCGTGCGATCGACGGCGCGCTCGAGCGCCCTCGCCCATGGCCGGCCTCCGCGGCATGGACATGGACCAGCGCGTGGCCGGCATCGCGCAAGCGCCGACAGAGATCATCATCCTCGTAGAACAGGAAGATCGCCGGATCGAAGCCGCCGAGCGCCAGAAAGATCTCGCGCCGGAGCAGCAGGCAGGCCCCCGACAGGAAGGGCAGGCAGGCATCGCCCTCGGGGATCACTATGGCCCCGCTGCGGTTGAGATGAGGCGGCGAGAGCAGCGAGCGCGGCTGCAGGAAAATGCGGCCCGAAGGCTCGACGATCCGCGGGGCGAAGAGGGCGGCGTCGGGATAGTGCTCTGCGGCCTCCAGCAGGGCCGCCACGGCGCCCGGCCTGATCTCGACGTCCGGATTGACGATCAGCACGAAGGGCGTGTTGCTGGCGGCGACACCCCGGTTGTTGGCGCGGCCATAGCCCTCGTTGCGTTCGTTCGCGATCACGATCGCGCCCTGCTCCCGCGCCGTCGCGGCGCTGGCGTCGCTGCTGGCGTTGTCGACGAGGATGGCAGGCACGCCCTCCGCGGCAAGCGCCGACAGGCAGGCCGGCAGCACCTCGGCACTGTCATGGCTGACGACGATGGCGGTGATCAGGCTCGCGGCGGGCATCGCCGCCTTGTGGCCGTGATGGCCGATCCGAGGCAAGCGAATTCAGCGACGGGTCAGTGCCACGACATCGCGCTGTACCGAGGCGCGCTCGGCGGGATCGCAGGCCCGCGGAGCCTTGTAGGATTTCACCGCGAAGGCGGCGTTTGCCATGGCGAAGCGCTGCCGCTCCTCCCGCGGCATCCGGCGGACGACCCGGCTGCGATCGACCGGCAGCCCGCAATCATAGGCGCGCGAGACCCGCGCGGCCGCGAATTCAGGCGTGCCCGGCGGAGGCCCCGCCGTGGTGCAGGCGGAAAGCCCGAGCGTCAGCGACAGGGCAGCGAGCCGTGGTGGGAGCCTCATGACGCGGCCGCTGGGCGTCAGAGGGCGCTGAAGTCGCCCGCGCGGATCCGCGTCATCTTCTCGCGGACCTCCGCACGCTCGCCGGCGTCGCAGGCGCGCGGCTTGACGCTCTGGTTGATCGTCTCCGCCTCCGAGACTGTGACATAGGTCGAGCGCGCGCTGGCGAGATGCTCGGGCGTGGCGCCGCGGGCCTTCTCGGCCGCGATGAAGCCGTCGAGCGTGCTGCGGCTCGGCGCCCCGGCGCGGCAGGCGACCGAGCGCGAGACAAGGCTGGCGAGCTCCGAGGCGCGCGTGGCGCTCGGATTGGCCGGGCCGGTGACGCAGGCCGAGAGCGGCAGCGCCACGAGGCAGACGAGCGCGAGCGCGCGCACCGGAGCCGAAGCGGTCATGTCGATCAGCCGTTCTTCTCGGGCGCGTTGATGCGCAGATGCGCCTCGCGCAGCTGCTTCGGAGAGGCCTCGGCCGGCGCGCCCATCAGCAGGTCCACCGCCTGCTGGTTCATTGGGAACAGGGCGACCTCGCGCAGGTTGGTGGCGCCGGCGAGCAGCATGATGATGCGGTCGACACCGGCCGCCATGCCGCCATGGGGCGGCGCGCCGTACTGGAAGGCGCGATACATGCCGCCGAAACGCTCGATCACCGTCTCCTCGCCATAGCCGGCGATCTCGAAGGCCTTCACCATCGCCTCGGGCTTGTGGTTGCGGATGCCGCCGGAGGCGAGCTCGAAGCCGTTGCAGGCGATGTCGTACTGGAAGGCCTTGAGCGAGAGCGGATCCTCGCTCTTCAGCGCCTCCAGCCCCCCCTGCGGCATCGAGAACGGGTTGTGCGAGAAGTCGATCTTCTTCTCGTCCTCATTGTACTCGAACATCGGGAAATCGACGATCCAGGCGAAGGCGAAGGCGTTCTCGTCGATCAGCCCGAGCTCCTGGCCGACCTTGTTGCGGGCGGCTCCGGCGAATTTGTAGAACTTGTCGGGGTTGCCGGCGGCGAAGAAGCAGGCGTCGCCCGGCTGCAGGCCCATCTGGGCCACGATCGCCGCGACGCGCTCGGGCCCGATGTTGTTGGCGATCGGCCCCTGCCCCTCGCCGTCCTCCTTGATCATCAGATAGCCGAGCCCGGGCTGGCCCTCGCCCTGAGCCCAGGAGTTCATGCGGTCGCAGAAGGCTCTGGAGCCGCCCTTGGGGCCGGGAATGGCCCAGACGCCGTTCTTCTCGTCCTCGAGGATGCGCGCGAAGACCTTGAAGCCCGAGCCACGGAAATGCTCCGAGACGTCCTGCATCACCAGCGGATTGCGCAGGTCCGGCTTGTCGGAGCCGTATTTCGCGATCGCCTCGGCATAGGGAATGCGCGGCCAGTTCTTGGTGACCGACTTGCCGTTGCCGAACTCCTCGAAGATGCCGCCGATGACCGGCTCCATCGTCGCGAACACGTCCTCCTGCTCGACGAAGCTCATCTCGACGTCGAGCTGGTAGAACTCGCCCGGCAGGCGGTCGGCGCGCGGATCCTCGTCGCGGAAGCAGGGCGCGATCTGGAAGTAGCGGTCGAAGCCCGCCATCATCAGCAGCTGCTTGTACTGCTGCGGCGCCTGCGGCAGGGCGTAGAACTTGCCCGGATGCAGGCGGCTCGGCACCAGGAAGTCGCGCGCGCCCTCCGGCGAGGAGGCGGTCAGAATCGGCGTCTGGAATTCGGAAAAGCCGGCCGCCTTCATGCGCTGCCGCATCGAGTCGATGACCTTGGTGCGCAGCATGATGTTGTTGTGGAGCTTCTCGCGGCGCAGGTCGAGGAAGCGGTATTTCAGCCGCGTATCCTCGGGATATTCGAGATCGCCGAAGACCGGCAGGGGCAGTTCGCCGGCCGCACCCAGCACCTCGATGTCGGTCGCGAAGACCTCGACGGCGCCGGTGGGCAGGTTGGCGTTCTCGGTGCCGGCGAGGCGCGCCTTGACCTTGCCGTCGATGCGCACGACCCATTCCGAGCGCAGCGTCTCGGCCGTGGCGAAGGCCGGCGAATCCGGATCGATCACGACCTGGGTCATGCCGTAATGGTCGCGCAGATCGATGAAGAGCACGCCACCATGGTCACGGATGCGGTGGCACCAGCCGGAGAGGCGGGCCTGGGAGCCGATGTCGCTCTCGCGGAGGGCGCCGCAGGTGTGGGAACGGTAACGATGCAGGGTCACGGGGATGATCTCTTTCGGGGTCGCCCGGAGGCGCGCCGCAGGCGGTCAATTCTGCCGGCGTAAGCACACGCGGGCGCGCGGCTTGTCAAGGATTCAGGTGGGATTCCGAGCGCTACGGACTCGACGCGGCGCCCCCTGCTCCGGTAAGCCCGAAGCATGAAGCTGATCACGACCACGGCCGACCTCGCCGACGCCTGCGGGCGCCTCGCCAGCCACCCCTTCGTCACGGTCGATACCGAGTTCCTGCGGGAGACGACCTATTATCCCAAGCTATGCCTGATCCAGCTCGCCTCGCCCGACGAGGCGGTTCTGGTCGATCCGCTGGCACCGGAACTCGACCTCGCCCCCTTTTTCGGGCTGATGGTCGATGAGGCCGTCGTGAAGGTCTTCCATGCGGCCCGGCAGGATCTCGAGATCGTCTGGATGCTCGGCCGGGTGCTCCCGACGCCGCTGTTCGACACGCAGGTCGCGGCGATGGTCTGCGGCTATGGCGACTCGGTCGGCTACGAGCAGCTCGCCAACGATCTCGCCAAGGCGCGCATCGACAAGTCATCGCGCTTCACCGACTGGTCGCGTCGGCCGCTGAACGAAGCCCAGCTCGTCTATGCGGAAGCCGACGTCACCCATCTGCGCGACATCTACCGGGCCTTGAAGGCCGATCTCGAACAGACCGGCCGCGAGAGTTGGGTCGCCGAGGAGATGGCGGTCCTCAATTCCCCGGCCACCTATGAGGTGAAGCCCGAGAATGCCTGGCAGCGCCTGAAGGGCCGCATCCGCAAGCCGAAGGAACTCGCCGTGCTGATGGAGCTGGCGGCCTGGCGGGAGCGCGAGGCGCAGCACCGCGACGTGCCGCGGCAGCGCGTTCTCAAGGACGACGCGCTGATGGACATCGTCCAGCGCGCGCCGCGCTCCGTCGAAGCCCTGGCGGAGCTGCGCTCCGTGCCCAACGGCTTCGAGCGGTCCCGCTCGGGCGGCGAGGTGCTGGCGGCGATCGAGCGCGGGCTGGCGCTCGATCCCAAGACCCTGCCCCGGCTGGAGCGCGAGCGTGGCCGCGGCGGCAACGGCGCGGTGCTCGACCTGCTCAAGGTGCTGCTCAAGGCGGTGGCCGAAGCCGAGCGCGTCGCGCCCAAGATCATCGCGTCGAGCGACGATCTCGAGGCGATCGCTTCCGACGACGAGGCCGATGTGCCCGCGCTGCAGGGCTGGCGGCGCGGGGTGTTCGGCGAGAAGGCTCTGGCGCTCAAGAGCGGCGACCTCGGCCTTCGCATCCAACGCGGCCGGGTCGTGGTCGGCTGAGCGACGAGCTCAGGCGCGGGCGATTTCCCAGTCGCGGCCGAGCAGCTTGGCGAGCTGCTTCAGGCGGCCGATGACGCGCTCGCTCGCCAGCGGCGCCAGATCCTCCGGCAGACGCAGCACGAGGCGGCCATCGACGCAGACCGCGGGCATGCGCGGCAGCAGCCCGGCCATGCCGGCCGAGAGCAGGTAGGCGACGCGGAAGATCGCCGCCAGAAGCACCGCTCGCTCCAGGATCGGGGGTGGCAGCAGCGCGCGGAGGTCATTGGCCGCGGGCGAATCCGCTTTCAGCCCGGCGTAGCGGTGGAAGATCGCCAGCGCCAGGAAGGCGCGGCCGATATGGTCGATCCCGGTGAAATAGGCGTGCGCGATGACGTTCATGCTCTGCTCGCCGCGATAGTCCGGGTGGGCGCGCCAGCCGATGTCCGAGAGCAGGCAGACGGATTCGATCAGCCGCGGCGATGGGTCGTCGCCCGGGAGCCCGGCGGTCTCCAGGATGGCGTGGCTCCAGGCGATCAGTTCCGCGGCATGGCGGGGGTCGCGGGCACGGAGATGATTGTAGTCGCGGGCGGCGCGCAGCAGCGGGTCTGCCGCGCGCTCCTCCTCCGAGAGTTGCTCGTGCAGGAGACCCTCGCGGACGCCCTGGGCCGAGATGATGACGGAGCGCGGCTTGCCCCGCTTGATCAGTTCGTCGAGCACCAGCGCGCCATAGGCCAGCAGCGGCCGCCGCGCGGACGAGACCGCGTCGATCGCGTCCAGGCCCGTCAGATCCGCTCTTTCGACCAGCTTGACGAAGTCGGCCACGTCCTTGGCCGGCAGCGTGTAGCCGTGCATGACGTTGAGCGGATAGCGGACCTGGTGCTGGTGGAGCGTGGCGAGGGCGCGCCAGGTGCCGCCGACGGCGTAGAAGTCCCGACCTTTCATGGCTGCGATCTGCGGCAGCCTGTCGAGCTCGTCCTTGACGATCTTCTCGGCCAGCCTGAGCGAGTTCTTGGATCGGTCCAGGAGCGCGAGACCGCCAAGCGGAACGCTCGCCCCCTCCCCGACCCGGCCGCGGCCCACCGGGATCAGCTCGAGGCTGCCGCCGCCGAGATCGCCGACCACGCCGTCGGGGTTGTCGAAGCCGGAGATCACGCCGAGGCCGGAGAGCTCCGCCTCCCGGTCGCCCGAGATCAGCTCGATCGGCTGGCCGATCGCCGCCTCGGCGCGGGCGATGAACTCGGCGCCGTTGCTGGCGTAGCGGGCGGCGGCGGTCGCGATGACCCGGATCTCGCCGACATGCATGGCCTCGCAGAGGATCCTGAAGCGGACCAGCGCCGAGATCGCCTTCTCGATGGCATCGGGCGCGAGCCGCCCCGTGGTCGCGACCTGACGACCGAGACCCGCCATCTCCTTCTCGTTGAAGACCTGGGCAGGCGCGCGCGCCACCATCTCGTAGACGACGAGACGGACCGAGTTCGAGCCGATGTCGACGATGGCGAGCGTGCCGGCCCCGAGGCCGAGGCGGCCGGGCGCGGTCAGAACGTCAGGCCTTGCGCCCCCTCGCCGCGAGAGGGAGCGGGGGCTGGAATTCGAGAGTGATTTGCCACGTCCTGACAGACTCGGGTTCGTCATGAAGTATTTGTGGGCGTTGAACGACTCTTCGGTCGGCGCCGGGACAATGCGTCGGGAGCCGCCATCCGGCAAGATCGTCCAGCTCTGTTCGTTGTCGAGGAAGTTCGCCAGCATGATCTGCTCCAGCAACTGCTGGTGGACCGTTGGGTTCAAGATCGGCGTCAGCGCCTCGACGCGGCGGTCGAGATTGCGCGGCATCAGGTCGGCCGAGGAGATGTAGAGCTTGGCTTTGGCCGAAGGCAGCCCGTGGCCGGCGCCGAAGGCGTAGACGCGGGTGTGCTCGAGGAAGCGCCCGATGATCGACTTGACGCGGATGTTGTCCGACAGGCCGGGCACGCCCGGCCGGAGGCAGCAGATACCGCGCACGACGAAGTCGATCTCGACGCCGGCCTGGCTGGCGTCATAGAGCGCATCGATGATCACGGGGTCGACCAGCGAGTTGCACTTGCCCCAGATCGCGCCCTTCCGGCCCGCTTTCACATGGGCGATCTCCTCGGCGATGTCGTCGAGCAGGCGCTGCTTGAGACCGACCGGCGAGACCGACATCTTTTCCAGTTCGGCCGGCTCGGCATAGCCGGTGATGAAGTTGAAGACGCGCGCGACGTCCTGCGACATCACCGGATCGGCGGTGAAGAAGGAGACGTCGGTGTAGATGCGCGCCGTGATCGGGTGATAGTTGCCGGTGGCGATGTGGCAATAGGAGACGAGCTGGCCGGCCTCCCGGCGCACGACCAGCGACAGCTTGGCGTGGGTCTTCAGCTCGATGAAGCCGTAGACCACCTGTACGCCGGCCCGCTCCATTTCCTTGGCCCAGCGGATGTTGGCCTCTTCGTCGAAGCGCGCCTTGAGTTCGACGAGAGCCGTCACCGACTTGCCGGCCTCGGCGGCTTCCGTCAGCGCCTTGACGATCGGCGAATTCGCCGAAGTCCGGTAGAGCGTCTGCTTGATCGCGACGACATTCGGATCGCGCGCCGCCTGCTGCAGGAACTGCACGACGACGTCGAAACTCTCATAGGGATGGTGGACGAGCAGGTCCTTCTGCCGGATCGCGGCGAAGCAGTCGCCGCCATGCTCGCGGATGCGCTCGGGGAAGCGGGCGTTGTAGGGCTTGAACTTCAGGTCCGGCCGGTCGACGCCGACGAGCTGCGACAGCTCGCTCAGCCCGATCATGCCCTCGACCTCGACGACCTCGTCCTCGTCGACCTTGAGCTCGCGCACGATCAGCTTGCGCAGATGCGCCGGCATGCCCGTGCTGATCTCGAGCCGGATGACGACGCCCAGCCGGCGCAGCTTGAGCATGGTCTCGAAGACGCGGACGAGATCTTCCGCCTCCTCCTCGATGTCGAGATCGGTGTCGCGGATGATGCGGAAGGAGCCGGTGCCCTTGACGTCGTAGCCGGGGAAAAGCTTGCCGATGAACAGCGAGACCGCGTCCTCCAGCGTGATGAAACGGCGCTTCTCCTCGCGGGCGAGATCGGGCAGCTCGATGAAGCGGTCCATCTTGATCGGCACGCGGATCAGCGCGTCGAGCTGGCGCCCGTCGCTGACGCGCTCCAGCGCCAGCGCGACGGTAAAGCCGAGATTGGGAATGAACGGAAAGGGATGGGCCGGATCGATCGCGAGCGGCGTCAGCACCGGGAAGACGTAGTTGAGGAAGTAGTCCTCCAGCCAGACGCGCTCGGCCGGGCCGATATCGCCGGGCGACAGCAGCTGGATGCGGTTCTCGTCCAGGTCGCCGCGCAGCTCGACCCAGCGGGCCTGCTGGTCCCGCGTCAGGGCCGCGACGGCCTCGCCGAGCGCAGCGAGCTGGGCGGCCGGCGTTAGGCCGTCCTGGCTCGGCGTGACCACGCCCGCCTTGAGCTGCTCACGCAGGCCCGAGACGCGGACCATGAAGAACTCATCGAGATTCGCGGCCGAGATCGAGAGGAAACGCAGCTGCTCGAGCAGCGGGTGATTTCGGTTGGAGGCTTCCTCCATGACGCGCCGGTTGAACTGGAGCCAGGAGAGCTCGCGGTTCATGAAGCGGGCCGGCGAATCACGCAGTGGCGTCGGTTCCTCGGCGGGGGGGTGAGGCACGGCCTCGACGGCGCTGGGTTGCGTGTTCATGCGCTTGGCGCTCGTTCCGGTCGCTGCTCTGGCCACGGTCGTCTCCTTGCGCGTCTTGAGCCACCGTAGCGTGACGGTTCGATGACAACCATGTCATTTCCGCCCGAAGGCTCGCGGCTCGGGGCCTGCGTCGCCAGGCCCTCTTGCCAGCTGCGGCCGCCTCCTGTTTCGTGCCGCCGCGGGGTTCCCTTCCCCGGGCGGCCTTGCTTGGTCGTCTGGACACGACAGAGGCCATTTTGAGCAGTTCTTCCCAGCGCGACGATGGCGACATCGTCTACCCGTCTGCCATTCCCTTCATTCTCGCGCATCTGGCCTGTTTCGGCGCCCTTTGGAGCGGCGTCACGGCCACCTCCCTGTGGCTCGCCATCGGCCTGTACTGGCTGCGCATGTTCGCGGTGACGGGCGGCTATCACCGCTATTTCTCGCACCGCACCTACAAGACCAGCCGGATCGGGCAGTTCCTGCTTGCAGCGTTGGCACAGTCGACGGCGCAGAAGAGCGTCTTCTGGTGGGCCTCGAAGCATCGCCACCACCATCGCTATGCCGACACCGAGCATGATGTGCATTCGCCGGTGCAGACTTCCTTCGCCTATTCGCATGTCGGCTGGATCTTCAGCCGCGACCATCATGTCTTCGACGATTCGACCATTGCCGACCTGACGAAATTCCCGGAGCTGCGCTGGCTGCACCGCTTCGAGCTGGCGCCGGCGATCCTGCTCGCAGGGTTGTGCTTCCTGATCGACGGCTGGGCGGGGCTCTTCGTCGGCTTCTTCTGGTCGACGGTCGCTGTCTATCACGCCACCTTCTGCATCAACTCGCTCGCCCATGTGCATGGCGACAAGGATTATGTGACCGGTGACGAGAGCCGCAACAACTGGTGGCTCGCCATCATCACCATGGGCGAAGGCTGGCATAACAACCACCACGCCTATCAGTACAGTGTCCGCCAGGGCTTCCGCTGGTGGCAGATCGACCCGACCTACTACATCATCCTCGGGCTTTCGAAGCTGCGCCTGGTCTGGGACCTGAAGCAGCCCCCCCAGGCCGTGGTCGACCGCTCGCAGGCGCTGCCCCCGCGTGTGATCGAGCGCTCGGCCGAGCGCCTCGCGGCCTCGGTCCCGGTCGATCGGGTGGTCAACGCCTTCCGCGAGGCGTATGCCTCGACCCCTGCCTTGCCCGAGCTGCACTGGCCGAGCCTGACGCTGGCCGAGCTTCGGGCGGCACTGGCCGATCTGCAGGAACGCGCCGGCGATCGTTTCGCGGAGATCCAGAACCAGGCCGCAGAGGCTTGGGCGCAATGGGATGCCTCGAGCTGGCAGCTGCCTGTCCTGCCCAGCCGCGAGCAGCTCAATGCCAAAGCCGCGGCGATGTTCGTCAAGACGCCCTCGCTCGACGCCATCGCCAACCGCGCCCACGAGCTGCTGGTCGAGGCGATGCATGCGCGGCTCGTCGCCCTCCCGGTCGAGGCCGCCCCGCGCCGCCTCGGCTGAGGCGGCTTCACTCCTCGGCGTAGAGGTGCTCCAGCGCCTCTGTCGCCAGAGGCCGCGTGACGCGGCGGCCGCGTTCGAGCGACAGCCTGTCGAGTAGGTCGACCAAGGTGCGCGCCGCGGCGAAGGAGCGCTCCATCCGCAGCGCCAGCATGTCGATGATCCCGGTGTCGACCACGAGCTGGCGGTCGATGAAGAGTTTGACGAGGACGGCGCGCAGCAATGCGTCGTCGGGGGGCTCGATCCGGGCCTCCGGCGCCAGCCGCAGCCGTGACAGCAGATCCGGCACGCGCAGACCCCACTGGTCGGGCGCCGTGCGGGCGGTGAGCAGCAGGTGGCCACTGCGCGCCTTGACCGCATTCATCAGGTGGAACAGCGCCGCCTCGTCTTGCAGGCCGCGGTCGCAATCCTCGACCACCAGCGCGCCGCCGGAGACGAGATGGGGCACCTTCGCATCCACCACGTCCGCCGCCGACACAGTCCAGGCGTGGGCACGCTTGGCCCAGATCGCCGCAAGATGGGTCTTTCCGGCGCCATCGGGCCCGACCAGGCGAAGCCAGGCATCCGGCCAATGCGGCCAGGCCTCGACCAGCCCATAGGCGGCCTCGTTCGACGGGCCGATCAGAAAATCCTCGATGCCGTGCCGACTGTCGACCGGCAGGTCGAAGGCGAGCTGGCGCGGGCGCGGCAGCGGATCAGGCATCGGTCTCGATGCGGGCCTGCACGGCGGCCGCCTTGGTCGCGTCACCGCCGTGATAGATGTTGCTGGCGAGATACTGCCGCAGCGCGAAGCGACATAGCACGCCGATGATGGCGGCGAGCGGCACCGCCAGCAGCAGGCCGACGAAGCCGAAGAGCGAGCCGAAGGCGAGCAGCGCGAACATCAGCCAGACGGGGTGAACGCCGATCGAGTCGCCGACGAATTTCGGCTGGAAGATGTTGCCCTCGAGGAACTGCCCTGCGGCGAAGACGGCAAGCGTCGCCAGCGGCCAGGTCCAGTCCGGCCAGAACTGCACGATCGCGACACCGACGGAGAGCACGAGTCCGGTCAGCGAGCCAACATAGGGAATGAAGGACAGGAAGCCGGAGATGATTCCGATCAGCGCGCCGAAATTGACCCCGAGCAGGCTGAGTCCGACCGCGTAGAAGATGCCGAGCAGGAGGCAGACCAGCGCCTGGCCGCGCAGGAAGCCGGCGATGGCGACATCCATCTCGTGCAGCAGGCCGCGGATGGTGTCGCGATGATCGAGCGGCAGCCAGCTGTCGACGGTGGCGCACATGCGGTCCCAATCGACCAGCAGATAGAAGGCGATCACCGGGGTCAGCACCAGCAGGGAGAACACGCCGACGATGGCGGTGCCGCCGGTCCAGAGCGACTGCAGGACGCTGCCGACCCATTTGGTCGCCTCGCCAACGAGATTGCCGAGCGAACTCTTAGCCTCTTCGGTCAGCGCTGTGCCGCCGAAACGCTCCAGCCAGGGGCCTCCCTGTTCGAGAACGAGGGTCTGGAGACGCTGCGCGTCCGCCGGCAAACGGGCCACCAAGCCCGCGAGCTGCTGGCCGAGCAGCGGCACCAGCAGGACGAGCGCCAGCACGAAGATGATCAGGAACACTACGAGGATAACGATGGTGGCGGCGAGCCGGCCCATCCCGATGCGTTCGAGCCGGTCGGCCAGAGGGTCGAGCAGATAGGCGAGCGCCAGCGCCGCGATAAAGGGCAGCAGCACGTCGCGGAAGACGACGAGGAACAGAACGAGCACGGCGAGCGAGAGCAGCCAGAACCCGATTTGGCGTTGCAATGTCATGGTCTGGCCTTTCGCGGATCCGGCGTCGCCGTCCACAAATGGATCGGCAGGCCCAAGGTTCCAAGACCTTTCCGCGTCTCCTTCCGCGGGCGGCGTCGCAAAGGCGCCGCCCGGGCCGGGTTTTCGCAATCAGTCGATGTCCTCGACCTCGACCTCGGTGCCGTAGACGCGCTGGGCGAGCGAGGCTTCCATGAACGGATCGAGTGCGCCGTCGAGAACCTCGGAGGGCGCGGTCGAGGACACGCCGGTGCGCAGATCCTTCACAAGCTGATAGGGCTGCAGCACATAGGAGCGGATCTGATGGCCCCAGCCGATATCGGTCTTGGAGGCCTGCTCGGCATTGGCCTTCTCTTCCCGCTTCTTCAGCTCCACCTCGTAGAGTCGCGCGCGCAGCATGTCCCAGGCCTTGGCCCGGTTCTTGTGCTGGGAACGCTCCTGCTGGCACGACACCGCGATGCCCGAGGGGATGTGCGTGATGCGCACGGCCGAATCGGTGGTGTTGATGTGCTGCCCACCCGCGCCTTGCGCACGGTAGGTGTCGATCCGGCAGTCCGACTCGTTGATGTCGATGACGATGCGGTCGTCGACGACGGGATAGACCCAGACCGAGGCGAAGGAGGTCTGGCGCCGCGCATTCGAGTCGAAGGGCGAGATGCGCACCAGCCGGTGCACGCCGCTCTCCGTCTTCAGCCAGCCATAGGCGTTGTGGCCCTTGAACTGGAGCGTGGCGGACTTGATGCCGGCCGTGTCGCCGTCCTGATACTCGAGCGTCTCGACCTTGAACTTCCGCCGCTCGCCCCAGCGCCGATACATGCGCAGCAGCATCTCGGCCCAGTCCTGGCTCTCGGTTCCGCCGGCGCCGGGATGGATCTCGAGATAGGTGTCGAGCATGTCGGCCTCGCCCGAGAGCAGGGTCTCGACCTGCAGGCGCGCGGCCTCGACCTCGACCGCCTTGATGCCGGCCTCGCCCTCGGCGATCGAGGCGGCGTCATCCTCCATCTCGCCGAGCTCGATGAAGGTCAGGGCGTCGTCGAGATCGCGCTCGAGCTTGAGGATGCCCTCGATCTGGGTTTCCAGCGAGGTGCGCTCGCGCATCAGCTTCTGCGCGGCGTCGGCATCGTTCCAGAAATCGGGGCCCTCCGAGAGGGCATTCAGTTCGGCGAGGCGGCGCTGGGCTTGATCCCAGTCAAAGATGCCTCCTCAGCAGTCCGATCGACTGCTTGGCGTTGTCGAGTTGCGTCTGGATTTCTGGGCGCATGCGTTAGGCCTTGATGAATCTGCCGTCGGGATAAGCGGGAATGGGCCCGGTGTAAACGGCATGACGGATGAGCCCGTCATGCTCGTCCTCATGGCAGGCCCTTCGCTGGCGCGGACGTCAGTACAGTCCGCCGGTGCCGGAGCCGACGGCGCGACCGCCACCGGGAGCGACGCTGAAGGGCGTCATGCCGTCACCCGCGGCGCCAATCACCGAATAGCTGTCCGGCGGCGCGGTGCCGGGCTTGAAGGCTTCCAGGATGCCGCCCTCGCCGCCCGCGCGCATGCCGGTCTTGGGATCGACGCGGATCAGCTTGATGCCGGCCGGGACGCGGAACGGCGTCGCGGGCTTGTCCTTCAGGGCCGCCGCCATGAAATCCCGGAAGATCGGCGCCGCATACTGGCCGGCCGTGGCCGAGGTGCCGAGCGACTTCGGCTTGTCGAAGCCCATATAGACGCCGACCGCGAGATCCGGCGAGAAGCCGACGAACCAAACGTCCTTGGCGTCGTTGGTGGTCCCCGTCTTTCCGGCCAGCGGCTTGCCGACCGACTTGACGACGGTGGCGGTGCCGGACTGGACGACGCTCTCCATGATCGAGACCATCTGGTAGGCGGTCAGCGGGTCGAGGACCTGGTCGCGGTTGTCGATCAGGCGCGGCTCGCGCTGGTCGGCCCATTTCTCGGCGTTGCAGCCTTCGCAGATGCGCTGGTCGTGCCGGAAGATCGTCGCGCCCCAGCGGTCCTGGATACGGTCGATCAGCGTCGGGCGGATCTTCCTGCCGCCGTTGACGAGCATGGCGTAGCCGGCGGTCATGCGCATGACCGTCGTCTCGCCGGCGCCCAGCGACATCGAGAGCACGGGCAGCATGTCGTCATAAACGCCGAAGCGACGGGCATATTCCGCGATCAGCGGCATGCCGACATCCTTGGCGAGACGCACCGTCATCAGGTTCTTCGAGAACTGGATGCCGTAGCGCAGGGTGCGCGGGCCGGTCGACTTGCCGTCGTAATTGTCCGGCCGCCACATGCCGAGCCCGCCGCCCTGGTCGATCTCGACCGGTGCGTCGAGCACGATCGAGGACGGCGTGTAGCCGTTGTCGAGCGCCGTCGCATAGACGAAGGGCTTGAAGGAGGAGCCGGGCTGGCGCATCGCCTGCGTCGCGCGGTTGAATTCCGACTGGTCGTGGCTGAAACCGCCGACCATGGCCAGCACGCGCCCCGAGAACGGGTCCATCACCGTGATCGCGCCGTTGACCTCCGGCAGCTGGCGCAGACGCACCTGCCCCGGGCGGTTGTCCATCGGTTCGACATAGACGACGTCGCCGACCGAGACGGCCTGAGAGACACGCGCCCGGCGGGTCCATTTGATCCCTTCAGGCCCGAGCGTGACGGTGTCGCGGTCGTTCTTGAGATGGCCCGAGGCCTCACGGAGCGGATGCAGGCCGAGGCGCGCGCTGTCGCCCGCCACGTCGAGCACGACCGCCAGACGCCAGGGCGCGACGTCGCCGAGCACCGGCAGTTCGCCGATGGCGAGCCCCCAGTCACGGGCGGAGAGGTCGAGCTTCTGGATGGCGCCGCGCCAGCCGCGGGCCTCGTCGAAGCGCACCAGCCCGTCGACCAGCGCCTTGCGGGCCATCAGCTGCATCTTCGGGTCGACGGTGGCACGCACCGACAGGCCGCCCTCGAGCAGCTTCTTCTCGCCATAGCGATCCTGCAGCTCGCGACGGATCTCCTCGGCGAAATAGCCGGCGGCGATGTTGTTTGGCGAGACCGTGCGAGGATTGACGCCGAGCGGCTGCTTTTTCGCCGCTTCGCCGATCTCACGCTTGACGAAGCCGTTCTCGACCATGCGGTCGATGACGTAATTGCGCCGCTCGATGGCGCGCTCGCGGTTGCGGAACGGGTGCAGATCGGTCGGCGCCTTCGGCAGCGCAGCCAGGTAAGCCGCCTCGTGCAGGTTCAGTTCATGGACCGACTTGCCGAAATAATTCAGCGCCGCCGCGGCGATCCCGTAGCTGCCCTGCCCCGGCGCCGGTGCGCCGAGATAGATCTCGTTCAGGTAGAGCTCGAGGATCTTGTCCTTCGAGTAGGCCGATTCGATCCGTAGCGCGACGAGCGCCTCGCGGATCTTGCGCTCGATGTTCTGCTCGGAGCCGACGAGGAAGTTCTTCGCGACCTGCTGCGTAATGGTCGAGGCGCCTTGGGGCCGCCTCCCGGCGGAGCGGTTGCGGAAATTGGTGATCGCGGCGCGCACGAGACCTTCGGGGTCGACGCCGACATGCTTGTAGAAATTCTTGTCCTCGGCCGAGAGATAAGCGTCGATGATCAGCTTGGGCACCGCCTGGATCGGCAGATAGAGACGCCGTTCGCGGGCGAACTCGGCGATCAGCGAACCGTCGCCGGCATGGACGCGCGTCATCACCGGCGGCTCGTAGTTCCGCAGCTGCGCCGAATCGGGCAGATCCTTCGAGTAGTGCCAGAGGAAGCCGCCCGCCACGACGGCGCCGATCACGAAAGCGATCGCGCCGGCGGCGAACAACCATCCGAACAGTCGCAGGATAAAGCGCATCTCAGGCCCTGGCCCTTGCTCATCGACCGGCCGGCGCAGGCGCCGGGACGGACCGTCTCAAATCACGTCTATAACATGACGGACATGGCCAAACCGTGGCCTCTCCGACACATGACGTCTCGTCGCTCCGGCCGTCAGCGCCGATTCTCCGCCGCCTTGCCGCCCGGCGCGCGGGCATTGACGAAATAGCCCTCGACGGCCGCCGCCACCGCCGCGACGGCGCGTCCGCGCCACTCCGGCGAATTCAACAGCTCGGCATCCTTGGGGCTCGACATGTAGCCCAGCTCGATCAGCACCGAAGGCACGTCGGGTGCGCTCAGCACCCGGAAACCGGCCGAGCGCAGCGGGACCTTGTGCATCTTCACCGAGCCGCCGAGCGTCTCGACGAGATTGCGGGCGAACAAGGAGGAGAACGTGCGGGTCTCGCGTTTGGCCAGATCCATCAGGATGCCGGCGACGTCCTGCGTGTCCTCGCGGGCCTCCAGCCCGGCGACGGCATCCGCCTGGTTCTCCTTGGCGGCAAGCCTCGCCGCTTCGGCGTCGGTGGCGCGTTCGGAGGCCGTATAGACCGTCGCGCCGCGAACCTCCTGCGCCTGCGTCAGCGAATCGGCGTGGATCGAGATGAAGAGATCGGCCCCGGCCGCCCGGGCGATGGCGACGCGTTCGGCCAGGGGCACGAAGCGGTCGTCGTCCCGCGTCATCAGTACGCGATAGCGGCCGCTTGCCTCGAGCTGGTCCCGCAGCTTGGTTCCGAAGGCAAGCACGACATTCTTCTCGGAGATCGAGGCGACGACGGCGCCGGGATCGATGCCGCCATGGCCGGGGTCGATCACCACCGTCTGCCGGGTTTCGCCGGCTGGTTTGTCGGCCGGAGGCTCCACCGCGGTTGGCGCGGCTTCGCGCGTCGGCGTGCGGGCGACGGCGGCCTGGAATTCGGCGCGGGTCGCGCGCCGCAGCTCCACGACGAGTTCGCCGAAGCCGCCCCTGACCGGGCGCGTTTCGGCCTTCACCACCACAGCGGGCTGGGTGAGATCGATGACGATCCGCGCCCTGTCGGCGGTAAAAAGGCCGAATCGGAAGGCGCCGACGAAGCCCGCGCCCTTCCGTGCCACGGCCGGCTGGACCTGAAAGTTCGTCGAGGGCATGTCGATGACGACCCGGTCGGGCCCGGCCAGCACGGAGGCCGTAACCTCCAGCGGGCGTGACAGCGCCATCACCAGCCGCACCGTCTCGCCGGCCTGTTCCAGCCGTGCATCGGTCGCGACCGGCAGTTCGGCCGGTGGCCGGTCATTGGCGACGGCCTGCCCCGCCCAGGCGAAGCCCGTCGCGACGACCGCAACCAGCACGGTCAGGCGCAGGGCGCCGGCCGCGACACGGGCGATAAGGGGCAGGATTGAGGGAGGTGTCAGGTTCATCGTCCGAACTGTCGTCACCAAGGCTTAACCATAGCGACGCAACATCCTAATAGGGCGTTACCATGGGCCGGCCTTCGGGTGAACCGGCGCGCAGCGGGAGCGACGAGGCCGCCCCGCGATGTGACTTGCAAAACACGCTCACCTGTCTGTAATGGGGAAGGTTGCCTTGCAGGGCCGCCCATGGTGCGCATCCGGTCCGGAAGGGCCGTCGGCGTCCGGGGCCAGGCTGCAAGTCGGCAACCTCAACGGATCGTCCGCAGACGGCCGGTGCCGGTGCCCGTGTCATGCAGCATCAGGCCGACGTCTCGCGAGCGTGCAAACGCGGTGGGCCTGGTCTCCTCGGAGCGGGCATGCCGCAGGTCAGGACAGATGTCGGGGCATACGACGCCGCTTGGATCATCGGTGACTCGTCAATACCTGCGGGACGGTGCAGGGCCTTCGGCCCGACCGGACTTCCCGAGCCGCTCTTCTGTCTCGACCGAACACTTCCCCGTCCCAGATGCCGGCGCTCGCCGGCCTTTGCTCCTGCAACAAGCCGGCGCTCGCCGGCCTCTGCGCGGCACCCCTGCCCGCGGCAGCGGACCTTCGTCCGCAGCCCGGCGGGTTTCGGCGGCCGTGCCCATGGAACGTCAATATGGCCAACAAGATGCTCATCGACGCCACCCACCCGGAAGAGACCCGGGTCGTGGTGGTCCGCGGATCGCGAATCGAGGAATTTGATTTCGAGGCCGCCAGCCGCAAGCCGCTGCGCGGAAACATCTATCTCGCCAAGGTGACCCGGGTGGAGCCCTCGCTCCAGGCCGCCTTCGTGGAATATGGCGGCAACCGCCACGGCTTCCTCGCCTTCTCGGAAATCCATCCCGACTACTACCAGATTCCCGTCGCCGACCGGCAGGCGCTTCTGGCCGACGAGGCCCGCGCCGACCGCGAGGAGGAGCGCGACGAAGAGAAGCGCGAGAAGCGCGGCCGTCGCGACCGCGGCCGTCGCGGCGACCGGGACGGGCGCGCCAAGAAGGCTTCGTCCGACGAGACGGTGAGCGCCGAGGCGGTCGAGCTCGCCGACACCGCGCCGACCGACGAGAATGCGCTTGCGTCGGCCGAGGAACAGGTCGCGGCCCTGGCGGAATCGGCGGGCGAGGATGCGGTCGCCGCAATCGCTCCGCAGGCGGGCGAGACTGATGGGGAGCCGAACGGCGACGAGACGAACGCAGCTGCCGACTCCGAGCCAGACGAGGCGCGCCGCCGCTCCGATGACGACGAGTCGGGCGACGATCACGGCTCGGAGGACGGCGAGCAGGAGGAGCCCGAGCAGCTCGGCGGCGGCGACGCCCTCGACGACATGCCGGAGCGCCCGCAACGCAGCTCGCGCCGCCAGTACAAGATCCAGGAGGTGATCAAGCGCCGCCAGATCATCCTGGTGCAGGTCGTCAAGGAAGAGCGCGGCAACAAGGGCGCGGCGCTGACCACCTATCTCTCGCTGGCCGGGCGCTATTCCGTCCTGATGCCGAACACCGGCAAGGGCGGCGGCATCTCGCGCAAGATCACCAATGCCGAGGACCGCAAGCGCCTGAAGGAGATCGCCCAGGAGCTCGAGGTTCCGGAGGGGATGGGCCTGATCCTGCGCACGGCCGGTGCCTCGCGCACCAAGGTCGAGATCAAGCGCGACTACGAATATCTGATGCGGATGTGGGAGAGCGTGCGCGAGCTGACGCTCGCCTCCGTCGCCCCGGCGCTGGTCTATGAGGAGGGCAACCTCGTCAAGCGCTCGATCCGCGATCTCTACAACAAGGACATCGACGAGGTTCACGTCGCCGGCGACGAGGCCTATCGCGAGGCCAAGGACTTCATGCGCATGCTCATGCCGAGCCATGCCAAGAGCGTGAAGGCCTATCGCGAGCAGACGCCGCTCTTCGCCTCCTTCGGGATCGAGAGCCAGCTCGACGCGATGTTCTCCAACACCGTGACTCTGAAGTCCGGCGGCTACATCGTCATCAACCAGACGGAAGCGCTGGTCGCGATCGACATCAACTCCGGGCGCTCGACCCGCGAGCACAACATCGAGGACACGGCGCTCAAGACCAATCTCGAAGCGGCGGAGGAGATCTCCCGCCAGCTGCGCCTGCGCGACCTCGCCGGTCTCATCGTGATCGATTTCATCGACATGGAGGAGAACCGCAACAACCGTGCGGTCGAGAAGAAGCTGAAGGAATGCCTCAAGGACGACCGCGCCCGCATCCAGGTCGGCCGGATTTCAGCCTTCGGCCTGCTCGAGATGTCGCGCCAGCGCATCCGCACCGGCGTGCTCGAGAGTTCCTCGGTGCCCTGCCCGCATTGCGCCGGCGCCGGCATGATGCGCTCGGCCTCCTCGGTGTCGCTGCAGATCCTGCGCGCGCTGGAGGAGACGCTGATCAAGAGCGCCTCGCACAACCTCAACGTCCGGACGCGGCCTGAAGTGGCGCTCTATGTGCTCAACCAGAAGCGCGCGCATCTCGCCGATCTGGAAGCCCGCTTCAACGTCGCGGTCACGATCTCGACCGACGCGACGCTGCTCGGCACCCGCTATTTCGAGGTCGAGCGGGGCGAGTTCGTCGGCAATGAGGGACGCATCGTCCCCTCGCCGATCAAGGCGGAAGCCGTGCTCTCGGATGCCGACGAGGAGGCGCTCGACGCCGCTGCGGAAGCGGAAGCGCTCGATGCCGAGAACGGCGGCGAGACGGATGCGGTCGCCGCCAGCGGACGCGAGGAGCGGCCCGAGGGCGAGCGTGGCGAAGGCGGGCGCAAGCGCCGCCGCCGTCGTCGTCGGCGGCGTGGCGGCGAGCGTGACGCCAATGGCGTGCGGCTCGACGGCGGCAGCGACGAGGCCGATGGTGGCGATGACGAGGGCGAAGATGACGGCGAGGAGCAGACCGCGGATGGCGCGTACGATGGCGTCGTGACTGCGTCCGAGTCGGCCGCCAGCACCGCCGAGCCGGTGGCCGAGCCGGTCGAACCCGTCGCCGAGGAGAAGCCGAAGCGCGCCCGTCGCGGTCGCAAGCCCAAGGGCGAGGCCGAGCAGCCGCTCGAAGCCACTGCGGAAACAGTGACTTCGGAGGCGCCCGCAGCCGAGGCCGAGGCCGCTCCAGCTGAGGCGGAGAAGCCCAAGCGCAGCCGCTCGCGCAAGAAGGTCGTGCCGATCACCGAGGGCGGCGAGACCATCGAAGCGGTCGCGGCGCCTGCTGCTGCCGAAGCTCCCGCGCCGGCACCGGTGGAGGCCGCTCCCGTTGCGGAGCCCGAGCCCGAGCCCGCTCCGGCGCCCGCGCCGCGCGTGATCGAGGAGCCGGTCGCGGTAGTGCTGACCCCGCCCGATCCGGACCGCCCGAAGCGCGGCGGCTGGTGGAACCGGCTGGCCGGACGAGGCTGACGATCAGGGGCCGCTGCGGGACACCGCAGCGGCCTTTTTCTCGATCTGTTCATGCGCCGTCGGCAGCACGCTCTTAAAAATCAGAATTGATTTCAGTGCCGAACTTGGTACTGTATTCAAGTCAGTTACGGAGGGCTCGCGGATGAAGACCGGCGTCCAGCGCGTCGAGGCTGATTATGCGGTCAGCGTTTCGGAGCTAAAGAAGAGCCCCAGCGCCGTCCTCAGTGATGCCAAGGGGATGCCCGTGGCCGTCCTGAACCACAACCGCGTCATGGCCTATATGGTCCCCGCCGAGACTTATGAGGCGATGTTGGAGCGGCTCGACGATTTGGCTCTCGTCGAAATCGTCAAGGCTCGCGCCGACGAGGTCGGGGTGTCGGTCACCCTCGATGAGCTATAGTCTCGCCTTCCTGCCCTCGGCTCGGAAGGAATGGCGCAAGCTCGGCGATACCGCTCGCGTCCAGTTCAAGAAGAAGCTCGCCGAACGGCTCCTCCGTCCACGTATCGCTTCCGACGCGCTGCACGGGATGCCGCAGCACTACAAGATCAAGCTGAGGCAGGTCGGGTATCGGCTGGTCTACCGGGTCGACGACAACGTCCTCACGGTCCTCGTCGTCGCGGTCGGTCGGCGTGATCACTCCGACGTATACGAGGCCGCCAAGCGGCGCTGATGGCTGGCTCATCCCGCCGCTGGCGCCAGCGGGCTGGGCGGAGGTACCGCGGCGATCGCGGCGGCGCCCGAGGTCGAACCGCCCTCCCCGCCACGCACGGTGACGAGATTCGAGGCGAAGGGCACCTTGGCCTCGTTCAGCGCCCGATAGACCCGCTTGAGCGCCTCGCGCTGCAGCGTCGAAGCCTGGGCGGGTTTGGCGGTGAATTTGAGACGGATGACGACCGCGCTGTCGGTGATGTCGGCGACGCCCTGCATCTTGAGCTGGGCGATGAAATGCGGCCCGACTTCGGGGTCCTCGAGCAAAGCGAGCCCGACCTTTTTGATCGTCTTGCGCGCCTGCTCGATGTCGGCCGAGTGGTCGAGCCGGACGTTGAACTTGATCGTCGCCCAGTCGCGGCTGGCATTGGTCAGCTGCTGGATCTGGCCGAAGGGGATGGTGTGGATCTGTCCGCTCTGGTGGCGCAACTGCATCGAGCGCAGCGAAATCTTCTCGACCGTGCCCTTCAGCCGCCCGGTGTCGACATATTCGCCGACGCGGAAGGCGTCCTCGAGCATGAAGAAGACGCCGGAGACGATGTCGCGCACCAGCGCCTGCGAACCGAAGGAGATGGCCAGGCCGAGGATGCCGAAGCCGGCGAGCAGCGGGCCAATATCGACGCCCATGCGTGACAGCACGATCAGGATCGTCAGGCCCAGCACCGCACCCAGCACGACCCCGCGCAGAACCGGCAGCACGGTCGCCAGACGGGAGGGCACGCTGTCGCCGGTGCCCTCCTCCTCATCGGCATGGCCGGAGGCGCGCGGTTTCGGCGCACAGGCGTCGAAGAAGACGCGCAGGAAGACGAGGGCCACCCAGCCGGCGAAGGCGAAGATCGCGACGCCGGCCGCCTGCCGCGAGAAGGCGGTGAACTGCGCCGTGCTGAGGCCGACTAGCAGCCCGGCCCAGAGCCGCGCCAGAATGAAGAATCCGGCAGCCCAGAGAATGCCAACGGCAGCCGCGCGCAGTGCCGCGCCCGTCGCCAGAGAGAGCGGCGTCGCGCCCTCGGTCCTGGCATGGCGGGCGGCGCGGCAGTCGAGCCAGCTACCGATTCCGACGGCGAGGATCGGGATGATGACGATCGCCGTCTGGGTCAGGGCCGCGGCCTCGGCCCAGCGGCCGCCATCCGACATCATCGCCGCGGCACGCCCGACCGCCCAGAGCGCCAGCGCCGTCGCCATGTAGAACCAGGGCGCCGAGAGCGCGATCAGGCGCCGCCAGGGGCCGGGTTCGGGCGAACCCTTCAGGATCAGGGCGGCAAGATCGCCGCGCAGATCGTAGAACCACCAGAGTTTAAAGGCGACCCCGATGAGGCCGGTGACCATCAGCAGTCCCGCCAGCGGCTGTGGGCCGGAGCCGACCCGGCCCGCCAGCAGCAGCGCCACGATGATCAGAGGCGTCACCACCGAGTAGAATACGAGGAAGCCGAAATGCCGCTCTGCCCGCGGCAGCGGCATAATGCGCCGCTCCGGCACGCCGGGCGAGAGCAGGAAGCGCCCGACGGCGAGATGGAGGGCACCGATGGCGGCGCCGTTGGCCACCGTCGTGATCGCCGCTGCGGCGATGTCCGGGTCTGGCAGCCAGGCATTGCGCGCCAGCCGTGCCGCCAGAAGCGCGAGGACGATGGTGGCGACATCCTGCAGGAGGCCCCATGACGAGGCGATCAACCGCGGAGTGAATTCAGGTCCCTGCGGGTGCATCCGGGCTGCGAAGAAGCCGGCGCTGGCCCGGCGGAACGCGCCCGCTGCCGCGAGCGCCAAGGCGATGATGAGCACGAGGCGCATTTCAGCAGACAGGCCGGTCAGGCCGTTGCGTCTGGCTTGCCAGGCCCGCCTCCAATCATCGGCGAGCTGCCCGATCCGGGGCACGGAGGCGACTCCGTAATCGACACCCTCGACCAGATGATCGACGAAGGCCTCGACCTGGGCCGTGGTGGAGGGAGCCGCGCTCTCGCTCGGCGCCGCGGCCTTGGAAGGGGCTTCCGGTTTGGACGGAGCGCTCGCAGGCTTCACCGCGCCAGGTGTGCCGCCGATGCGGATTTCGACCTGGCGCCCGTCGCGCGACAGCGCCTCGACCATGCGGCTGACGGTCTCGGGCGCCTCGTCTCCGGAGAGGGTCAGGATGACCGGCGGCTGAGTGGGGGACTGCGCACGGCCCGCATGCGCCATCGCCAGGGCGAGGCCCATAGCTCCCACCGCCGCGATCAGCCTGCGAGCGCCGAATCCCGAACCCATCTCGTCACACTCCCCAGCGTCACGCCGATTTGGCGCCGCGGCGGGAGGCTTGGCAAGCGTCGGCTAGGTCCGCGGCCGCAGCCAGGCGTCAAGCCGCGTGACGGCCTCCTGGCATTCGGCCAGAGAGCCTGCGAAGGACAGCCGGACTGTTCGGGCGCCACGGGCTTCGTCGAAGTCGAGCCCGGGAGTGATCGCGACCCCCGCACCGTTCAGAACATCGCGACAGAAGCTCATGGAATCGTTAGAATATTGCCCGATGTCGCAATAGATGTAGAAAGCGCCGTCGACGGGCAGGAAATCGCCCAGGCCGATCCGCGGCAGCGCTTCCAGCAGATAGGCGCGGTTTTCGGCATAGCCCGCCTTGATGGCCTCGCATTCGGCCGTGGCCTCGAAGGCGGCCTCGCCCGCGACCTGGCTCAGATAGGGCACCGAGATCGAGAGGTTCTGCTGCAGCCGCTCGATCGTCCGCACCAGCCGCTGCGGCACGACGAGCCAGCCGACGCGCCAGCCGGTCATGCAATAGTATTTCGAGAAGGAGTTGACGATGATCGCGTCGGGGTCGGCCGAGAGCGCCGTCGTCGCCGGCTGGTCATAGGTCAGACCATGATAGATCTCGTCGGAGATGTACCAGAGGCCGAGCCGGCGGCATTCCGCGGCCACGGCGGCGATGGCGTCGGGCGCCATGACGACGCCGGTCGGATTAGCCGGGCTCATGGTCAGCACGCCGGCCAGCGGTTTCTCGCGATGCGCGCGGGCGATGAGGTCCGGCGTCAGGGCGAAGCGGGTCTCGGGGCCGACCTCGATTGCCACGGGCTCAAGCCCGAGCGCAATCAGGATGTTGCGATAGGCGGGATAGCCCGGCGCCGTGATCGCAATGCGGGCTCCCGGCTGGAAGCAGGCGAGGAAGGCCAGGATGAAACCGCCCGAGGAACCCGTCGTGACCACCACGCGCTCGGCCGCCACATCGACGCCATAGGCCTGCGCGTAATGTCGGGCGATGCGCGCCCTCAGCGAATCCGTCCCCAGCGCCTGGGTGTATCCGATGCGGCCATCCTCCAGCGCGCGGCTCGCCGCGGCGCGGATCGTGGCCGGCGTCGGCGCCGAGGGCTGGCCGACCTCCATATGGACGACCGAGCCGCCGCGGCGCTCGATCGCGGCGGCCTGGTTCATCACGTCCATGACGATGAAAGGCTGCACCCGCGCCGCGCGAGCGGCCGGTTGCGGCGTCTGCGGCGCTCCGGGGGCGGCTGGCGTGGCGCTGTCTGACATCGTCTCGTTCCGGGCGGATTGGCGTCGGGGCGGGCGTAGCCGAGCCGCCTGCGCGCCGCAACCGGTGGCAAAGCTGTGAATTGACGCCCGCGCGCCGAGGGTCGAGAAGCGGTGCAACATCCGACCCGGCCCTGTGCCGGAAGCGAGAAGGACGATCCGATGGCCCTCCCCACCCCGCTCCGGCGCATCGCCGGCTTCCTGCCGGCGCTCGCCCTCGGATTCGGCCTGGCCGCCTCGGGCCCGGCGCTGGCGCAGACCGCCACGCCTTCGTCGGGCCTCACCGCCGAGCAGCGCAAGGCCATCGTCGGCCTGATTCGCGAGACGCTGCTGCAGAACCCGGAGATCATCCAGGAGGCGATGATCGAGCTGGAGCGCCGCAATGCCATCGCTCAGGCGGATGCGCAGCGCAGCGCCGTCCTGGCGGAGAAGGCGAAGCTCGTCGATCCCGCGACCTCGGCGATCGTCGGCAACCCGCAGGGCGACGTCACCATCGTCGAGTTCATGGATTACAATTGCGGCTTCTGCAAAAGGGCGGTCGAGGACGTCCGGGCCCTCGTCAAGGAGGATCCGAAGCTCAAGGTCGTGATCAAGGACTTCCCGATCCTGGGCCCCGACTCGGTCGAGGCGAGCCGCGTCGCGGTTGCGGCCATGACTCAGCTGCAGGGACAGAAGTACTTCGATTTCCACAACAAGCTGATGGCGACCAAGGGCCGGATCAACGGCGCCAAAGCGCTTGAGGTCGCCAAGGAGGCTGGCGCCGATGTCGAGCGGCTGAAGAAGGACATGGAATCCGCACAGACCAAGGGGGTGATCGAGGATACGGTGGCGCTCGGCGACCGTCTCGGTCTCACCGGCACCCCGGCCTTCATCCTGGGCGACGAGGTCGTGTTCGGCGCTGTCGGCGCGCCGGCCCTCAAGCAGAAGATCGAGGCCGTGCGCAAATGCGGCAAGACGAGCTGCAGCGGCTGAGCCTATCGAACGCCTGACGCGCCGTCAGACTTCCCCTGCCGGCCCGCAGCGTCTATGAGGGCGGCGTCCGCCGCCCTCGGGCGGCGCCGGAAACACCTGCGCCATGGTCGCCGTCCACGTTCTCAACGGTCCCAATCTCAACCTCCTCGGCACCCGCGAGCCCGCCACCTATGGCGCGGTAACGCTGGCCGGAGTCGAGGAGCGGCTGAGGGCGAGGGCTGAGGCGGCCGGCGTCGAGCTCGTCTTCCGGCAGACGAATTACGAGGGCGAACTCGTCACCTTCATCCAGCAGGCCGGGCTCGCCGGGGCTGGCATCGTCATCAATGCCGGCGCCTACACCCACACCTCGGTCGCGCTGCGCGACGCGATCAAGGGAACGGATGCGCTGGCGATCGAGGTCCATGTCTCGAACGTCCACGCCCGCGAGGACTTCCGGCACCATTCCTATATGGCTCCGGTCTGCGTCGGCGTGATCTGCGGCTTTGGCGTCGCGAGCTACGACCTTGCTTTCGACGCGATCGTGCCGCTTCTGCAGAAGCGCGCCACCAAGCCGGCGGCCTGATCCGCACCCCACCCCACGGGCCTGCGCGCCCGATCCAAGACCACGAAGACGGTGAAACCGCCATGGCGACCAAGAGCCCGATCGACCCCGAACTGGTGCGTGAACTCGCGCAATTGCTGAACGAGACCGATCTCAGCGAGATCGAGGTCGAAAAGGGCGATCTCAGGGTGCGTGTCGCCCGGACGCTGACGGCGACCGTGCAGGTGCCCGCCGCCGCGCCGATGATGGCGGCGGCTGCTCCCGCCGCGGCGCCCGCCGCCGCTCCGGCCCCGTCTGACGCCAAGGCCGCCGCCGCCCATCCCGGCGCCGTGCCGTCCCCGATGGTCGGAACCGCCTATCGCCGGCCGTCGCCGGACGCCAAGCCCTTTGTCGAGATCGGCTCGGTGGTGAAGGCGGGCGAGCGGATCCTGCTGGTCGAGGCGATGAAGACCTTCAACGACATCGTCGCGCCGCGAGCCGGCACGGTCGTCGCGATCCTCGTCGAGGACGGGCAGCCCGTCGAATATGGCGAGCCGCTTCTGGTGATCGAGTGAGCGGCCCCGGGAACGGCGAACGCAAGATGTTCGACAAGATCCTGATCGCCAACCGGGGAGAGATCGCGCTGCGCGTGCTGCGCGCGGCGAAGGAGCTCGGCATCGCCACCGTCGCGGTGCATTCCACGGCCGACGCCAACGCCATGCATGTGCGCCTCGCCGATGAGAGCGTCTGCATCGGCCCGCCGAGCGCGCGCGAGAGCTATCTCAACATCCCGGCCCTGATCGCCGCCTGCGAGATCACCGGCGCCGACGCCGTCCATCCCGGCTACGGCTTTCTCTCCGAAAACGCCCGCTTCGCCGAGATCCTCGAGCGGCACAACATCGCCTTCATCGGGCCCAAGGCCGAGCATATACGCTCCATGGGCGACAAGATCGAGGCCAAGCGCACGGCCAAGGCGCTCGGCATCCCCTGCGTGCCGGGCTCCGAAGGTGGCGTCACCGACGATGCCGAGGCGCTTCGCATCGCGGCCGAGATCGGCTTCCCGATCATCATCAAGGCGGCGTCGGGCGGCGGCGGCAAGGGCATGAAGGTCGTGCGCAGCGAGGACGAGATGTCCGTCGCGCTGTCGACCGCGCGCACCGAGGCCAAGGCCAATTTCGGCGACGACGCGGTCTATATCGAGAAGTATCTCGAGAAGCCGCGCCATATCGAGATCCAGGTGCTCGGCGACGGCCGTGGCCATGCGATCCATCTCGGCGAACGCGACTGCTCGCTGCAGCGCCGTCACCAGAAGGTCTGGGAGGAAGGCCCCTCGCCCGCGCTGAACGCCGGCGAGCGCGACCGGATCGGCGAAATCTGCGCCGAAGCGATGAAGAAGCTGCAGTACCGCGGCGCCGGGACGATCGAGTTCCTCTACGAGGACGGCGAGTTCTATTTCATCGAGATGAACACGCGCATCCAGGTCGAGCATCCGGTGACCGAGATGATCACCGGGATCGACCTGGTCAACGAGCAGATCCGGATCGCGGCCGGCATGCCGCTCTCGATCCAGCAGAAGGACGTGGTGATCGAGGGCCATGCCATCGAATGCCGGGTCAATGCCGAGCATCACGCCACCTTCCGGCCCTCGCCGGGCAAGATCGTCTCCTTCCACACACCGGGCGGTCTCGGCGTGCGCGTCGATTCGGCGGCCTATCAGGGCTATGTCATCCCGCCGCATTACGACTCGCTGGTCGGCAAGCTGATCGTGCATGGCCGCAACCGCGCCGAGTGCCTGATGCGCCTGCGCCGCTCGCTGGACGAGTTCGTCGTCGACGGCGTCGACACGACGCTCCCGCTGTTCCGCGCGCTGGTGCGAAACCCGGACATCCTGAACGGCGACTACAACATCCACTGGCTCGAGAAATTCCTCGCGGCTGGCGGCATGGACGAGACCGGCAGCGCCTGAACGGCGGAATTTTCGAGACCTCATCCTGGAGAGCCGCGGAACGCGGCGTCTCGAAGGATGATCCAGATGTCTCGAGAGCTTCCTGGACCATCCTTCGAGACGCGCTCCGTCGGAGCGCTCCTCAGGATGAGGCTGAAGATCGTTGGACAGCCGTTTGACTCGCGCGCCCGCCCGCGCTCCCCTGCGCCCATGAAGGCCCGCTCCATTCCCGTGCGCACGCCCGAGATCACGCCGGAGATCATGCTGCGCGCCTATGCGGCCGGCATTTTCCCGATGGCGGAGACGGCCGATGACCCGAACCTGTTCTGGGTCGAGCCCGAAATGCGCGGCGTCATTCCGCTCGAGGGCTTCCACCTCTCGTCGCGGCTGGCGCGGACGGTGCGCTCGGAGCGCTTCGAGATCCGCGTCGACAGCGATTTCGAGGCCGTCATCGCGGCTTGCGCCGAGTCGCGGCCCGACCGGCCGGACACCTGGATCAACCGGCGTATCCGCGAGATTTTCGGCGCGCTCTACCGCATCGGCCATGTCCATACGGTCGAGTGCTGGCGCGAGGGGCGGCTCGTCGGCGGGCTCTACGGCCTGGCACTGGGCGGCGCCTTCTTCGGCGAGAGCATGTTCCACCGCGAGACCGACGCGTCGAAGGTCGCGCTGGTGCATCTCGTGGCGCGGTTGCGGCTCGGCGGCTACCGCCTGCTCGACGCGCAGTTCCAGACCGCGCATCTCGCCCAGTTCGGCACGCAGGAGGTGCCGCGGGCGGCTTACCGGCTGCTGCTAGAGCGCGCCCTGTCCGCGCCGGGCGATGGTGCTGTTTGGGCACCCGGGTGCCGGGTCAGCGGGGCGCAGGCCGTGGCAAGCATCACGGGCTGAGGGCAGCCTCAGTTGCCGCCGGTCGGGTCGCGGCCGGGATTGGTCGGGAAATAGCGCTGCGTCGGTGCCTGACGTGGCGCGACCGGCACGCCTTGCGGCGGCGCCACGTCGATGCGCTGGCCGGGCGGCGGGACGACAGGCCCCGGTGCACCCGGCGGCGGCAAGCCTGGCTGCTGGTTGACGTCGCGCGACGGGGTGCGCGGCCGGCGCGGCTCCTCCGGCACGGGCGCTTCCGGTTCCTTCGGATCGACGACGAGCTCGGTGCCGCCTTTGCAGTCGGTCAGCCAGACATCGTAGATCGCATGCTCGACGCCGTGCAGGCCGGGGCTGGCGGCATACATCCAGCCGGTGAAGATGCGCCGGTACTCGTTGTTGAAGGTGACCTCGTCGACCTCGGTGAAGCTCGTGGTCTGCGGCGCCTCGGTCGGGGGGCGCGTCCAGCAGACACGCGGCGTGATCTGCAGCGCGCCGAACTGCACGGTCTCGTCGACCGAGACCTCGAAGGAAATGATCCGGCCGGTGATCTTGTCGAGCCCCGCGAAAACGGCGGTCGGATTGCGGATGCGGTCGGCCGCGGCCGGGCCGGTCAGGGCGAGCGACAGAAGCGCGGTCGAAACCAGGCCGGCCAGGGCCGGAAAGCGGGAGGGCGACGGCATGGCTGTGTGGCGAATCTCTGCGGCGGCGCGGACGGGCCGCGTCGGCGCGCAGTAACACGCCAATCGCAGCGGAAAAAGGGCGTTGCGGTGCAGGCCCTCCGCCGCCCGGCGTTTCACGCCCGGCAGGCGTGCCACAGGGCCGTGCGGGCCGTGATGAACGCGATCGCATCAGCGACGCCGCGGTCCCCGCGGATGGCTTCGCCGAGCAGGGCAGCCCGGCGGCGCATATCCGCATCGGCGGTGGCGGCGAAGGCCGAGGCGAGCGCGGCGACCGACAGGCTCCGTCGGTCGAGGCTGGGCGGACCGACGCCCAAGGTCACGACCCTGCGCGCCCAGAACGGCTGGTCGCCGAAGAACGGGCAGATGATCGTGGGGAGGCCGGCCCGCAGCGAGGCCGCGGTCGTACCGGCGCCGCCGTGGTGCAGGCTCGCCGCCACATGCGCGAAGAGCCGGTCGTGCGGGGCGTCGTCGATCAGGTGCACATGGGGCGCAGCGTCGCCTGCCTCTAGCGCGCCTCCTCCCGTCGCGAGAAGCCCGCGGCGGCCGACCTTGGCCAGGGCCTCGACGACCATGGCCGTCAGCCGCTCCGGATCGAGCCCCGGCATGCTGCCGAACCCGACATGGATCGGCGGTTCGCCGGCGGCGAGAAACTGCCTCAGCGCCAGCGGCGGCTGCCAGTCGCCGCCGTCCAGGAACCAGTTTCCGCAGACGAGGACATCGTCGCCCCAATCCCGGGGAACCGGCAGGAGATGGCGGCTGTACGCGTAGAGCGTGCCCGCGGAGGGCTCGCGTCCAGCGGGTGATGACGGGAGCGCGAGGGTCCCGCGACGCCAGGCGCGGATCGTCTTGCCGAAGAGCATGGCGCCGGCCTGGATTGCCAGTCTATGGCTGAGGCGATTGAGCGGACCCAGCGAGCGCACTGGCAGGAGGGGGCTGGGAAAGGCCGTGGTTGGCGTGAAACCCGGCAGAGGTGAAGCGAGAATCGCGGGAATGGACAGCCTCTCCGCCAGATGGGGGCTGGCGAGCGATTTGGGATGATGCAGGATCAGGTCTGGTGCGAAGGAGCGCACGACGTCCCATTCCCGGTCGAGCAGATGCCGCATCAGCGGCCGGATCCGGTGCAGCAGCTTCAGGCCTGCGCTGAAACCGCGCCCGCCGGCGATCGCGGCCTTGCCCTCGGGCGTGTCGATCAGCGCCAGCATGTCTCCCGGCAGCGGGGCGAAGGAAACCCCATGCGATCGCACGAAGCCGGAGAACGCCTCGGGCGCGGCCAGCTGGACGTCATGGCCGGCGGACAGAAGCCCGCATGCCAGCGCCACATAGGGTTGAACGTCGCCGCGCGAGCCCTGGGTCTGGATGGCGACCCGCATCGCCGGCGCTCAGGCCAACCGTGTCAGCGCCCCGGTGTCCAGGGCTCGTAGTCGCCGGTGGCGGCGGGGCGCTCACCGTCGCCCAGGATCGAGCCCTTGGGCCGATAGGCCAGCGCGGTGCCGGTCCAGTTCTGCTGGTGCGGCTGCTGCCAGTCGCGCGGCTCGTAGCGCTCCTCGGAGGGTGCGACGTCGACCGTGTGCTGCAGCCAGCCCTTCCAGCCCGGCGGCACCTTCGACGCCTCGGCTTCGCCGCTGTAGATCACCCAGCGGCGCTGATAGCCGAGCGCCTTGTCCTTCACGCCGCCCTTGGTGCGGTAATAGACGTTGCCGAATTCGTCCTCGCCGACGCGCTCGCCGAAGCGCCAGGTGTGGAAGCGCGTGCCGATGGTCTGGCCGTTCCACCAGGTGAAGATCTGCAGCAGCCAGTCTTTCATCGTGCTCGTCCCGCGAAAGGGGGCAGCGGCCGCGCGCGGCGCGAACCGTCGTTGCGGCGACTTATGGCGTCGGTGCGAGGCCCTGTCCAGTGTCCACAGGTTTCGAGCGCGCGAACGCGCAGCGACCCGATTCGAGCGCCGCGGCCTCGCGGGACTGCACTGCGCCGCCCGCCGATTCGCATCGGTCGAGGGCTCGAAACGCCTGTGCACGCTGGCGCTTCGAGGCCGTTGCGGAGAACGCGTCGGACCTCGCAGCGTCGGTCATGGCAGGAAAGCAACAGGTAACCATGTTCTAGCGCATTCGAGCGATCGCACCGGGGATGCGAGGCTCTCCCGCACTCCGGCTCTCTTGCGATTCTTCGTGGAATCTCTGAGGCTTGCCGGGTGGCTTGAAAGTTATCCCCTGAGTTCACAGATAGCCACTAGATGTCGTGCCTGACTCGAAGACGGCGCACTAATCCTTGACGGAACGGTCCATCCGGGACTAGGTTTTGACAGTCGCGTGACGGCCGGCGGAGACGCCTTTCGATACCCGCGCCAAGAGTTTCCAGAGGGGTCGAGGCGGTTTTCGCGGCACACCGGCGACGGTGGCGCCGAGGGCGCGCGCGGCCTGTCTGGCCGCAACCGGACGAAGCAGGGCGGGACAGAACGCCTGCGCGTCCACGGGGCATCACAACCGAGTTGGGCTGACATCAGGAGCCGGTGATCAACCGGCCGCGCGAGGCGTGACCCGCCCGCGGCAAGCATCAGGGAATGACGGATCATGCGCATCGAGCGCCGCTACACCTCCGCCGGACAGTCGCCTTACGCCACGATTCCCTTCCGCTCGGCCGTGAGCGAGATCCGCAATCCCGACGGCTCGATCGTGTTTCGCCTCGAAGGCATCGAAGTGCCGGAGGCCTGGTCGCAGGTGGCGAGCGACGTGCTCGCGCAGAAGTATTTCCGCAAGGCGGGCGTGCCGGCGCGGTTGAAGAAGGTCGAGGAGAACGACGTCCCGTCCTTCCTCTGGCGTTCGGTCGCCGACGAGGCGGCTCTTGCCGCCCTGCCCGAGGGCGAGCGCTACGGCTCGGAGATCTCGTCGAAGCAGGTGTTCGACCGTCTCGCCGGCTGCTGGACCTATTGGGGCTGGAAGGGCGGCTATTTCACCTCGGAAGAGGATGCCGCCGCGTTCCATGACGAGCTGCGCTTCATGCTCGCGACCCAGCGCGTCGCGCCCAACTCGCCGCAATGGTTCAACACCGGCCTGCACTGGGCCTATGGCATCGACGGGCCGAGCCAGGGCCATTTCTACGTCGACTTCAAGACCGGCAAGCTGGTGAAGTCGAAGTCGAGCTACGAGCACCCGCAGCCCCATGCCTGCTTCATCCAGGGCGTGCAGGACGACCTCGTCAACGAGGGCGGCATCATGGACCTCTGGGTCCGCGAGGCGCGCCTGTTCAAATACGGCTCCGGCACCGGCTCGAACTTCTCGATGCTGCGCGGCGAGGGTGAGAAGCTCGCCGGCGGCGGCCGCTCCTCGGGCCTGATGTCCTTCCTCAAGATCGGCGACCGGGCGGCGGGCGCGATCAAGTCGGGCGGCACGACGCGCCGCGCCGCCAAGATGGTCGTGGTCGATGTCGACCACCCCGATATCGAGACCTATATCGACTGGAAGGTGAAGGAGGAGCAGAAGGTCGCCGCCCTCGTCACCGGCTCCAAGACCGTTCAGAAGCATATGAAGGCCGTGCTCAAGGCCTGCGTGAACTGCGAGGGCGAAGGCGATTCCTGCTTCGATCCCGAGAAGAACCCCGCGCTGAAGCGCGAGGTCAAGCTCGCCCGCAAGGCCCTGGTGCCCGACAACTACATCAAGCGCGTCATCCAGTTCGCCAAGCAGGGCTACAAGGACATCCAGTTCGATATTTACGACACGGACTGGGATTCGGAAGCCTATCTCACCGTCTCCGGACAGAACTCGAACAACTCGGTCTCGCTGACCGACGACTTCCTGCGCGCGGTCGAGACCGACGGCGACTGGAACCTGGTCGGCCGCACCACCGGCAAGGTGACCAAGACGCTCAAGGCCCGCGACCTCTGGGAGAAGATCGGCTACGCGGCCTGGGCCAGCGCCGATCCCGGCCTGCACTTCAACACGACGATGAATGACTGGCACACCTGCAAGGCGTCGGGCCGCATCCGCGCGTCCAATCCCTGCTCGGAGTACATGTTCCTCGACGACACCGCCTGCAATCTCGCCTCCGCCAATCTGCTGCAGTTCTACGACCGCCAGACCAAGGAATTCGACGTTGCGGCCTATGAGCATCTCTGCCGGCTCTGGACCGTCGTGCTCGAGATCTCGGTGACGATGGCGCAGTTCCCGTCCAAGGAGATCGCCGAACTCTCCTACGAGTACCGCACGCTCGGCCTCGGCTACGCCAATATCGGCGGCCTGCTGATGACCATGGGCCTCGGCTACGACAGCGACGAGGGCCGTGCGCTGGCCGGCGCGCTGACCGCGATCATGACCGGCGTCTCCTATGCGACCTCGGCCGAGATGGCGGGCGAGCTCGGCCCCTTCCCGGGCTACAAGAAGAACGCCAGCCACATGCTGCGCGTGATCCGCAACCACCGCACCGCCGCGCATGGCATGGCGAGCGGCTATGAGGGCCTCGAGGTCACGCCGGTCCCGCTCGATCACGGCACGCTGGCGCGCCTCGGCGGCTCGGCCACGCTGATGTCCGAGCGCGCCCGCATCGCCTGGGACGAGGCGCTCGCGCTCGGCGAGAAGCACGGCTACCGCAACGCCCAGGCGACCGTGATCGCGCCGACCGGCACGATCGGCCTGGTGATGGACTGCGACACCACCGGCATCGAGCCCGATTTCGCGCTGGTGAAGTTCAAGAAGCTGGCCGGCGGCGGCTATTTCAAGATCATCAACGGCGCCGTGCCGGATGCGCTGCGGGCGCTCGGCTATCGCGAGAGCGAGATCGCCGAGATCGAGGCCTATGCGGTCGGCCATGGCTCGCTGGCGCAGGCGCCGGGCGTGAACCACGGCTCGCTCAAGGCCAAGGGCTTCACGCAGGACAAGATCGACGCGATCGAGAAGGACCTGAAGGCCGCCTTCGACATCAAGTTCGTCTTCAACAAGTGGACGCTGGGCGAGGATTTCCTGACCCAGACCCTCAAGGTCCCGGCCGAGAAGCTCAACGACATGAGCTTCGAGCTCCTGCCCTTCCTTGGCTTCTCCAAGGCCGAGATCGAAGCGGCCAATGTCCATGTCTGCGGGGCGATGACGCTGGAGGGCGCGCCGCATCTCAAGACCGAGCATTACCCGGTCTTCGACTGCGCCAATCCCTGCGGGCGCATCGGCAAGCGCTATCTCTCGGTCGAGAGCCATATCCGCATGATGGCGGCGGCCCAGCCCTTCATCTCGGGCGCGATCTCCAAGACCATCAACATGCCCAACGACGCCACCGTCGAGGACTGCAAGAACGCCTATATGCTGTCCTGGAAGCTGGCGCTGAAGGCCAACGCCCTCTACCGCGACGGCTCGAAGCTGTCGCAGCCGCTGAACTCGGCGCTGATCAGCGACGAGGAGGACGAGGACGACGCGGTCGAGGCGCATTACCAGCAGCCGATGACGGCCCGCGCCACCCAGGTCGCGGAGAAGATCGTCGAGCGCATCGTCGAGAAGGTGGTGCGCGAGCGCGAGAAGATGCCCGCCCGCCGCACCGGCTACATCCAGAAGGCGGTCGTCGGCGGCCACAAGGTCTATGTCCACACCGGCGAATATGCGGATGGGCGCCTCGGCGAGATCTTCATCGACATGCACAAGGAAGGCGCCGCCTTCCGCGCGATGATGAACAACTTCGCCATCGCGGTCTCGCTCGGCCTGCAATACGGCGTGCCGCTGGAGGAGTATGTCGAGGCCTTCACCTTCACGCGCTTCGAGCCGTCGGGCTTCGTGCAGGGCAACCAGTCGATCAAGAACGCGACCTCGATCCTCGACTATGTCTTCCGGGAGCTGGCGATCTCCTATCTCGGCCGGCACGATCTCGCCCATATCGACCCGAGCGAGATCGGCCATGACGTGATCGGCGGCGGCGTCGGCCAGGACAAGGCGCCCGAGACGGTGACGCCGATCACCTCGAGCCCGCTGGCCTCCACCGGCTTCCGCCGCGGCAAGCCGATCAACTTCCACAGCATCCCGGGCGGCGCCGGCCTCGCGACCGGGACCGATGCCGTGGCGCGGGGCGGCTCGAACGTCACGGCCTTCGCGACGGCCGGCGCGACCGCGCTGAAGGAGGAGCCCGAGAGCTTCGGCGAGCCGGAGATGGCCAAGCTCGGTTTCGCCGCGCCCGCCTCCCAGCCCTCGGCGTCAGAACGCCGCGCCGAGGCGATCATGAAGGGTTATGTCGGCGACAGCTGCGGCGAATGCGGGAACTTCACGCTGGTGCGGAACGGGACCTGCCTGAAGTGCAATACGTGTGGATCCACAACCGGGTGCAGTTGATTATTCCGACCACGCTCTAAGCAGGCCATTTCGGCTAAAAGCCAGACATTGTAACCACGGTCCAGTTTATGCCGTCTGGATGTGTCTTGCTGGTTACGGGCAATGTGTTGTCACTCGGCATCTCTGTCCGAGTGACAACGCCCACCGGTAGAAGTGATGCGCCGCCATATCTAGCTTCGCGCCACGTCGAGACGTTTCACGCAGCGGTTTAATATTGTGCGGCGTGGGCACGAAACATTGACGGCGCGCAGCCCATCAAAGACCAAGCGGATGCTGTTTAATCGCAGTTTCGATCGACTTCAGTCTCCGAACTCAATCGGAGCCGGGGCCGGCGGCGCGGAGACACAATATCGCAGCGCCGACGGCCCCGGCGTTCCAGACATGCGCCGGTGTTTCTAATGACAATCCAGGTCGGATCTTAACCAAAAAACAACCAGCCACCCTTCAGTGCGACGCCCTCAGGTCGTGTCTCGTGCTGAAGTGTAAGCGCTGTTCTCAGGCCACTGCCTTGAGCGGCTGAGGCGCATAGGCCCATGG
>LSIG01000216.1 GCA_001556125.1 Rhizobiales bacterium CCH10-E5 | reverse complement strand
CGAGCTTCTGCATCTGCGCGTCGGCCTGGTCGATCTGCAGCCGCGCCGAGAAATCGCCGGCGGCCGCAGCCGCGACGACTTCGCCGACATCGGAGACAACAGCTTCCATCGACTGGGCGCGGGCAAGGCGAGCCGCGGCCGCGGCCTGCTCCTGCTGCTCGAGCGCGCGGATGCGCTTGATGTTTTCCTGGAAATCGCCCAGCGCATGGCTGATCGCATCGACCTCGACCATGCCGACCTTGGACGGGATCCGCGCATCGTCGGCGCCGGACAGCATCAGCCCGACCGACTCCGCGAGCTGCCCCAGCGGCCGGACCACGCCGCGCTGGAAGAGCCACACGATGCCGATCACGGTGCCCGTCACCAGAAGGATCGCCACGAGCGAAAGGGCCAGTTGCCAGCCTGCCTTGGTGATGCCGGCATCGATCTCGGCCGTGGCCTGGCTGAAGGCGGCGTCGCGCATCTGGAGGATCGTGGCAAGCGACTTCTGCGTCCAGGCGCGCCAGTCGGTCAGGCTCATGCCGGGCGGCGTGCCGTCGCGCGCCGCCTCATACATGGTGCGGTAGGTCTTGGCCTCCTCCTCGCGGAAACCGGTCTGCACGGTGGCGAGCGCTTCCTTGAGCTGGGGCGTCACCTCCATCTGGGCGACCGCCTGGTCGATCAGGACCCAGAGCTGTTCGATGCGGCCGCTGAAGCGGTCGACCTGCGAGGTCGCCGCCGGCGTCAGTTTCACGCCGCTGCCGACATATTGGGTGAAATGCACCGAACGGCTGCCGGCCGCCTCGCGGATCGTCGTGGCGAACTCGCCGAGCGACACGGTGTTGCTGACCTCGGGATTGATGTCGCCGATCCGCGCGCCGATCTGGCGCTGCAGCGCGGTCTGCTGGTTGAGCAATTCGAGCACCGTCGCGCTGAACTGCTGGGCGACCTTGGGGTCGCGCTGCTGCAGGGGCTTGCTGCCCTCCGCCATGGCGATCCGGCGTGCCTCGGCGAGGCGAGGCGCGATCTGCGCCACCGGCCCGGCGAACTCCGAGCGCTTGCCGAAGCTCGTTTCCGCGACGCTCTGCTGCATCTGGGCGACGCGCGCATCGGTGTCCTGGGCCGATTGCTTGGCCGTGGTGGCGATCTTGCCGTCGGGATCGGCCGAGAGGATGACCTGGGTCATCCCGCCACGCTCGATCGCCGCGCGCTCGATCACGCGGCTGATCGCCTCGGAGGCGACGACGAGGCTGCGGGTCTCCCGCGCCGTCGAGAGGGCCTGCATCTGCTGGTAGGCGACATAGCCGCTCGCCAGGATGGCGGCGCCGCCGGCCGCGATGGTGCAGATCAGAAAATGCGTGACGCGCATGGCGCTCAATCCCCGACGGCCGCCGCCTCGAATCCGGTTGGCAGGCCGCGCCGTTCTGAGACGGCTTCGACCCGCACCAATCGGAGCGTTGTCGTCCGAGAAATAGGCCCCCGGCCGTTAACGCGAGCTTTCGAATCGCGGTTTTGGGGACGTCCGATCAGAGATTGAAGACGCGATGAGGCACGAATTCGCCTTGCTCGACCGCGCCGATGGCGATCAGCACGCCGCCGCAGATGGCGTAGACCGCAGGGCTCGCCGGCAGCGCATCGCGTCCACGCAACAATACGCTCTGTCCGCGCTTGAGCCGCATCGCCGCATCGCGGCTGATCGCGATCTCTGGGATCAGCGACAGCGCTGCCATGACCGGCCGCAGGGCGCCGGCAGCGCTGTCCGCGCTCTCGCGCAACGCGTCGACGGAGGTCGCGTCGGCGATGCCGAAGGGACCGACCCGGGTGCGTCGCAGATGCGCGACATGGCCGAGGCAGCCGAGCGCCAGACCGAGATCGCGGGCGATGGCGCGCACATAGGTGCCCTTCCCGCATTCCGCCTCGAAGGTCGTCGTCTCGGCTGAATGGGAGACGATGCGCAACGCGTCGATCTCGACCGGTCGCGCCTCGAGCACGACCTCCTCGCCGTCGCGGGCGAGATCGTAGGCGCGCTCGCCAGCGATCTTGATGGCCGAGAAGCGCGGCGGCACCTGGCTGATCGTGCCGGTGAAGCGCGGCAGCAGAGCCGCGATGGCGGCCTCATCGGGGCGCGCCTCGGATGTCGCGATCACCTTGCCCTCGGTGTCGTCGGTGTCGGTCTGGCTGCCCCAGGCCACCGTGAATTCATACGCCTTGCGGCCATCCATCACGAAGGGAACGGTCTTGGTGGCTTCGCCGAGCGCGATCGGGAGCAGACCCGAGGCGAGCGGATCGAGCGTGCCGGCATGGCCGGCCTTCTTGGCCGCGAAAGCCCGCTTGACCACCGCCACCGCATGCGTCGAGGTCATGCCGACGGGTTTGTCGAGCACGACCCAGCCATGCACGTCGCGCTTCTTCGGACGCGGCGCGAAGCTCTGACCCTGGGGTTCGAGGAGATCCGGTGCGGCCGGTTCAGTCATCGTCCTGCTCGTCGGTCTGGATGCGCAGCGGCTGCTTCAGGATGTCCTGACGCACCTTGTCGGAATACAGGATCGCATCGACGCGCTCGGCCTCGGCGAAGCTCTCATCCGCCAGGAAGCGGATATCGGGCGCGAATTTCAGGTTCACACGATGCGCGATCTCGCCGCGGATATAGCGCTTGTGGTCGTTGAGCGCCTTCAGCACCGGTTTCACGTCGCCGCCGCCGAGGGGCATGATGTAGCAGGTCGCGAGCTTGAGGTCGGACGAGAGGCGCACCTCCGGGACCGTGATGACGTGCCGGGCCAGCACCTCGTCATGGATATCGCCGCGCGACAAAAGCTCCGCCAGCGCGTGGCGGATGACTTCGCCGATGCGCAGCTGGCGCTGGTTGGGGCCGGAGGGTTTTGCGGGTCTTGCCATGATTCTCGTTCTCCGGGATCGGACCGGACGGACGGTCGATAAAAGCATCATGGCCGGGCAAGCCCGGCCATGATCAGCCTGGGTCGAAGCGGACGCCTCAGAGCGTGCGCTTGATCTCCTCGACGCGGTAGCACTCGATGACGTCGCCCGGGCGCATGTCCTGGTAGTTCTCGAAGGACATGCCGCACTCCTGGCCCGCCACGACTTCCTTGGCGTCGTCCTTGAAACGCTTGAGCTGGGCGAGCTTGCCCTCGTGAACCACGACGTTGTCGCGGATCAGGCGGACATTGGCGCCGCGCTCGATCGTGCCGTCGGTGACGCGGCAGCCGGCGATCTTGCCGACCTTCGAGACGTTGAAGATCTCGAGGATCTGCGCGTTGCCGAGCATGGTCTCGCGCAGCGTCGGTGCCAGCAGGCCCGACATCGCGTCCTTCACATCATCCATCAGGTTGTAGATGATGTTGTAGTAGCGGATCTCGACGCCGGTGCGCTCCGCCGCCTCGCGCGCTTCCTTATGCGCACGGACGTTGAAGCCGATCACCACCGCGCCGGAGGCCTGGGCCAGCGTGACGTCGGATTCGGTGATGGCGCCGACACCGGAGGACAGCACGCGGGCGCGCACCTCCTCGTTGCCGACCTTCTCCAGCGAGCCGACGATGGCCTCGACCGAACCCTGGACGTCGCCCTTGATGACGAGCGGGAACTCCTTGCGGCCGGCGCCTTCCTTGAGCTCGCGCATCATCTCGGCGAGCGAGCGGCCGGCGCCCGACGCAGCACCGCGCGCGGCGAGACGGTCGCGACGCTGACGCTCGCGATAATCCGTGATCTCGCGGGCGCGGGCTTCGGAATCGACCACCGCGACGCGGTCGCCGGCTTCCGGCGTGCCGTTGAAGCCGAGCACCTCGACCGGCATGGAGGGCGGAGCCTCCTTCATCTGGGCGCCCGTGTCGCCGATCAGGGCGCGCACGCGGCCCCATTCGGAGCCGGCCACGACGATGTCGCCGGTGCGCAGCGTGCCGCGCTGGACGAGCACGGTCGCCACCGGGCCGCGGCCGCGATCGAGCTTGGCCTCGATGACGGTACCTTCGGCTGCCCGCTCGGGGTTGGCCTTGAGCTCGAGCAGTTCGGCCTGCAGCGCGATCGCTTCGAGCAGCTTGTCGAGATTCTTGCCGGTCTTGGCCGAAACCTCGATTTCGAGCGTCTCGCCGCCCAGCGACTCGACCTGGATCTCGTATTGCAGCAGTTCGGCGCGGACCCGCTCGGGGCTGGCGTCGGACTTGTCGATCTTGTTGATCGCCACGATCAGCGGCACGCCGGCGGCCTTGGCGTGATTGATCGCCTCGACCGTCTGCGGCATCACGCCGTCATCGGCCGCCACGACCAGCACGACCACGTCGGTGACCTTGGCGCCGCGGGCGCGCATCGCCGTGAAGGCGGCGTGGCCGGGCGTGTCGATGAAGGTCACCTTCGCACCCGAGGGCGTCGTCACCTGATAGGCGCCGATATGCTGGGTGATGCCACCCGCCTCGCCCGAGACCACATGCGTCTGGCGGATCGCGTCGAGTAGCGAGGTCTTGCCGTGGTCGACATGGCCCATGATGGTCACGACGGCCGGGCGCGGCAGCAGCGTCTCGTCCGTGTCGGGCGTGTCGAACAGGCCCTCTTCCACGTCCGATTCCGCCACGCGCTTGACGGTGTGGCCCATTTCCTCGGCGACGAGCTGGGCGGTGTCGGCGTCGATCACGTCGGTGATCTTGTGCATCGCGCCCTGCTTCATCAGCAGGCGGATGACGTCGACGCCCCGCTCGGTCATGCGGTTGGCGAGTTCCTGGATGGTGATCGTCTCGGGGATGATCACCTCGCGCATCACGCGCTCCTTCGCGACGTCCGAGGCGCGGTGCCCGGTCATGCGCTGGACGCGGCGGCGGAAGGCGGCGACCGAACGCGTGCGCTCGTCGTCACCGCCGGTCGCGGTCGACAGCGTCAGGCGGCCGCGCGGCTTTTCGCCGACCTTGGGGGTCTTCGGAGCCGGAGCCGGGGCGCCGCGCGGCGGGCCGCCGGCACCACCGCCGGGGCGGCGGAAAGCGGGCCTCGCCTCGCCATCATCGGGACGGCTGCGCGGGGTGGCGGCAGACGGCGCCTGACGCGTCGGGCGGGTGATGGCGGGCTCTGCCGGAGCCGCGGCATCGACGCGCGGGGGCCGCGGAGTGTCGAGACGCGGCGGACGGGAATCGAGCCGGGGCGGACGCGCGCCGACATCCCGCATCGGGGCGCGGGGCGCGAAATCGGGGCGCGGACCGGCAGCGGCCGGGCGCGGCGCGTAGCCGGCAGCGGGGGGCTGTCTCTTATACACATCTCCGAGC
>LSIG01000215.1 GCA_001556125.1 Rhizobiales bacterium CCH10-E5 | reverse complement strand
GAACATCAACGTTCCAGTCCCCGCGCGAAAGGTGAGGCCGGGACGACGCTTACGGATTTCTCGTCGAAATCCAGAACGGGATCGATGATGGCGCACCGCCTCGTCGCCGGACACGAGACGACGTATTGAATGGAAGAGGTGCGCGCGTCGAAGAAGCCCTTGACGATCGGACTGCCGTTCATTCCAGAATCCTCTCGATTAGCAATCGCCATTGGCCCATTGCGTCGAAGACGTGAGCGATCGCGCTAGCGGTGGAGCGGTTGCCGGGCGCACAGATCGTTGCGGATCGCGGTTGCAGCGACTGCAGCATGCCCCATGGCGTAGCTGATCTGGTCGAGACCCTCGACGACGTCGCCCGCAGCATACAAGCCTGGCACATCGGTTCGTTGCTTGGCATCGACGAGCACGCATCCCTGATTGGAGAGCGTCGATCCCAGCCCGACCGCGAGTTTGGATCGGACATCGCTACCTAACGCCGGGTAGACAGCGTCGAAGACACAATTTTTATTGGGTAAAGCGACCGCGATCGTCGCCTCGCGGAGATCGAAGGCCAAACAAGGCCCCGCGAGCAGCTTGATGCCAGCCTTATGGACCCGCAATCGCTGCGAGGCATCGAGATCGTGCAGTCCGTAAGGGGATATCAAGCTCACATCCGCCGTGAAGCTGCGCAGGAACTCGGCCTCCCCGAGCCCACTCGCCGCGGTGCCGATGACGCCGACGCGGCGATCCGTCACCTCGAACCCATCGCAGATCGGACAATAGCGCAGCAAACCGCGCGCCAGTGCCTCGGCGTGCATATCCTCTGGCATGGCGGGCCGGCGGTTCACGACACCGGTTGCCATCAGGACCGTACGGGCACGCAGGGTCAGATCCCCGGCTACTGCAACGAAAAGATCGTCGTCTTTCGTTAACGAGGTCACATTGGCGACCATATGACGGGAACCGTAGCGCGTAGCCTGGGCCTTCATCCGCGCCAGAAGCTCCGATCCCCCTATGCCATCGGGGAAGCCGGCGTGGTTATGGCTGATGGGAATCCAACTTGCCCGACTTTCTGCGCCGTCCACGACCAAAACAGCCAGATGATACCTCGCCAGGTAGATTGCAGCCGTCAGTCCCGCGGGACCGCCTCCGATCACAAGGCAATCCAGCGGATTCGACCCGTAAGCATTGACCCCTGATATGTCATCTCCAGGAGCCGACGCTCCCGTGCTTTGCGGCCCATGCTGGTCCCGCCGCGACCCCGATGTCATATCTGCAAGCTCCCTCGATCCCCGACACATCCCAATAGATAGGATCTCAAGTGGCTAGAGCTTCAACCTCTGCCGCGAGTTTTCTTCGCAAGGGAACAATAGCACCATGCTGACTGTTGCTTTGGTACCTCGAAAGGGAGTTGAAACATGGCACACGAAAAACCCGGCCAGCATCATGACCACCCAGGTCACAAGTCCGGAGATCTCGACGAGCACGGGCACCGCGACAAGTCGGTCTCTGAAAAGTCAGGCGAGCACCACGATCACCCTGGGCACAAGCCTGGAGATCTCGACCAACATGGTCACCGCGACAAGTCCGCGTCTGAAAAGCCAGGCGAGCACCACGATCATCCCGGGCACAAGCCTGGAGATCTCGACCAACATGGTCACCGCGATAAATCAGCGTAGCCTCGATACGTGTGAGCATACGAAAGCGTCCTTCGGGGCGCTTTTTGCTTGTCTGGCTGCACGATAGTCGCGTACTCTTTCCAACAAATTTCTGTCGCAGGCGAAATATAGTATCTCGTAATCTTGCGGCTAGCGGAGGGCAGACGGTGTCATCGACCGGCATAATTCGCTTGTCCCATCTGATAGCGATGCGGCGCGATCTCGATAAACTGGCAAATAATGTCGCCAATATTGGCACGCCGGGCTTTAAGGGGCAACGCTCCTCTTTCAAGGAACATCTCAAGGAAGCGACCCAATCAGGGCCCGAGCCGAATGCCAACAAATATGTATCCCTCGTCGATACGGGCTTAGCGACCACGGATTTTACTCCGGGTCCTATCGAGTCAACGGGGAACCCCCTCGACGTTGCGATCAAGGGCGACGGGTGGTTTGTCGTGCAGACGCCGGATGGCAATCGCTACACGCGCGATGGTTCGTTTCGCTTGAACAGCTCAGGCCAGCTTGTCACTGCGGTCGGCCATCCCGTCGTGACCTCGAGCGGGGCTTTGACCTTCTCGCCAAATGACCGGAACATTGCGATCGCAAGCGATGGAGCGATATCGACGGCGCAAGGCGTTCGCGGCCGATTGATGGTGGTGAAGTTTTCAAATTCAAGCGACCTCAGTCCGGCAGGCAACAATCTGTTCGACGCTCCAAAGAGCCAACCGGTTCCTGCCGACGCTCGCTTGTCCATCGGAGCGATCGAAAAATCAAATGTCGTGGGCGCGACCGAGATGGTCAATCTCGTCAAACTGACCCGAACATATGAGATGGTTGCCAATATGATGAAAAAAGATGACGACTCAGTAGAAATGCAACGCTTATCAGATACGCTCTAACGTTAATTGGTCGAAGATTCATCGAGGACGTTATAATATCAGCGCCCATCTGGCGTTTGTGTTCCCCACAGAAGACCTTTCACCTGATCGTAGTGCCTGCGCGAGTTGTAGATTTCGGCTTTCAGGCCCAGCGTTTCTGCCGACAGACGGCCGATCGCCGACAGTGCGGTGTATGACGCAACAACACGGTCGCGTTGGGCTGTCACCAAACTAGAGCGCGCGATCACAAGTTCCTGTTGAGCGTTGAGGACGTCGAGCGTGGTCCGCTGACCTGCCTTGGCTTCCTCGCGCACGCCGGAGAGCGCCGTCTCCGCTGCCCTGACCTGCGACTGCGCGGCTGTGATCTGAGCCTTGGCGGCCTCGTTAGACCCCCAGGCCGAGACAACCGCAGCTCGCACCGTATCGCGCTGCGTATCTACCTCGATGCGGCGTTGCCCAGCCGTTTCCTTGGCCTGCCGCGTCCGAGAGTAAACCTGGCCACCCTCATAGATCGGGATGGTCAACGTGCCAAAAACACCAGCCGACCTCACCCTGTCGCCGAACGTATCTTCGTCGTAACGCTGCTGCACCGTTCCACGCACGCCGAGAACAGGATAGAGGTCAGCTTGCGTGACCTTGACCTGGAGTTCTGCTGCATCGACTCCGTGCAATGACGCAATAACAGCAGGATGGCTCGTAAGCGCGGCGCTGAGTGCGACTGGCAACGATTTCGGAAGCAGGCCCTCGACCGGGCGACCCGGCGCAAGCTGCCTTGGTTCGGCGCCAACATTCTGGCGATAGCGCGCGACCGACGTTTTCAGGTTTGATTCGGCAAGGATTGCCTGCGATTGCGCCTGCGACAGGCGTGCCTGCGATTGCGCGACGTCCGTGGTGGTCACTTCGCCTGCCTCGAAACGACCGCGTGTCTGGCGCACCTGCTCGTCGAGAACTTCGACATTGTTACGGTTGAGCGTGAGAATCGCAGTGTCGCGCAAAACGTTCATATGGGACGTCGCCGCATCCAGCAGGACGTTCTGCTCGATGTTCCGCAAAACGGCACGCGCACCCAGTACCTGGGATTCGGCTTGGCTAACGGCGCTGCGCGTTTTGCCTCCATCGAACAGGGTCTGGTCGATCTGCACGCCGGCGCCGCGGGGGCCAAGACGCGAGGTCGAGTTCCCACCACCGGGTATCCGGGCATCTGTGATGCTGGCGCCGATATCGGCCGAGGCGGTGATCCGCGGCCGGTAGCCTGAAAGCGCCTGCGGCACGCTCTCGTTGGTGACCCGCACCGAAGCGCGCTCCGCGTTCAGCGTGGGATTGCTGACATAGGCGCGCGCCAAGGCGGCATCCATCGTCTGCGCTCCAAGGGGACTAAGCTCGACAAGCAAGGCCGTGAAAACCAGCCCCACGAGAACCGCCGTGCGAATAGTTGGCTGACTCGGACTGGGTCGCTGCACAATCTGGCCCTCAATTAAGGCGCTCGGCGCCGTGTCGGTTAAACAGGCATCTCTATGGCGTGCCCCTCATCCTCAATCAAGGTGAAGGCACGCACCGAACCGTCCGGCGTTTGCCGTCACGTCGTGTACCGAGCGATGGCAGACGGTGGAAGCCGCGCTCACGCCTTGACGCCGATGGAGGCGCGCGCGGCCGCGACCGGCTCGGCGCAACCAGGGGCAGCTTCGACGAGGATCGCGTCGGGCAGCTTCGAGCCGGTCCAGAGCGCGTAAACACTTACGACGAGCCAGGCTGGATCGCCGGTCGCACGCCTGATGATGATCGGCGCTGCCGCTTTCGCGCAGGCGCTAACCTTCCCGGCCATGGCTTCCGGCACGCCAGCACCGACGAGCGCGCGTGTGATGCCAGCCTCCAGCGGAGCAAGCAAAAAGAACGAGACGAGCGCGGAAATGATGGCGTCCATGATGGTCCCTCAAGGGTGAATGCACGAGCGTTCCTAAAAGCGCCGCTCCGGCTCATTTGCGCGCACCGAGGCATCCTCGGTCTGAATCGTGGTGTGATCGAGCTTGAACTCCCCTCTGAGAACGGCATTCGCTGCAATCAAGGCATTCGAAGCCTTGGCCATGTCGTCGAGGATGAGGTGGCAGCTCATCGCATCGAGACCTGAGGTGATCGTCCAGACATGGAGATCGCGTACAGCGGTCACCCCCGCGACCGCCATGAGCCGTTGCTCGATCAACTTTACATCGACTTCGGGCGGTGTGCCCTCAATAAGGATGTGGATCGCTTGCTTCAACAGGATCCAAGTGCGCGGCACGATGAACAGGCCGATGCCAGCACCGATGATCGGATCGACCAGCGTCCATCCCGTCAGCAGCACCACGACCGCCGCGACGATGACGCCGAGCGAGCCGAGCATGTCGCTCAGCACCTCGAAATAAGCGCCCTTCACATTGATGCTCTCTGACGATCCGCCCGAAAGCAGCTTCATGCTGATCAAATTGACGATCAGGCCGACGACCGCAACGACGAGCATCGGTCCGCCAATGATCTCCGGAGGATCGAGGAAGCGCTTGTAAGCCTCGTAGAGGATGTAGACAGTCAGCAACAACAGCACGACGGCGTTGGTCAGCGCCGAAAGCACCTCAGCGCGAACGTAGCCATACGTCGCCTGTGGCGTCGCGGGCCGCTCGGCGAACCGGATCGCGATCAGAGCGAGGGCAAGGCCCCCAGCGTCGGTCAACATATGGGCTGCGTCGGCAAGAAGCGCGAGGCTCCCGGTCCACAGACCGCCAACAACCTCGGCGACCATGAATGTCGTGGTCAGGCCAAGTGCGATTGCCAGCCGGCCCTTGTGCTTGCCGCCCGCCGTCCCCGAAACAGCAGCGCTGCCGCTTTGTAATTCGCCTGAGCCCATCTCGATCGTCCTCTTGCGCTAGCGCGAGCGCGCTTGAGCTCAGCCTCGCCAGCAGTTAGCGACAAATGCGCGACATAAGCCAGGATTTTGACCCTGCCATTGGTGCAGGGAGTTGGAGAACTGCTAAATGGCCTTGAAAGCCATTCAATCTCAGCCCAGAGCTATGCGAGAAGCATCAGTGCGGAACCGATCGATGAAACTGAATGTTCCATTGCTTGCAGCAGCTATAGTATGCAGCGTTTACTCGGCTAAAGCTCTCGCTCAAAATCAAGGTAACCGTGGCGACCAGAGCACCCGGCCGGAAGTCAGCGACGTCACAGGCGATCGCCCTGCAAAAAGCATTCAGGACAACTCGTTTCTCATCGAAGAGGCTTACAATCAAGAGCCGGGAGTTGTGCAGAGTTTCGCGACGATGCGGGGACAAGGCCGTGACCGGTTTTTTGCTTTTACGCAAGAGTTTCCGGTCGGAGGCCAAGAGCACCAACTGTCTTATCTTCTGCCCTACGCCTATCTGCGCAGCGATGGCCAGCGCGCTAGGGGCGTGGGAGATGTACTTTTCAATTACCGCTATCAAGCTCTTTTCGAAAGTGACTTCATACCGGCTTTTGCGCCACGTTTAAGCTTGATCGTGCCTACGGGACGAGCCAGCACAGGTACGGGGAATGGCTCGTTCGGCTTTCAAGGCAACCTTCCGTTCAGCAAGATTGTAACAGACCGGATCACGCTCCATGCTAATGCAGGATTGACCTCCCTTTTCGATGTACAAGATCGCCGTCCGACAAGCTTTAATCTCGGCGGAAGTATTGTTTACGCAGCTACGCGTGATTTGAATATTCTACTTGAAACGGTGGGCGAACGGATTGCAACCGTGAACGCAACCGGTAAGATTGAACGCCAAAATGCGTTGACAATGTCTCCCGGAGCCCGATACGCGTTTAATTTTCCTGATACGCAAATCGTCCTCGGCTTTGGCGCGCCTGTTACATTTGAACGCGAGAAGAAGCCAGTTTTCGGTGCGATCTTTTATCTCTCGGTAGAAAGTAAGATTATAAGGTAGATCATCGTCAAGCCATTAATTCTTGGCGAGTGGCACGTGACGATCTCGGCTGCTTTTGGTCGGCCGAGATGCCTAATGCATTTGGTGCTATGCCCATGCGCTGACAGGTGGCAGCACGCTCAGCCGCGGAGCCATTGGAGAAGTTCCGGGCCGAGAAGCTGGGCATTCAATTCCTCGTCCGACAACTCGACGAAGCCGTCGAGATCACGCACGATCACCACGCCGGTGTTCCTGAACCGCGCCGCGATTGTCTTGAGAAAGCCGAAATCGACCGCATGTTCGCAGGCGCCCATGAACAGGAAGTAGACCTGGTCGCCGCGCCGTTCGGAGGCTTCGAGCACCTGGATCGTCCTGTCGAGATCGCCGGCGTCGTTCTCTCCGTCGGTGACGAAGATGACGATCGAGCGCTTCTTCGCCGCCGTCGGCTCGTCTCGCGACAGGCCGAAGAAGCGGCTCAGAAAGCCGCCGCCCTGTTCGCGCGGCAACCAGCCGAAATGCTGCAGATTGCGCTCCAGCACGTAGCTGTAGGTGGTGCCGCCCTTCCAGCCGGGCACTTTGTCGATGACATTGTCGATGATGTAGTCCTTGCAGTTCCGTGGCGAGACGGTCCCGACATGGTGGGCGTTCTCGCCGCCGTGGCTGAAGCTGAACACATCCATCTGGCCGTCGGGGTCCAGCACCATTCCGTAGGGCACGAGCCGCTCGATCAGCCTGCTCGTGGTGCCCTCCTCATGCTCATGCTCGAACGAGCCCGAGACATCCATGTCGAAGATCAGTTCCGCCTTGATGCCGGGTCGGGAGCGACGCCTGCCTTGTCCAGCGACAGACGCAGGGTTTCGGCCGACTTGTTGAGGTCCAGTCGCAGTGCCATGGCGGGTCGTCCCTATGTCTTCAGTTGTTGCAGGATGGTGCGGAGCTGGTAGGCCAACTCTCCGGCTTGGGTCGGCGTCACCTGTCGCCTCTCCTCCAGCATCGCCGTCAACGCGGCGATGCCTCCCAGCAATCCGGGAACCGTGACGAGCGCGACGTTCTGGATCGCCGCGACGAGACGGAGCGGCTGCTCGATCTGCAGCGCGCGCATCGACGCGCCGCCGCGGATCTGTGCTATCGGGAGCCGTCGGCGGATTGGTCGAGGCGGCCTTGAAGGAGACGAGGCGCTCGGGCGATCTCGGCGAAGACGGCATCAAGGAGCGCGTCGCGATCGCGCTCTCGCGCATCGAGGCGCGCGCCGGACGCGCCATGGCCAAGGGGACCGGCTTGCTCGCCACCATCGGCTCGACCGCGCCGTTCGTGGGTCTGTTCGGCACGGTCTGGGGCATCATGAACAGCTTCATCGGCATCAGCCAGGCCAAGACCACCAATCTCGCCGTGGTCGCGCCGGGCATCGCCGAGGCCCTGCTGGCGACCGCCATCGGTCTCGTAGCTGCGATCCCGGCAGTGATCATTTACAACGTCTTTGCCCGCTCGATCGCAGGCTACCGCGCCATGCTCTCGGACGCGTCCGGCGAAATCCTGCGCCATCTCTCGCGCGACCTCGAGCGGCGCAGCTTCGCCGCCGCTCACGCCGTCCGCGCGCCGCTGCCGGCTGTTCCGCCGTCGGCGCCTCAACCCGTGAAGACCGCGGTGACGACCTTGCCACGCGTTCACGCGGAGTAGCGCCATGGCGGTCTCGCTCAAGGATCCCCAGGACGGCGATCTGGCGGAAGTCAGCGACATCAACGTCACGCCCTTCATCGACGTCATCCTGGTGCTGCTGATCATCTTCATGGTCGCAGCCCCGCTCTCGACGGTCGATGTCGCCGTCGATCTGCCCGTGTCGAACGCGCAGCCTCAAGCCCGTCCCGACACCCCGGTCTTCCTGACGGTGAAGGGCGACCTCACGCTCGCGCTCGGCAACGACACGCTTCCGCGAGAGGCGCTCCAGGCGATGCTCGACCAGCGCACCAACAACGACCGGCAGCAACGCGTGTTCCTGCGCGCCGACGGCGCGGTCGCCTATCGCGAACTGATGGAGGTGATGAACCTGCTTCGCAGCGCGGGCTATCTCAAGATCGCGCTGGTCGGGCTGGAGGACACCGGCCAGGGCGGCGCACCTGCGTCCTCCGGAGCGTCCCGGCCATGATCGCGAGCGCTGGACCGCGCCGCTGGGCGGCTGCGCTGCGCTGGGGCGCAGCCGCACTGGTCGTCGCAGCAGTGCATGGCGGGGCAGGCTGGCTCGCGCTGAACTGGAAGCCGGCCAGCGCGGAGGCCGCCGCCGGCGCGCCCGAGCCCGCCATCATGATCGAGCTTGCCGCCGTCTCGGTCGCGCCCGAGGCCCCGGCCGAGACCCTGCCGCCCGCGCCCGAGCGCGTCGAGCCGGAGACGCCGTCCGAGCCGGTCAAGGAGACGCCGCCGCCTGAAACCGAGCTGCCTCCGCCGCCGGAGCCTATCGTGGAGCCCCCGGCCGAGCCCCCGCCGCCCGAACCAATCCCCGAGCCGACGCCGGTGCAGGTCCCCGAACCCGAGATCAGGCTGCCGGAGCTGCCCGCTATCCCCGACACGCTCGCGGTCCTCGCGCCGCCACCGCCGCCGCCGCTGCCGCTGCCGCTGCCGCCCAGGGAGATCCAGAAGCCGGTCGAGCGCAAGCCTGCGCCCAAGCCCCGCGTGGTCGAGCGCAAGCCGGTCGAGCGCCCGCGCCAGCGTCAGGCCGCCGCCCCGCCGCCGGCGCCACTGCAGGCCTCGGCCCCGAACCCGGCCGCGACGGGCGCTGCCGCGCAGCCCTCGATCTCGACCGCGAGCTGGCGCGGCTCGCTAATCGCCCATCTCAACCGCTACAAGCGTTTTCCGGGTGGCGCCCAGCCAGGAACCGTCCAGGTCGCCTTCGCGATCGATCGCTCCGGCAACGTCCTCTCGGCCCGCCTGGCCGGCTCCTCAGGCGATCCCGCCCTCGACCAGGAAGCCGTCGCCATGATCCGCCGCGCCAGCCCGGTGCCGGCCCCACCTACGAGCCTCGGCGGTGGAACGATCTCGCTTGCCGTGCCGGTTCGATTTTCGCGTTAGCTAAACTCCCTTATCATCGGACGTGTCAGGCTGCTGAGCTTGGGTCTTCAGTAGGACGCTCGGAAGCAGACCTTTCGGACGTCAGCTAGGGGCCACCTCCGGCTGCTTGACCTTTTGGCGTCAGCGGGCTGCCGGGAAGCAGACGTTCCAAACGTCAGCTCGGGGCCAAACTTGCCCGTCCGACAGATATCGCCATGTCCAAAGCGCGCTGGCAACGTCTCGGACAATAGTGCCCTTGACATGTTGATGAACGGCCCGCCCGGTGCCGGCAAATCGATGCTGGCGAGCCGGCTGCCCTCGATCCTGCCGCCGCTCGGTCCGCGCGAGCTTCTCGAGGTCTCGATGATCCTCTCGGTGGCGGGCCATCTCGCCGAGGGCGCCCTGACCGATCGGCGGCCCTTCCGCGCCCCGCATCATTCCGCCTCGATGGCGGCTCTCGTCGGCGGCGGCCTGCAGGCCAAGCCCGGCGAGGTCTCGCTCGCCCATCATGGCGTGCTCTTCCTCGACGAGTTGCCGGAGTTCCAGGCGCAGGCGCTGGACGCGCTGCGTCAGCCGATGGAGACCGGCGACGTGCTGATTTCGCGGGCCAATCACCGCGCCGTCTATCCCGCCCGCTTCCAGCTCGTCGCGGCGATGAACCCGTGTCGCTGCGGCAAGGCGACGGAACCCGGCTACGCCTGCCGCCGCCAGCAGAACGAGCGCTGCATGGCGCAGTACCAGAGCCGGATTTCCGGCCCGATGCTGGACCGGATCGACATCGCCATCGACGTGCCCGCGGTCACCGCCGCCGACCTGATCCTGCCGGCGGCGAGCGAGGGGTCTGCGGAGGTCGCCGCCCGCGTTGCGGCGGCGCGGCGCCTGCAGAGCGCGCGCTTCGAAGCGCTGGGCCTGAGCGGCGTCACCACCAACGCGGCCTGTCCGGCACCGGTGCTGGACGAGATCGCGAGGCCCGACAATGCCGGCCTCGCCTTGCTGCGCGACGCCGCCGACGCCATGCGACTGACCGCACGGGCCTATCACCGCGTGCTCAAGGTCGCCCGGACCCTGGCCGACCTCGACGGCGAGGCGAAGGTCGGGCGCATCCATCTGGCGGAGGCGCTGTCCTACCGCACGCGCAGCGACCAGGTCGCCCAGGCAGCCTGACGGCGCCCGACCGGGCTGACGGCGTTCCGGAGCGCTGCGGCCGTGCCCGTCATGGTTAACGAAATGCCCTCAACGAGCCCTTGCATTCGCGCTTTCGTCCAACCTTTCCTCAACAGGCCGCTGCTAGATTGGTGGCATGGATCTCTCCTCGTCTTCCTGGGCGGCGGTATCGCTGGTGGTGCTGGCGCTGTTTGCGACGGTCGCAGCCATCATGCTGCTGCGCCAGCGCGAGCGCATCGTCCGGCAGGCGGCCGAACTCGCCAGCGACGTCGAGGCCCTGAACGACCGCCTCTGGGCGCTCGCCGATAGCGAGGAGCACTATCGCAGCCTGATCGAGGCGCAGGGCGACCTGATCGTTCGGCGCGACGGCGCCCGCATCGTCTATGCCAACGGCGCCTATGCCGCCCTGATCGGGCTCGCTGAGGCTGACATCATCGGCTCGAATGCCCAGCCGCGGCTCGTCGCCTCGCGACCCGCCCAGGCGCTGGAGGGTGGCGCCCGCGTCTTCGACGAGTGCCTCGCGACCCCGGAGGGCGAGCGCTGGATCTCCTGGGTCGAGACGGTTGTGCCCGTCGCGCTCGGCCAGAGTGTGCTGCAGCGCGTCGGGCGTGACATCACCGCCCGCATCGCAGCCGAGCAGGAGCTGGTCGAGGCCCGCGCCCGGGCCGAGAGCGCCAACGAGGCGAAGTCGCGCTTCCTCGCCACCGTCAGCCACGAATTCCGCACGCCGCTCAACGGCATCCTCGGCATGGCCGATCTGCTCGGCGACACTGGTCTCGACGCGGAACAGACCACCTATGTCCGGGCACTGCGAACCTCGGGCGAGGCGCTGCTCGGGCTGGTCGACGACATCCTCGACTTCTCCAAGGTGGAAGCCGGCAAACTCGAACTCGCCAGCGAGCCCTTCGATCTCGGCGTGCTGGTCGAGACGGTCTCGGAGCTCATGGCCCCGCGCGCCCAGGTCAAGGGCATCGAACTCGCTGCCCATCTCGCCCCCGATCTGCCGACGCATCTCGTCGGTGATCGCGACCGCATCCGGCAGATCCTGCTGAACCTCGTCGGCAACGCGATCAAGTTCACCGACCGGGGCGGCGTCGGCGTCCGCATCAGCCGAGACGACGGGATGGTCATCATTGACGTTGCCGACACGGGACCGGGCATCCCGGAGGAGCGGCGGCAGGCGATTTTCGAGGAATTCGAGCAGGCCGATGTCTCGCCCGCGCGCCGCCATGAAGGGACCGGCCTCGGGCTCGCCATCGTGCGCCGGCTCACTGCGCTGATGGGCGGCACCGTCGGGGTCGAGGGCCGGGAAGGCGGCGGCTCCCTGTTCCGCGTCCGCCTGCCGCTGGAGGCTTCAGAAGCTGCCGAGACCGCTCCCCTGCCGGACTGGCGCGGCAAGCGTGTGCTCGTCGTGTCCGGCGCGCCCTTCGGCGCCGGGTTCCTGCGCGAGATCATCCGGGCCGCGGGCGGAGACGCGCTCGTGGCGAGCGATGCCGAGGAGGCGCGGGCGCTGCTGCGCGACCCCGCGTCCTGCGACGCGGCGCTGATCGACCAGGAGATCGGGCGGACCGAGGCGATCGCGCTCGCCGCCGAGGCGCGCCGTGCCGGCGTCGCCGACTGCCTGATCATGCTTTCGCCGCTGGAGCGACGTCAGTTCGGCTCGCCGCGTGAAGCCGGCTTCACGGGCTTCCTGGTCAAGCCCGTCCGCGCCCGCTCGCTCTATCAGCGGCTCTCGCCCCGCCCGGTGCTCTCGGCGGTCGCGGCCGAGCCGGCGGCCTCGCCGCCGCCGCCGTCCCGCCCGCGCCTGTCGGTGCTCGTGGCCGAGGACAACGAGATCAACGCCCTGCTGGCCACCCGCACTTTGGAGCGTTTCGGCTGCGCGGCCGTCTGGGCGCCCGATGGGTCCCGCGCGCTGGCCGCGATCGAGGCCGGGTTCGCTGGCGACGGTCCCTGTTTCGACCTCGTCCTGCTCGACATCCGCATGCCGGGGATGGATGGCCTCGCCGTCGCGCGCGCCGTGCGGGAGAGGGAGAAGGAGAGGCCGGACCGCGCGCCGCTGCCTTTGGTCGCCGTCAGCGCCAATGTGTCCGACGGAGACCGCGCTGCGGCGCTCGCGGCGGGTATGGATGATTGTCTGGCTAAGCCTCTGGAGCGCGCCGCGCTGCAGCGCTGGCTGGACCGCGTCGCTGCGTCGCATCCGCTCAGCCGCTCCGCCTAGCGCTACGTCACCACTTCGTCGCAGTTCCGTCGCGAACCCGTCAGATGGCGGGCGCATATCCGGCCCATTGCCAGAACGTGCGGCCCGGGGGACAAGACGACCATGGCACCCGACCTCCAAGGACGCCTCCGAGAGCCGGCTCGCAATGCCGTGGCGGTGGGCCTCCTGGCGTCCGGCCTGGCGCCCCTGCGCCGCATCGGTGGCGAAACGATACGTCGTTTTGGCCTTCAGCCGGCTCAGTCGGACCCTCTCGCCGGGACGCTCGGCCGCAGCGGCTCGCTCGAAGTCAGGCTCGCGCGCGGCCCGAGCGAGGTCTGGCGGGCGCAGCGCCTGCGTTACCGCGTGTTCTACCAGGAGATGTCGGCCAAGCCCGACGTGGTCTCGCGGATGTTCCGGCGCGATGCCGACCGTTTTGATGCGGCCTGCGACCATCTGCTCGTCATCGACCATGCCGCGCGCGGCCGCTTCGGCGGCGTCAAGCCGAAGATCGTCGGCACCTACCGGCTGATGCGGCAGGACGAGGCCCTACGGCTCGGCGGCTTCTACACCCAGGGCGAATTCGATCTCGCGCCGCTGATCGCGCGTCATCCCGGCAAGCGCTTCCTCGAACTCGGCCGGTCCTGCGTTCTCGAACCCTATCGCAGCAAGAAGACCGTCGAGCTGCTCTGGCACGGCATCTGGGCCTATATCCGCCACCACCGCATCGACGCGATGTTCGGCTGCGCCAGCTTCGACGGCACCGATCCGCGAGATCTGGCCCTGCCGCTGAGCTTCCTGCATCACCATGCCCGGGCCGAGGGTGAGTGGGGTGCGCTCGCCCATGGCGGCCGCCATGTCGCGATGGATGTTTTGCCGGCGCAGATGGTCGACGCCAAGCTCGCGCTGAAGCAGATGCCGCCGCTGATCAAGGGCTATTTGCGGCTCGGCGCCCGCTTCGGCACCGGCGCCGTGATCGACCGGCAGTTCGGCACCACCGATGTGCTGGTGATCCTGCCGGTCGAGGCGATCGACCAGCGCTATGTCGCCTATTACGGCGACGAGGGGCAGCGCTACGCCGCCTGACCCGGCCGGTTGGCGATCAGTCGCCCCCGGCGAGCAGCACCGGCAGCGCCTCGCGATAGGTCGGATACCGGAAGGCATAGCCGAATTCGCGCTTCACCAGCGCGTTCGAGACACGCTTGTTCTCGCCATAGAAGCTCGCCGCCATCGGGGAGAGCTTCGCCGGATCGAACGGCGTCTCGGGCGGCGGCGTCAGCCCGGCCAGCGCCGCGGCATGGACCACCACGTCCTGGGGCGGCGCCGGCTCGTCATCCGTGACGTTGTAGATCGCGCCCGGACGCGGCGCCGCGATCGAGGCCATCAGGATGCCGGAGATGTCGTCGACATGGATGCGGTTGAACACCTGGCCGGGCTTGACCAGCCGCGTCGCCGTGCCGGTCCGCAGCTTCACGATGGGGTTGCGGCCGGGCCCGTAGATGCCCGAGAGCCGGAAGATCTGGACGGCCTTGCCGGTTCGCTCGCCCAGCGCCAGCCAGTCGCGCTCGATCTTCAGGCGCAACTGCGAACGGAAGCTTGGCCGCGCCGCGGTCTCCTCGTCGATCCAGGCGCCGCCATGATCGCCATAGACGCCGATGGTCGAGAGATAGCCGATCCAGCGGAGCGCAGGCGCCGCCTCCAGGGCAGGCCCAAGCGCCTGGAACGCGGGATCGCCGGCCTCTCCAGGCTGAACCGAGACCAGCACGGCCGCCGCCTCGGCGATTGCGGTCGCCAGCGACGAGGAGACGGCGAACCCGTCGAAGACGAGGGTGCGGATGCCCTCGCGGCTGAGCCGTTCGGCCTTCTCGGCTGTGCGAACCGTCCCGGTGACCTCCCAGCCGCGGGCCAGCGCCTCGCGGGCGAAGAAACCGGCGGAATAACCGACGCCGAGGATCAGGAGCTTCATGAGGCGGCATCCGTGGCAGGCGTGAGCGCCAGCCATTCGCGGCGCACATCAGGGTCCTTTTCCATCGCGAGCGCTCCGCCTGCAAGCGTCAGGGCCTGCGGCGGATCGAGCCGGATCAGCGCCCAGACCGCCATCGCCCGCACCAGCGGCGAGGGGTCGGCGAGCAGTACCACGGCGCTCGCCGCGAGGTCTGTCCGGCCACTGTTGCCGATCGCGATCAGCACATTGCGCAGAAAGCGATCGCGGCCGGTGCGTTTCACGGGCGTGCCGGCGAAGAGGCTGCGGAAGGCGGCGTCGTCGAGACGGGCGAGATCGGCGAGCGGCAGCGCGTCGAGTTCGTCGCGCAGCGACAGCCGCGTCTCGCGCGCGGCCTGCGCGAACTTGTTCCAGGGGCAGACGGCGAGGCAGTCGTCGCAGCCGAAAACGCGATTGCCGATGCCGGGCCGCAAGCCTGCGTCGATATGGCCGGGATGCTCGATCGTCAGATAGGCGATGCAGCGCCGCGAATCGAGCTGATAGGGCGTGGGAAAGGCGTCGGTCGGGCAAATGTCGAGACAGCGCCGGCAGGAGCCGCAATGGTCGGTCTCGGGCGCATCCACGGGTAACTCGGCTGTGGTGTAAATCGCGCCGAGGAAGAGCCAGGAGCCGTGCTCGCGCGAGACCAGGACGGTGTGCTTGCCCTGCCAGCCGAGGCCCGCCGCCTGCGCCAGAGGCTTTTCCATCACCGGGGCGGTGTCGACGAAGACCTTGACGTCAGCGCCGCCCTGGGCGGCGAGCAAGCCGGCGACGCTCTTGAGCTTGCCCTTGATCACGTCGTGATAGTCGCGCCGGCGCGCATAGAGCGAGATCGCGGCCTTGTCGGCATGGCCGAGCACCGCCAGCGGGTCCCCCTCGGGGGCATAGCTCATGCCGAGCATCACGACCGAGCGGGCCTCGCTCCAGAGCCGGCGCGGCGCGGCGCGCTGGTCGGTGCGCTCCTCCATCCAGGCCATCTCGCCCTGATGGCCCTGCTCCAGCCAGGCGGCGAGGCGGCCCGGCGCCTCGGGAATCGAGTCGGCGCCAGCCACGCGCACGACGGAAAAGCCCTCCGCGAGCGCGCGGGCGGCGACCGCCTGCTTGAGGCGCTCGGGCTTCAGAAGTCGAGGTCGTCGTAGTGCGCGCTCGGCGCCATGCCCGGCACCCGGTCGCTCAGCAGCGGCCGGAAGCTCGGCCTCGACTTGATCCTCGCATACCATGCGCGCGCCGCTTCATCCTCGTCCCAGGGCACGTCGCCGAGATAGTCGACGCAGGAGAGATGCGCCGCCGCGGCGAGGTCGGCATAGCTCAGCTCGGAGCCGGCCAGCCAGTTCCGCTTGGCCGTCAGCCAGGCGATGTAGCGCAGATGATAGCGCACATTGGCGCGTGCCGCGCGGATGGCGCTCATCTCGGGCGGGCCGCCACCCTCCTCGCGCCCCATAAAGCGCTTCATCACCTTTTCCAGCACCAACGGAGCGGTGATTTCCTCGTTGAACTTGATCGAGAACCAGTCGAGCAGGCGGCGCACCTCGACGCGCTGGCCCGGCCCCTCGGGCAGCAGCCGGCGCTCGGCCAAAGCGAGGCCTCGTGTCTCGTCGAGATATTCGGCGATGGGGCCGGCTCCGGGAACGGCGAGTCCGCTGTCTTCGCGGAACACCGGCGTCGTGCCGGCCGGATTCATCTCCAGGAATTCGCGCCGCCGTTCCCAGACCCGCTCTTCGACGAGGGCGGCGTCGAGGCCGAATTCCCCGAGCACGAGACGGATGAAGCGCGAATGCGGGCATAGCGGATAGTGATGAAGGGTCGCCATGGCACTCATGAATCAGGCTGGTGGGGCCGAAGCGGGGCCGCTGGACGAAAAAATCGTCCGCAGAGGGCAGGGCGCCGCTATAAGGCCGCGCGGTCGCCCTCACAACCCGCCGCGCCGCAAATGTCCCGGAATCGCCATGGTTCGGTTGGGATTTTGGTAACCAATTCGCAAAGGGCTGGGCGTATCGATGCCCACGGCCCCGGGCGGATGCGCCGGACAGTGACGAGGACGAGCCGCCATGGAAAATCTGTTCGAGGCGCTGATCCTCGGGATCGTCGAGGGACTCACCGAGTTCCTGCCGGTCTCCTCCACCGGGCATCTGCTGCTGCTCGGCCATTTCCTCGGTTTCGAATCGAACGGCAAGTCCTTCGAGGTTCTGGTTCAGCTCGGCGCGATCCTCGCGATCACGCTGGTCTATTTCCGCCGCCTGCTCGACATCGCGCTGCGCCTCCCGAGCGACCCGGCGGCCCGGCGTTTCGTGCTCGGCGTGCTCGTCGCCTTCCTGCCGGCGGCGCTGATCGGCGCATTGCTGCACGGCTTCATCAAGAGCGTGCTGTTCAACCCCGTCATCGTCTGCTGCACGCTGATCGCCGGCGGCCTCATCCTGCTCGTCGTCGACGATCTGGAACTGGAGGAGAAGCATCAGGACGCCACCACCTTCCCGCTGGCGATGTATCTGAAGATCGGGCTGATCCAGTGCCTGGCGATGGTGCCCGGCGTTTCCCGCTCGGGTTCGACCATCGTCGGCGCCATGCTGCTCGGCGCCAGCAAGCGCGCCGCGGCGGAATTCTCCTTCTTCCTCGCCATGCCGACCATGGCGGGCGCCTTCGCCTACGACCTGCTCAAGAACTACAAGACGCTGACGGTCGACGACGTGACCCTGATCACGGTCGGCTTCGTCGCGGCTTTCGTCTCGGCCCTGATCGTGGTCCGCAGCTTCCTCGATTTCGTCTCGAAGCGCGGCTTCGCCCCCTTCGCCTGGTGGCGGATCGTCGTCGGCCTGTTCGGCCTGGCCGGCCTCTGGATCCACGGCTGACGCGTCGCCCAACCCGGGCTGCCCTAGGCGTCCCGGATCTGCTGCGGTGGCAGGCCGCGTGGCAGCGTCGCCGTCTCGCGCTCGATCATGCGGTGGACCACGGGCGGGTTCGGGCCCTTGTGCAGGGCACGGACGCGGTCGGTGATCTCGGCATCCGCCTGGGTGATGCGCTGCGCCTGCCGGACATATTCGACCCAGGTCGGCGTGTCGTAACGCTCGATCCAGAGCTCCGGATCGGTCAGGTCGCGCAGCAGCGTCCAGTGTCGGGCGCCGTCGCGGCGGCGGATGCGGCGGCGTTCCGCCATCGCCTTGAGGAACTCGACCACGTCCTCCTCGCGGATCAGCCATTCGATGGTGACGATCACCGGGCCGCTGCGGGGTTCGATGTCGACGGCGACCTTCGGCTCGCGCCAGCGGCTGAGCGGGTCGAGGTTGAGCGCCTCCAGCGGCGGCAGGCGGTAGCGGAAGCCCAAGGCAGCGCCCGCCAGCAGGGCGAAGGCGGCGAGCAGGAGCGCCTGTTCCGGGCCGAAATGCAGCACCGCCTGGCCCCAGACCCAGCTGCCCCCGGCCATCCCGCCGAAGGCCGCCATCTGGTAGAGCGCCAGCGCCCGCCCGACCACCCAGCGCGGCGCCGAGAGCTGCACCGTCGCGTTGAAGGTCGAGAGCGTCATCACCCAGCAGGCGCCGGCTACGGCCAGTGCCGGCAGCGTCAGCCAGAGTGTCGTGCTGATACCGATCAGCGCGGCTGCCAGCGCATTGGCGCCGAAGGTCGCGCGCACCAGGGATTCGGTCGAGAGCATCCGGCGCAGCCGCGCGCTCAGGAACGCGCCGACGACGGCGCCGGCCCCGAAGGCGCCGAGCAGGATGCCGAAGACGAGCGGCCCGCCCTGGACGAGGTCGCGCGCGATCAGCGGCAGCAGCGCCAGCGCCACGATGCCGCCGAAGCCATAGGCGAACGCGCGCAGGATGACGCTGCGGATGTTGGGCGACATCGCGACATAGCGCACCCCGGCGCCCATCGCGATCAGCAGAGTCTCGCGCGGCAGCACGCGCTCGACCTTCGGCGGCTGCCAGCGCGCCAGCACCGTGATGAGCGCGATATAGCTGAAGGCATTGAGGACGAAGGCCGCGACCGCACCGGCCGCCGCGACGATGGCGCCCCCGATCGCCGGGCCGACGCTGCGGGCGATGTTGAAGGCGACGCTGTTCAGCGTCACGGCGGCCGGAACGTCGCGCCGCGGCACCATGTCCCCGACGGAGGACTGCCAGGCCGGGTTGTTCAGCGCGGTGCCGCAGCCGATCAGAAAGGTGAAACCGAGCAGCAGCCAGGGCGTCATCAGGTTCAGCCAGGCCGCGGCAGCGAGCAGAACCGAAACGACCAGCATGAAGCCCTGCGCCGTCAGCATGATCCGCCGGCGGTCGTAATTGTCGGCGAGCGCGCCGGCGCTGAGCGAAAACAGCATCACCGGCAGCGTCGTCGAGGCCTGGACGAGGGCCACCATGTCGGGCGAATCGGCGATCGCCGTCATCATCCAGGAGGCGCCGACCATCTGCACCAGCCCGCCGAAATTCGAGGCCAGGCTGGCGAGCCAGACCGCCCGGAAGATCGGCTGGCGCAGCGGCACGAAGGGCGAGTTGCGCTCCGCCGCCGGCTCGACACCCTCCGCGGCGAGCTCCGCCCTGGCGACGTCGGCTACCGGTTGGGCGTGAGGATCGTCTGGCATGTCACAGGGTTAGAGCCTGTGTCCCGGCCTGCCAACCCGGCTGGGCGCAAGGGCGATGCTCACCGGGCGGCGCCCGCCACCTCCGGATTGCGGCCGCGGCGGGGACGGTCCGCCCGGCGCTGGCGGACGGCGCCTATGGCGGCGATCGCGAGCCCCGCCAGCGCAACCCAATGACCGGGGCGCAGCGAGGCCAGATCTTGATAGACGAGAATGTCGCCATTGGCCTGGAAGACCAGCCAGGCGGAGGCTCCGGTGGCGAAGGCATACCAGGCGGTCTCGCACAGGGCCGTCGCGAGTCCCGTCGCGAGTGCCGCCGCGACCAGCACCGATGGGGTCAGGGCCACCTTGAAGCGGTCGAGCAGCCGATAGACCATCAACAGGCCGAACAGTCCGCTCATCAGCACGGGTTGGGTCACGTCGATCTTCGACTGCAGCGCGAAATGCAGCAGGGCCAGCAGCATAACGGGATAGACGAGATTGTGCAGGCTCTGCCAGCGGCGCGCGCCCATCCGCCGGATCATGCCGTCCGTCGAGGTCATGCCGAGCGCGACCAGCCCGGCCAGCGCCGTGATGCCGACGACCAGATAGAAGCGCTTGACGATCTCGGAGAGGATCAGCCCCCAGTCGAAGGCGAGGTCGATGCAGTAGAGCGCCAGATGCGCGCCCGCATAGGCCAGCACGGAAAGGCCGAGCATCCGCCGCACGCCGATCAGCTTGCCCCAGTCGAGGATGCGCCGCAGCGGCGAGACCGCGAGCGTCACCAGCAGCAGCCGCACAGCCCAGGTGCCGGTGTCGTGCACGGCGCGCGTCCAGGGCTTCGAGCCGAGCTGCCCGGTCCAGGCCTCGGCCGCGAGGATCAGCGCCGGCAGGAGCACGAGCAGGAAGACGCCGAGCCGCAGGCCGGACAGGCGTCCCTGCCGGTCCAGCCATGGCAACCATCCGATCATGCCGGTCTCCCTGTCCACACTGCGTGCTTGCGATACGCGAGAGTTCGGGCATTTGTCCCATCGCGGCGCACACAAGCCCGTGAGCCTCGGCCGTGAGGGGGAAAGCCACCATGCCTACCGCAGTGTTCGACGTCGGCAACGTCCTCATCCGCTGGGACCCGTTCCGGGTCTATCGCGAGATGATTCCCGACGAGGCGAAGCGTCATTGGTTCCTGCAGAACGTCTGCACCGCGGCCTGGAACCTGGAGCAGGATCGCGGGCGCAGCTGGGAGGAGGGCGTGGCGCTGCTGGTCGCCAGCCATCCCGAATGGGAAGCGCAGATCCGCGCCTATGACGAGCGCTGGCACGAGGCGGTTCCGGGCCTGATCGAGGACAGCGTCGCGGTGCTGGACGACCTCAAGGCCCGCGGCGACAAGGTCTATGCGATCACCAATTTCTCGCGCGAGAAATGGGCCGAATGCCTGATCCGCTTTCCGTTCCTGCAGAGCTTCGATGGCGTCGTCGTCTCGGCCCATGAGCGCGTCATCAAGCCCGACCCGGCGATCTACCGGATCCTCTTCAAACGCTACGACCTCGTACCCGAAGACTGCATCTTCATCGACGACAGCGCCAAGAACATCGAGACCGCCCGCGCGCTCGGCATGCAAGCCATCCACTTCGTCGAGCCCATCAATCTGAGGGGGGAGCTGGCCAGGCACGGCGTCGCCTTCTGACAACGGGGGGGGGGTAGGATCGATTGAACAGCCCTGCCTTCTCTCCGTGCCGGAGGGCCGCGACGTGGGAGCAGTCTTCCTGCCATCGAGCCAGCACGATCAGAAGCCGTATGCAATCTGCTGCCTTGCTTCTGCGTGCGGTGGGCATGGCGCATTGCCGGATGCGGCCGCGCTTGTCTCAGGTGTCGTAGCAAAATCGGAAATGCCGTTCATGATCGATGCCTCGACTCTCGGGGATCGGTCGCTCGTCGACGTTGCCGTTAGCGAAGCGCGATGCCGAAAAAGGCGATCTCGCGTCGGCGTCATCGGGCTGGGTTATGTTGGGCTGCCCTTGGCGTAGGCCATCGCCACGAGCGGAAACCGCGTGCTCGGCTTCGACATCAACCCGTCCAAGATCGAGGCGTTGGCGGCCGGGCGCTCCTATATCCGGCACATCGACGGCGCCGGGCTCGCCGCCTTCCGCGCGCAGGGCCGGTTCGATGCGACCACGGATTTCTCCCGGCTCGGCGAGATGGACGCGATCCCGGTCTGCGTGCCGACGCCGCTGACCCGCCAGCGCGAGCCCGATCTCAGTTACGTCGCCGAGACCACCCGGCAGATCGCCAGGACCCTGCGGCCGGGCCAGCTGATCGTGCTCGAAAGCACGACCTATCCCGGCACCGTGGCCGAGGTGATGAAGCCGATCCTGGAGAGGGCGGGCTGATCTCGGGCCGCGAATTCTTCCTGGCCTATTCGCCGGAACGCGAGGAACTCGGCAACATCGACTTCGCCATCGCGTCGATCCCAAAAGTCGTCGGCGGCGCCGGACCCGAGGCTCCGAGGTTGGCGATAGCGCTGTGAGGTGGCCCAGCACACCATGGTGGTTTCGACCATCGAGACGGCCGAGGCCGTGAAACTGACCTAGAACATTTTCCGGGCCGTCACCATCACGCTGGTCAACGAGCTCAAGGTCATCTTCGCCGCCATGGGGATCGATGTCTGGGAGGTGATCGCGGCCGCCAAGACCAAGGCCTCCGGCTAAATGCCCTTCCATCCCGGCCCGGCCTCGGCGGCCATTGCATCCCGATCGGTGCGTTCCACATGACCTGAAAGGCACGCGAATTCGGTCTCTTCACCCACTTCATCAAGCTTGCCGGCGAGATCAACACCGCCGTGCCGCGCTATGTGATGGCGAGGTTGGGCGAAGCTCTGGAGCAGATCCTCCGGCGTGGCTTCAACGGCTCGCGCATCCTGGTTCTGAGCTTCGCCTGCAACATCAATGTCGACGATGTGCGCGAGTGCCTTGCACTCAGCCTGATCGAATTGATCGAGGGTAGGGGTCGACCGTCGACCCGATAATCTCAGTCGCGGTCAACGCAGCCCTCGGCGCTAGTAGGTGGTGGGGCTGGCGAGCGATAACGCCCCGTCATCGAGCATGGCATTTCGGCGCCGCGAGCAACCGCAGGCGAGCGGGGTTTCGGTTGGTTTAGTCAGCCGCCAGTGAGCTCCACAGCTCCAGCGCAGCTGATCACGAGCGCGTTAACCGCGCGTTAGAGATTTAGACGTATGTCTTCGGAATGTCGGGACGCGAGCTGGACTGCCATCCAGCGCGATATGCCGGCCAACAGAATGTCGCGCGGCCACCCCATCCGGCCGCCACGATGCATCATCAACCGCAACGCCATGTCTAGGGCCGCTGCACTCTGCCGTGCAGCGGCTTCCGGATCAGACCAGTCCTGCGAATCCGGCGGGCGTATCGCCGTGCGCGTATAGCTGAGGAGAAAGGGCACGACAAACGTGGGAGGGCCGCTTTTTGCCCAGTTTTGCACGGTGCGGAGCCCGATCCGAAACTCGCGGCTGAAGCTCGACTGGGTGTAGCCGAGTAGCTCCAGCGCCTTCTTGAAGGCAGGTCCATCCACCGAGGTTCTCCAAACCAAGAATCGATATGCAAATCCTTATGAACCACAGCGGCGATCCTTTCGCCACAAGCTCCCCCCTCATGGATTGCGCATCTTTTTCGTAGGGCAATCCATCCAATTCCCAAGCACCAGGTCCACAGCCCATGCAGCTCAGCCCTCACGCCTACCATCACTCGATCGAGGTCATGCGTCGAATTCGCGCTATGTGCGACGACATCGACGCCGTTCTGGCCGGGTTGCCGCCGTCGGAACGACTGCTGGCCGACGCACCGGTGCTCCAGGGGTGGCGGAAGACATCCTATCCAGCGCTGTGCCTGGCTGGCTTTGTCTCGGGCCACCCAACCATCCGATCGGGGCCGCTCGTCTCAAGCCAGTTGTACATGGTCGACCCCGAGCAGAAATGGGCCAGAACGATGAGCAGATTTTATCGGCTCGGAACCCCCGCAGAAGAGGAATGCTAATGATGAACGCCAACGAACTGGCTAATTGGCCACAGGCTCTTCGAGCTACAGCCCGCGATATCGAGAAGCTGGCCGATGGTTACGTACCCGGCGATGAGGAGTTACTCGCATGTCCCGGAATTCACCTCTGGGCTCTCGATGAACACAATGACTGGATTGTCTGGGGCTGGCTCGTGAAGGAACATCAGACAGGTGTGGTGCCAGGTTTGTCCAAAAGTTTTAGCTTGCCGTATATTGCGATCGACAGAGATAGGCGATGGGTCCTAACTATAAATGGATTTTATAGGCTTCTAAGTGGCCGACGGTTTGCGAGGGCTAAGTAATGGCGCTCTGCTTGGTGTTGAGTGACCTTCACAACGAATTCGGCGAGCGCTTTGACTGTCCGACTGACGTCGCATGCGCCGTCGCAATCTTCGCGGGTGATATCGATAAGCCAATCACAACGGCTCTGGAGTGGCTGGCTTGGCAACGCGACAAGTTTTTAGGTGGCGTTCCGATCGTATATGTCGCCGGAAACCACGAATTTTACGGTTCGGAGATGCGCTTGGCGCGCGAGGCTGGGCGAGAGCGAGCCGCAAAATTGGGAATCCATTTTCTCGACCCTGGGTCTGTCGTTATAGATGGCGTGCGATTTATTGGCGCGACCTTATGGACAGATTTTGAGCTAAACAGGCGGCCCGTTACGGATCGAAAGGCCGCATTGCGAGGCATGAACGATTATCGCAGGATAAAAGTGGAAATAGATGGAAAATGTGACCCCGTAAGACCTCATTATATTCAAAGTTTACATAAGGCTGATCGCGCTTTCATTGAGAGAGAGCTTGCCATCCCGCACGACGGACCGACTGTAGTGGTGACTCACCACGCGCCGCACCCGGAATCTGTCATGCCCATGTACCGCGGCGACGAACTGTCGGCATCCTTTGCATCAGATTTGTCTAAGGTGATCGAGAAGTACCAGCCCAAATATTGGATCCATGGTCACGATCATCATCACCATCTGTACAAAGTTGGGGAGACTACCATCGTTGCCAATCCCGCCGGCTATCCTCACCCTTACAAGCGCGGGGAGCGTGAGTGTAAAGATTTCAACCCGCGATATGTCATAGACATCTGAGATTGACATGACAATGGAGTGCGTCCCTTGAAGCGGGCAGTGTGACGACAAGCAATTGACCGGGGACCTGGGCTTTCGAAGCATGGAAGCCATGGTCCGACACCCCGCCCATAGCACCGATTTCAAGCATCAGGTGGCGCTGGACTACATGGCTGGTGAGACGCTCCATAGTCTTGCCCGCCGACGCGACCTGTCGCGGATTTTGATCCGCATCTCGGTTCAGAAGCATGAGGCTGGCGCCTTCGACGACGAGGCCGTCGCGGCCGATGCGATCGATGCCTACGAGGCTCGGATCGCCGCTCTGAAGCGACTGGGCGGGAAGCAGGCGCTGGAGATGGAGTTCCTAAAGGGGGCTTCGAAGCACGGACCCGGCCGAGAGGCGCGAGTACATTCGTCGTCACCGGCCCCGCTGCATCTCTGTCGCAGAAGAATGCCGGCTGATGGGAACTGCGCGTTCGACCTACGACGACAAGCCGCCCATCAGCATCGACGACACCGCGCTCGTCGAGACGATGGTCGCTATCTCCGAAAACTTCGAGGCGTATGGCTACCGGCTTATGCGTGCGGCCTTGCGTCACCGTGGCCTTGTCGTGGATCACAAGAAGATCCGACGCCTGATGCGGGGACGATGATCTGCAGCCCCTCGGGCGGCAATCCCATTGATAACGCCACGGCAAAGCGCTTCAAGTAATCGCTCAAGGACGAGGCTGTCTCTCCGATGGCCTACCAGACGTTAGACGATGTCGCAGCCGACTTTTCCGCCACATCGACCAGGTCTACACCGCAAGTCGACTGCGCTCCGCGCTCGGCATCTCATACCAACGGCCGCTGAGGCTGACTCACGGGGGTCTTTTCGGCGGCTCGTTTCGCTGATTCCATGGGCGCGAGGAGGATTCACGCCATGGCTGCTGCGGTGAAGCTTCGAACGGACTACTCGGCCGTTGACCTGCGCCGGCTCGCGGCGGGGTCGAGGCACGCCAGACAGAGCCGCCGGCTTCTGTCGCTGGCGGCGGTTCTGGACGGGATGGATCGGGAGCAGGCCGCGCGGATCGGCGGCATGGATCGCCAGACGCTGCGTGACTGGGTTCGCCGGTTCAACGAAGGCGGCCCCGAGGGATTGAAGAGCATCCGTTCGAAGGGACATCCGCCCAGGGTCTCGACCGATCAGCTCGCCGCCTTGGCGGCCATCGTCGAGACGGGCCCCGACCGGGCCGTCGATGGCGTGGTGCGCTGGCGGCGCATCGATCTGCAGAGGGTCGTTCGCGAGCGCTTCGGCGTCGGTTATCACGAGCGCACGATCGGGAAGCTTCTGAAGCAGATCGGCTTCTCCCACATCAGCGCGCGCCCGCACCACCCGGCGCAGGACGCGCGCGTGATCGAGGCGTTCAAAAAAACTTCGCGGTGACCCTGAAGGCCCATCTCGCCCATTTGCCGAAGCGCAAGCCGATCGAACTCTGGTTCCAGTACGAAGCCCGCATCGGCCAGAAGAACGGCTTGGTCCGGCAATGGGCCAGGCGCGGAACCAGGCCGCGCCAGCCCGCCGATCAGCGCTACGAAAGCGCCTATCTATTCGGGGCGATCTGCCCGGCACGGGGCGTCGGCGCGGCACTCGCCATGCCCTTCGCCGATACACACGCCATGCAGGCCCATCTCGATGAGATCGCCATGACGGTGGCCAGGGGCTCCCATGCCGTCCTTCTGCTCGACCGCGCCGGGTGGCACACAACGGCCAAGCTCGTCGTGACGAAAAACATCTCGCTGATCTTCCTGCCCTCGCGCTCGCCCGAACTGAACCCGGTCGAGAACATCTGGCAGTATCTGCGCGCGAACTGGCTCTCAAACCGCGTCTTCGACACCTACGACGACATCATCGACGCCGCCTGCGACGCCTGGAACCGCCTCGTCGATCAGCCCAGCACCATCACATCCATCGGGAGGCGTGAATGGGCGCATATCGGTCAGGAATGAGGGCCGTTGGTATCAGCCCTCAGCTGTTCGAGGATCAATACGCCCGGCTCACGGTCAAAACCGCAGCCTGATCCTGTCTACTTGGAGGGGCGCTCCATTCGACGGCCTGATTTGACACCCGGTTGCGATCCACTCATGTGCGGCGCACAGCGGGCGCACAGCGGGCGCACAGCGGGCGCACAGCGGGCGCACAGCGTACCATGTGCACCCTACCATTGGGAAAATGGTCCAATGACGGCTGCCATACAGAAGCTCGAACGAGCTTCTGTCAGCAAGCCGAATAAGCTGAGAGGCACACAGAGCGCCTCTGCGCCAACAGCTGGCCGCCTATCTGTGTCCAGCGACATTCGGAACTGACCCCTTTCCGTCATGAAGAACTGACCCCCATGCCGATTGCCTTTAGGCGGTTGCGGATTGCGG
>LSIG01000214.1 GCA_001556125.1 Rhizobiales bacterium CCH10-E5 | reverse complement strand
CGTTGCCTGTGACCCGAGAAGGGCCTGACCATCCGGTCACGTTACTGTCCTGTCCATGCAGCCGGTGCTGGCGAAGCCGTTTGGTGATCGAGCCAGGAGGACAGCATGGCCATTGAGGACGATGCGAAGGCCCGCGCGGTGGTCGGCGGCGTGGACACGCACAAGGATCTGCACGTCGCAGCCGTCGTCGATGAGCAGGATCGCGTTCTCGAG
>LSIG01000213.1 GCA_001556125.1 Rhizobiales bacterium CCH10-E5 | reverse complement strand
GCGGGGAACCCTCTCCCGTAGGGAGAGGGCAGGGTGAGGGGTCGGCCGTTTGACGCCTTGGCCGTGACCTCACCGCAACCCACTGCTGCAAAGGCGGCGCTCGACTGGTCCAACGACCGACACCTCACCCCTGCCCCTCTCCTTACAGGAGAGGGGTTCCCCGCGCCCGACCGGCAACGGATTCATCTATCCATGACCCTCGCGATCGACCGCAACGATCCCGCGATCACGGCCCATGCCGCGGCCTATGCCGGCGCCATGGCCGCCAAGCGCCGCCAGACGCTCATCGGTGCGGCCGTCCTCGCCGTTCTGGTCTGGGTGTCCGCAATCGGCTCGGAGGTCGATCTCGGCAAATTCGCCGACAATGCCTGGCGCTTCCCGAAATACATCCTCGAGACGATTCCGGTGTTGCGCTGGAACAGCCTCGGCGCCGATCTTGCCGAGTGGTTCTGGGGCTGGAAGGGCTGGCTCAAGCTGCTCTGGCAGACCGTGCTCATCGCCTATGTCGGCACGATCCTCGGCGCGCTCGGTGGCTTCCTGCTCTGCTTCGTTGCGGCCGCCAATCTCGGCCGTTCGGGCTGGCTGCGTTTTGCTGCCCGCCGCTTCCTCGAATTCTGCCGCACCGTCCCGGAGATCGTTTTCGCGCTGATCTTCGTCATCGCCTTCGGGCTCGGCCCGCTGCCGGGCGTTCTGGCAATCGCCATCCACACCATGGGCGCGATGGGCAAGCTGTTCTCCGAGGTGGTCGAGAACATCGATATGAAGCCGGTGGACGGGCTCACCGCGACGGGCGCCGGCTGGTGGCAGACGATCCGCTTCGCCGTCGTCCCCCAGGTGCTGTCCAATTTCGCCAGCTACTCGCTGCTGCGCTTCGAGATCAATGTCCGCGGCGCCTCGATCATGGGCTTCGTCGGCGCCGGCGGCATCGGTCAGGATCTGATCGAGGCCATCCGCAAATTCTACTTCACCGATGTCAGCGCCATCCTGCTGCTCATCATCGTCACCGTGATGCTGATCGACTTCGCCACCGAGCGCCTGCGTCACGCGCTGCTCAGCTTGGAGCACGGCAAATGAGCCTCGCCTTGTCGAAGGCCGAGCAGGCCGCCCTCGTCGCCCGCCATCAGGCTGCCATCGACGGCTCGCTGCGCGCGAAGCTGACGACCAGCGTCGTCATCGCGGTGATGGTCGCGCTGTTCCTCTACGGGCTCAGCACCTTCGAAGTCTCGCTCTGGCGGATCCTGTCGGGCTTGGGCAACCTCGGCACATTCGTGGTGCTGATGCTGCCGCCCGATCCGGGCTCCTTCGCCCGTGCCATGATCTTCGTGAAGGCGCTGTTCGAGACGATCGCGATCGCCTTCCTCGGCACCATCCTCGCGGCGGTGCTGGCCTTCCCGCTCGGCTTCCTCGCCGCCCGCAACGTCGTCGCCAACAGGATCGTCCACTTCTTCGCCCGCCGCTCGCTCGACACGGTGCGCGGCGTCGATGCCCTGATCTGGGCGCTGATCTGGATCAACGTGGTGGGGCTGGGGCCCTTCGCCGGCATGCTGGCGATCATGACCAGCGACATCGGCGCCTTCGGCAAGCTGTATTCGGAGGCCATCGAAGCCGCCGACCGCAAACCGGTCGAGGGCGTCACCTCGCTGGGCGGCGGCAAGCTGCACGAGATCCGCTTCGGGCTGATCCCGCAGGTCCTGCCGGTGATCGCGAGCCAGGTCCTCTACTACATCGAATCCAACACCCGCTCCTCGACCATCATCGGCATCGTCGGCGCGGGAGGCATCGGGCTCTATCTCGCCGAGACGATCCGCACGCTCGAATGGCAGCAGGTCTCGTTCCTGATCCTGCTGATCCTCGCCGCCGTCACCGCGATCGACTTCCTTTCGGCCAGGCTGCGCTTCGCGATCATCGGCCAGCGCGCGACCTGAGACCGGAGTGGCGCTCCGGCGAGGACCCGGGCATCACTCCGCGAAGGGCTCGACCACCATCTCCATGCGCTCGCCCGCGAAGACGCTGCTGACGAAATGGATCGGCGTCAGATCCGGCAGGGAATCCACGGCGACCGAGACCATCACCGGCGCCCCCGGTTCGATCTCGAGCAACGCGGCCTCGCGCTCGCTGGCGAGCCGGGCCGTCAGCCGCGTCGACAGGCGGACATAGTCGGCAATGCCATAAGCCTTCAGCGCCGCCGTCATCGAGGCTCCGCCGTCCCGGAACGCCGCATCGAAGTCCGGAAAGCGTGCGACCGACAGCCAGTGCGTGCCGGTGCCCATTGGCGTGCCGTCGGCCAGGCTCAGCCCCTCGACACGCCACAGTCGCGCGCCCTTCTCGAGCCCGAGCGTCGCACAGATCTCCGCCTCGCCATCGACCTGCGCGGCGGACAGCATCCGGCTCGACCCGACGAGCCCGAGCCGGCCGAGATTGGCCCGCATGCTGACGCGCCGGCCGAGCGGATAGGCGACGCGACGCGGGCTGACCTGCGTGCCGCGCCCGCGCGACACCGTCACCAGCCCCTGTTCCGCCAGGTGCCGGAACGCCTGACGCACCGTGTGGCGGTGCACGCCATAGCGCTCCGCGAGTGCCGTGGCGGCCGGCAATGTGTCGCCGGTGGCGTGCTCCCCCCGTGCGATCGCGGCGGCGATCTCATCGGCGATACGGCGCCAAGCCGTCCCGCCATCCGCGCCGCCGGCGACATCCGGGCCGGTCAACAAACTGTCATCCAAAATGTATAGACCTTTCCACGCAGGCGACCTATTATAGTCTAGACATTCACGCACGACCAGACGGCAGGCGGCGATGACGGCACAGACCACCCCAAGACAGCGCTGGATGGCGATCCTCGCGCGCGCCAGCCGGGCGGAGATCGCGGAACTGGCCGGACCGGACCTGCCCCAGCACGACGTGCTCAAGGCGCCGGAGACCGGCACCGTGATGGTCGAGGGCCGCGCCGGCGGCGCCGGACGGCGGTTCAATCTCGGCGAGGCGACCGTGACGCGCTGCGTCGTCAGGCTCTCGGACGGGCCGATGGGCTTTTCCTATGCGCTGGGCCGCGACGCCCGCAAGGCGCGCCTCGCGGCGATCCTCGACGCCAGGCTGCAGCGCGAGGCGGCGGGCTCCCCTCTTCACCGCGCCGTCGATGATCTCGCAGCCCGCCAGAGCGCCGCCCGCGAACTCGCCTCCCGCAAATCCGCGGCGACCAAGGTCGATTTCTTCACTCTCGTCAGGGGCGCGTGATGGCGGCCGACACACTCATCGGCGCGGGCTTCTCCGACCCCGTCTTCCAGTCGCAGGCCGCCTTCCGTGCCTTGCTGGCGGCCCTGTCGGAACCGGGTACGCGCCAAACCATCGACGCCGGAATCGTGCCCCCCGCCGGCCTCCACGCGGCGACCGCGACCGCCCTGCTGACGCTGGCGGATTACGAGACGCCGATCTGGCTGCCGGCTGCGCTGCGCGACGGCCCGGCCGGGGCCTGGCTGCGCTTCCATTGCGGCGCGGCCCTCGTCGAGGAACCGCGCCGCGCGGCCTTCGCCGTGATCGACGGCACGGAGACCGCGCCGCTTCTCGCGGATTTCGATCCCGGCACCGACCAGTTCCCGGATCGGTCGACAACGATCATCGTGCAATGCGAGGCGCTCGAGGGCGGCGAGGGCGTCGCTCCCGCCGGCCTGCGACCCGGCTTCTGGGCCGAGGTCGCGGCGAACAACGCTGCCTACCCGCTCGGCGTCGATCTCCTGCTGACCCATGGCGACGCCGTCGTCGGCCTGCCGCGCTCCACGCACATCGGGGAGGCTCGCTGATGTATGTCGCGGTCAAGGGCGGTGAAGCCGCCATTCTCGCCACCCATGAACGTGTCGCGGAAGCGCGCCGCGGCGACGCGGCCGTTCCGGAGATCAGCGTCGCCCAGATCCGCGAGCAGCAGGCGCTGGCCTGCGCGCGCGTCATGAACGAAGGCTCGCTCTATGATGCCGACCTCGCGGCGCTGGCGCTGAAGCAGGCGCAGGGCGACGTCATCGAGGCCGCGTTCCTGATGCGTGCCTATCGCACCACCCTGCCGCGCTTCGGCTCATCCGAACCGGTGGACACAGCCAAGATGGCCATCCGCCGCCGCGTCTCGGCGACCTACAAGGACCTGCCCGGCGGGCAGGTGCTGGGCCCGACCTACGACTACACCCACCGCCTGTTCGATTTCGCGCTGATGGACAGTGAAGGCGTCATGGTCGGGCCTGACCCGACCATCTCGGGACGAGAAGGCGCATCCAGCACGACCCCGACCGGAGATGGTCGGGTCAAGCCGGAGCACGACGGCCTTCACGCCCCCCTCGACGCCCACATGCCGCGCGTGCCCGACATCCTCGGCGCCGAGGGGCTGATGGAGCCCGAGGTCGCGCCCGAGGGCGACCCGCGCCCCTTCGACCTGACCCGGGAGCCGGTCTCCTTCCCAGCCGACCGCGATGTGCGCCTGCAGGCGATGGCGCGCGGCGACGAGGGTTTCCTGCTCGGTCTCGGCTATTCGGTCCAGCGCGGCTTCGGCGGCAACCATCCCTTCGTCGGCGAGATCCGCGTCGGCGAGGTCTCGGTCGAGTTCATCCCCGAGGAGTTGGGCTTCGCGGTCGATCTCGGCGAGATCACCCTGACCGAGTGCCAGATGGTCAATCAATTTGCCGGCTCAAAGGAGGTTCCACCGCAGTTCACGCGCGGCTATGGCCTGGCCTTCGGCCATAGCGAGCGCAAGGCCATGTCGATGTCGCTCGTCGATCGCGCCCTCAAGGCCCGCGAATTCGGCGAGGCGGCCGAGTACCCGGCCCAGCAGGACGAGTTCGTCCTCTACCACTCTGACAATGTCGAGGCGGCCGGCTTCGTCGAGCATCTGAAGCTGCCGCATTATGTCGATTTCCAGGGTGAGCTCGAACTGATCCGCCGCATCCGCCGCGAGCGCGAGGCACGCCTCGCAGCCGAACCCGAGACGCTGCCGGAGGCCGCGGAATGACCATTCACCAGACCCTGCCGGGCGACGAGGCGAGCCCCGCCTACAACTATGCCTATCTCGACGAGCAGACGAAGCGGATGATCCGCCGCGCTGTGCTCAAGGCCGTGGCCGTGCCCGGCTACCAGGTGCCGTTCGGCTCGCGCGAGATGCCCCTCGCCCGCGGCTGGGGCACCGGCGGCATCCAGGTCACGGCGGCGATCATCGGCCCCCAGGACACGCTGAAGGTCATCGACCAGGGCGCCGACGACACCACCAACGCCGTCTCGATCCGCCGCTTCTTCGAGAAGACCGCCGACGCGCGCACCACGGAAGCGACCGAGCAGGCCACGATCATCCAGACCCGCCACCGCATCCCGGAAGCGCCGCTCCAGGCCGGCCAGATCATGGTCTACCAGGTCCCCCAGCCCGAACCGCTGCGCAAGCTCGAGCCGCGCGAGGCCGAGACGCGCAAGATGCACGCTTGGGCCGAATACGGGCTGATGCAGGTCAAGCTCTACGAAAACATCGCCCGCTTCGGCGAGGTCACGACGACCTATGACTATCCGGTCATGATCAATGGCCGCTACATCATGGCGCCCTCGCCCATCCCCAAATTCGACAATCCGAAGATGCACATGTCGCCGGCGCTCCAGCTCTTCGGCGCCGGCCGCGAGAAGCGCATCTATGCGCTCCCGCCCCACACCAGCGTGCGCAGCCTCGATTTCGAGGATCATCCCTTCCGCATCCAGAGCTGGAACGAGCCCTGCGCGCTTTGTGCCGCGACGGACAGCTATCTCGACGAGGTCGTGATCGACGACCAGGGCAGCCGGATGTTCGTCTGCTCGGACAGCCATCATTGCGAGACGCGCCGCGCCGCCGGCCATCGCGGCGCGATGCTGGGCGATGCGGCGGCGAGCGGGCTGGTCGCCAGCGAGGAGAGCACCTCATGACCCTCCACGTGTCTCCACCCGAGACCGTCCTCGAGCCCGCGCCGCTGCTTTCCGTCGCCGGCGTCTCGCGCTTCTATGGCGAGCGCATCGGCTGTGCGGACGTCTCCTTCGACCTCTGGCCGGGCGAGGTGCTCGGCATCGTCGGCGAATCCGGCTCCGGCAAGTCGACCCTGCTGCGCTGCCTCGCCGGCATCGACCGTCCCGACGCGGGCGAGGTGCTGTTCCGGGGCGGAGCCGAACCGCTCGACATCTACTCCGTGCCCGAGCAAGAGCGCCGGCGGCTGATGCGCACCGCCTGGGGCATCGTCCACCAGAACCCGCGCGACGGCCTGCGCATGGACGTTTCGGCCGGCGGCAATGTCGGCGAACGGCTGATGGACCGCGGCGACCGCCATTACGGCCAGATCCGCGAGCGCGCGCTCGACTGGCTCTCGCGCGTGGAAATAGCCGGTGCGCGCATCGACGACCGGCCGCGCCAATTCTCCGGTGGCATGCAGCAGCGCCTGCAAATCGCCCGCGTGCTGGTGTCCGAGCCGCGCCTCGTCTTCATGGACGAGCCGACCGGCGGCCTCGACGTCTCGGTCCAGGCCCGCCTGCTCGACCTGCTGCGCGTGCTGGTGCGCGATCTCGGCCTCGCCGCCATCATCGTCACGCACGACCTCGCCGTGGCGCGCCTCCTCACCGACCGGCTGATGGTGATGAAGGACGGCCATGTCGTCGAGCAGGGCCTGACCGACCAGGTGCTGGACGACCCTCACCACGCCTATACGCAGCTCCTCACCTCCGCGGTGCTGAGCGTATGAGCGGCTTCATCCAGCCCCAATGGTCGGGTTTCGGCCCTCAGACCGTCCCGATCCCCGTCTCCGGCGAGGCAGACCGGCAACCCAGCGGGCTGGAAATCGAACGCACCCTGCTCGGACGGCCGGCCAAGGCCGCCCCGCCGCCGAACGCCCCGGCCAACCAAGGCACGCCCGTCACGCCGGCGTCACCGCGACCCGACAAGGCCTGATCCCATGACCACGATGATTCGCGTCGAGAACGTCACCAAGGCCTTCACCCTGCACAATCAGGGCGGCGTCAGGCTGCCCGTCTTCGACGACGTCAATTTCAGCGTCGAGGCCGGCGAGGCCCTCGTGCTCGCGGGCCCGTCGGGCGCCGGCAAGTCGAGCCTGCTGCGCATCCTCTACGGCAATTACCGGCCGAGCGCCGGCCATATCCACATCACCCATGCGGGCCGGCCCGTCGACATCGTCACCGCCGTTCCCCGGACGGTGCTGGACATCCGCCGCCGCACGCTCGGCTTCGTCTCGCAGTTTCTGCGCGTGATCCCGCGCGTCAGCGCGCTCGACATCGTGCGCGACCCGCTGCTGGCGCGCGGCGTTGCGCCGGATCAGGCGAGCGAGCGGGCGAAGGCGATGCTCGCCCGGCTCAACCTGCCGGAGCGGCTCTGGAACCTCGCGCCGGCGACCTTCTCCGGCGGCGAGCAGCAGCGGGTCAACATCGCCCGCTCCTTCGTCGACCCCTCCGCCATCATGCTGATCGACGAGCCGACCGCCTCGCTCGACGCCGCCAACCGCGATGTGGTGGTCGAGCTGATCGCGGAAGCCCGCGCCAGGGGTTCCGCCATCGTCGGGATTTTCCACGACGAGGCCGTGCGCGAGAAGGTCGCGACCCGCTATCTCGACATCACCGCTTTCCGGAAGGCCGCCTGATGCAGACCGTTCTGACCAATGCCCGCCTGATCCTCGAGGACGAAATCGTCACGGGCACGATCGCCTTCGAGAACGGCGTCATCACCGCGGTCGACCAAGGGCTCTCCGCGCTGCCGGGCGCCGTCGACGCGGGCGGCGACTATGTCGCGCCCGGCCTCGTCGAGATGCACACCGACAACATGGAAAAGCATTTCATGCCGCGGCCCAAGGTCTTCTGGCCGAACGGGCTCGCCGCCGCGCTGGTCCATGACGCGCAGATGGCGGCCGCAGGCGTCACCACGGTCTATGACGCGATCTGCGCCGGCACGCCCTTTTCCGCCAAGGACTACCGCAAGGACATCTTCGCCGACGTCATGACCTCGCTCGCGCAGGGCCAGGCGGAAGGCGTCTTCCGGATCGACCATCGCATCCACATGCGCTGCGAACTGACGAGCCCCGACCTTCTCAGGGATATCGAGCCCTATCAGGACGATGCGCTGGTCCAGCTCGTGTCGCTGATGGACCACACGCCCGGCCAGCGCCAGTGGCGCAACATCGAGCATCTGCGGACCTATGCCATCGGCAACGGCAAGACCGAGGCGGAGTTCGAGGAGGATGTCGCCACCCGCCAGATGGAAGGCGCCGCCAATGTCGGCCGCAACTGGCAGGCGGTGGTCGAGCTCTTCAGTGCCCGTGGCATCCCGATCGCGACCCATGACGACACCACCGTCGAGCATGTCGAGGAGGGGCTGGCCTCGGGCGCGGTGATCTCGGAATTCCCGACCACGGTCGAGGCCGCCGCCGCCGCCAAGCAGCGCGGGCTCGCGACCATCGCCGGCGCCCCGAACGTCGTGCGCGGCGGCTCGCATTCCGGTGGCGTCTCGGTCTCTGAACTGGCCGAGAAGGGCCTGCTCGACGGGCTCTCCTCCGATTATGTGCCCGCCAGCCTGCTCCAGGCCGTGCTGAAGCTGCACAACGACCACGGACTCGGTCTGCCGGACGCGATGGGCATGGTCACCTGGAAGGTGGCCGACATCCTCGGTCTGCATGACCGCGGCCATCTCAAGACCGGGCTTCGGGCCGATCTCGTCCGCTTCAAGGCTTTGGGACCGACGCCCGTGATCGCGGCCGTCTGGTCGAAGGGCGAGCGCGCGTTTTGAGCGGCCCGCGCTATGCCCTCTATTACGCGCCCGCCGTCGACAGCGCACTCTGGCGCTTCGGCTGCGCGACGCTGGGCTACGACGCCTTCACCGGCGAGGAGATCGCCTTCGCCGTTCCGCCCGGCTGCGACGCGCAGGGCTGGCCGGACCGCACCTCCGAACCACGCCGCTACGGCTTTCACGCGACGCTGAAGGCGCCGTTCGAGCTGGCCAACGGCCGCAGCGAGGGTGAACTGCGGGCCTTCGCCCGGCAGATCGCCCTCGGCCGCACGGCCGTGCCCCTGGCAGGCCTCAAAGTCACCTCGCTCGGCCGCTTCGTCGCGCTGACGCCGCGCGAGCCGAGCCCGGCGCTGCAGGCGCTGGCCTTCGGCATCGTCCAGGCCTTCGAGCCGTTTCGCGCACCGCTGGGACAGGCCGATCGGGAGCGGCGACTCGCCAGCCCGCTGACCCCGGCCGAGCGCGCCCACCTCGACGCCTATGGCTATCCTTATGTCGGCGATGCGTTCCGCTTCCACATGACGCTGACCGGGGCGCTCCCGCAGGACGAGGCACCCGCCATCGCCGCGGCGCTGACAGAAGCCCATGCGCGCGCCGTCCCCGCCGGGCCGGTCGCCATCGACCGCCTCACTGTGTTCCGGCAGGACGACCGGGCCGGCCGCTTCCGCATCATCGACGCCTTTCCGCTCGGCCGCTGACGACCGGGCCGGCAATCCCCACAGGACGGAGAACCCCATGGCCGCCAAGAAGCTCGGGCTCGAACCGGTGATCCATGAGACGGCGGTCGTTCGGGACGCGTCTCTGGGGCGCTACACCGAGATAGGGGCGCGAACCTCCTTCGTCGAGTCGACGATGGGCGACTACTCCTATGTCGTGAACGATTCCAACATCATCTACACCACCATCGGCAAGTTCTGCTCGATCGCGGCGATGACGCGGATCAACCCCGGCAACCACCCCATGCAGCGCGCCAGCCAGTCGCATTTCACCTACCGCGCCAGCGCCTATTTCGAGGATGCCGAGGACGATGCCGCCTTCTTCGACTGGCGCCGCTCGACGCCGGTGACCATCGGCCACGATGTCTGGATCGGCCATGGCGCCATCATCCTGCCCGGCCGCAGCATCGGCACGGGCGCCGTCGTGGCGGGCGGAGCGATCGTCACCAAGGACGTCGCACCCTACACCATCGTCGCGGGCAATCCGGCCCGGCCGATCCGTGCACGCTTCCCCGAGGCGACCGCGGAGCGCCTCATGCGACTCGCCTGGTGGGACTGGGATCACGCGCGCCTGCGGGCCGCCCTTGCCGATTTCCGGGCTTTGCCGGTCGACGCCTTCCTGGCGCGCTATGAGGGCTTTACGGCCCAGCCGCCAGATAGCTTAGACGAATGACCAATGGGAAACGCAACCAAAAAGCGCATTTTCTCACATCCGCCGTCTGTATTTTGAACCTTCGTTAACCAACCAGGCGTTTCATCGATTTCGGCACCGGCACTTGGTGTTGCAGGCAGGAGCCTCCGATGACGTCTTCCGATCACCTCAATAGCCGGCTAGCGTTCATGCAGCTGGACGGCCGGGCCCGCGACCAGATCAAGGGCATGCATGACGACATCGTGGCCGCTCTGCCCGGTGCCCTCGACGCCTTCTACAGCCAGCTGCGCAACAGCCCCGAGACCAAGCGGTTCTTTTCCAGCGAGCAGCACATCGACAGCGCCAAGCAGCGTCAGTCCTCGCATTGGGACCGGATGGCCAACGGCCAGTTCGACCAGAACTTCGTCGCCGCCGTCACCAAGGTCGGCGAAGTCCATGCCCGGATCGGGCTGGAGCCACGCTGGTACATCGGCGGCTACGCCCTGATCCTCGAAAAACTCATCACCGACGTCCTCGTCGCGCGTTGGCCGAAGCGTCGCTTCGGCAGCGGTTCGGAGGACGCCACCCAGCGGGCGGCCGAAATCAGCGCCTTGGTCAAGGCGGCGCTGCTGGACATGGACTACGCGATCTCGGTCTACCTGGAGGCGTCGGAAGCGGCGCGTCTTCGCGTCGAGGAGCAGGCCAAGGCGATTGAACGCTCCCTCGCCGCGGAACGCGAAACGGCCGTCGCCTCGGTTACCGAGGCCATGGCGGCTCTGGCCGACGGCAACCTCACCTTCCGGATCAGCCAGGACATTCCGGCGGAGTACGCGGCCATCCGCGACAACTTCAACGGCGCGATGGACCGGCTCGAGCAGATGGTGTCGACCATCAAGACCAACTCCTCCGCCATCGCCGCGACCTCTCAGGAGATCAATTCGGGCGCAAACGATCTTTCGATGCGCACGGAGCAGCAGGCTTCGGCGCTCGAGGAAAGCGCTGCGACCACCGAGCAACTCGCGGCCTCGGTCAAGACCTCGGCCCAGGCCTCGCGCCGGTCCGTGGCGCTCGCCGACGACGCCACCAAGATCGCCCGGACCGGCGGCGACATCGTCAAGAACGCGACCGACGCCATGGCACGGATCGAGGACGCCTCGAAGAAAATCTCCGAGATCACCAGCGTCATCGACGGCATCGCCTTCCAGACCAATCTGCTGGCGCTGAACGCCGCCGTCGAGGCCGCCCGTGCCGGCGATGCGGGGCGCGGCTTCGCCGTCGTTGCCGCAGAGGTCCGCGCGCTGGCGCAACGCTCGTCCGACGCCGCCAAGGATATCACCGGCCTGATCGCATCCTCCGATGCCGAGGTGACGGAGGGCGTGAAGCTCGTTCGTCTGGCCGGCGGCACGCTGGAGCAGATCGTCGAGGCCGCGGCGGCCGTCTCCTCCACCGTCGAGGAGATCGCCAGTGCCTCGGGCGAGCAGGCCAACGGCATCGAGGAAATGAGCCAGACCGTCAGCCACATGGACGAGATCACCCAGCAGAACGCCGCGCTCGCCGAGCAGAGCGCCGCTTCGTCGAAGGCGCTGCTGGACCAGATCGAGCAGCTCAACCGGCTGATCTCGAGCTTCAGGACCTCGCAGGACGGCCGCATGGCCGCCCAGCCCATGCACCGCCGCCGCGCAGCCTGAGCGACCCCCGGCGCGTGCGTTGCGCCGGGCTAGCCTGCCAGCCGCCAGACGGTGCTGTGCTTGATATCGGCGTCCTCGAGGGTGCGCGTCACCGGTACCGCGTAGCTCGCGAGGGCCTCGAGCCGCTCCTTCGGGAGATAGCTGCGACCGGGATCGCCGATCAGGACCTGCGCCCCGCGCGCCGACAGTGTCGCCAGCCATGTGACGACGCTGCCGGCCATGGCGCGCTCGTAGCAGACGTCGCCCGCGCAGACGAGATCCCAGCCCTCGTCGCGCCCGACCAGATCCTCCAGACGGATCGTCAGCGAGACGCGGTTGGCGGCGGCATTCAGCGCCATCGCCTCCGCCGCAAAAGCGTCGATATCGCAGGCCTCCACGCGCGCCGCACCGCAGCGCGCCGCCGCGATCGCGACCAGCCCCGAGCCGCTGGCGAAATCCAGCACCCGTCGTCCCCGCACGATCGCGGGGTCGTCCAGCAGGTAGCGCGCCAGCGCCTGTCCGCCCGCCCAGGCGAAAGCCCAGAAAGGTGGCGGCAGCCCGATCGTCGCCAGTTCGTCCTCGGTCTTCTGCCAGAGCTCCGTCGCCTCCTCGGCGACATGGATCGCGATCTCGGGCGCATGCGGCACCGGCAGCAGCCGGGTATGCTCGCGGATGAAGGCGCGCCGGTCGAGCGCCGGCGCGCTCACGCGGCGATGTCCGTCGTCGGCCGCGAGAGCAGCCCGCGATAGAGCGCCTTGACCACGTTCATGACGTCGCGCTCGGTATGGCCGTCGATCAGCCGCGCCCGGGCGCTCGCTCCCATGCGTTCGGCCAGCGCCGGCGCGCGGGCGAAGACGATCAGTGCCCGCGCCAGCGCCGCCGCATCACCCGGCGGGACCACCATGCCGTCCTGGCCGTCGCGCACGAAGCTGCGGCAGCCCGGGACATTCGTCGTCAGGATCGGGCGGCCGCAGGCAGCGGCCTCGAGGATGGTGCGGGGCAGCCCCTCGCCGCCGCGCGAGGGCAGGATGCAGAGATGGTGGCGGCGCCAGACGCCCTCGATGTCGCGGGTCGGCCCCGCCCAGTCGATCCCGGGACGGGCCGCCCATTGGGTCAGCGTCTCCTCGGGAACTGCCTTGGGGTTGGAGGGGTCCGGCGCGCCGTGCAGCGTGAGTTCGACCCTCACGCCCTCGGCCCGCGCCAGCCTCACCGCCTCCACCGCGAGGTCGACGCCCTTCGACCAGAGCAGCCGGGCGACCAGCGCGACCTTGAACGGCGGGGCCGGCGGCATCGGTTCCGGCATCAGGATCAGCGGATCGACGCCCGCCCCGCCGACGATGACGACCTTGCCCCGATCCTGCGGATCGAGCCCCAGCGTAACGGGGTCGTCCGGGTTCTCGAACAGGAACCGCACCTGCGGCCCGTCGATCACGCCGCGCAGCCAGGCAATCGCGGCCCATCGCGCCGCTGCTGCCACCAAACCCTGGCTGGCCCCGAGAAATCCGAGCCCGGTCAGCGCGTAGACGCGCCGCTCGACACCAGCCAGCCGACCGGCGAGCCCCGCCAGCGCGATCGGCTTCAGCGCGATGCAGTGCAGGATGTCGGGCCGCTCCTGCTCGATCAGGCGCCGCAGCGCCACGATCTGCCGGAACAGCACCCGCGGGTCGAGGCTGCGCCTTTCCGCCTCGAGAGGGATCAGGCGCACGCCCGCCGCCTCGAGAACGCGGCGGTGATGGCGCTCGCGCGCGATCAGCGCGACATCGAAATCCAGCTCGCGCGCAGCCCGTGCCATCGGCAGGAAATGCGAGGCGAAGAACCAGTCCTCGGTGGCGACGAAGAGAAGGCGGGGGCGGCGCATGGGCGGACATCAGTCCGATGCGGCGGCCAAGGTCAAGCGGCGCGATGCGCCGCGGCGCCGCTCTCCGCTTGAAACGACGGCCCACCACCATGCTAGGCTGCCTGGAATGCAGGAGACGGACATGCACGGGACGGTCGAGACGGCGGCGACAAGAGACTTTCTGGCCGCACTGGCGCGGCTGCGCGAGGCCCTCGCCCATGTCGCCAATGGCGAGGTCGGGCCGATCAAGGCGCTCTATTCCCAGGCCGACGATGCCACCAGCATGTATGGCTGGGGCGGCTACGAGAAGGGCTGGGAGGCAATCTCGCGGCGCTGGGACTGGGCGGCCAAGCAGTTCCGGGGCGGCACGGTCAGCCATGAGAATGTCACGACAGTGGTCGGAACGGAACTCGCACTCGTCACCGACATCGAAAACTTCGAGGTGCTGCTTCCGGATCTGGAGGCGCCGACGCGCTGGACCAACCGGGTGACCCATGTCTTTCGCTGCGAGGGCGGGGAATGGCGCCTCCTCCACCGCCATGCCAACCGGCTGGAGCAGCAATACGAGCCGGCACCGCGCCTCGCCCCGGCGTCAGGGACGTGAGGCTGTGAGGGGCTGGGCCCGCGACAGGGCGGCGGCGGCGTCGATGCGTCCGGCACCGTAGACGGGGTCGCGCCCCCGCGATCCGAGATCGACCGCCGTCTCCGTCAGCAGGCGGCGCATCGCCGCAACGTCCAGCTCCGGCCGCTTCTCCAGCACCAGGGCAACCAGCCCCGAGACATGCGCGGCGGCGATCGAGGTGCCGGACGAGAAGACGTAGCGCCCCTCGGGCTCCGCCGCGAGCACGTCCACCCCCGGCGCCGCCACGGCGATATGGCTGCCGCGATTGGCGCGGACGTAAACGCGGTCTTCGGCATCCGTCGCCGTCACCGCGATGACATTCGGATCGGCCGCGGGATGGAGCGGCGCCGAGGCCGGCCCGGCGTTCCCGGCAGCCGCGACAGCGACCACACCCTTGGCCGCGAGCCCAGCGAGACCGCGAGACAACAGCCGGTCCTCAGGGCCTGCGAAGCTGAGATTGACGACGCGCGCGCCCTGATTCACCGCCCATTCGATCGCCGAGAGGATCTGCAGGCTGGTGCCGTTCGCCGCGCCCGATCCGGCCTTGCCGGAAAAGGCCCGCGCCACCAACAGTCGGGCAGCGGGTGCGACACCCTGCAACTGTCCCTGCGCGACGATCGCCGCCGCCATCGAGGTGCCGTGGGCATGGGGTTCGAACGGCCCGCCGAGCGCATCATAGGCGCCGAGAATCGCCCCCCTCAGCTCCGGATGCCCGACATCGACCCCGGAATCGATCACGGCGACCCGGACTGCATTGCCGCGCGCGACCTTGTGGACCTCCCCCAGCCGCAACTTGTCGACCACATACTGCGCCGGCAGCTCGCGCCGGACCGGCGGAGCGCGCAGGGCGGCGGGATCGGACAGGCGCAGCGTCGGGACATCCGAGCGCGTGCTGGTCGCGGTGGTGCTGACCGGCTGCGCCAGATCCTGCTGCAATTCGAAGGTGAAATTCGGCTGGGCCCCTGCAATGGCGTTGTCGCTCGCCATCTGGGTCAGGACGGCGCGCAGGTCGCGCCCTTCCGCGAGCCGGGCGCGGATGATCGTCGTGCCCGCAAGTTCGACGCGCCGGCTCGCGATCAGGGTCGCGCCGTAGCGGCGCAGCACCGCATCGGCCTGGGCGTCCGGCGCAAGCTCGAACAGGATCTCCCCGGGCACGAAACGGGTCTCGTCGGCCGCCGGGACGACGGTGCGCGACGGCCTCTGTCCGAAGATGCCCGGAACCTGCCAGGCCGGCGGCGGCACGGTGATCGCCCGCGTCGAGCCTCCGGGCGGGCTGGCCGGCGGCGTGTTGCCCTGGCCCTGCTGCTGCGCCTTCGCAGGAGCTGCACCCAGCGCCAACACGACGCAGCCGGCAGCCATGAGCAGCCCGGTCAGGGAACGGAACGACCTCATGATGCGCTCTCCCGATACGCTCGGATGCGGCGAAGCCTTACCAGAACCATGCTCCACCGTCACCGCCGCGCTCAGGGCGCCGGCGCGACGAAGCGCACGATCGCGGCCTCGGACTTCATCCGGGCCGCGATCGCGTCGACCTGGGCCTGGGTCAGCGAAGCATCGCCGACGCGGACCTTGAAGAAGCCGTTCGCGCGGGGGCCGTCGACGACCGAGGCGTCGAAGCGCTTGAAGAAGGAGGCGATGTCGCCGGCCCGCGCATCCGCCGAGAAGCTCAGCAGCACATAGCGTTCCGAAGCCTGCGACACGCTCGAGGCGGTTTCGAAACCGGTCCGCTCGCGCAGGACGAGGCTGGTCAGCGCGATCCCCTGGATGGCGACCAGCGCGATCGCCGCCGCACCCGCATAAGCGAGCCGGCGCGGCGGCTGTGCCGCGAGCAAGGTCCCGAGCCAGGTGAAAAAGCCGCCCTTCGCTGAGGAGAGAAGGCTCTGGCGGCGCGGCTCGGCCTCGATACCGGCCATCAGCCGGTCGAGGACCCGCGGCGAGGGCGCGCCAAGCCGCTCGTTGAGCAGCACGGTCTCGGCCATGTCGTCCCGCACGATGTCGAGACGCAAGGCAAGGTCGCGATCCTCCGCCAGGGCCGCCTCGACGCGAGCCTTGTCGTCCGGCGACAGACGTCCCGTGGCATAGAAGGGCAGAAGCAGCTCGATTTCGGCCCGCTTCGGATCGGTCGCGATGGCGTCGGTCATGACTGAACTCCGGAATCGCGCACCGCCTGGAAACGGATGGCGCAGGGACGGAAACGCATCGGCATGGCGGAGCTGCGACCTGCGGCGCGCGGCGTCCCCTCAGGGCCAGCCACGGTCGATCCCGGCCGCCTTGAGCAGCTCTCCCAGCTTCTTGCGGGCGTGGAAGAGCCGAGTCTTGACGGTGTTCTCGGGGATGCCGACGATCCGGGCAACCTCCTCCACCGAACTCTCGTGGTAGTAGACGAGGTCGATGACCTCGGCATGCTCTCGCGAGAGCTTGGACAGGCAGGCCCGGATCGCGAGCCCCTTGTCCTGTTTCTGGAGAACGACCTCGGGGTCGTCCGCCTCGTCCTCGATCCCGGCGGCGAAATCATCGTCCAGCCCCGCATCGCGCCGCTTGCGCAAGGCCGAGTAGGACTTGTTACGCGCGATGGTGAGGAGCCAGGTCGTGACCGAGGATCGCGCCTCGAACCGGTCGGCCTGACGCCAGAGGTCCATGAAGACGTCACCCGTCACATCCTCCGCCATCGTCTCGTCGCGCAGCAGCCGCAGCGCGAAACGATAAACCCGCGTCTGGTGCCGCGAGAACAGCACCTTCATCGCGAGCCGGTCGCCACCGGCGATCCGCTTGACGAGTTCTTCGTCGGATTCCGTATGCATCGCCCTCGAGGCCTGACATCCGGCTCGCGAGGGTTGGTCGCAGCGAGCGTAGGAGAGGTTCAATCGCCGGAACGAAATATTCGTCTGCGACGATTTGGCCTACGTTACCGGTGCAAAGGCACAACGGGAAGGGGAAATCCCGCGCAGCCACGACACACCGGCGCCCGCACCGGAGGGCACGGGGCGCAGAAATGATCCCGATGGCACAAAAGGAGCTGGGATGCTGCCGTCAGGCGGCGGGCTTGGCCTTCGTCCGGCCCTTGCCGGCTTCGGCCTTGCTCGCCTTCGCAGCGGCCTTGGCCTCGGCGATTTCGGCTTTGGCGCGGGCCTGCTCGGCAGCGACGATCGCCGCGGTTTCGGCATCTGCCGCTTCCTTGGCTAGGCGCAGCGCCCTCAGCCGCGCTGTCTTCTGCAGAACGGCCTCGCGGGCGAGCTGTTCGGCCTCGAGCGCGCGGGAGGCTTCCTGCTTGCGCGCATCGACCTTGTCGAAGGCGCGCTGGGCGCGCAGCTTGAGTTCGTCGGACGAAAGGCCTCGCGTCGCCATGGCGGCTCGCTCCGGGTTCGCGGCAGCGGCGGGTTCACGATCCGACCGGAGGGCGCGGAGCGACCCGCCCCTGTGGGGAGGCATGTCACGGCGGAAACCTCGCTGGGTCCCGCGGCCTCGGCAGGCGGTCGATCAGGCGATCCGGCTACCGGGGCGAGGTCTGACGGGCCGGGCAGAGCCCGGCCGGACAGCGATCAGCGGCGGCCCTTGCCGGCGGCGCGCATCTGCGCGTACTGCACGGCCTCGAGCAGCACCTTGCGCGGGCGCTCGGCGTCACGCTTGGCCTGCTCGGCCTTGCGGGCGGCCTCGCGGGCGAGTTCGGCGATCCGCTCTTCCTCTTCGCGGCGCAGACGCTCGATCTCGGCAAGACGCTCCTGCTCGGCGCGGATGGCGGCCTTTTCAGCCTCGCGCGCGGCGCGGGCGGCGGCGATGGCTTCGCGTTCCGCGCGTCGCTGCTGCATGATCGGGTCATCCGGACCCGGCCTCGCCTTGAAACGCTCCAGGAGCGCTTTCTTGGCGGCCGCGGAATTGGCCTGACGATCAGTGAAGCTGCGGTCGTTCGGGTTCTTCAAGGGTGGCCTTCTCTCGGGTTGTGACGGGCGCATCGCGGCCCGCGAGGGCGCATTAATCCAAAATGCGCCCGAATGGTATCGAAATCAGCGCGGCGCGGGTGCGCTTCCAGCGCGCACCGGGCGCGGCTTCGGCTTCGGGGCGGCGATCAGGCCCTCGCGCTGCATCTGCTTGCGGGCGACCTTGCGGGCGCGGCGGATGGCGTCGGCCTTCTCGCGAACGCGCTTCTCGGACGGCTTCTCATAGGCCGAACGACGCTTCATCTCGCGGAACACGCCTTCGCGCTGCATCTTCTTCTTCAGCACCCGGAGGGCCTGGTCGACATTGTTGTCGCGGACGAGAACCTGCATCTGTCACTCCCTTGGTTGGAGAATGGAAAAAAGGGCCGGCACGGGCACCGACCCTTCGTCACGCCGCTCTGGCTCAGGCCTGGAAACGGGGGCGCCAGTACATCCGTGGTCGCCCTCCTGCTGTCCTGGCCGGCCGTCGCGGCGATCGTCTCACTCGGCGCGGAGCTGGTCGGCCGACATCTTGCCCGAGCGCTTGTCCTGCGTGAGCTCGTAGGAGATCTTCTGACCTTCCCGGAGATCGCGCATGCCGGCGCGCTCGACGGCGCTGATGTGGACGAACACGTCCTGACCGCCGTCATCCGGCTGAATGAAACCGAAACCCTTGGTCGAATTGAACCACTTGACTGTACCGGCGCTCATGACGAACCCTTTCACGGTATGATTGTGCGACGCGGACGGATGTCGCGCGCCGTTTTTCGAATTTTGAGCGGGAAGGTCGTCAGCGTGCGCAGCTGAACTGCGCGGGGCCAAGTCGTTCGGCCTAAATATCGACAAACTCCATATGGGCGCTTGAACTTCCAATGTCAATGCAACTGCCGCGCGAATGCGCAGGCGGTGCCCCCGGCCCCGCGCTCACGCGCTTTACAATGACGCGCTTTTCGCCAAGAGGCTGGCGGCGCAATCGCAACCCTGCGGATTTTCTCTCCGTGCAGACGCCTTCGCTGAACCAGTTCCGTCGCATCGTGGTGAAGGTCGGCTCGAGCCTCCTCGTCGACCGCGACCGCGGCCGCCTGCGTCAGGCCTGGCTCGCCGCTCTCGCCGAGGACCTCGCCGATCTGCATCAGCGCGGCGCGGATGTGCTCGTCGTCTCCTCGGGCGCCATCGCCCTGGGGCGCACCGTGCTCGGCCTGCCCTCGGGCCCGCTGCGCCTCGAGGAGAGCCAAGCCGCCGCTGCGGTCGGACAGATCGCGCTTGCCCGCACCTGGGCCGAGGCGCTCGGCCATCACGCGCTCACCGCCGGCCAGATCCTGCTGACCCTGGCTGACACGGAAGAGCGCCGCCGTTATCTCAACGCCCGCGCCACGCTCGGCCGCCTGCTCGATCTGCGCGCCGTGCCGGTGATCAACGAGAACGACACCGTCGCCACCACCGAGATTCGCTATGGCGACAACGACCGGCTCGCCGCCCGCGTCGCCACCATGGCGGGCGCCGATCTGCTGGTGCTGTTCTCCGACATCGACGGGCTCTACACCGCCCCGCCCGCTCGCGATCCGGCGGCGCGCCATATTCCCGTCGTCGAGCGCATCACGCCCGAAATCGATGCCATGGCCGGCGGCGCGGCCTCCGAACTCTCGCGTGGCGGCATGCGCACCAAGATCGAGGCCGGCAAGATCGCCGCCAGCGGCGGCACCCACATGCTGATCGCCGATGGCCGCGGGAAGAATCCGCTCGCGGCCATCACGCAAGGTGCGCGCTGCACCTGGTTCCTGACCGCCTCGACGCCCGCCACCGCCCGCAAGACCTGGATCGCCGGCTCGCTGGAGCCGCGCGGAACGCTGCATGTCGATGCAGGGGCCGCGCGCGCGCTCGCCGGCGGCGCGAGCCTGTTGCCCGTCGGCGTCGCCCGGATCGAGGGTGAGTTCGCCCGCGGCGATGCGGTGCTCATCCGCGACCCGGCCGGCACGCTCCTCGGGCGCGGCCTCGTCGCCTATGACGCGGCCGAGGCCGCGCTCGTCCTCGGCAAGGCATCACGCGACATCGCCGCGATCCTGGGCTATCCCGGACGCGCCGAGATGATCCACCGGGACGACATGGCGCTCGGCGTGAGCTAAGGTTGCGGAACGATGGCGTCTGGCAGGTGGACATGACGAGCGAAGCGGTGCTCCGCGTGGTCTCAAACGAGGGGCTCGCCCGCGACGGCGGATCGGCGCCGGACATGGCCGCCCAGATGCTGGCCCTGGGCCGGCGCGCCCGCGCGGCCGCGCGGCAGGTGTCGCTCGCCTCCGCTGAACGGCGCGATGCGGCTCTGCAAGCGATGGCGGAAGCCCTTCGGGCCCGCACAGCCGCCATCCTGGCCGCCAACGCGCTCGACCTCGCCGAAGCACGGGCCGCCGGCCAGACCGCGGCCTTCATCGACCGTCTTCTGCTCGACGAAGCCCGTCTCGCCGGTGTGGCGGACGCAGTCGCCGGCATCGCCGCCCTGCCCGACCCGCTCGGCCGCGTGCTCACCTCCTGGACGCGGCCCAATGGCCTGCGCTTCGAGCGCGTCGCGACGCCGCTCGGCGTGATCGCGGTGATCTTCGAGAGCCGCCCGAACGTGACGGCCGATGCCGGGGCGCTCTGTCTGAAGAGCGGCAACGCCGCGATCCTGCGCGCCGGCTCCGACAGTTTCCGGACCTCGACCGAGATCGCGCTCGCCCTGTGCGAGGGGCTGACGGCAGCCGGCCTTCCGGCGGATGCGATCCAGCTGGTGCCGACCCGCGACCGCGCCGCCGTCGGCGAGATCCTGAAAGGTCTCGACGGCTGCGTCGACGTCGTCGTTCCGCGCGGCGGCAAGAGCCTGGTGGCGCGCGTGCAGAGCGATGCGCGGGTGCCGGTCTTCGCGCATCTCGACGGCAACTGCCATGTCTATGTGCACGCCGCCGCCGACCTCGCCATGGCGCGCGACATCGTGCTCAACGCCAAGCTGCGCCGCACCGGTGTCTGCGGCGCGGCCGAGACGCTGCTGATCGACGAGGGCTGCGCGGCGACGTATCTGGAGCCGCTGGTGACGGCCTTGATCGACGCCGGCTGCGCAGTGCGCGGCGATGCGCGCACCCAGGCGGCCGTGGCCCGGGCCGAAGCGGCGACCGAAGCCGACTGGGCGACCGAATATCTCGACCGAATCATCGCGGTGAAGGTCGTGCCGGGCCTCGACGACGCCATCGCCCATATCGAGCGTTATGGTTCACATCACACCGACGCGATCGTGACCGCCGACGAGGCCGCCGCCGCGCGCTTCCTGGCCGAGGTCGATTCCGCGATCGTGCTGCACAACGCCTCGACGCAGTTCGCCGATGGCGGCGAATTCGGCTTCGGCGCCGAGATCGGCATCGCCACGGGGCGGATGCATGCGCGCGGCCCCGTCGGTGTCGAGCAGCTCTGCTCCTTTAAATACCGCGTCCACGGCAACGGCCAGATCCGACCGTGAGCGACGAAACCGGGGCCCCGTCCCCCCACCTCGCCCTCGAGCATCTGCGCCTGCCGCCCCACGCACCGGGGCTGCGCATCGGCCTGTTCGGCGGCACCTTCAACCCCGCCCATGACGGCCACCGCATGGCGAGCCTGACCGCGCTGCGCCGGCTCCAGCTCGACCGCATCTGGTGGCTGGTGACGCCCGGCAACCCGCTGAAGGACAATGCGGCGCTGCCGTCGCTCGCCCAGCGCATCCGCTTCGGGCGCAAGCTCGCCGACCACTCCAAGATCCACGTCACCGGCATCGAGGCGATGCTGCGCACGCGCTACACCGCCGACACGCTGCGCGCGCTGAAGCGCCGCTGTCCCGGCGTGAATTTCGTCTGGATCATGGGCTCGGACAATCTCGCCAGCTTCCACCGCTGGAACGAGTGGCGCACCATCGCGAGGATGATGCCGATGGCGATCATCGACCGCCCGGGATCGACCCACAGCGCCGTCGCCTCGCCAGCCGCCAACTGGCTCTCGCGCTGGCGGATTTCGGAAAGCCAGGGCGCCGCTCTGGCCCTGACGAAGCCGCCCGCCTGGGTCTTCCTGCATGGACGCCGCTCCGAGCTTTCGTCGACGATGCTGCGCGAACAGGCCGAACGCGATTGAATTTCGGGCCGATTGCGCGTATTTTGACCTTACCGCGCCGCGAGCGCACAAACCCGTGAGGATACGGATCTGACCCCTTCAACCCGTGGCGAAGCCGAGCCCAAGCCGCTTCCCCAGGAAGCCGTGCAGGAGAATCCTTCTGCCGACAGCATCGCCCTCGCTCTTCACGTCCTGGAGGACATGAAGGCGGAAGACATCACGGTCATCGACCTGGTCGGCAAGACCTCACTGGCCGATGCGATGATCATCGCGACCGGTCGTGTGAACCGGCATGTCGCCTCCATCGCCGATTCTCTCATCGAGGCGATCAAGGGGTCCGGCCTTCCCGCGCCCAAGGTCGAGGGCATGCCGGCTTGCGACTGGGTGCTGATCGACACCGGCGACATCATCGTCCACGTCTTCCGGCCGGAAGTGCGCCAGTTCTACAATCTCGAGAAGATGTGGGGCGCGGACCGCCCCAGCGAGCGCCTCGTCGGCTGACGGCGCTCCCCAGCGCATGCGCCTCGCCCTGATCGCCGTCGGCCGTCTCAAGGACGGCCCGGAACGCGAACTCTGCGAGCGCTATCGCGAGCGCGCGGCCGCGCTGGGGCGCGGCCTCGGCCTCTCCGGCCCCGACATCGTCGAAATCGCGGAAAGTCGCGGCCGCCGCCCCGATGAGCGCAAGCGGGAGGAGGCGGCTGCGATTCTCGCGAGGCTGTCCCCCGGCCTCGTCGTCGCACTGGACGAGCGCGGCCGCAGCCAGGGCAGCGACGCCTTCGCCGCCGGCATCGCCACCGCGCGCGATGCCGGGACGGGTTCGCTCAGCCTCGTCATCGGCGGCGCGGACGGGCTGGCGGAGGAAATCCGCGCCCAGGCGGCGCGGACGCTCGCCTTCGGCGGCCTGACCATTCCCCATCAGCTCGTGCGGGTCCTCGTTCTGGAGCAGCTCTACCGCGCGATGACGATCCTCGCCGGTCACCCCTATCATCGCGCATGAACGCGCTTCTCCCTCTGATTCGTTTCCCCGGCGCCGGTCGCTCCCGGCGGTTGGCGACACTCGCGCTCGCACTCCTCCTGGCCGGCGCCCCGGCGGCGGGACAGCCGCAGCCGGCCGACCCCGAGGCGCTCGCGCGCGAGGCGATGCAGAAGCTGGTCGAGAAGCAGGCGCGCGAGGCCGAGCTGAAGACAATCGAGGAGCGCCTCGCCGGCAATGCCGAAGCCCGCGCGAAGCTGGAGGCGGAGATCGCCGCGATCCGGGCCGACCGGGCCGCTCTCAACAAGGCCCTGCTCGATACCACCGCCCGGGCCCAGGGGGCCGAGCAGCGGATCAGCGCTCTCGAACAGCGCCTCTCGCTGCTGCAGTCGAGCGAAACCGCCATTCGCCGCTCGCTTGAGGGGCGCCGCGGCCTGATCGCGGAGGTGCTCGCGGCCCTTCAGCGCATCGGCCGACGCCCGCCGCCCGCCGTTCTGGTGCGTCCGGAGGACATTCTCGAAGCGGTCCGGGCCTCGATGCTGCTCGGCGCCGTCGTGCCCGATCTGCGCCAGGAGATCGAGGTTCTCGGCACCGATCTCGGCGAACTGGTGCGGCTGCGCGAAAGCATCGGCACGGAGCGCAAGGCGTTGTCGGGCGAACTCGAGCAGCTCGCGGGCGAGCGGCAGCGCATCGCCTCCCTCGTCGAGGCGCGCCGCCAGCGCGAGGCCAGCGCCACGCGCGACGCGGAAGCGCAGCGCGGGCAGGACGGCGAACTCGCCGCCAAGGCGAGGAGCCTGCGCGATTTCGTCGAGCGGATGGAAAAGGAGATCTCCACCGCCAATCGGGCTGCCGAGGCGGCGCGCCAGGCGCTCGAGACGGAGACCCGTGAACAGCGCCAGCGCATGGCGGCGCTCGCCTTCAAGGACCCGGCGCGCCTGTCTCCCAAGATCGCCTTCGCCGAGGCGCGCGGCCTGTTGCCGCTGCCGGTGGCGGGTTCACAATTGCGTGGATTCGGCGAATCCGACGGCGCCGGCGGCACCACACGCGGGATTTCTTTGGAAACGCGGCCTGGCGCCCTAGTTTCGGCGCCTTCGGACGCTTGGGTCGTCTATGCGGGTCCTTTCCGGTCTTTCGGGCAACTCTTGATCCTGAATGCCGGCGGGGGGTACTATCTCTTGCTCGCCGGGATGCAGCGGATCGACGTGGCGCTCAACCAGTTCGTTCTCGCGGGTGAGCCGGTTGCGGTGATGGGCGAAACGTCGGAAGCTGCGGCGACGATCGTGGGCTCGGGAGCAGGCCTTCCGGTGCTGTATATCGAGTTCAGAAAAGACGGCGTGTCGGTCGATCCGGCCCCGTGGTGGACGAAACCGCTTGGCGAAAAGGTTCGCGGATGATGCGCAAGGTTTCTCTCGTTTTCGCCGGGGCTGTGCTGGGTGCGGGGCTGACCGGCATGGTCACGCAGACGCGCCTGCTCACCTCGACCAGCGCGGTCGCGGCCTCCGCCGAGGTCTATCGCAGCCTCAACCTCTTCGGTGACATCTTCGAGAAGATCCGCACCGACTATGTCGAGAAGCCGGACGAGCAGAAGCTGATCGAGGCCGCCATCAACGGCATGGTCTCCTCGCTCGACCCGCATTCCTCCTATCTCGACGCCAAATCGTTCCGCGACATGGACACCGACATGCGCGGCCAGTTCGGCGGCCTCGGCATCGAGGTGACGATGGAGGAGGGTGTCCTCAAGGTCGCCAAGCCGATCCGGGACACGCCGGCCTTCAAGGCGGGCATCCTGGCCAATGACATCATCAGCCAGATCGACGGCCAGGAGGTGAAGGGCCTCTCCCTCACCCAGGCGGTCGAGAAGATGCGCGGCATCATCAACACCCAGGTCAAGCTCAAGGTCGAGCGCCCCGGCAAGCCGGAGCCGCTGGAATTCACGCTGACGCGCACGACCATCGTCGTTCCCGCCGTCGAGGAGCGTGTCGAGGGCGACGTCGGCTATATCCGCATCGGCACCTTCAGCGAGCAGACCTATGAGGGCCTGCGCAAGGCGATCGACAAGGTCAATGCCGACATCGGCGCCGACAAGCTCAAGGGCTACATCATCGATCTTCGCAACAACCGGGGCGGCCGCCTCGACCAGTCCGTGCTGGTCTCCGATGCCTTCCTGGAGCGCGGCAAGATCGTCTCGACCCGCGGGCGCAACGCCGAGGAGACTCAGGTCTTCAATGCCAAGGCAGGCGACCTCACGAAGGGCAAGCCGGTCGTCGTGCTGATCAATGGCTCCTCCGCCTCGGCCGCCGAGATCGTCGCCGGCGCGCTGCAGGACCACAAGCGCGCCACCATCATGGGCACGCGCTCCTTCGGCAAGGGCTCGGTCCAAACCGTGATCCCGCTCGCCGGCAATGGCGGCCTGCGCCTGACGACGGCGCGCTACTACACGCCGTCCGGCAACTCGATCCAGGCGAAGGGCATCTCGCCCGACATCGAGGTGGTGCAGGACATCCCGCCGGAGCTGAAGGACAAGATCGCCGAGAACAAGGGCGAGGCGGCGCTGAAGGGCCATCTCAAGGCAGGCGACGGCAAGGACGAGCAGTCCGGCTCCGCTTCCTATGTGCCCAACGACCCGGCCAAGGATACCCAGCTCATCGCCGCTCTGAACCAGCTCCGTGGCGTCAAGAAGGATGCCGCCGCCCCGCAGGCCGAGGCGCCCAAGCCCAACTGAGGCAGGGCCCGCGCGCCTTCGGCGACTGAGGTCGCGGGAGGCTGTCTGATTCCGTTCGAATCCGACATACTCTCGCTTCGCGGACCACTGATTCGGGTCCGTTCGCAAGCTTGAGGACGGCTTCGCTTGGCCGGAACGCCGCTCACTGAGCTCAACCGGCCGCTCGGCCAGGACCGCCCGACATCCCCGGCCCGTCCATGGGGCCGCTGGGCCGTGTTCGCGGGGGCTGGCCTCGTCGGTCTGGCCTGGATCGGGCTTCTACTCGTCATCGCCATCCGGCGCGATCCCGATGGCGGTCAGCCGATGGCCACCGCCCGCATCGAAACCCGCCCGGTGCAGCCCTCCGTTTCCGCTGGCCCGGCCGTTGCGACCGCCCCGGCCGAGGCGTCTCGCACGCAGGCCAGCGCACGCCAGCTCGAAAGCGAGTCCGGCGTCACCGTGGTGCGCCCGGGATCGGATGCGCCCGGCGCCATCGTCATCACCATTCCCGACACGCCCGCGGTCGTGAAGCTGGCCCCCGCGCCCGACAATCGCCTCGTCGAGCGGACCCGGCACGGGATGCTCCCGAAGATTGCTCCGGACGGCACGACCCCAGCCCAGCACTATGCGCGCCCGCTTGGCTCGCCACCGGCCGGCAAGGTCAACGGACGCGTCGCGATCCTGGTCGGCGGCCTCGGCATCAGCCCCACCGGGACCGCCGACGCCATCACGAAGCTGCCCGGCCCGGTCTCGCTTGCCTTCGCACCCTATGGCGCCGAACTGGAGCGGACGGTCCAGCGCGCCCGCGGCGAGGGCCATGAGGTGTTCCTGCAGCTGCCGATGGAGCCGTTCGACTATCCCGACAGCGATCCCGGCCCCCACACGCTGCTGACCGGCCCCAAGGGCGCCGAGAACATCGAAAGGCTGCACTGGGCGCTTGGCCGCTTCACCGGCTATGTCGGGATCGTCAACTTCCTCGGCGGCCGCTTCACCTCCGACGAGGCGGCGCTGTCCCCGATCCTGCGCGAACTCGCCGGCCGCGGCCTGATGGTCGTCGATGATGGCTCTTCGGCGCGCAGTTTTCTCGCCGCATCCGCGCAGCGGGCCCAGATCCCGACGCTGAAGATCGACCGCGTGGTCGATGCGGTTGCCCGCCCCGACGCGATCGACAAGGAACTCGCCGCGATCGAGGCCACGGCCCGTGACCAGGGCGTCGTCGTGCTCGGCGCCAGCGCGCTCCCGGTCTCGATCGAGCGCATCGCGCGCTGGGCGCAGACGCTGGAAGCGAAGGGCCTCGTCATCGTCCCGCTGAGCGCGGCCCGCGGCCTGCGCAGCCCCAAGACCACCGGATCCCTGAGATAGAGATGATCACCGCGACGCCGCCGGACGGCTATCGCCCCTGCGTGGGGCTCGCCCTGTTCAACGCAGAGGGCTTCGTCTTCGTCGGTCGCCGCGCCAACAGGTCCCAGCGCGAGCATGTCGCGCCCGGCCATGAATGGCAGATGCCGCAGGGCGGCATCGACGCCGGCGAAACACCGCTCCAGGCCGCCATCCGCGAACTTCAGGAAGAGACCAACGTCATCTCGGTGGCGCTGCTGGCCGAGAGCCCTGGCTGGCTCGCCTATGATCTGCCGACTGCCATCGGCAAGGAGGCCTGGAAAGGGCGCTGGCGCGGTCAGGCCCAGAAATGGTTTGCCTTCAGACTGACCGGCCCCGACAGCGAGATCGACATCGCGACGCCGGCGGGCGGCCACAAGGCCGAATTTGACGCCTGGCGCTGGGAGCGGCTGGAGCGCACGGTCGATCTCATCATTCCATTCAAGCAGGGCGTCTATCGCGAGGTCGCCTCCCTGTTCGCGCCCTTCGCCGCCGCCTGACCTACCTTCGCCACCCGGGGCCCTCTCATGACATTCGACGGTGATCCCGGGCCGGTTTCGGCGTCCTTGCGCGCGCGGCTCGCTCCGGGCGACATCCTGCGAGCGGGCATCAACCTGTCCAATTTTCTCCTCGTCTCCGCACGCGCGGCCGATGGCGCTCCGGTCGGTGTCTCGCCGGACATGGCGAAAGCGATCGCGGACGGCCTCGGCGTCGCGCTGCGGCTCGTGCCTTACGCCTCGCCCGCCCTGCTGGCGGACGCAGCCGGCCGCGACGAATGGGACATCGGCCTGATCGGGGCCGAACCGCAGCGCGCCGAGACGATCGCCTTCACCGCCGCCTATGCGCAGATCGAGGCGACCTATCTCGTGCCGGCCGGCTCGCCGCTCACGACGATCGACGCCGTGGACGCCCCCGGCATCCGCATCGCCGTCACGGGTGGCACAGCCTATGGCCTCTGGCTCGATCGCAACATCCGCCGGGCTGAGCTCGTCCACACCGCCACCATGGACGAGACCTTCGCCGATTTCCGCGACCGGGGGCTGGACGCGCTGGCAGGATTGCGCATGCGCCTGCTCGACGATGCCAAGCAGCTGCCGGGCGCGCGCCTGCTCGATGGCCGCTTCATGGCCGTGCAGCAGGCGATCGGCATCCCCCGCAGGTCTGATGGACTGACGGAAGAGGCAGTCGCCTGGCTCGGCCGCTTCGTCGCGGCGGCCACCGCGTCCGGCTTCGTCGCGGACCGCATCCGCCATCACGGCATCATGGGGCTGAGCGTCGCGTGAAGGAACCGGGCTTGCCGGACCCGACGGCGCGGCCCAATTTCCGACATCGGGAACCGCTCTCAGACAAGCGGGTTGCCGGAGCGGCGCCAGGGGCGTCGCGGTCAACAGGAGCGCAATGGTGCAGGATCTGATCTGGGCAAAGCTGGCGGAACACCATCAGGCCACGCAAGCCCGCCCCTTGCGGGCTCTCTTTGCCGAGGATTCCGCCCGCTTTACCGACTTCTCCGCCCGTCTCGACGATCTGCTCCTGGATTACTCCAAGACCGCTGTGACGGCGCAGACACGCGCGCTCCTGCTTGAACTGGCCGAAGCCACCGGCGTTGCCGGTCAGCGCGATGCCATGTTCGCGGGCGAGGCGATCAATACCACGGAGAAGCGCGCTGTCCTTCACACCGCCCTGCGCGCACCGAAGAGCCATCGCGTCCTGGTCGACGGGCAGGACGTGATGCCCGCGATCCACGAGACCCTCGACCGGCTCGCCGCCTTTGCGGACGGGGTTCGCGGAGGCCGTATCGCGGCCTCCGACGGCGCGCCCTTCACCGACGTCGTCAATATCGGCATCGGCGGCTCCGATCTCGGCCCCGTCATGGTGACTCTGGCGCTGGCGCCCTATCATGACGGGCCGCGCCTGCATTACGTTTCCAATGTCGACGGCGCCCATATCGCCGACACGCTGGCGAGGCTCGATCCGGCGCGCACGCTCTTCATCGTCGCCTCCAAGACCTTCACCACGGTCGAGACCATGACCAACGCCGCGACGGCACGGCGCTGGATCGCGGCTGCGCTCGGCGAGGCTGCGGTCGGCGCCCACTTTGCCGCCGTCTCCACGGCGCTCGACAAGGTCGCCGCCTTCGGCATCGCGCCGGACCGAGTTTTCGGGTTCTGGGACTGGGTGGGGGGCCGCTATTCGGTCTGGTCCGCCATCGGCCTGCCGGTCATGATCGCGGTCGGGCCGACGCACTTCCGCGCCTTTCTCGCCGGCGCCCACGCCATGGACGAGCACTTCCGCACCGCGCCGCTCGCCCATAACCTGCCGGTGCTGCTCGGCCTGATCGGCATCTGGCACCGCGACATCTGCAACTATCCGGCGCGCGCGATCCTGCCCTACGACCAGCGCCTGCTGCGCCTGCCGGCCTATCTCCAGCAGCTCGACATGGAATCGAACGGCAAGCGCGTCCGCAAGGACGGCTCGCCCGTCGAACGGCCGAGCGGCCCGCTCGTCTGGGGCGAGCCCGGCACTAACGGCCAGCATGCCTTCTACCAGCTCATCCACCAGGGCACGGACACCATACCCTGCGAGTTCATGGTCGCGGCAGAAGGGCACGAGCCGGAGCTGGCGCATCACCACCGGCTGCTGCTGGCCAATTGCCTTGCCCAAAGCGAGGCCCTGATGAAGGGCCGCACGCTGGAGGAGGCGCGCGAGTTGCTGGCGAAACAGGGGCTGTCCGAAGCGGACATCGCGGCATTGGCGCCGCACAAGGTCTTCCCCGGCAACCGCCCCTCGGTCACGCTGGCCTACCGCAAGCTCGATCCCTTCACACTCGGCCGCCTGATCGCGCTCTACGAGCACCGCGTCTTCGTCGAGGCCGCGATCTGGGGCATCAACGCCTTCGATCAATGGGGCGTCGAACTCGGCAAGGAGCTGGCGACGGCGCTGCTGCCGGTCATCGAGGGCAAGGCTCCCGCCGACGCCCATGATTCCTCGACCGCCGGCCTGGCGGGCTATCTGACCGCATCGTCTTGATTCTAGTCAGGGCGGCCTCAGCGGGCCCGGTGTCCGCAGCACCGGTCTTGCATCGGCGGACCAGGCGGTCCCACGCTTCGGTGACGAAGGCGATCCGACGATGAACGACAGCACAAGCGGCCGGTCCGGATCGACTCATCTTGGCCCACCCGCTGATCCCCGCTCGCTGCGGCGGCGGGAGGACGCACGCTTCCTCACCGGGCGCGGCGATTACCTCGGCAATCGCGCCCCGGACGGCGAATTCGCCGCCGTCATGCTGCGCTCGCCCCATGCCCATGCCCGCATCCGCGCGATCGACCGCTCCGCAGCGGCAAGCCTCCCCGGCGTGCACGGAGTCTACACCGCCGCGGATCTCGACGGCCTCGCTCCGCTGCCGACCTCGATCGTTATCGCTTCCGTCGAGCCGCTGATCGTGCCGCCGCGCTGGCCATTGGCGCGCGATGTCGTCCGCCATGTCGGCGAACCCGTCGCCTTCGTCGTCGCCGACACCGAGGCGCTGGCCCGCGAGGCCTGCGAGCACATCAGCATCGATTACGACATCCTGCCGGCCGTCACCGATCTGCGCGGCGCGACCGACCCGGAGGCGCCGCAGCTCTGGCCGCAGGCGCCGGGCAACATCGCCTTCCGTTTCCGCCGCGGCGATCCCGCCGCCGTCGAGCGCGCCTTCGCCAAGGCCTCCCATGTCGTAAGCTGCGCTCTGGTCAACAACCGCATCGTGGCGGCAGCCCTCGAGCCGCGCATCGCCATCGGCCGTTACGACGCCGGCGCGGACCGCTTCCATCTCGAGATCAGCGGCGCCTCGGTCCACGACATCCGCCGTGAACTCGCGCAGGGCGTCTTCGGCCTGCCGCTCGACCGCATCCGGGTTTCGACGCCCGATGTCGGCGGCGGCTTCGGCATGAAGAACGTCACCTATCCCGAATATGCGCTGGTACTCTGGGCTGCGCGGCGGCTCGGCCGGCCGGTGCGCTGGAGCGCCGAGCGCATCGAGGAGTTCACCGGCGGCGCCCATGCCCGCGACAATCTCAGCACCGCGCGGCTGGCGCTCGACCGGCGCGGGCGCTTCCTCGCGCTCGATGTCGAGACGATCGCCAATCTCGGCGCCTATGTCTCCTCGCTCGGCCCCGGCAGCGGAACCAACGCCCCCGCCGCCGCGATGGGCGGGCTCTACGACATCCCCGCCATGGCGATGGACGTGCGCGGCGTCTTCACCAACACCGCCCCGATCGACGCCTATCGCGGCGCCGGCAAGCCCGAGGCAAATTATCTGATCGAGCGGCTGATCGAAGCCGCCGCCCATAAGCTGCGCATCGATCCGGCGGAACTGCGCCGGCGCAACTTCATCCGCAGCTTCCCCTACCGCCGTCCCGCCTTCGGCATGGTGATCGACAGCGGCAGCTTTGCGGAGAACCTTGAGCGGGCGCTGATGGCGGCCGACCGGGCGGGCTTTGCAGCACGCAAGCGCGCCGCCCGAAAGCGCGGGAAGCTGCGCGGCTTCGGCATCGGCTGCTTCCTCGAAACCTCGCGTGGCCGCCCCGACGAGGAGGCCTGGCTGCGGGTCGGGGCGGACGGCCAGATCGCCATGGCCGTCGGCACCCATTCCAACGGTCAGGGTCATGAGACCAGCTTCGCCCAGCTCGCGGCCGACCGGCTCGGCCTGCCGGTCGAGCGTTTCACCCTCGTCCAGGGGGACACCGCGTCCGTCCCGCGCGGCGGCGGCCATGGCGGCGCGCGCTCGCTCCATCTCGGCGGCACGGCGCTGCTCATGGCGGCGGACAATCTGGTCGCGAAGGCGAGGCCCGTCGCTGCGCAGCTGCTGCAGGTCGCAGCCGACAGCCTCTCCTTCGCGAAAGGCCGCTTCAGCACCGAGCCTGCCGCGGACGGCCTGCCGCGCGAGATCGACCTCTTGGCCATCTCGGCCCATCTCGCGGAGAGCAGCGGCGCACCGCTGGAGGGCCATGGCGACAACCGCTGCGACGTCTTCACCTTTCCCAACGGCGCGCAGGTGGCGGAGGTCGAGATCGATCCGGAGACCGGCGCCGTCGCGATCGAACGCTATGTCGCGATCGACGATTACGGAACGCTGATCAACCCGCTGCTGGCGGAGGCGCAGGTCCATGGCGGTCTGGCGCAGGGCATCGGCCAGGCGCTGATGGAGGAAGCGCTCTACGATGAAGGCTCCGGCCAGCTGCTGAGCGCGACCTTCATGGACTATGCCGTGCCGCGCGCCGCCGACCTGCCCTCCTTCGATCTCGAGATGGTCGAGGTGCCGACGCGCGCCAACCCGCTCGGCGTCAAGGGCGCCGGCCAGGCCGGCTGTATCGGCGCGCCGCAGACCGTGATCCACGCGATCCTCGACGCGCTGCGCCCGCTCGGCGTGACGCATCTCGACATGCCGGCGACCCCGGCCCGCATCTGGCGCGCCATCCGGGATGCGCAGGCGGCGAAGGCCTAAGTCATCACCAGCCCGCCATCGACATGGAGCGTCTGGCCGGTGACGAAGCCACTGGCTTCGGAGGCAAGGAACAGCACCGGCCCGGCCACGTCCTCGGGCGTCGCGATCCGCCCCAGCGGCGTCTGGGCGACCAGCATCTCCCTCACCGCCTCGGGCGTCCGCGCGCTCGCATCGGTCGGCCAGACCAGCCCCGGCGCGACACAGTTGACCCGGATGCCAAGCGGCCCGAGCTCGGTCGCGAGGTTGCGGCTGAAGCCGATCAGCGCCGCCTTGGCGGTGGTATAGTCGTGATAGGCGAGGCTCGGCCGCGCCACGAGATCGGTCGCCATGTTGACGATGGCGCCGCGCCCGCGCCGGCGCATTAGCGGCAGGGCAGCCTGGCAGACATTGTAGGTCGCCCTCAGCGCGCCATCGACCTGCGTCTGATAGGCCGACCATGGCGTCTCCCAGAAGCGCGCGCGACGGTCGGGGTCGAAGACATAGGGCGCAAACGCGTTGTTGACGACGGCATCGAGCCGCCCCGCCTCCTCCGCGATCCGCGCCAGCATCCCCGCGACCGCCTCCGGATCGGTGACGTCGGCGGCGATCGCCACCGCCTGCCCGCCCGCCACCCGGCAGGCCTCGACCACGGCCTCGGCGGCGGCCTCGCTGCTGCGATAGTTGACGAAAACGAGCCCGCCCTCGGCGGCGAAGGCTTTGGCGATGGCCGCGCCGATGCCCCGGCTCGCGCCCGTGACGAGGATCACCCTGTCGCGGAAGGTCATGCCCGTTCCCTCGGCTGTTCTCGCGGAACTGCGCTGGCCCGCACCGTCATTGCGAGCGCAGCGAAGCAATCCAGTTGGGTTTGCGACGCGCTGGATTGCTTCGCTGCGCTCGCAATGACGAAGACGCTCACGGAATCAGATCCGTCTTCACGACCTGGCTCATATCGATCGGCTTTCCGATCAGTCCGAGCCGGTGGAAGGTGTCGGCGCCCTTCTGCAGCAGCTCCGGATCGAAATGGCCGAGGCCCTTCGCTTGCGTCGTCGGCGACACGGTCGAGATGTTGCGCAGCTTGATGATCTCGAGATTGAGCGCCTCGTCGCGGCCATTGATCGCGCGCGTCACGGCGAGCTTCGCCGCCTCCTCGGGGCTCGCGATCATCCAGGCGGCGCTGTCGCGATAGGCGGCGAGGAAGCGCTTCAGCAGCGGCTTCTTCGCCTCATAGGTTCCTTCCGTCACCACGAAGATGTCGCTCGGCAGGTTGAGATGGTCCTTGACCTCGATAACGTCGACCTCCGGCAGCCCCTTCATTTTCGCGACCAGAAGCCCGGTGTCGGTCGCGGAGGTGGCATCGACCTGCCCCTGGATCAGCGGCGCGAAGTTGAGCAGGCCGGTGACCTCGACCGTGACGTCCTTTTCGGTCAACCCGACCTGGTGCAGCAGCACCTGCAGGTTCTGGCGCGTGCCGCTGGAGAGCGAATAGACGCCGATGCGCTTGCCCTTCAGGTCGGCGGCCGTGCGGATGCCCTTGGTCTTGGGCGCGACCACGTTGAAGACGTTCTGCGGATAGATGTTGTAGATCGCGACCAGCTTCTCGCCCTTGTCGAGCGCGAGATAGAGCGCCGCCGGATCGGTGAAGGCGATGTCGGCCTGGCCCGACAGCATGTTCTGGATCGCCGAGCCGCCGCCGGTTCCGGGCACATAGCCGAGATCGATCCCCTTCGCGCGGAAGAAGCCCTTATCCGGCTCGGCCAGCAGATTGGTGATCTCGCTGATCGGCTGGCTCCAGCCCGCGACCGTGACCTTGTCGAGCGGCTGGGCGTGGAGGGGACCAAGGCTGAACGCGCCCATCAGGCCGGTCCCGAAGAGCGCCAGCAGATGGCGGCGGGAATGTGGGGACATCGGAGTTACCCTTTCAGATGGTGGCGCAGCAGCAGCCGCTCGATCAGGAGCGCGGCCTGGTAGAAGGCCATGCCGAGCAGCGTGATGACGATGAAGAGCGCGAACATCAGGCTCGAATCCATCACGCTCTGGGCGGCGATGATCGAGGCGCCGAGACCGGCCCGGCCGCCGATGAACTCGCCGACGACGGCGCCGACCAGCGCCAGCACGACCGCGACCCGGAACCCCGCGAGGATGACCGGCAGCGCACCGGGCAGCTTCAGCCGCAGCAGCGTCTGCAGGCGGCTCGCACCCAGCATCCGGAACAGCTCGCGCCGTCCGGAATCGACCTGCGACAGGCCGGTCAGCGTGTTTTCCATCAGCGGGAAGAAGCAGATCAGCGCTGTGATCACGATGGTCGGCGTCAGGCCGAAGCCGAACCAGACGATGAAGAGCGGGCCGAGTGCGAGCTTCGGCACGACCTGGCTGGCGACGATGTAGGGATGGAGCAACCGGCGCAGCACGGGGGCCTCCGCCAGCAGGATTCCTGTCGCCAGCCCGACCGCGCAGCCCAGCGCCAGCCCGAGCGTCATTTCGGTCGCGGTCACCGCGAGATGCGGCAGCAGGCGCCCGCTGGCGATCTCGCTCCACAGCGTGGCGAAGACGGAAGACGGCGCCGGCACGATCAGGGCCGGAACCCGGCCGAGACGGCACCACGCCTCCCAGCCGGCGAGCAGGGCGACGAGCAGGAGCGCCGAGGCCAGCCGTTCCCTCATGGCGCGGCATCCATCGCCTGGCGCAGCTCGCGGCAGAGCGCGTTGAAGGCCGGGCCGTAGCGCAACTCGCGCGAGCGCGGCCGCGGCAGGTCGATGGCGAGGTCGTGATGCAGCCGCCCGCCGGCCATGATCGCGACCCGGTCGGCGAGATAGACCGCCTCGCCGATGTCGTGAGTGACGAAGAGCACCGTCGTGGCATGGTGCGCACAGAGCGCGAGCAGATCGTCCTGCAGTTCCTCGCGCGTCAGCGCGTCGAGCGCGGCGAAGGGCTCGTCCAGCAGCAGCAGGGCGGGCTGCGTGATCAGCGCCCGCGCCACCGCGACCCGGCTCTGTTGCCCACCGGAAAGCTGGGCGGGATGCCGCGCCGCGAAGGCCGACAGGCCCACCCGGTCGAGCAAAGCGCGCGCCGTCTCGCGATCCGCCTCGCCCACGCTGCGCTTCAGCGAGAGCGGCAGCAGGACATTGTCGAGTACGCTGAGCCAGTCGAGCAGCGTCGGCTGCTGGAACACGAAGCCGATCCGCGGCCCTGGCCCGTCGAGCGCCACACCGTCGATCCGCACCACGCCGCGCCGGGGCGCCAGCAGCCCAGCCGCCAGCTTGAGCAGAGTCGTCTTGCCGCTGCCGCTGCGCCCGACCAGGCAGTGGAACGCCCCGCGCGGGATCGCCCAGTCTACGCCATCGACGATGGCCTCCGCGCCATAGCCGAAATCGACCGCCTCGAGGGCGACGAAGGCGTCGCTCTGGGCTTCAATCGACATAGGGTGCCAGGTCGTCGGCGGCGCGTTCGGCCGATTGCTCGATCTCGATCAGCCTGACCAGGTCGAGCAGGTTGAAGCGCCCGTCATTGTGCCAGCCGGCCTCGGGCGCCGCCATCACCCCGAAGCCGCAGATGCGGGTCACGCCCGCCTCCCCCAGCAGCGCCGCGATGCGGAACAGCTCGCGCGGCGAGGCCGCGACCGCCGCGGTCTGCAGATAGGCGCGGGCCGGCGAAACCAGCGCCGGCACCGCGTCCGGGCTATCGACGGCGACGATCTTCAGCGTGCGGTTGAGCGCGCTCGGCGCGAGCGGCTGGGCGGCGTCGCTGAAGACCAGGCTCCAGCCATCGCAGGCCTCGCCCAGCACCACGGTGCCGTCCTCGTCGAAGCCGCGCATCTCCTCGCGGCTGCGCCAGGCGGCGATACCGGCGGCCTCCGCCACCGAGAGCGCGCGGCGCGGATGGCGCGGGCTCAGCACGCCCAGTTCCTGCGAGACGCGTTCGGCGAATTCGCGCGGCGAAACCGCCCCGCCCCGCGCGACGAAGACCATCTGCGGCGAGTAGCAGCCCTGCTGCTCCCAGCGCGCCACGTCCTGCGCCACGAGCCGCGCCAGCGGCCCGGCCCGGCGCGTGTCAAGCGCCTCGGCCCCGACCAGCCCGAAGCCGATCCGATGCCCATGCGGGAGGAAGCGCGCCGTCACCGGCACCCGTTCGCGGATCGCCGCCAGCGCCTCATTGCCGCCATAGGCGACGATCGTGTCGGCCTCGTTCAGCCAGGCGGCTTCAGCCTCCGCATCGCCGCCCTTCCACCAGACCACCGCCAGGCATTCGCCGAGCCGCGGGTCGATCTCGGCGAGGATCTGCGCGAACCACCCCGCCAGCAGCGGCTCGGCGCTCGCGACCTTGCCGACCGTGCCGGCCTTGACTAGGAGCCCGCAGATCAGGCTCCAGAGCGACAGGCCCGGCACGTTCCCCGCCCAGATATGGAGCAGGAGCTGCGGCCCCTGGGCGCGCGTGAAACCGCCCTTCATCGCCGGCTGGAAGCCGTCGAGCACGGCCGGGTTGGCGAAGTCCTCGGCCAGGAAGCGATGCAGCTGCGGCGCGCGGAAGCTGCGCAGATAGCCGGATAGGCCGAGGCGAACGCTCTCGCGGTCATAGCCGGTGACGATCGGCAGCACGGCTTCCGCCCGCCGCCGCCAGGGATCGTCCCTGTCGAGCAGCCGGGCGATGGCGGCGTCCAGCGTCGCGACGATCTGCGCGACCGGCAGAGTGCGGAGATAGGTCCGCGCCTGCTCGCGGACATGGCTGGCAAGCGCGCCGGCCTGCGCCGCCGTCAGCTCCGGAACCCGCACCTGCGCGCGCTCACCCCAGGCGCTGAAATCCAGCGTCCGCCAGGCGACCTCACTGGCCGGCAGCCCCGGCAGATGCCCCGCGGTCTCGATCACCGCCTCAGCCCCGCGCCGCCCGCAGGAATTCCTCGACCGCCATCGAACAGCCCTTGGAATCGGCGCCGTCGACGCGGCCGAGCAACCGGAAGCCGCCCTCGACCATCACGCCGGCATCCTCCGTCAGGATCGCGGAGGCGCAGTTGAAATGGGCGAGGTCGTGATGGACCAGCACGCCGGTCGTTCCCTCCGGCAGGTCGCGCCCGCTGACCGGATCGACGACGCGGCTGCGGATCCAGTGCGGGCCGGACTTCACCGGCGGGCAGACCGCATTGCCGTCGTCGTAGAACTGCGTGCTGAGCTCGGTCATGCCGTACATGTTGATGCAGGCCTCGCGCGGTACGCCGAGCGTCACTGAGAGTGCGTCATAGAAGGCGTCAGCCCCCATCTCGCGCGACTGGCCCTTGAAGCCGCCGGTGTCGAGGATGCGGCTGCCTTCGGGCAGCGCGAAGCGCCGTCCCTGCGCCGCCAGCGCATCGAGCAGATGTACGAAGCTGAAGCTCGCGCCGAGCAGCGCATAGGGCTCGCCCGAAGCTTCCGCCCGCTCCAGCGCCGCGATCAGCCGCGGCAGGTCGAGCCCGCTTGCGCCGATGAAGCCTTCGCTGTCGGCCGTGCCGCAGTCCCGCTTCGCCAGAGCGAGGTAATGCGCCAGCGAGGAGTTCGGCATCGCCTCCTCGTCGGGAAAGAGGATGCCCATGGCCATGCGCTCCCGCCCGGCCATGAAGCGGCGGCGGAAATTCACCAGCATCGAGCGGCTCCAGACGGCCATCGTCGGGTGGTGGCTCTTGCCCCGCACTCCGCCCTGCGTCGTGCCGCTGGTCATGAAGATGCGCGCGGCCGCCTCCGGCGGGGTGCAGCTCAGCGTCAGGGTCTTGAAGGCGCTGATCGGCACGGCCGGGATGTCGCGCCAGTTGCGGACGGTGAGCGTGGTGCGGCCGCGCTGGATCGCGAAACGCCGATAGGGCGCGTTATGGGCGAACTGATAGGCGAAGACGGCCAGCGCCATGCGCTCGAATTCCGCCTCCGACGCCCCGTCCTGGTCAATGAAGGCCAGCAAGGCCTCGATGATCTCGCTCTGCGTCACGTCCGCTCGCCTTCCCGCAAGGCCACTCGCCCGGCGACATGCCGAGGTTGGAGCCTGACGATCCGACAATGACGGCGCGAGCCTGGAAAAGGGGCGTGATGGTGCCGCCCGATGTCCCGCATCCCTACGCCGGCATGACCCGGATCAGGTTCGGAGGGTCACCGCGCTGTCGGACAAAAGCCCGACCGGCGGAATCTCAGCCTCCTCGCGAGGCACCCCTTGGAACAGCGGCCACCATGATGGTGCGCCCACCCCGCTGTCAAGGAAGCGTCATGGTCGCGCCCACGGGCTCGTGCACCGAAACAATCGCGCATGGCCGGGCGTTACGTCCGGGACAATCCATGAGGAGACGGATGATGGACACGGCACGCGAAACCCCCGCGCTCGATATCCCCGATGAGGGCGAGCGTCTGGCCCAAGCCGCCAGCGCTGCACCCACCCACCAGGTCAGCCTGCGGACCAATGTCCATGATGCGGGCAGCGGCGCCAACGAGACCGTCGACGGCCTGGATTCGACGAGCGAAGCCATCCGCCATGCGGCGGAAGATATCCCGACCGGACAACGCCCTGAGGGTCCGATGGAGTCGGTGCCCGTTTTCGATCGCGCGGGACTGCCGCCGAAGGTCTGACGGAGGATGGCGAGGACCATGAGGACAGCCTGAGCGGCGGAACTCAGGCGCCCTCTCCCGGTTGCATCAGCAGAGGCCGCAGGAGGCGCCCATGAGATCGACAGAAGCCAATTCGATGTTCGCAGCGGCGACGATCGCCGTCTCGGCGGTCATGCTCGCAGTGCTTGCGATGGCCGACAACCGACCTGCCAAGACGATCTGTCGGGACGTCGTTCCGGGCTCGATCGTCGAGGTCATGAATTGCCCGCAAGCCGCACAGGCCCCGCAACTGGCGAAGTCTGTCCTACCGGGTCAAAAGATGCGGCTTGCCTTTGCATCTGGCCAGTGAACCGGAGCAGAAGGCAGGGTTGGCGTCTCGGCGGAAGTGGCGGACAGGGAGGGATTTGAACCCCCGATACCCTTGCGGGTATGCCGCATTTCGAGTGCGGTGCATTCAACCACTCTGCCACCTGTCCGCGGTCGCCTTCGGTCGAAGCGGGCTGGTTACTACACGCGGAGTTCGGCCAAAACAAGCCTTTGCTCGTGCGCAACTCGCTTTCTGTCGTCCACCGTCGCCGAGATGTGGCTTCCGGCTCGCGAAGCGACGCTTTCGCTTGACCTTCGTGACCCTTGCGACTATCGAGCCTCGTCCGGCGTGGGGAAACCCGCGCCCGATCTCTTTTGGCCCATCGGTTTCGCCGCGCGCGAGCCTTGAGCCGTCAAGAGCGAACCCTGACCCGTAACGACTGCCAAAAAGCCGTCCCGCATGCGCCTCGTCGAGGCCGTGACAGGGCGGGGCCGAACATGGAGGATAAAATGTTCGCAGTCATCAAGACCGGCGGAAAGCAGTTCCGCGTTGCCGCCAACGATCGCATCACCACCGCCAAGATCGAAGGCAACCCGGGCGACACCGTCGCCTTCGACACCGTGCTGATGCTCACCGACGGCGAGAAGACCACGCTCGACGCCAAGGCCCTCTCCGAGATCACGGTTGCGGCCGAGATCGTCGAGCAGGCCCGCGGCGACAAGGTCATCGCCTTCAAGAAGCGTCGCCGCCAGAATTCGAAGCGCAAGCGTGGCTTCCGCGCCGAGCTGACCGTCATCCGCATCACCGACATCCTCACCGGCGGCAAGAAGCCGGAGATGAAGAAGGGCGAGGCTTCGGCCGTCGCACTTCAGGCCGGCGCTGCCGAGGCCAAGGCCAAGCCCGCCGCGAAGGCTCCCAAGGCCGCCAAGGCCGAGGCCGGTGCGCTGGACGCCTCCAACCTCTCGTTGATCTCGGGCGTCGGCCCGACCATCGAGAAGAAGCTGCGCGCCGCCGGCATCACCTCCTGGAACGACATCGCCGCCTGGACCGAGGCCGACGTCGCCAAGTGGGACGAGGAGCTCAAGCTCCGCGGCCGCGCCACCCGCGAGGAGTGGGTCGTGCAGGCCAAGGAACTCCTGGCCGGCAAGCCCCCGCGGGCCAAGGCCGACCAGGCCGAGCTGGCTTCCGGCGAGGACTACTGACGCCTCCCGTCAGTCCCGTTTTCGCTTCCCCGCCCGAACCGGCTGGCTTTTGCCGCCGATTCGGGTTAGAGAGACCACATCAGTTTTGAGGTAGGGCGTTATGGCTCACAAAAAGGCAGGCGGCTCGTCCCGCAACGGTCGCGACTCCGAAAGCAAGCGCCTCGGCGTGAAGAAGTTCGGCGACCAGGCCGTCATCCCGGGCAACATCATCATCCGCCAGCGCGGCACCCGTTGGCATGCCGGCGTCAATGTCGGCATGGGCAAAGACCATACCCTCTTTGCGACCACGGCCGGCCGCGTCCGATTCACGACGAAACTCGGCCGAGCTTTCGTGAACGTAGTCCCGGCCCAAGAGGCCGCAGAGTAAGACGGCGGATAGGGACTTCTCCGATCCGCCGGTTCCATCGAACCGGAACGGATCAGGGGTCCAGCCCTCTACGGGGTCACCCAAGGTCAGCGAAAGGGAGGTGGGACCAAATCCCAGCTCCCTTTTTCGTTTGCGCCGACGGAGAGACCCGATGTTCCCCGAACTGACCCGCGACGATGTCTTCCGGCTCGAGACCCGCCGTCTCTGGCTGCGCTGGCCGCGCATGGCGGACGCTTCCGCCATCCTGCGTCAGGCGGGGGAGAAAGCCGTGGCCGAGATGACGGCCTCGATCCCGCATCCCTATCCGGTGGAAGCGGTCGAGCCCTTCATTTTCGCCATGCGCAAGGGCAATGCGCTGGGCGAGCATCTGGTGCTGGCGATCACGCCGCGGTCCAAGCCCAACGAGCTGATCGGCATGATCGGCGCGCACAGGCAGGCCACGGGCGTGCCCTTCATCGGCTACTGGCTGGGAACGGCCCATTGGGGCAAGGGTCTGGCGACCGAGGCCACCCAGGCGCTGATCGACACCGTGTTTTCGCTGAGCGAGATCAAGGCGATCGAGGCCGATGCGCGGGTCATCAACCCCGCCTCCAAGCGCGTGCTGGAGAAGTCGGGCTTCCGCGCCGAGGGCTCGTTCCTGAAGTCCCTGCCGGCCCGCGGCGGGCTCTTTCCCTGCGAGCAGTACCGGCTCGACCGCTCGACCTGGGCGGCCCTGAAGACCTGGGGCACGAGCGGCTGGACCCATGCGCCGGAGATCGAGCCTTCCGTCGCAGTCGACACGCCGGGCGAACCCTGCCCGGCGTGAAACCGACTACTTGGCAGCCTACCCCGTCATGCTCGGCCTTGTGCCGAGCATCCACGTCTTGGGAACCCCACTTGGGCAGCGAAGACGTGGATGGTCGGGACAAGCCCGACCATGACGGCGGTATACGCGTAACGGCCTACTTCACGAAGGTCCCGCCGAGCTCATCCTCGATATGGATGCGGATGATCTCGTCGAAGCTCGACTCGGCCTTGAAGCCGAGCGCGATCGCGCGCTGCGGGTCGAAATTGCGCGGCCAGCCCTCGACGATCTTGTCGATCACCGGGTCGGGCACGCGCTTGATGCGCGCCACGACACCGTCTCCGGCGACCTTGCGCAGCGCCTCGATCTGCTCCGCCACCGTGCAGGAATAGCCCGGCATATTCAGCGCGCGGCGCGGACCCACGGCCGCGAGATCCATGGTCGCGGCATGGATCAGGAAGTTGACCGCCGAACGCGGCGAGGCGTGCCAGTGGCGTACCTGGTCCGACACGGGCAGCACCGCGTCGATGCCGTTCAGCGGCTCGCGGATGATGTTGGAGAAGAAGCCCGACGCCGCCTTGTTGGGCGTGCCCGGCCGCACGCAGATCGTCGGGAAGCGGATGCTGAGCCCGTCGAAGAAGCCGCGGCGGCTGTAATCCGACAGCAGCAATTCGCAGATCGCCTTCTGCGTGCCGTAGCTCGTCAGCGGCGTCGTGAAGAACTCGTCGCCGATCTTGTCGTGGAACGGCGCCCCGAACACGGCGACCGACGAGGTGAAGACGACTCGCGGCTTGTAGCCGTCGCCGGTCAGGCGGATCGCCTCGAACAGGAAGCGCGTCCCGTCGAGATTGATCCGGTAGCCCTTCTCGAAATCGGCCTCGGCCTCGCCGGAGACGACCGCCGCGAGATGAATGATCAGCTCGGGCCGCGAGGCGATCAGCTTTTCGGCCTCGCCAGGCACCGAGAGGTCCGAGACGATCGCGTCGAAGGCGAAGGCCGCCCCCTTCGGCGCCTGCGCCGCGACGACGTCCTGCGCCGTGACCTTGACGATGGGCTTGCCGGCCAGTTGCCCGTCACGGGCGAGACGCTCGATGAACTTGCGGCCGGCCATGCCGGCCCCACCGAGAACGAGAATATGCATGGGCTTCCTCCCTGTTGTTGTTCTTGTGCGCTCAGAGAGCGAAGCCACCATCGGCGAGATGGATCTGACCGGTGGTGTAGCTCGCCTCGTCGGAGGCGAGATAGACGGCGAGCCAGGCGATCTCCTGCGCCGTGCCGAGCCGGCCCATCGGCTGGCGATCGATGAAGGCCTGCCGCGCCGCCGCTTCCGTGGTCTTGGTCGAGGTCGCCAGATCCTTGATGCGCTGGTCGAGCGAGGGCGACTGGATGGTACCCGGGCAGATGGCATTCGAGCGGATGCCCTTCTTGATGAAGTCGGCCGCGACCGCCTTGGTCAGTCCGATGACCGCCGCCTTGGTCGTACCATAGGCGTAGCGGTTCGGGATGCCGCGCACGGAGCCAGCGCCCGAGGCGATGTTGACGATCGAGCCCGAACCCTTCTCCAGCATGCCCGGCAGGAACGCCTTGATCGTGCGGTGCATGGAGGTGACGTTGAGGTCGAAGGAGAAATCCCAGGCCTTGTCGTCGGTGTCGAGGACCGTGCCGTGATGGACGTAGCCGGCGGCATTGACGAGGATATCGATCGTCCCGACCTTGGCCGCAAAGCTCTCCACAGCCCGGCTCGACAGCACGTCGAGCTTGCGCTTCTTCGCCTTGGGAATGCCCTCCAGCAGCGCGACGTCCTTGTCGGTCGCCCAGACGGTCGCGCCCTCGGCCACGAAGGCCTCCGCGATCGCGCGCCCGATGCCCTGGCCGGCGGCGGTGACGACCGCGACCTTGCCCTTCAAACGTCCTGCCATGTGGAGCCCTCGCCTTCGCGTTTCTTGGTGGTGACATCAGGCCTGAGCGGCCCTGAAGCTTTCGAGACGGGCCTTCTGTTGGCCGTCCGAATCGAAATTGCCCGGATCGAGCCAAGCCTCGAAGGCGGCATTGATCGCCGGCCATTCGCTGTCGAGGATCGAGAACCAGGCGGTGTCGCGGTTCTTGCCCTTCACCACCATGTGCTGGCGAAAGAGCCCCTCATACTGGAAGCCGAAGCGCCGCGCCGCACGCTTGGACGGCTCGTTGAGATTGTTGCACTTCCACTCGAAGCGCCGGTAGCCGAGCGAGAAGCCATAGGCGCCGCAGAGATGGATGGCTTCGGTCGCCACCCGCGTTCTCTGGAGCACGGGCGAATAGGTGATGTAGCCGACCTCGAACACCCCTTGGTCGGGCCGGATCTCCATCAGCCAGAGATGGCCCTTGGCCTTGCCGTCGGCCGTGTCGATGATCGCGAAGGGGACGATGCCGGCCTTGCCCGCCATCATCGCCAGCAATTCGCCATAGGCTTCCTTCGTCTGCGGCGGATGCGCCGGCATCCACTCCCAGATGGGGTCCTGGCCGGCATTGACGGCCCAGATGTCGTCGAGATGCCGGGCGGGGTCGATCGGCTCGAGCCGGCAATAGCGCCCCTCGAGCACCCGCGCCGGCGGAAAGGGCGGTGCCGTCCAGTTCAGGACCGGATTGTGCTCGGCGGTCGGCGTTGCGGTGCTCATGGCTTCGTCATCTCCTGCCAGCCCGCGAGATCGGCCGAGACCGACCAGCCCGCGCCGAGCTCGGCCGCGATGGCCGCCGTGATGGCGTGCCCCTCGGCCTCCCAGGCGCGCTGCTCGGCTTCGCTGGGGAAGCGCGAGCGGGCCTCGGCATCCTCTTCGTAGATCGCGTCGAAGGCGTCCATCCAGGCTTCGAGCCGGTCCGCCAGATCCTCGCTGAGCCCGATCTCCTCGGCATCGACGGCGCTGCGGCGGCCCTTGGCATCCAGCGTCCAGAGACCGCTCTGCCCGAGCCAGGCCGGTGCGATCAGAAGCGTCCGGCTCATGAGCGCGCCTTCAGATCGTCGCGGAAGAACGGCTCGATCGGTGCCGTGACGGAATTGCCCGCAAAGCCGCTGAAGCGGCCCTCCTCCCGGATCAGCCGAGTCGATTCGATAAAACCCGCCCAGGCGGAGCGGGCGGAAGCTCCCCCCGTGGACAGACGCCGGACGCCCAGCGCATCGAAATCGGCGACGGTCAGGCCGAAATCGGCGAAGACCACGACATTGACGGGCTTGCCCCGCGCCGCCGCGACGACTGCGGCGATCTGCTCGGGGGTCCGGACCCAGGGCGCGTAGAGCACGTCCGCTCCGGCGTCCGCGAAGGCGCCCAGACGGCGCACCACCTCGGGCAGCGGATCGGGATGGCCGGTGAGGAAAGCCTCCGCCCGCGCCGTCAGCACCACCCCCGAACCGGTCTCGTCGATCGCCTTGCGCGCGGCGCGGATGCGTTCCACCGCAAGCTCGAACGGATAGAGCGGATCGGCCTCGCGCCCCGTCGCATCCTCGATCGAGAGCCCCGCGACCCCGGTCGCGACGCAGAGCTTGACGTTGGCGGCGACGCCGTCGGGCGTGTCGGCATAGCCGTTCTCGAAATCGGCGTTCACCGGCAGGTCGGGAACCGCCTTCACCATCTCGGCGATGTGCGCGAGCATCATGTCGCGCGGCACGTCCTGGTCGGCCCGCCCCTGCGTGAAGGCGAAGCCCGCGCTCGTCGTCGCCAGCGCCTTGAAGCCCTCGCCGCGCAGCCAGCGCGCCGAGCCGATATCCCACGGGTTCGGCATGACGAAGCAGCCGGTCTCGTGGAGCGAGCGAAAGGCAGCGACCTGAGCGGAATAGGCCATTTTAAATCGTTTCAGAGAGGCATTGGCAGCCGGCCGCGCATAGTGTCCGCAAAGGCGTGCCTTGTCAGCCCCGGTGGCACGCGCAGCGGGAGCGGCGCCGATGCGTGCGTGGAATGGCACCCGTTGGCGTCATTCTCGGGCGGCGCATGGCGCCGACCCGAGGATCTCTTGCCGAAGATGCTCGGGCCGAGCCCGAGCATGATTCCCCGCCCGATCAGTGATTGTCGCGCGGCACACCGAATTTCTTGTGGATTTTCTGGTACTTGACCGCCGGCTTCAGCACCATGCCCTCGGAGAGTTCACCGACGATCTTGCGCTGGATCTCCTGCCACGGCGTCTGGCTCTTGGGGTATTTGTAGCCACCGGCCGTCTTCAGTGCGGCGCGGCGCTGTGCCAGTTCCTCATCGGAGATCAGGATGTTGGCGGTGCGCTTGGTCAGGTCGATACGGACCTTGTCGCCCGTTTTCAGCAGGGCGAGCCCGCCGCCCGTCGCCGCTTCCGGCGAGGCGTTCAGGATCGAGGGCGAGCCCGAGGTGCCGGACTGGCGCCCGTCGCCGATGCAGGCCAGCGCCGAGACGCCTTTCTTGATGAGGTAATCCGGCGGCCGCATGTTCACCACTTCGGCCGCGCCGGGATAGCCGATCGGCCCGACGCCGCGGATGAACAGGATGCAATGCTCGTCGATGGCGAGCGCTGGGTCGTCGATGCGGTGGTGATAGTCCTCCGGCCCGTCGAAGACGATGGCGCGGCCCTCGAAGGCATTGGGATCCTTCGGGTTTTCGAGATAGCGCTTGCGGAATTCCGGCGTGATCACGCTGGTCTTCATGATCGCGGAATCGAACAGGTTGCCGGACAGGTTGAGGAAGCCCGACTGCGCCTTCATCGGCTCGTCATAGGTCTTGATCACGCGCCGATCGACCGAGAAGAAGCCTTCGCAGTTTTCGGCGAGCGTGCGCCCGTTGGCGGTGATCGCCGGCTTGATCTTGCCCTTGGCGACGAGCTCGGCCACCACGGCGGGAACGCCGCCGGCGCGGTAGTAATCCTCGCCGAGATACTCGCCGGCCGGCTGCAGGTTGACCAGCAACGGGACGTCGTAGCCGATCTTCGTCCAGTCCTCGTTGTCGAGCGGCACACCGATATGCTTGGCGATGGCGTTGACGTGGATCGGCGCATTGGTCGAGCCGCCGATCGCCGAATTGACGACGATCGTATTCTCGAAGGCCTCGCGCGTCAGGATCTTCGAGGGAACCAGGTTCTCCCAGACCATCTCGACGATGCGCTTGCCCGTCAGATAGGCCATCTCGTAGCGGTCACGATAAGGCGCGGGGATGGCGGCGCCGCCCGGCAGCGTCATGCCCATCGCTTCGGCGAGCGAGTTCATCGTCGAGGCCGTGCCCATCGTGTTGCAATGGCCGGCGGACGGCGCCGAGGAGGCGACCAGATCGACGAAGCCTTTGTAGTCGATCTCGCCGGCGGCCATCATCTGGCGGGCCTTCCAGACGATCGTGCCCGAGCCGGTGCGCTCGCCGCGGAAATTGCCGTTGAGCATCGGACCGCCCGGCAGGGCGATGGCGGGAATGTCGACCGTCGCGGCGGCCATGATCTGCGCCGGCGTGGTCTTGTCGCAGCCGGTCGTCAGCACGACGCCATCGAGCGGGTAGCCGTACAGGATTTCGACGAGGCTGAGATATTGCAGGTTGCGGTCGAGCGAGGCGGTCGGCCGCTTGCAGGTCTCCTGGATCGGATGGATCGGGAACTCGAAGGGCACGCCGCCCATCTCGCGGATGCCGTCGCGGACGCGGTGGGCGAGCTCGATATGGTGCCGGTTGCAGGGGGCGATGTCCGAACCGGTCTGGGCGATGCCGATGATCGGCCGGCCCGACTGCAACTCCTCGCGCGACAGTCCGAAATTCATCGTGCGCTCGATATAGAGCGCAGTCATGTCGGCATTGGCGGGATTGTCGAACCAGGCCTTCGAGCGCAGCTGCTCCGGCTTGATGCGCCGCGGCGCCTTCTTCTTCGTCGTGGCGACCGGGCGCTGATCGCGCGGCAGGTTGCTTTCGGGGGTCTTGGCCATCCTCGTCTTCCTCTCGCGCGGCGCGGACACTGACGGCCGCTTGCCGATCTCTGCTTCCACCAATTCGAGACAGGCCCATCATGCCCATCGGCCGGGGCGCGGCAAGAGCCGATCCGGCGATAGTCATACTATTTACGCGGCCTGCATACAGCATGCAATCGGGCAGATCGGCGGCGACAACGCTTGCCAGCATGCCCCTTTGACTCCAAGAGAGACGGCAAGAGAGGACAAGGCCCCGTCCCCAGCGGGCCGCCGCGCGACCAAGCCCGAGGAAAGCCCGCCATGACGCTCCATGTCGTCCCCGCCTTCGCCCGCATCGGCGAGGAGAACGCCTTCGCCGTTCTGGCGCGCGCCACCGAATTGCAGCGCCAGGGCAAGGACATCATCAATCTCGGCATCGGCCAGCCCGACTTCCCGACGCCCGACCACATCGTCGAAGCCGCCGTGAAGGCACTGCGCGACGGCCATCACGGTTACACCCCGGCCAACGGCATCCTGCCGCTGCGCGAGGCGGTCGCGGCCGATCTGCACAAGCGCTTCCAGGTCGAGGTCTCGCCCGAGAGCGTGATGATCGTGCCTGGCGGCAAGGTCACCATGTTCATGGCGATCCTGATGTTCGGCGAGCCCGGCGCCGAGATCCTCTATCCCGACCCGGGCTTCCCGATCTACCGCTCGATGATCGAATACACCGGCGCGACGCCGATTCCCGTGCCGATCCGCGAGGAGAACGGCTTCGCCTTCTCGGCCGAGGAGACGCTCGCCCTGATCACGCCGAAGACGCGCCTCCTGATCGTCAACTCGCCGGCCAACCCGACCGGTGGCGTGACGCCCAAGGCCGAGGTCGACAAGCTCGTCGCCGGGCTGGCGAGGTTCCCCGACGTCGCGATCATGTCCGACGAGATCTACGACCAGATGCTCTATGACGGCGAGCAGCATGTCTGCCTGCTGAGCTATCCCGAGATCCGCGACCGGCTGATCCTGCTCAACGGCTGGTCGAAGACCTATGCCATGACCGGCTGGCGCATGGGCTGGTCGGTCTGGCCCAAGCCCCTCTATGACAACGCCCGCAAGCTCGCCGTGAACTCGCATTCCTGCGTCAACGCTCCGGCCCAGTGGGCCGGCCTCGCGGCGCTGACCGGCCCGCAGGATGCGGTCGCGATGATGCTGGCCGAGTTCGACCGGCGCCGGAAGGCGGTGGTGAAGGGTCTCAATGCCCTGCCCGGCATCTCCTGCATCGTGCCGAAGGGGGCCTTCTACGCCTTCCCGAACGTCTCGCAGACCGGCTGGAAGGCCAAGAAGCTCGCCTCGGCCCTGCTCGAGGAGACCGGCGTCGCCACCATCGGCGGGCCGGATTTTGGCGTCCATGGCGAGGGCTATATCCGCCTCTCCTACGCCAACTCGCTGGAGAACATCGAGCGCGCCCTGGAGCGCATGGGCACGTTCCTCGAGAGCGCGAAGGCCGCATGAGCTTTGGCGCCGCGAGCTATCTCTACCTCGCGGCGGCGATCGTCAGCGAGGTCATCGGCACCTCGGCGCTGAAGGCGTCGAACGAGTTCACGCGGCCCCTGCCGACGGTGATCATGCTCGCCGCCTTCCTCAGCGCCTTTTACTTCCTGACCCTGACCTTGCGGACGATCCCCGTCGGCGTCGCCTACGCCATCTGGTCGGGCGTCGGCATCGTCATGATCAGCATCATCGCGCGGGTTCTGTTCGGACAGAAGCTGGATCCGCCGGCCATCATCGGCATGGCGCTGATCGTGGCGGGCGTATTGGTGATCAACCTGTTCTCGAAATCGACAGCGCATTGAGCAAGGCCGTCATTCTTGGGCGGAGCAAAGCGCAGACCCGAGAATCTCCGGCAGGATGAACGCCCCGAGCCTCATCGGGCTGCGATGCTCGGGTCAGGCCCGAGCATGACGGCCTTCCGCCTCAGTTCCGCGCCGTGCTCGCCGTCATGCCGGGATCGACCTTGAAGCTCGAGGCCTCGAGCACGGCGGTGCCGATCATCGTCTTCACCGAGACCCGCACCGGCACCATGACATTGGTGCCCGCGACCGGGGCCAGCCAGGTGCTGATGTCGCGGTTCTCGATCATGAACTTCGTGCTCGGCCGCTCCGAGCGATGCCCAGCAATCGGGACATAGCGCACCTGGCAGACAGCGACCGGGCCGCTATAGCCCTCGAGCTTGACCTCGCGCGTGCCGGACTGGCTCATCTTGATGTCGTAGCGCGCCGCGCCGTCGAAGATCTGCAGCGTCCGGTTGCAGGCATTGGCCAGCCCCTTGCCGACGACCGGCATCAGGAAGGCGCTGAGCGGGTCGATCACATTGCGGCGATGCCCGTCGTTCAGCGGCACGCGATCGGGCTTGGCCTCGATCGGAGGCTCGATCTCCACGGCCGCCACGGTGTTGCTGTCGAGCGCCATGCGCACGGTGCGGCTTTCGCTGGAGCTCGCCGAGCTGACCGCGAAACTGGTCGGCGAAAGCTTGGTACCGTTCAGATTGCCGGTGGCGGCGCCCGAGCCGCGCCCGCCGGTGAAGCCGCCGACCAGCCCGGTCAGCTTGGCCGTGAGGTCGAGCTTGTAGGCGGAGCCGTCGATGCCGCCGGTCAGGTTCGCGGTGCCGAGCGTCAGGCCCAGCAGCGACACGTCGTAGCGGGCATCGAGCGAGGCGGCGGCGGCCGGAACTGCGAAGCTCGCGGCACCGAAAGCGAGCATCAACCCGCCGAGAGACGATGCGATGGCGGGTTTCATCCACTTCCTCCAGACGGCCGACGACACCGACATGCCCTGCGAATCGGTCCGAATCGTGACCCTTTTCACGAGCTTTGGCGAGCGCGCAGATGCCGCGGCGGGCCGTTCCCCCATCGCCCGCCTGTATCCGCACGCGGCTGCGCGGTTTTCCTTGACGGCCCCGCCGGCCTTGGCTATGGAACCGCGACTTCAATTTGACTTCCGGTGCTCATGTCCGGCACGTCGCGTGTCGGCATTTTTGTTTGAGCCAGCCGGTTGGATGTAAGGATCGACACCATGGCGCGCCGTTGCGAACTGACCGGGAAGGCCACCCTCACCGGCCACCTCGTCAGCCACTCGAACCGCAAGACGAAGACCGTCTTCCGGCCCAACCTCGTCAACGTCACGCTGCAGTCGGACGCGCTCGGCCGCTCGGTGCGCCTGCGTGTCTCAGCGAACGCCCTGCGCAGCGTCGATCACCGCGGTGGCCTCGACGCCTTCCTGATCAAGGCCTCGGCCTCGGATCTGTCGGCCGGCGCCCTGACGCTGAAGCGCGACATCGAGAAGAAGCTCGCCACCGCCTGAGGGGGCGATCCTTTTCGGATATGAAGGAAGCGGCCGCGAGGCCGCTTTTTTCGTTTGGGGCACCGCCGTCATGCTCGCCCCTGTGGCGAGCATCCACGTCTTGAACACCAGGCTCGATCAAGGGAGACGTGGATGGTCGGCACAAGGCCGACCATGACGGAACGACCGCTTCAACCCAGTTCGAATTCCAGCAGCACGGTCCGCTGCAGGAACGAGAAATTATCGTCGGAGACCAGGGTCAGCACGGTGCGCCCCTCCTCCCGATGGACCGCAAGCCCTTCCATATTGTCGATCTCCTGGCCAAGATCGGCCTGGATCAGCGTCGGTCCGTCGAGCAGCGCCCCGGCCTTCAGGCTCGCGCCGGGGATCCGGCGGATTCGCATGCCGACGCCGCGCAAGGTCCGGTACCAGCGCTCCAGCACCACGAGGTCGCCGTCGGGCAGAAAGGCGAGGTCGGTGATGTCGAAGCCGTCGTGGCGGGCCACCTGGAACAGCCCGGGCTGACGGCCCAGGATGACGCCCAGCGTCGGCTCGTCCTCTCCTCCGGAGCGCTCGGCGATGGCGATGATCGCGCCCGCCAGCGGCTGGCCGGGAGGCACCACGCCGATCGCCTCGAGCCCGCGATTATCCGGCAGGCGCTTGACCTCGCGCGGCACCGGCACCAGCCGTGCCCGTGCCATCACGCCCTCAGTCGCCCAATCGAAGCGCAGCACGTCATGCGTCCGCTCGACGCCGAGATAGGCGACGCCGTCGGCGATGCAGAGGCTCTCGGTGTCATAGTAGCGCGAGCGATGCAGCGGCCGGCCGGAGCTGCCGAGGATCGGCGCCAGCTCGGCATCCTCCAGCCCGGTCAGCCGCCCCTCGCGCGAGGCGAGATGGCCCGTCAGCCAGAAGCCGTTGTCGGTGACGGCGACGAGATCGCGGCCGCCCAGTCCGCGCCACAGCCCCGACAGCCCGCCGAAGCGCGGATGGCTGCCGCTGAGCACGAGCCCGCTGCGGAAGATGAGCTGGCCGAAGCGCGTCTTGTCCGGGTTGCGCGGCTCGAAGGCGGCGATCGGACGGGCCGTCACCGCGAGCGGGATGCGGCCCGTGTCGGGAGGGGCTGCCCTCACCGGGCCGGCGCCGATGCAGGCGCCCAGCCCGGCCAGGACGGAGCGGCGTGTCAGGCGCATCGCGGCGACACGCCCGCCTGCGAAACCCCGCTCACTGCAGCCGCCGCGATCCGCGCGACGGCCTGGCGTTCAGCCCCGCATCCTCCTCGAACAGCTCGGCCAGCTTCTCGGTCATGACGCCGCCGAGCTCTTCCGCGTCCACGATGGTCACGGCCCGGCGGTAATAGCGGGTGACGTCGTGGCCGATGCCGATGGCGATCAGCTCGACCGGCGAACGGGTCTCGATCTCGGCGATGATGTGGCGCAGATGTCGTTCGAGATAGTTGCCGGAGTTCACCGACAGCGTCGAATCGTCGACCGGCGCACCGTCCGAGATCACCATCAGGATCTTGCGCTGCTCGGGACGCGCCAGCAGGCGCTTATGCGCCCAATCCAGCGCCTCGCCGTCGATGTTCTCCTTGAGCAGGCCCTCGCGCATCATCAGCCCGAGATTCTTGCGCGCCCGGCGCCAGGGCGCATCCGCCGCCTTGTAGATGATGTGACGCAGGTCGTTCAGGCGGCCGGGGCTGGCCGGCTTGCCTGATTGCAGCCAGCTCTCGCGCGAGAGACCGCCCTTCCAGGCCCGCGTCGTGAAGCCGAGCAGCTCAACCTTGACGCCGCAGCGCTCCAGCGTCCGCGCCAGGATGTCGGCACAGGTCGCGGCGACCGTGATAGGCCGGCCGCGCATCGAGCCGGAATTGTCGATCAGCAGCGTCACCACCGTGTCGCGGAAATTCGTGTCCGATTCTTGCCGGAAGGAGAGCGGCTGATACGGGTCGATGATGATGCGCGGCAGGCGCGCCGGATCGAGCGCGCCCTCCTCCAGGTCGAACTGCCAGGAGCGGTTCTGCTGCGCCATCAGCCGCCGCTGCAGCCGATTTGCAAGTCTCGCAACGACACCCTGCAAATGCGCCAGCTGCTTGTCGAGATAGGCACGCAGGCGTGTCAGTTCCTCGGCGTCGCAGAGGTCCTCGGCCGTGACGATCTCGTCGAACTTCTGGGTGTAGGGCTTGTAGTCCGTCTGCGGCCGGTCGTTGGCCTTGCTCTCGCGCGGGCGCGGCGCCTCGCCGGCCTCGTCGGCCTCGGAGTTCTCGTCCTCTTCTTCCCAGTCTCCCGAGGGCGCATCGGAGGCCTCGGTCGCCCCCTCCTGCAACTCCTCGGTCGCATCGTCCGAGACCTCGACCTCGGAGCGCTCGCCGGCGCTCTCTTGCTCGGCCTCGCCGTCCTGCTGCTGCTGCTCGTCGGAGGACTGGTCCTTGTCGTCCTCGTCCTCTTCCGAGTCCTCGCCCTGCGCCGTCTGCTCGGCCATGTCGAGCGAGGCCAGCATGTCGCGCACCGTGCGGGCGAAGGCGCGCTGGTCCTCGACCGATTTCGACAGCCGGTCGAGATCGGCGCCGGCCTTGGCCTCGATCTGCTCGCGCCAGAGATCGACCAGCTTCTCGGCCGCCTTGGGCGGCTTCAGCCCGGTCAGCCGCTCGCGCACCATCAGTGCGAGCGCGTCCTCGAGCGGCGCGTCGGCGCGGTCGGTGATCTCCTCGTAGCGGCCGCCGCGGTGATAGCGGTCCTCGAGCATGGCGGTGATGTTGCCGGCCATGCCGGCCATGCGCCGCGCCCCGACGCATTCCACCCGCGCCTGCTCCACCGCATCGAACACGGCGCGCGCCGCATCGCCCTCAGGCGCGGCGCGGCGATGCACGGATGCGTCGTGGCAGGCCAGCCGCAGCGCCATCGAATCCGAGTGGCCGCGCAGCACCGCGACGTCCTGCGCCGTCAGCTTGCGCGGCGGTTCGGGCAGGCGGGCGCGCTCGCCGACCAGCGAAGGTTTGTCGGCGGCGAAGACGATCTCCATCTCCGGCTTGCGCGCGATCGCCTTCATCGTCGAGGAGATCGCCCGCTTCAGCGGCTCCGCCGGCGCTTCCTTGGTCGTCCCGGGCTTGCGGTTGGAAATGCTCATAGCGCCTTCGCGAAATGGTGGATCCGATGGCCGGCGACGGGATAGTCCTCCATCACGCCGCAGGGCTGGTAACCCAGCCTGGGATAGAACTGCGGCGCCTGGATGCTCATCGTACTCAGATAGACGCCACGGGCGCCGCGCTCGCGCGCGGTCGTTTCAGCCAGGGCGACCAGCGCCTCGCCATGGCCGGCGCCGCGATGGGCCTCGTCGATCCAGAGCAGATCGATATGGAGCCATTCCCACTTCAGCTCCCCGATCAGCCCGCCGACGATCACGCCATCACCGTCGCGCAGGCTGAGTGCCAGCGGCTCGCTGTTGCGCGGCCCGACCCGGGCCGCATTGTAGGCGCTCAAGCCCGCGACCACGGCCTCCCTCGTCGCGGCGACATCGCTCTCGCGCTGGAGGGTCGCCATGGCGGGGACGGCCCTCAGCTCAGGACGACGTTCGCCGCGCTCTCCGGCAGTTCCTTGCCGAAGGAGCGCTGGTAGAACTCGGCCACCAGCGTGCGCTCCATCTCGTCGCACTTGTTCATGAAGGTGACGCGGAAGGCGAAGCCGACATCGCCAAAGATCGCGGCGTTCTCGGCCCAGGTGATCACCGTGCGCGGGCTCATCACCGTCGAGAGATCGCCATTCATGAAGGCGTTGCGGGTCAGGTCGGCGACGCGGACCATCTTGTCGATCGTCGCCTTGCCCTCGGGCGTGCCCTGGAAGTGCTTCGACTTCGCGAGCACGATCGCGACCTCGTTGTCATGCGGCAGATAGTTCAGCGTCGTCACGATCGACCAGCGGTCCATCTGACCCTGATTGATCTGCTGCGTGCCGTGATAGAGGCCCGAGGTGTCGCCGAGGCCGACCGTGTTGGCGGTCGCAAACAGGCGGAAGGCGGGATGAGGGCGGATGACGCGCTTCTGGTCGAGCAGCGTCAGCTTGCCGGACTGCTCGAGCACGCGCTGGATCACGAACATCACGTCGGGGCGGCCGGCATCGTACTCGTCGAAGACGAGCGCGATGTTGTTCTGCAGCGCCCAAGGCAGGATGCCGTCCTGGAACTCGGTGACCTGCTTGCCTTCCTTCAGGACGATCGCGTCCTTGCCGACGAGATCGAGGCGGGAGACATGGCTGTCGAGGTTGACGCGAACGCAGGGCCAGTTGAGCCGTGCCGCGACCTGCTCGATATGGGTCGACTTGCCGGTGCCGTGATAGCCCGAGATCATCACGCGCCGGTTATGGGCGAAGCCCGCCAGGATCGCGATCGTGGTGTCGTGGTCGAAACGGTAATCCGGGTCGAGATCGGGCACATGCGCCTCGGTCTTCGAATAGGCCGGCACCTCGAGATCCGAATCGATTCCGAAGGTCTGGCGCACCGACAGCTTCATGTCGGGCAGGCCGGCGGCGGTCGTCACTGTCATCATCAAGTCTCCGGGCGTGGGAGCATGGCCGGAGAAGACCGGTTGTCCCGACGCCGACCGAGGAGGGAGGCAATGTCTCCCTAATTAGAGACAAAGCCCGGGACCGGCAATTCGCAAAGCGCCGGGTCGGCACTTCGCGGCAGGCATGCCGGGCGTGGCAAGAGCTGTGCCGCGGTCGCTGTCTCAGAGGCTTGTCCGCGGCGCTAACAGCCGCGAGAGGATGCCGCAGATACGCCCGGCGCCGTCCAGATCAATCGAGGGGCTTGGCCTTGCCGCCTGTGCCAGCGCCGCAGACACCGCGGCCGCCAGATCGGCAGGATTGGCGGGGTTGGGGCCCGAGAGACGCAGACAGCGCGCCAATCCGGCTCTTTCCATCGCCTCGGCGCGGATCGACTGCTCCGTCTCGGCCCCCTCATCGAAGGGGACGACGATCGCCGGTCGCCCCGCGGCGACGAGATCGAGCACCGTGTTATAGCCGGCCTGGCTGATCGAGAGCGCCGCCCGCGCCAGCAGCACCGGAAAATCGGCCCGCACGCGCTCCACCGTGACGTTGGGCGAGGCTGATTGCCGCAGCGCGGCGACATCGCTCTCCGCCACGGCTTTGCCGACGAGGATGCGCCAGCGACGCGAGGCGTCGCCCAGCCGCCCCGCACCGAGGCAGAGCCGGAACAGCGGCAGCGCTGCAGCGGAGCCGCCACCCGAGACGAGCACCTCGCCCGCCCCCTCCCCATCGGGACCGTTCGGCACCGCCACCGGCGGCGGCGCCATGTAGCCGGTGTAGTGCAGCCGCTTTGCGAGAACGGGCGAAACCGGCCAGGAGGCCTCCAGCGGCAGGAAGCTCGGGTCGCCATGGACGAGGACGCCGTCGAACAGCGAGGCCAGGCGCTGCTCCGCCTCGGCGATCCGGTCCGGGCGCGGCGTCACCAGCACGTCGCGCACCGAGGCCAGCACCAGCGCGGACGGGTTGGTGGCCTTCGCCGCGGTGATCAGCGTCAGGAACTCCTCCGCCAGCTGTCGGCGACCGAAGGGGAAATGCTCGGTCACGACGACATCGGGCTTCAGCGTCGTCGCCAGCGCCGCGAGCATGGCCCGGCGCCGCGCCAGCCGGCCAGCCTCGATCGGAGCCCCCGCCTCGTCGAGCAGGTTGCGGAAATCCAGCCCCTCGACCTTGACCGGGGGCAGTTGCACGAAGGCGAAGGGCTCGTCCACCATGTCGCGCAGCGGCATCCCGCCGCTCGCCAGCGTCACGGCGAAGCCGCCAGCCGCCAGCGCCCGCGCCAGCTGCGCCGCTCGCACCAGATGGCCGGAGCCGAGCAGATGCGTCACCGCGATGAGCACCGTGCTGCGAGCCCTCTCCGCACTCATGGCGCAAGCCCCGCCGAGGCGCGCAACCGCGCCGCGATACCATCCAGCCCGGCCTCGGCCGAGAAGGAGCCGGTCAGCCGCGCCAGAGCCGCCTGGCCGAGCGCGCCCCGCCGCTGCGGAGCCTCCGCCAGGGCGGCGACGGCATGGGCCAGCGCCGCGACGTCGCCGGGCGGCACCAGCAACCCTTCGACACCATCACGCACGAACTCCGGAATCCCGGCGAAATCGGTCGCGACGATCGGCAGGGCCTGGCTCGCGGCCTCCATCACCACATTGGGCAGCCCGTCGCGATCGCCGTCCTCGCCCCTCTTCGAAGGCAACACGAACAGATCCGCCTCGCGCAGCGCGGCAATGACATCGCCCTGCGCCTTCGGCCCGGCCCAGGTCACGCGCTCCCCGAGCCCCAGCCCCACGGCCTGCGCCTGCAGCGCCTTCAGCCTCTCGCCGCCGCCGATATGGGTCAGGCGCCAGTGCAAGCCGCCCGGCAACCGCGCCAGCGCCGCCAGCAGATCGTCGAAACCCTTTTTCTCCACCGCCCGGCCGATGGTGACGATGCGGACAGGGTCGGCCGGGTCGCTCCCGTCGCGCGGCGGGCGCGGCGGCGGTGCCGGAAAGCGGCCGAGATCGAGCCCGTGATAGACCAGTGCGACCTTGTCGGGGCGGTCGGCCAGGCGCTGCAATTCGCGGTGGCCGTCCTGCGTGCAGGTCACGCCCCAGGCCGCCTGCGCGATCTTCTCGCGCTTTTCCCAGCCCGGCGTCGTCCAGATGTCCTTGGCATGGGCCGAGAACGACCAGCCGATGCCGCGCAGCAGGGCGGCGTAGCGGATCACCGAGGCCGGCGTGTGCAGGTAATGGACGTGAAGATGCGTGGTCGCCGCCGGCAGTTCGCGGGCCATCACGCAGGCCTGGCCGAAGCGGCGCAGGCGGTTGCGCGTGCGATCACGGACGAGGTCGCGCAGGATGACGGGCAACAGCCGCAACAGGCCGGGCCGCGCGAGGGCGCCGAGAACGCCGCGCAGCACGCGCCCCGGCTCCTCGTGCAGGTATTCCGGAAGATAATGCACCGGCACGCTGATCTGGTCGTGCATCAGATGGCGCGCCGCGTCGGTCGGACGCCGCAGCGACCAGATCGCGAAGGGCACAGCGCGCTGCTGCAGGCCGAGCAGTTCCTGCGCGATGAAGGTCTCCGACAGGCGCGGATAGCCCTTCATCGCGATCGCGATGACAGGCTCGGTCATCGCCGGCCGATCAGCATGAAGCGGGTGTAGTTCTTCGTCGGCAGCGCGCCGGCGAAGAGCGTCTCGGAGAGGCCGGCCTGTGCCTGGAACGCCTCCAGCGAGGGCACGCAGCTGCGGTGGTCGGGCTCGCGGACATAATCGTTCGACTGCAGCAGCAGCGGCAGCCCCGTCGGCAGCGTGGCGAGCCAGCCCGGCACATCGACGAGATGCTCGCAGCTGGTGTTGATCACGAGGCCCGGGCTAGGCTCCTGGGCGGCGAAACCCAGCGTCATCATGTCCGCGGTCACGGCACGAAACCGGCCTTCTGCGACATGGCGGCGGTTCAGCCGCTCCGCGACAGGCGCGCAGGCGGGATCGAGATCGACGCTGACAACAGCGGGGATGGTCAGACGCTGATCATCGAGCAGCAGCGCCCCGAGCACGCCATACCAGGCTCCGAGCACCCAGACCGGGCCGTCGGGCCGCGGCAGGACCTCCGCCAGCGCATCGACCAGCCAGCGTTTCGAGCCGATCTGCTTGTGGTTGAAGGCGATCCAGAGTTCGGGCGGCATTCCGTCTGCGACGAGGCGCGCCAGATCGCCGACGACGCGGTTGCCGGTCAGGGCTGCGACGCCGCGCAGAATGTCATAGAAGGCGTCGGGCGGCGCGTCGGACGTCATGTCGTTTCGAATAGCGGGGATCGAAGGTGGCGGGACCATATGCAAGCGCGGGCCCAAAGGCCAGCGAAGCCGGCGCCGATCCGGACGCCCTCGCCGGCACCCGCCTGCCGCATTTGGCGAGTCCGGCCGCGGCGTTGCGACAGGTGCTGGCGGCCCACGCTGTGCGCCATTGCACCCATATCGTCGAGATCGGCGGCGCCGGCCTCCCGATCACCGGCTTTTTGACGCACCATCCGGCCAGCGTCACCGTCATCGATCCGAAGATTCCCGCTTATGAGGCCGACACGCTGAACGGTGCGCCCTGCCGCCTGCGCCACGTCGCCGCCAAGCTGCAGGAGGTCGAGATCGCGCCGGCCCAGCCCTATGGTCTGGTGCTGCTCGGCCTCTCGCTCAAGCCCTTCGGGCGCCGCGCCGCGACGCCGCCGGAACTGCTCGCTCTGGCCGCGGGCGCCGCCTTGCTCGTGATTGATTACGCGCTCGAGCTGGAACGGGCGCAGGGGCAGATCGGCGCCCTGACCGCGACGCGCAACGACGCGCCGGCCATTGATCTCTCGCTGACGATCCATGACGAGGCGCTGCGCGCTGCCGGCTTCGACCGCAGGCGCTTCCTGGTCTTTGGCGACGCCTGACGCACACGGCCGCTCGCGGCTCAGGCGCCTGCGTCCTCGGGAGGCGGCGTTGTCTTCGGCGCAGCCTTGCGGCGCGGTTTGCGCGCGATCGGCGCAGCGGTCTCCTCGCCCGCTGCCGGCGCGGGAGCAGCCGTCTGCCCCGGCGCCGTCGCGGCCGCCTCCAGGACGGCCAGTCCGCCGGTCGCAGCCGGCGCATCCACCGCTGCGGGAACGATTTCGGGCGCCTCTTCGAAGACCGGCGGCGCCGTCACGCGATCGTCGCGCTCGTCGGCCAGCTCCGGCGCGCTGGCGAAGCCGATCGCGTTGATCGGCTTCTCACGACCGCGGATGGTGATCTTGAGCGCCGTCGTCCCGCGATAGCTGCGTCCGCTGGCGCGAATCGTCTCCTCCGAGACGAGGATGTCGGCCAGCACGCGGCGCGTCGCCAGTTCGAGCTGGGCGGCCACCGCCACCGTCTCGCCGACGGTGATGTCGCGCCGGCCCATGCTCTCATTCTCCACCGCGCCGGTGATCGCCTGGCCGCTGTGGATGCCGATGCCGATGCGCAGCGGCAGGGGCAGCGCCGCCCCGAATTCCCGGTTCAGCGCCTCGACCGCCCGCACGATGTCGCCCGCGGACGCGATCGCGCTCTGGGCGCTGCGCGCCGGCGTGCCCTCCAGCCCGAACACGGCCATGAAACCGTCGCCATAGAAGGCGTCGATGCGCCCGCCATGGGCGGTGATCGCCTGGGCCATCTCGTCGAAGAAGCGGTTCAGCAGCCCGATCAGCTCCTGCGGGAGCTGGCGGGCGGAGAGCGCGGAGAAGGCCCGCAGATCCGCCACCACCACGGTCAGCCCGCGCTTGCCGATTCTGGTGTCGGGCTCGAGCTGGCCGGGCGTCGTCGCGCTCAGGCGGGACGCCAGGAGGATCTGCACCTGGACGTCGTCGCGCGGGCGGATCTGGCAGGCGAGACGCACCCGTTCTGGCGCCGCAATCCGGCGCAGCAGCTTCGCCTCGTTGGCTCCCGGAGGCGGCAGGCTGTCGCCGCCGTCCAGAACCAGAACGCGGCATGTGGCGCAGCGCGCCCGCCCCCCGCAGAGCGCCGCATGAGGGATGCCGAAGCGGCGGAACATCTCCAGCACGGTCAGGCCGGGCGCGAGCTTGCGCACGCCATGGCCGACGAACCGCACGGTGATATGCCGCGTGGTCCGAACCCGGATCTCGCGGATCGCCACGAAGGCGACGAAGCACCCGACCAGCCCGTAGAAGACCGTCTTCGCCCAGGTGACGTTCTGGTTGAACATCACGATCTGGGCGTCCGAAGAGACCTCTGGCGGCATCGCCATTTGCCCGGCCTCGCGCCCGCCGACGGCGAAGCCGATCAGGGCGAGGATCGGGATCAGGATCGCCAGCAGCAGGAACGGGTCGCGCCAGCGCTGATAGCCGTCACGCGAGCGCAGCGTGAAATGCAGGCCGATGATGCCGTGGACCCAAACCAGCAGCAGCAGGATCGTCTGCGACATCGCCAGCCCCGGCCAGAGACGGCGCAGCACGGCGCGGTAGCTCTCGTCGAGATGAAAGAAGCTCCCCATCACCCGCGTGCCGACGATGTGGTCGATCAGAAAGAGCGGGATGGCGAGCCCGAGCGCGATCTGCAGCATCTCGCGCGCCGGCATCTTGAAGGTGCGCCGCTGTGCCACCCGCACGAGCGCGAAGAAGGGATGGACGATCAGCGCCCCGTAGAGCGCGATGGTGCCTGCCCAGGAATGCCACAACCAGTAGCGCCATTCCTGCGCCTGCTCCATCGCCGCGACCCCGGCGATCCCGGCGGCATGGTTGAGGAAATGCGTCGTCGCAAAGAACAGCAGGATCATCCCGGAGGCGAAGCGGATGTCGCGATTCCACGACGAGACCTGCTCCATCCCCATGCCGCCGCGCGTCGCCGCCGCTTGCTGAAGGCTCATGCGGAAATCCGGTTCGTCAATGCACCTTCTCCGCATGCAGCGTGCGGTCCGCCAGCCGGTAGAGCCGCGACGCCAGGTCGCGCGTCAGCGCCAGGCTGAAATCGGGGATCGTCTCGAGCAGTTCGAAGAACAGATCCTTCGGCAGACGCAGCGCCACGACGGCCGTCTTGGCGGTGATCGCGCCGACATAGCTGCGCCCGGAGAGAAGCGGCACGTCGCCGACGAGGCTGCCGGTATGGAGCGGCAGCCGCGGCCCCTCCCCGTTCGCGCCGCCATGTGAAATCTCGAGTTCGCCCTGCAAGACGACGAAGACACCCTCAGGCGTCTCGCCCTCGGCGATGATCTGCGTCCCAGGATCGAAACGCAGCTTTTCTCCCATCAGCGCGACGAGCTTCAGCCGCGGCAGGGGCAGGCTCCGGAACAGCGGCACCTGTCGCAGGCATGAAATGTCCGTTTCGAGGGTCATGACCGCGCCTCCATGGTCTCGATGCCGTTCCGTTGACGCGTCGGGGGCGGCATCGCCGCCTCGTCCTCCTCCTCGGTCCCGCTCTCGAGGGTCGCCGAAGGCCCATTGAAGACGATCCTGAGGGGGATGTCACCGACGAGATGGTCGTCCCTGACGAGCAGGAACAGCGTCATGCCGGCGCAATGCTCGCGTAGCCGGGCAATGACCGCCTCGGGTTCCGTGGTCGTCGCGAGGAACGCGCCGAGATCGAGGATCGCGATCTGCGGCGCCTTGATCAGCGCCTGCGCCAGCGGGATGGCGAGCTTGAGCCGCGTCGGCAGGAACCGACCGCGAATGCCGCAATCGGTGTTGAGGCCGATGCGATAGAGGTCACCGTCGAGCCCCGCACGCGCCAGCGCCTTGCGGACGATCATCGCCACCTTCTTCCGCGCATCGGCGATACCGTGGCCGATGCGGCCGAACATCAGGTTGTCGCGCAGGCTCGCCCCGACCATCACCTTGTCGGGATCGTAGAAATCGACGTCCTCCACCGCGTCGGCCGGCAGATGCATCTTGAAGCTCGCCCGCGCCCGCAGGATGCGCTCACGCAGCCGCTCATCGAGCAGGTTAAGCCGGTGTTTGGGCTCGATATAGCCCAGCGCCAGCGCCACCAGATCGCGCTCGGCCACGGCGTCGAGGGGGCTGCGCATGTCGTGTTTGTCGAGCAAGGCCGCCAATTCGCCCATCCGGTCGAAATCCAGCCCCGAACCGAAGGAGTAACGCTCGAAGAGGGCATGGCCGTGCGGCAGCCCGGCGAAGATCTCGGCGACGGTTCCAGCGATCCGCGAGCCGACCTCGACCAGCGGCTCGACCAGCGACTCTGCCTTCAGGATCGCATGGGCGTAGGGCTCGAACAGCAGCGTCTCGTTGGCGAAGCGGGGGCTCATCCGGGCGCCGAAGATCAGGTTCTCGGCGATGGTCGCATTATCGTTGTAGCTCTCGGGGTCGAAGGGCGTGATCAACCCGGCGAGCTTGCTGCGGGCGAGCTCCTCGGCCACCGCCCAGCGCGCATCCACGATCTGCGCCTTCGCCTCGGCGCGCAGACCGGCCGTCACCTTCCCGTCGAGGCCCAGCTCGTAGACGTCCTCCGCACAGCCGAGAACATCGAGCACCGTCCTCACCCGCTGCGCCAGCTCTGTCTCGTCGGCCACGCCCGCTCCCTGGTAATCCGTCCAGTCGGCCTCGAAGGGCAGCGGCGTGTTGCCCGATCGCAGCGACTCGACGAAGCGCCGGTGTTCGCTGGTCGAAAGCCGGCCCTGGGGGCGGATGTCGGGACGGCGTCGCTTCAGCGGCAGCAGGATGTTGTCGCGGATCGTGCCCGCGATGATCTCGGTCTCGTTGCCGGCATAGCCGATGAGATGGCTCGCCCGCTCGACCGACATGCGTGCCAGCGGAGCCGAGTCGAACATCACCCGCCCGGAATAATTCATCGCCTGCCGACCGAGGATGCGGCCCAGCACCTCCAGCCCGCCGCCGGCCGGACCGACCAACGCGACCTCGCCCGGTCGCGGAATGCGGACGGTCAGCGGCATCAGCAGGGGCTGGCCCCGATTGTCCAGCATCTGCACGCCGTCCAGCCGGATCTCTCCGGTCTCCGGCAAGCGCTCGACACCGCCCTCTTCGTCGAGCTGGACACGGTCTTCGGTGTTGAACTGGGCGATGACCTGCTCGTACTTGATCGTGACGTCGTTGCGCTGCTGGTCCCAGTCGATCAGCTCCTTGATCGGCGGCGGCAGGTCGCGATACGCCGCGATGACGGCGACGAGCTGGCCGATATCGAGGCGCCCCTGCAGAGCGAAGAAGCCGCCGATCGCGTAGAAGAAGAAGGGCGTGATCTGCGCCAGCAGGTTGTTCAGGAACTTGACCGCGAATTTGCGCTTGTAGAGCGCGTAGCGGATGTCGAAGAGCCGGCCCAGCCGCCCGGCGATGTCCGACTGGACATAGGTCGTCGCGCCATGACCCTGGATGGTCGGCCCGGCATCGACGATCTCGCCGATCCGCCCCGCGAGCTGGCGCGAGGCGATCTGGCGCTCGCGTCCCAGCCGCAGCTGTTCGCGCCGCAGGATCGGGACGATGATGGCCTGTGCCAGCACGATCACCAGAGCGATCGACCCCAGCCAGACGCTCTGCACCATGATGAAGGTCAGCGCCGTCAGCGCCTGCGTCAGGAGGAAGACCGGCTGGATGAAGGCGTCGCCCACGAAGCCGCCGATCGGCTCGACCTCGTCCTTGATCATGCTGGCGACCTCGGCCGGCTTCACCGCCCGGATGTCCTCGGGGCGGAAGCGCATGAGCTGGCTGAAGAGGTCGTAGCGCATCCGCCGCAGCATGCGCTCGCCGAGGATGCCCTTGCGCACATTGATGACGTATTTGAACGCGCCGTTGACCAGCACCAGGAACAGGAAATAGCTGCTCAGCCCCAGCAGCAGCCCGAGCTGACCGACCTGGAATCCCTCGAACAGCTTGAAGCTCGCACCCCCGAGGAAGGAGGGAAGGTGCAGGGTGAAGTCGAGCAGGGTCGCCGTGGTCTTGCCGTCCTTGAAGGCATTGCCCTGGATCGCATCGTTGACGATGCGCTTGGGCACGTCGAAGGACGCCCAATAGAATGGGATCGAGGCGAGGATGATGAGCAGGACGATGATCTGCTCGCCGCGGCTCTTCTCCCAGACATAGCGGAAGAGGCTGGTCTCCAAGAGGAATCCTCGCCGGTGCGCCGCAACCCGGCGCCCGTCTCCTGACCTTCGAAGGTCCATATGTGTGCCAGCCGCGCCGCGAGCGCAATGAGCCCGCTTTCACGCGACCGTCATCGCCGGGCGACATGGTCCGGCGCGGTGTCGCAGTCGGTCGAACCCCGTTGGCAAAGCGGCACTTTCCGCGTCTAGTGACGTTGTGATGAGGAACTGGGGGCGAAGCTCCGGCGAAAGCGGCTGATGGATATTCTTCGGATCAGCGATCTGCATATCGGGTTCACCGTTCACGGCCTCGCGCGCGACGTCGTGAAGGGCGTGAGCCTGCGTGTGCCCGCGGGCCGCACCGTCGCGCTGGTCGGCGAGTCGGGCTCGGGCAAATCGGTGATCTCGCAGGCGATCATGGGGCTTTTGCCCCGCGCTGGCGGCGTGACCGGGGGGGAGATCCTGTTCCGCGATCCGCTCACCCCCGACACCACCATCGACATTGCCGCACTGCCGGCGGAGGGCAAGGCGATCCGCGCCCTGCGCGGCGGGCGCATCGGCATGATCTTCCAGGAGCCGATGTCGTCGCTCTCGCCGGTCCACACCATCGGCAACCAGATCGAGGAAGCGCTGCTGCTGCACCGGCCCATGAGCAAGGCCGAAGCGCGCGGTCTGATCGAAACGATGCTCGGTCGCGTCGGCTTCAAGGACCCGGTGCGCGCCTACGGGCTCTATCCCTTCGAACTCTCGGGCGGGCTGCGCCAGCGCGCCATGCTCGCCATGGCGCTGATCTGCCAGCCGGCCCTGCTGATCGCCGATGAGCCGACCACGGCGCTCGACGTCACGATCCAGGCCCAGGTGCTCGACCTGATGCGCGACCTCCAGGCCGAAATGGGCATGGCGATCCTGCTCATCACCCATGATCTCGGCGTCGTCGCCAACATGGCCGACGAGGTGGTCGTGATCTACCATGGCGAGATCATGGAGAGCGGCCCGGTCGAAGACATCTTCCGCCGGCCGCGCCACCCCTATCTCAAGGCCCTGCTGAAGGCCTCGCCGCATTTCGACATGGAAGAGGGCGAACGTCTCGTGGCGCTGCGCGAGGCACGCCCCCGCCCGCCCGCCGCGCCGCGCGCCATGCCCCTGCCGAATGCCGGCGAGCAGGCGCCGCTACTGAGTGTGCGCGGGCTGCGGAAGGCCTACACCACCGGTTCTCGCAGCTTCTTCGGCAAGGGCACCCAGCAGACCGTGCTGGCCGTCGACGATGTCGGCTTCGACATCCGGCGCGGCGAATGCCTCGGCCTCGTCGGTGAGAGCGGCTGCGGCAAGACCACAGTCAGTAAGATCATCATGCGCGCCGTCACGCCCGATGCCGGCAGCATCGTCTTCGACGACGGCCGTACGCAGACCGACATCCTGGCACTGGATGGCGAGGCGCTGCGTGCGTTCCGCCCGCGGGTGCAGATGATCTTCCAGGATCCGGTCTCCTCACTCTCGCCGCGCATGACCGTGTCGAACATTCTGCGCGAGCCGCTGGTGATCCATGGCAAGGGCGGCGCCGGCGAACAGGCCGAGCGGGTGAGGACTCTGATGGAGGATGTCGGGCTCGATGTCCGCTTCCTCAACCGCTATCCGCACTCCTTCTCCGGCGGGCAGCGCCAGCGCATCGGCATCGCCCGCGCGCTCGCGCTCGACCCCGACCTGATCATCTGCGACGAGCCGGTTTCGGCGCTGGACGTGTCGGTGCAGGCACAGATCCTCAACCTGCTGAAGGACCTCCAGGCCGAGCGCGGCCTGACCTTCCTGTTCATCTCACACAACCTCGCGGTGGTGAACTACATGGCCGACCGCATCGCCGTGATGGCCAATGGCCGCATCGTCGAGATTGCGCCGCGCCACGCGCTGTTCAGCCGGCCGGTCCATCCCTACACGAAGGCCCTGCTGCGCTCGGTCCCCTTCGCCGATCTCGACCGCAAGCTCGACTTCAAGCTGGCCGCGCCGGGCGGCGCCTCCGATTCCAGCCATTGGGACCGGGTCTTCAGGCCGGACCCCGAAGGCGAGGCGCTGACCCATCTGCCACTCGGAGGCGGCCATTTCGTACTCGCCCGCCCTGGCGCCGAACTGAGGGAGGTGGCCTGATGAGATCGCTTCGTCCCACGCGCCGCGAGACGCTGCTGATCGGCACGGCCGCCGTCGCGATGGCTTCGGGCCTGCCCCGCCTATCACAGGCGGCGCCCGCTCGTCCCTCCGAGCTGATCGACAGCCCTTTCCTCGAACAGAGAGTGGCAACCGGCAAGCTTCCGCGGGTGGCGCAGCGCGTCCCGGATTCCCCTCGCATTGTCGCGCTGACCGGTGACGAGCGGGTTCCCGGCCGCCATGGCGGCACGATGCGGATGCTGATGGGCGACCAGCGCGATATCCGCATGATGACGCTCTACGGCTACACGCGGCTGGTCGGCTACGACGACAACCTCGATCTCGCGCCCGACGTGCTCGAGAGCTTCGAGGTCGAGGCCGGCCGGATCTTCACCCTGCGGCTGCGTCCCGGCCATCGCTGGTCCAATGGAGCGCCCTTCACCACCGAGGACTTTCGCTACTGGTGGACCCATGTCGCCAACAACAAGCGGCTCTCGCCAGGCGGGCCGCCGCAGGCGCTTCTGGTCGGCGGCGAGCCCCCCGTCTTCGAGGTGCTGAGCGAGACGGAGGTTCGTTACTCCTGGTCGAAGCCCAATCCGATCTTCCTGCCCGCGCTCGCCGGCGCCCAGCCGACTTACATCTGCATGCCGTCGGGCTATCTGAAGCAGTTCCATATCGACTTCGCCGATCCCGTGACGCTGCAATCGCGCGTCCGGCAGGCGCGCGTGCGGGATTGGGGCGCCCTGCATGAGCGGCTCTCGCGGATGTATCGCCCCGAGAATCCCGATTTGCCAACGCTCGACCCCTGGTGGAACACCACGCCGCTGCCGGCCGAGCAGTTCACCTTCGAACGAAACCCCTTCTTTCACCGCATCGATGAGAATGGCCGGCAACTGCCCTATGTCGACGAGGTCACCCTGACCGTCGGCACCCATTCCCTGGTGCCGGCCAAGGCTGCGGCCGGCGACGCCGATCTCCAGGCCCGCTATCTGCGCTTTGACAACTACACCTTCCTCAAGGACGCCTCGAAGCGCATGAACTTCGAAGTCCGCCTCTGGACACGGGCCGAGGGCTCCTATTTTGCCCTGATGCCAAACCTGAACGCGATCGACCCGGTCTGGCGCGACCTGAACCGGGACCTCCGCTACCGCAAGGCGCTGTCGGTCGCGATCAACCGCAAGGACATCAACCAGGTCATCTTTTTCGGCCTGGCAAGGGAGAGCGGCAACACGGCCCTGCCCCAGAGCCCGCTCTATGATGCAGGCTTGGCGAAGCTCTGGACGCAGTACGATCCGGCCCTCGCCGACCGCCTGCTCGACGAAGCCGGACTGACGCGCCGCGCCTCCGACGGGATCCGCCTTCTGAGTGACGGACGGCGGCTCGAATTCACCATCGAGACCGCCGGCGAGAGCACCGAGGAAACCGACATCCTCGACCTGATCAAGCAGGATCTCTACGCCGTCGGCATCAAGATCTATCCCCGCTCGACCCAGCGCGACGTTTTCCGCCGGCGCATCATCGCCGGCCAGACCATCATGTCGGCTTGGGCCGGCATGGACAACGGCCTCGTCGCCGCCGACATGGAGCCCGACGCACTGGCCCCCACCAGCTCCGCCCAGTTCAACTGGCCGCGCTGGGGCCAGTATCACGAGACGGCGGGCCGCGAGGGCGAGGCGCCCGATCTCACCGAGGCGCAGGAGCTGGTCGCCCTCTACGGGCAGTGGCGCAGCAGCGCGACCCAGTCCGAGCGCCGGCAGATCTGGCGGCGCATGCTGCAGATCAACGCCGAGCAGCTCTTCGCCATCGGCGTCGTCAACGGCACGCTGCAGCCCGTCGTCGTCTCGAGGGACCTGAAGAACGTCCCGCAGAAGGGGCTCTACAGCTTCGAGCCCGGCGCCTTTTTCGGCCGCTATATGCCGGACACCTTCTGGTTCGACACCCGCAAGACGGTCGGCCTCGACAAGGGCAGGGGCTGAAGCGTGCTGCTCAAATACATCCTCAAGCGCATCCTGGTGATGATCCCGACGCTGCTGGTCACCAGTGCGCTGATCTTCACCGTCATCAACCTGCCGGAAGGAGATTATTTCGAGACGCTGGCCGCCGAGATGCAGGCGCAAGGAGAGAAGGCCGATCTCTCGCGCATCGAGTTCCTCAAGAAGGAATACGGCTTCGACAAGCCGGTGATCGAGCGCTACTTCTGGTGGGTCACCGGCCTCATCCAGGGCGATATGGGCTACTCTTTCGAGTATCAGCGCCCGGTTCGCGAGGTGGTCGGCGACCGTCTGCTGCTGACGATGATCGTCTCTTTCGTCACGATCATCTTCACCTGGATCGTCGCCTTCCCGATCGGCATCTATTCCGCCACGCATCAGTACAGCTGGGGTGATTACGGCCTGACCTTCATCGGCCTGATCGGCCTCGCCGTGCCGCATTTCCTGCTGGCGCTGGTCTTCATGTATTTCGCCAATGTCTGGTTCGGCACCTCAATCGGCGGCCTGGTCGATCCGCAATATCTCAACCAGCCGATGAGCTGGGCCAAGGCCGCCTCGGTGCTGGAGCATCTCTGGATCCCGGTCATCATCATCGGCGCCGGCGGCACGGCCGGGATGATCCGCGCCGTGCGTGCCAACCTCCTCGACGAGTTGCAGAAGCAGTACTACGTCACCGCCCGCGCCAAGGGCCTGCCGCCCGGCAAGGCGCTGCGCAAATACCCGCTGCGCATGTCGCTGAACTTCTTCGTCTCCGACATCGGCGACATCCTGCCCTCGATCGTCTCCGGCGCCGAGATCGTCGCCATCGTCCTCTCCCTGCAGACGACCGGCCCGCTGCTGATCCGCGCCCTGCAGAGCCAGGACATGTATCTCGCCGGCTCCTTCCTGATGTTCCTGTCCTTCCTGACCGTGATCGGCGTGTTGATCTCCGACATCGCGCTGGCGATCCTCGATCCGCGGATCCGCCTGCAGGGCGAGGCGACCAAGTGAACCAGGCCGCGACACCGCCTTCGCCGGCTTTGGGATTGCCACCCGATGGCGCACCACTGCCGCACACGGCCTCCACGGCGCCGTTCGAACCGAACGCCGTCGAGGTGATGACGCCCGAGCAGGAGCGCGTCTATCTCGCCTCGCAGTCGCAGCTGATGTGGTGGAAGTTCCGCCGCCACAAGCTCGCGCTGATCTCCGGCGTCGTCATCCTGGCGATCTATGCGATGGCGGCCTTCGCCGAGTTCCTGGCGCCCTACCACTACACCACGCGCAACACCGACTTCATCCGCGCCCCGCGCCAGGAGGTGCATCTCTTCCACGAGGGCCGCTTCCTCGGCCCCTTCGTCTACCCCTACACGCAGCGCCTCAACATGGAGAACCTGAAGCGCGAATACGACGTCGATCGCAGCCGCCCGCAGCCCCTGCGCTTCTTCTGCCGTGGCGAGGACTATGTCTTCTGGGGCCTGATTCCCGGCAATCGGCATCTGGTCTGCCCGCCGGAGAGGGGCACGCTGTTCCTGCTCGGCTCCGACAGGCTCGGGCGCGACGTACTCTCGCGCATTCTCTATGGCGGCCGCATCTCGCTCTCGATCGGCCTGCTCGGCGTCTTCGTCTCCTTCATCCTCGGCGTCATCATCGGCGGCATCGCCGGCTACTATGGCGGCAAAGTCGATCTCGTGGTCCAGCGCGTGATCGAGATCGTGCAGTCCTTGCCGCATATCCCGCTCTGGCTGGCGCTGGCGGCGATCATGCCGCCCTCCTGGAGCCCCCTGCTGGTCTATTTCGGCATCACCGTCATCCTCGGCCTGATGGACTGGACGGGTCTGGCGAGGGCAGTTCGCTCGAAGCTCCTGTCACTGCGCGAGGAGGACTATGTCGTCGCCGCCCAGCTGATGGGCGCGAAGCCCGCGCGGATCATCGGTCTGCATCTGGTGCCGGGCTTCATGAGCCATCTCATCGCCTCGGCAACGATCACCATCCCGAAGACCATCCTCGGCGAGACGGCGCTGAGCTTCCTGGGGCTCGGCCTGCGCCCGCCGATCACCAGCTGGGGGGTGATGCTCAACGAGGCGCAGAACATCAATGTCGTGGCGCTCTATCCCTGGCTGCTCTATCCGGTCGTTCCGGTGATCCTGATCATCCTCGCCTTCAACTTCCTCGGCGACGGCCTGCGCGACGCGGCCGACCCCTATCGTTGAACCCGTCACAAGCTCGTCCGACGCGAAGACCCGGTGCGCATCGCCTTTCACACCCCGCTCAACGCCTATGATGACGGCCGCATTTCGGGCGACCGCCGCATGGCGAGACAGCTCGTGGCGGCGCTGGAAAGTCTCGGACACAGCGTCATGCCCGGCATCGGCGCGCGCGATTTCACGCCCACTCCCGAGCCCGAGCGGCTCGCGGCCCATCAGGCCGCCGCGGCGGAGCGCATCGAAGCCCTGCTCGCGCAGTGGCGCGGAGACGGGGCAGCGCCCGAGCTCTGGTTCACCTATCACAACTACTACAAGGCGCCGGACCTGCTCGGCCCCGCCATCTCGCAGAGGCTCGGCATCCCCTATGTCGTGGCCGAAGCCAGCGATGCAGAGCGTCGCGCCACCGGCGATTGGGCGGCTCACACCCGCCTCGTCCGCGAGGGACTGGCAGCGGCGGACCTGCATCTGTGGTTCACGGATCGCGACCGCCGCGGGCTCGAGCGTTGGCGTTCAGACCCCACCGCGTTGATGGAGCTGCCGCCCTTCATCGCTTTCGTGGGCCCTCCGCCCCGCCGCAACGAAGAGACTGCCTCGGCGCCTCGCCTCGTTACCGTCGCGATGATGCGCGAGGGCACCAAGGAGAACAGCTATCGCGTCTTGGCGCGGGTGCTCTCGCATCTGGCGGACCGACCCTGGACCCTGACCGTGATCGGCGACGGACGCAGGCGGGTCGAGGTCGAGGAGGCTTTCGCCGGTTTCCCCGAAGGACGCATCGCATGGCTTGGGTCCATCGCCCATGACCGTGTCGTCGCCACCCTGGCGGAGCACGACCTCTTCGTCTGGCCGGGCGTGCGCGAAGCTTATGGACTGGTCTACCTCGAGGCGCAGGCCGTCGGCCTGCCGATCGTCGCCTTCGACAGCGGCGGCGTCTCCGCCACCGTCAGGCGAGGCGAAACCGCGCTGCTCCTGCCCGAGGGCGACGAAGCCGGGCTCGCTTCGGCGCTGGGCGACCTGCTCGACGATCCGCAACGACGCGCGCAAATGGGCGTCGCCGCCCGCCGCTTCGCTCTGGACGAGCGCAACCGGGACCGAGCCGCCGACATCCTCGCGCGGGGGCTCGCCGTCGCGATCGCGAACCATGCCGCGCGCCGCGCTCAGCCCGCCATGGAGCCGATGCCGTGACGCCCCCCCGCCAGGACCATTGGGGCGAGCTTCAGGCGGAACTCGACCGCTGGAGCGCGGCCGGTCGGCGCATCCGACTCTGGCTGCGCGACGACGACGCCATCGCGGCCAGCCCTGCCCTCGACCGTCTGGCGACGCTGCCCGAGCGGCACGGCCTCCCTGTCCTGCTCGCCGTCATTCCCATGCTGGCTGAACCTTCGCTCGGCCGGGCACTTCGGCAGATGCCGTTGCTGCGGCCCTGCCAGCACGGCACCTGGCATCGAAACCATGCCGAGCCGCCGGCCAAGAAGTCGGAGTTCGGCCCCTCTCGCGACGCGATGGAACTCGACGCCGAGATCGCGACCGCCTCGCGGCACCTCGCCGACGTGCTGGAAACCGCGCCGCTTCCGGTCTTCGTGCCGCCCTGGAACCGGATCGATCCGGCTCACGCGGCCCGGCTGCCGGCCCTCGGCTTCCACGCTCTCTCCTGCTTCCGCGGCTATCGGCTCAGGCCCGAGGGCGGCCCCCGTCTCATCAACACGGCGCTCGACATCATCGACTGGACGAGCCGGACCGGCCGCCGGGCCGACGATCTCCTTGCCGAATGCTGTCGCCTGCTGGGGTCACTCCGGGCCGAAGGGGACGGTGACACCGCCTTCGGCCTGTTGCTGCACCATCGCGACCATGACGAGATGGCCTGGGGATTTCTCGACGCCTTTCTGGCCGCTTCGCTCGCCCACCCGGCCGTCGTCCCCGGCGATCCGCGACAGATGGTCGACGACCGCATTTCCCAAGCGGCACCCAGCCGCTAGAATCCGGGAACCAATCCCGTGCCAGAACGTTGAGCGCCCATGAAAAAGCCCATCGCCGCCGCCGCCCTCCTCGGCACCCTTGCCCTCGCTGCCTGCAGCACTCCGCAAAGGTTGCAGCCGCAGCCCCAACCCGCCGGGATGCCACAGATCACCCCGACGAAGCGGATCACGGTCGTCGGCAGCGAGGTTATCCTCCCGGACGGCACGCGGGCGCCGATGGACGCCACCGGCGGCTTCCTGCTGCCGAACGGCGAGCGCGTGCTTCGCGACGCGCGCGGCGCCCTCGTCCTGCCCAATGGCAACCGCTGTCTGCCGGACCGGCAGGGTTACGTCTGCCCCTGATGCAGATTCGAGCGGTCGGTCGGGTGCGCCGGACTTGGACAGGTTCCAACCTCGCGCTATAAAGGCGGGGCGTATTCTCAGGTGCGTTCGTCCTCGGCATGAGGTCGTCTGACCTATCTGCGGGGGGCGACGCGGATATGCCTTTCAACGTCGTCGACCTTCCGGGTACCGATCGGGTACAGCGCTCGTCCCACGCGCCGCGCGTCCTGATCTACAGCCACGACACCTTCGGACTGGGACATATCCGGCGTTGCCGCGCGATCGCGAACTCGCTTGTCGCGAGCTACCCTCATATATCAGTGATCATCGTCTCGGGCTCGTCGGTGATCTCGAGCTTCCAGTTCGGTGATGGCGTCGACTATGTCCGCATTCCCGGCGTCGAGAAGCAGACCGATGGGCGCTATGGCCCGCACCATCTCAATCTCGACCTGAACGACACGATCCGGCTGCGGACCGACATCATCAAGCAGGTCGTCCTGTCCTTCGATCCCGATGTCGTCATCGTCGACAAGGAGCCGATCGGCCTGCGCGGCGAACTCGTGCCGGCGCTCGACATCCTGCGCCGCCGCGGTGCCCGGATCGTGCTCGGCCTGCGCGACGTGCTCGACGAGCCGGTCAAGCTGCACGAGGAATGGCGCCAGAGCGGGGCTCTGGACGCACTCGGGCAGATCTATGACGACATCTTCGTCTATGGGCTGGAGAGCATCTACCAGCCACTCGCCGGTCTGCCGAACCCGCATCTCTTCGACCACAAGATCCGCTACACCGGCTATCTCAAGCGCGCCGTTCCGAGCCCGATGCCGCCGACGCGCTTTCCCCGGATCACCAAGGGTCCCTTCATCCTGGTGACGCCGGGCGGCGGCGGCGATGGCGCCGGCGTCATCGACTGGGTGATCTCGGCCTATGAGGCCGATCCGACGATCGAACTGCCTTCCCTGATCGTCTTTGGCCCGTTCATGTCGCGCGAGCGGCGCAAGGGCTTCGCCGAGCGCATCGCGCGGATTCCGAAGCTCGAGAGCCTCGGCTTCGAGCCGCGCCTGGAACTGCTGATGAACCGGGCCCACTGCGTTGTCGCCATGGGCGGCTACAACACCTTCTGCGAGGTGCTGTCCTTCGACAAGCCGGCGCTTATCGTTCCCCGAGTGAAGCCCCGCCTCGAGCAGGCGATCCGGGCCGAGCGCGCCGACCAGCTCAAGCTGATCGACGTGCTGCATGATCCGCAGGAGAGCGGTGAGAGTCCTCGCGACCCGCTGAGGATGGCCGCCGCGCTCCACGCGCTGCCGCGCCGCATGCCCCCTTCCCAGGCCTTCGTGCCGAACCTGCTCGACGGGCTGCCGACGATCAGCTGCGCGCTGGTGGATGATCTCTCGCTCGCCGTGCGCAACCGCGCTCCGGCGCAGAGCAGCGCCGCCAAAAGCTGACCCGACCAGCCGGAGAAGGCGACGGCCAGGCCCGCAGCCCATGGGCTGAAGGCATGCCCGGCCTGTTGCCGACAGCACCCGGGGCGATGGACAAGGCGGAATAAACTTCTCAATATATCAGCGGCTGCAACAGGGGCCTGCGATCGCGGGGCCCAGCCGGAGGAGAAGCCCGCCATGGCGCCGCTGCTGTTCAGGAACTTTCAGCTCCTTGAACCGGATTTCGGCGAGGTACGTGCCGGCTACGAACTGCTGGTCGAGGGTGAGACGATCCGCGAGCTCTCCGACAGCCCGATCCGGTCGGACTCGGCGGAGGTCATCGACTGCGGCGGCCGCACGCTGATGCCGGGGCTGATCGACAGCCATGTCCACGTTTTCCTCTCCGAAGTCGTCATCCGCTCGATGGAGAGCATGCCGCTGACGCTGATGACGGCGCGGGCCATCGGCCTGATGAAGGGCATGATCGACCGCGGCTTCACCACGGTGCGCGACACGGGCGGCGCCGATTGGGGCATCAAGGAGGCTGTCGAAAAGGGGCATGTCTCGGCACCGCGCCTCTTCATCGCAGGCCAGGCGATCGGCCCCACCGGTGGCCACAGCGACCCGCGCCGGCGCACCGATTTCGGCTCGCGCTGCAACTGCTGCAACGCCATGGCCTATACGATGAACGTCTCGGACGGCGTGTCCTCCGTGCGCAAATCGGTCCGTGAGCAGATGCGGCTCGGCGCCGACCACATCAAGATCATGATGTCAGGCGGCGTCGCCTCCCCCTACGATCCGCTCGACTCGCTGCAGTTCAGCCTCGACGAGGTCCGCACCGCCGTGGAGGAAGCGGCCGCATTCGGCCGCTATGTCTGCGCCCATGCCTACACGCCCGAAGCGATCACCCGCGCCGCCCAGTGCGGCGTACGCGCCATCGAACACGGCAACCTGATCGACGATGCCGCGGCGAAGCTGATGGCCGAGAAGGGCATGTTCCTCACCGCCAATCTCGTCGCCTATTACGCGATGAAGGAGCGTGCCGCAGAATTCGGCATGAATGGCGACATGCTCGCCAAGAACGATCTCGTCATCGACGGCGGCCTGCGCTCCCTGGAGATCTGCAAGCGCGCCGGCGTGCCGGTCGCTTATGGCTCTGACCTGCTCGGCCAGCTCCAGGTCGACCAGTCGCGCGAATTCCTGCTGCGGCGGGAGGTTCTCTCGCCGATCGAGATCATCCGCTCAGCCACCACCGTCGGAGCCCAGCTCCTGCGTATGGAAGGCAAGCTTGGCACGCTGCGTGCTGGGGCTTATGCGGATATGATCCTGGTCGACGGCAACCCGCTGGAAGACCTGGCCCTTCTGCAGGACCAGGGAGCCCGGCTGCCGGTGATCATGAAAGGCGGCGCGTTCCACAAGAACACGCTCCAGTGAAAGCAGATTGAATGCGCAGGACAGCACGCCGTCGTTCTGGGCCGGCCCGGCTCGGCTTCGGCCGGAATGATCGCCTTCAGCCCGGCCTTGCCGGAGACGCCGCATGAGCGCCGCCACCCGCCCGAGCCTGGGCCGCATCGCGCTCAACGCGGCCGCGGGCCTGTCTCTGCTCTACATCCTGTTGCCGCTGATCTTCGTCACCTGGCTCGCCTTCTTCCGGCAGGAGATCCCCTCCTTCCCGCCGGAAGGCTATTCGCTGAAGTGGTTTTCGGCCGCCGCCAACAACCAGCCCTTCATCAACGGCTTCCTGCTCAGCCTTCAGGTCGGCGTCTCCGCCACGCTGATCGGCCTTTTGCTGGGCGTGCCCGCGAGCCTCGCACTGGTCCGCCATCGGATCGTGCTGGGGCCCGCCTTCAACACGCTGCTGCTGCTGCCGCTGGTCATGCCAGGCATCGTGCTCGGTACGGCGACCTACGTCTTCCAGATCGAGACCGAAATCGCGACCGGCCTGCCGGTCATGGGCTCGCTTGGCGGTCTCATCGCCGCTCATACCCTCGTCGTCATTCCCTGGGTGGTCAGGCTCGTCACGGCCAGCTTGGTCGGCTTCGACCGCACGATCGAAGAAGCGGCGCAGAACCTCGGCGCCGGCCCCTTCACCACCTTCCGGCGCGTGACGCTGCCGAGCATCCGTCCCGGCATCGTCGCGGCGGGGCTCTTCGGCTTCGTCACCTCCTTCGGCAATCTGGAGATGAGCCTGTTCCTCGTCGGACCCGGCCGGACGACCCTGCCCATCGCCATCCTGCAATATCTCGAATGGAAGATCGATCCGACCGTGGCCGCAGCATCCCTGATCCAGATCGTCCTGATCGCCGTCGCGATGATCGTGACCGACCGTTACGTCAAGCTGAGCCGGGTGGTCTGAGATCATGGCGCGGCTTTCGATCGAGAATCTCCGCAAGACCTATGGCGACCTGACCGTCGTCAACAATGTCGATATCGATATCGCCGATGGCGAGTTCCTGGTCCTGCTCGGCCCGTCGGGCTGCGGCAAGACGACGACGCTGCGCATGGTCGCCGGTTTCATCGCCCCCAGCGCCGGCAGGATCGCGATCGGAGAGCGTGAGGTCACGGCGCTGCCGCCCTGGAAGCGCAATTGCGGCCTCGTCTTCCAGAGCTATGCGCTCTTCCCGCACATGACGGTGGCGGAAAACGTCGCCTTCGGGCTGGAGATGCGCAAGATTCCGCCAGCCGACCGGGCGCCGCGCGTCGCCGAGGCGCTGCGCCTCGTCCAGCTTGCCGGCTTCGACGAGCGCTATCCGCGCCAGCTCTCGGGCGGCCAGCAGCAGCGCGTCGCGCTCGCCCGCGCCCTCGCCATGGAGCCGGACGTGCTGCTCCTCGACGAGCCGCTGTCCAATCTCGACGCCAAGCTGCGCCAGGAGGTCCGGGTCGAGATCCGAGACCTGCAGCGCAAGCTCGGCCTGACCACGATCATGGTCACCCACGACCAGGAGGAGGCGCTGACCATGGCCGACCGTCTGGTCGTCATGGAAAAGGGCGAGGTCCGCCAGATCGGCACCCAGCGCGAGCTCTATGAGCGGCCGGCCGACCGCTTCGTCGCCGGTTTCATCGGTCGCAGCGCCTTCCTCGACGGCGAGATCGTGGCACCCGGTCGCTTCCGGACGAAAGGCGGCGTCACGATCGGCTGCGCGGCCGCGACCGGCGCGGGCGCGGCGACGCTTGCCCTGCGCCCCGAACGCATCGCCGTCGGCGGCGAGGCGCAGGGGCTTCACAACCATTTCGAGGCGCGCGTCGAGCACGCCTCCTATCTCGGCGCGATCCTCGAGATCGACGTCGGCCTGTCCGGTCATGACCGGATGCTGCTGCAGATCCCGAACAAGGCCGGCACCGCCGAGCCGAAGCCGGGCGAGACCATCACCATAGGCTGGGCCGAAGACGCCGGGCTCGTTTATCCGCGCGAAGCCTGATCTCGGGTTTCGACGGGCGTCCAACAGGGGAGTAAAACCATGGCCACTTTCGACAGACGCGATCTTCTCAAGGGCGCCGGCGCCGTCGCTCTCGCCTCCGGGCTCGGCATGCCGGCCCTCGCCCAGGCTGCCGGCAGGGTCGTCGTCGGAACCTGGGGCGGCGACTATGCCCGCCTGCTGACCAAGAACATCGAGGACCCCTTCCTGAAGTCCAAGGGCATGGAAGTGGTGCAGGATCAGGCTGGCGACGCGCCCCGTCGCGCCAAGATGGTCGCCGAGCGCCGCCTCCCGCGCGGGACGGTCGACATTCAGGGCCTGTCCGCTGCCAACATGTTCGAGATGAACGAGGCCGGCGTCATCGAGACGATCGACTACGCCAAGATCCCGAACGCCAAGAATCTCATCCCCGCGATGAAGTATCCCTATGGCGTCGGTCACATCTATTCGGGCAACGTGGTGATCTACAATCCCAAGGTCATCACGGCAGCCCCGACCGGCTTCAAGGACTGGCTCGACCCCAAGCACGGCAACAAGATCGGCTTCATCGACATCCAGTACCAGTCGATCATGATCGCGGCCTCGCTGGCCGGCACCAATGGCGCCAGCATGAACGACCTCGACAAGGCCAAGGAGGTGCTGATGGCGGTCAAGAAGGCCGGCGCCCGCGTCTACCCGACGAACGAGGCCTTCGCCGCCGCGATGAAGAACGAGGAGATCGGCATCAGCGCGATCTGGAAGGCGCGCGTCGTCCAGTGGCAGAACGCCGGCATCCCCTGCGAGGCCGTCGCTCCCGTCGAGGGCATCCCGATCTATGTCTCGGGCTTCGTCATCCAGAAGAACGCGCCCAACAAGGATAACGCCTACGCCTATATGAACGCGATGCTCGAGAAGGCCGCCCAGGAGGCCTTTGCGGTCGACATGGGCTACAACGGCACCGTCACCGGGCTGAATGTGGCGCCCGACCTGCAGAAGCGCATCGGCTTCACCCCCGAGGAGGAGAAGAAGCTGCGCGACCTCGACTACGCCTTCCTCGCCAAGAACGATTCGGCGATGAAGGAGTGGTGGGACAAGGTCTTCAAGGCGTGATGAACAGGGCTGGCACGTCATTCTCGGGCGGCGCTCCGCGCCGACCCGAGAACCTCATCACGATGAAGGCGCGGTTATCCGCGTCCGCGTCCGGAGATGCTCGGGTCGAGCCCGAGCATGACGGAGCCACGCCATGAGCACCACCGCTCCGGAACCCGTCGCGGGCGCGCGCACCGGCCTTGCCGGCCTGCTCGTCGTGCCGGCGACGCTCTTTGTCGCGATCGGGCTGCTCGGCCCGATCGCGATCCTCTTCCGTTATTCGCTGAACCAGTTCATTCCCGGCCAGTTCATGGTCGACGGGCTGACGATCGAGAACTACGTCAAGTTCTTCACCGACAGCTATTATCTCACCGTGCTGGCGCGCACCGTCCGGGTCGCCGTGATCTGCACCGTCGCCTGTCTCGTGATGGGCTTTCCGCTCGCCTATGTGCTGGCCCGGACCCAGAGCCGCTTCAAGAACCTGCTGATCATCGCCGTTGTTCTGCCGCTCTTCGTCGGCAACGCCGTGCGCGCCGCCGGCTGGATGACCGCCTTCGGCAGCAAGGGCGCGCTCAACGCCTCGCTGATGGGGCTGGGCCTGATCGACCAGCCGCTCGAGATCATGTTCACCGAGAACGCCGTTCTCATCGGCATCGTCGCGGTCAACCTGCCCTTCATGGTGCTGACCCTGCAGAGCGTGATCGAGGGCATCCCGCGCAATGTCGAGGAGGCGGCCTTCAGCCTCGGCGCCGGCCCGGCGGCGATGTTCCGCCGCGTGCTCTGGCCGCTGGCGCTGCCCGGCATCCTCGCCGGCACGATCCTGACCTTCATCCTGGCGATGAACGCCTATGCCACACCGGTGCTGCTCGGCGGCCCGAAGTTCCAGATGATGGGGCCACTGGTCTATGGCCAGTTCGCCCAGCAGAACAACTGGCCCTTCGGCGGCGCGATTTCCTTCATCCTGATGACCGCGACCATCCTGCTGACGGTGGCGGCGCATCTGATCGTCCAGCGGCGCTATCGCTGAGGCCGGCCTGCGGCGCAGCGTCACTGGCGCCGGCCGACGCTGGCCAAGCGGGCGGAGGCGCCTTAAGGGGTCGGCATGACATTCAGCGGTACTCTCGTCCCCGTCGCCGTCGGTGCGGTCGCCGTGGTCCTCGTCCTCGGTCTCGCCAACATGCTGCGGGGCGGCAGCGCCAACACCTCGCAGACGCTGATGCGCCTGCGCGTCGTCCTGCAATTCGTCGCGATCCTCGTTATCCTGTTCGTGCTGTGGTGGCGCAGCGGCTGACCGCCCGATCAGCCCGCTCCCGTCCCCAGATTTCGCAAACCATTGACCAAAAACGGCTTTCTCGTGGTTGCGGAAGCAACGGAAGGACGCTTGCCGCAATCGCGCCATAATCCGGTCACGAGTCTTTGGGCATCGTTAAGCTTGGTTCCGCCGACAAGAAGTTCAGATCGCCCATGGTTCGCGTCGCGTCGCTGCTCGCTCTCGGTTGTCTGGCAGTCTCGCCTCTCGCGGCGCAGACTCAGGCCCTCCCCGCCGGGACCTCAAGCTACGCACCGGCCACAACGTCTGCTCCCTCCCTCTCCTGGGAAGCGCGTATCGGAGGCGCCGTCGCCAATCCGGGCGGCAGCCGCGAGAGCGGCCTGGCGAATTTCAGCGGCGAGATCGCCACCCCGCGCCCCTTCACCCTCTCGGATCGCTTCGCCAACGCCTTCGTCCCGCGTTTTCATCTCGGCGCGAGTGCGAATTTCAACGGCACGCGTTACGCCTATGCCGGTGCGACCTGGACCGTCGATCTGAGCCGGACGGTCTTCGTCGAGGCCAGCCTGGGTGCCGCCGTCAACGACGGCAAGACCGGCTCCGTGGTCCCCGAGAACCGCCTCAATCTCGGCTGCAACGCTGGCACGCGCGAGGCGGCGGCGCTGGGCGTGCGCCTGAACGACCGCTGGAGCCTGGTCGCGACGCTGGAGCATTTCAGCACCGCCGGCTGCTCGGACCGCACCCAGCCCAAGGGGCCGGCCAATATCGGCGCCCGCCTCGGCTACAGCTTCTGACACGGGGCGTTTCGCCGCTCTCGCTCCCGCGCGAAGGCCGCTTACGTCCCGCCCGCGCCGCGCTATAAGGCGCTCATGGTCAAGCTCAACCGAATCTACACGCGCACCGGCGACGACGGCACCACGGGGCTCGCCGCGGGTCCGCGCCGGCCGAAATATGATCTGCGCGTCGCGGCCTATGGCACGGTCGACGAGACCAATGCCTGCATCGGCATCGCCCGGCTTCACGCCGCCAGCGAGGATGCCGAACTGGACGCGATGCTCGGCCGCATCAGCAACGATCTCTTCGATCTCGGTGCCGATCTCTCGACGCCGGACACGGGAACGCCTCCGGCCTACGAGCCCCTGCGGATCGTGCCGGCCCAGGTCGAGCGCATCGAGGCCGATATCGATCGACTGAACGAACATCTCGCCCCGCTGCGCTCCTTCGTCCTGCCAGGCGGCACACCGGCGGCAACCCATCTGCATCTCGCGCGCACCGTCAGCCGCCGCGCCGAACGGCTGATGACGGAACTCGCCCAGACGCCGGGGGAGATCGTCGGGGCGCCGGCCCTGCACTACATCAACCGGCTCTCGGACTTCCTCTTCGTCGCCTCGCGCCATCTCAATGCCAAGGCTCAGGGCGACGTGCTCTGGGTACCCGGGCAGAACCGCTGACGGGCCGCGTGTTCATTCCCCTGCATGACGGCGTGCCGCTGCGCTACATGCGCGCGCCTTTTGTCACGCATGTCCTGATCGCGCTCTGCGTCCTGCTTTATCTGCTGCTGACCCTGCGCGAGAGCGAGACCGGCCAGATCGCGATCGCCGCCGGCTTCGGGCTGATCCCCTCCGTGCTGTTCGGCACGGCGCAGCTCCCTCCCGAATTGCTGCAGGCGCCCGCCTGGCTGACGCCGCTGAGCAACGTCTTCCTGCATCTCGGTTTCGCCCACCTCATCGGCAACATGCTGTTCCTGTTCGTCTTCGGCGACAATGTCGAGGACGCCATGGGCCATGCACGGTTCCTGCTGTTCTTCTGCCTCTGCGGCCTCGGCGGCTCTTTCGCGCATGCGCTGATCAACCCCGCCTCCGAACAGCCGCTGATCGGTGCCTCCGGTGCGATCTCCGGCGTCATCGCGGCCTATCTGATGCTCTATCCTCGCGTTCGCATCTGGGGGCTCGCCTTCAACTGGATTCCGCTGCGGATCACCGCGCTCTACGCCATTATCGCCTGGGTGCTGTTCCAACTCGTCCAGGCCCTGCTCGACCCGGACGGCCATGTCGGCTGGTGGGCCCATCTCGGCGGGCTGGCCACCGGCGTCGCGCTCACGCCCGTCTTCATTCATCGCCAGGCGCGCCTGTTCGGCCGCCCGGCACGGGGTTGAGGGGTGCGTTTGGGCATCGTGGATGGGCCATTCGCGGCGTTGACAAGCGCAAACGGCCGTCGTTACGGTCCCACCGCATTCGAGCCGAGAGCCGCGATGCCGCCATCCTGCCGCCGCACGCGGCGATGCCCCGGATGCGGCGGGACCAGCCTCTTTTCTGAACGGTGATGACGACGATGAAGATCCTTGTGCCCGTCAAGCGGGTTGTCGACTACAACGTGAAGATCCGAGTGAAGGCGGACGGCTCGGGCGTCGAACTCGCCAACGTCAAGATGTCGATGAACCCCTTCGACGAGATCGCGGTCGAAGAGGCGCTGCGGCTGAAGGAAGCCGGCAAGGCGACCGAGGTCGTCGTGGTCTCGATCGGACCGGCGCAGGCCGCCGAGACGATCCGCACCGGGCTCGCCATGGGCGCCGACCGCGGCATCCTGGTGAAGGTCGAGGGCACGGTCGAGCCGCTGTCGGTCGCCAAGCTCCTCAAGAAGGTCGTCGAGCAGGAGAGCCCCGGCCTCGTCATTCTCGGCAAGCAGGCGATCGACGACGACTGCAACCAGACCGGCCAGATGCTGGCCGCGCTGCTGGGCTGGCCGCAGGGCACCTTCGCCTCCAAGGTCGAGCTCGGCGCTGATGCGGTCGATGTCACCCGCGAGGTCGATGGCGGCCTGCAGACCGTCTCGCTCAAGCTGCCGGCGATCGTCACCACCGATCTGCGGCTGAACGAGCCGCGCTACGCTTCGCTGCCCAACATCATGAAGGCCAAGAAGAAGCCGCTCGACGAAACCTCGGCCGAGGCGCTCGGCGTCGATGTCGCGCCGCGCCTGACGGTGCTCAAGACCGTCGAGCCCGCCGGCCGTTCCGCCGGCATCAAGGTCGGCTCCGTCGCCGAACTCGTGTCCAAGCTCAAGACCGAAGCGGGAGTTCTCTGAGATCATGACGACGCTGCTTCTCGCCGAGCACGACAACAAGAGCCTCAACGAGGCCACCCGCAAGGCCCTGACGGCCGCCAAGGCGCTCGGTGCGCCGGTCCATATCCTCGTCGCCGGCCAGGGCGCACAGGCCGTGGCCGACGCCGCCGCGAAGCTCGACGGTGTCGAGAAGGTGCTGCTGGCCGACGACGCAGCCCTCGGCCATCATCTCGCCGAGCCGCTCGCCGCGCTGATCGTCTCCCTCGCCGGCGGCTATGACGCCATCGTCGCGGCCGGCACCACCGCGGGCAAGAATGTCGCGCCCCGCGTCGCCGCCCTGCTCGACGTGATGCAGGTCTCGGAGATCACCAAGGTCGTCTCGCCCGACACCTTCGAGCGGCCGATCTATGCCGGCAACGCCATCCAGACTGTCCAGTCGTCCGATGCCAAGAAGGTCATCACCGTGCGTGGCGCCTCCTTCGCCGCCGCGGCCGACGGCTCCGCCACCGCCCCGGTTGAGGCCGTCGCGGCTGCGCCGCAGGACGGCTCCTCCAGCTTCAAGGGCGAGGAGGTCGCCAAGTCGGATCGTCCCGAGCTGGCATCGGCCAAGATCATCATCTCGGGCGGTCGCGCGCTCGGCTCCGCGGAGGCCTTCGCCAAGGTCATCGAGCCGGTCGCCGACCGGCTCGGCGCGGCCATGGGCGCCTCGCGCGCCGCGGTCGACGCCGGCTACGCGCCGAACGACTGGCAGGTCGGCCAGACCGGCAAGGTCGTGGCGCCGGATCTCTACATCGCCGTCGGCATCTCGGGCGCGATCCAGCATCTCGCCGGCATGAAGGATTCGAAGGTCATCGTCGCCATCAACAAGGACGAGGAGGCCCCGATCTTCCAGATTGCCGACTACGCCCTCGTCGGCGATCTCTTCACCCTGCTGCCCGAGCTCGACGCCGAACTCGCCAAGCTCGGCAAGTAAGGGACGGGGTCGGGAGCAGGGACAGGATCGGCTAGGCCGCGCGGGCGGGACTTTCCCCCGGCGGCCACTCTGGCACTGCGCTACGCCTGCGATAGATATATGAAGAGGCTGCCCGTTGCGGCAGCCCGCATCCGCCTCCGACAAGAGCGGCGGCGACACCGGAGATGGAAGACACCATGTCGGCTCAGGCGATCAGGACGATCGGCATCATCGGCGCGGGCCAGATGGGCAACGGCATTGCTCATGTGGCTGCGGTTGCCGGCTTCGACGTCAAGCTGCACGACGTCGCCGAGGAGCGCATCAAGGCGGCGCTCGCCACGATCGACGGCAACATGGCGCGCCAGGTCGCCAAGGGCGCGATCGGCGACGAGATCCGCCGCGACGCCATGGCCAAGATCGCGCCGGCCCCCGGCCTCGAGGGGCTCGCCGACTGCGACCTCGTCATCGAGGCTGCGACGGAGAACGAGGAGACCAAGCGCAAGATCTTCACCGCCGTCTGCCAGCACATCAAGCCCGAGGCGATGCTGGCCTCCAACACCTCCTCGATCTCGATTACGCGGCTCGCGGCCGCGACCGACCGGCCCGAGCGTTTCATCGGCATCCACTTCATGAACCCCGTGCCGCTGATGCAGCTCGTCGAGCTGATCCGCGGCATCGCCACCGACGACCAGACCTTCGAGCTCGCCAAGGAGTTCGTCGGCAAGCTGCACAAGACCGTCTCGGTCTCCGAGGACTTCCCCGCCTTCATCGTCAACCGCATCCTGCTGCCGATGATCAACGAGGCGGTCTACACGCTCTATGAGGGCGTCGGCTCGGTCGAGGCGATCGACACCGCGATGAAGCTCGGCGCCAATCATCCCATGGGCCCGCTGCAGCTCGCCGACTTCATCGGCCTCGACACCTGCCTGTCGGTCATGCAGGTGCTTCATGACGGCCTGGCGGACTCGAAATACCGTCCCTGCCCGCTGCTGGTGAAATATGTCGAGGCCGGCTGGCTCGGCCGCAAGACCAAGCGCGGCTTCTACGATTATCGCGGCGAGAAGCCGGTTCCGACGCGCTGAGCCCGCCGTCCTGCTCGGGCGCGACCCGAGGATCTCTCCCCGCAGCATTCTGCACCAGAGGGTCGAGCCCAGCCCGACCCCGACGCCTGCGGCGGCCCAATCGCCGCATCCCCTTCACATTCCTGTCGTGCCGCGCTTACATTGATGTCCGTGCGGGATTCGTCTTGCATGTGAAAGCGGAGGTGCGGCGGGTTTGACGGCGCATGTGATGCATCCGATGGCCTCTCCGGATGGGTGTCCGGCGCTGGTCCTGAATGCCGATTTTCGGCCTCTGAGCTATTATCCGCTCTCCCTCTGGAGCTGGCAGGATGCGATCAAGGCGGTCTTCATGGACCGCGTGAACATCGTCTCCGAATACGACACGGTCGTCCGCAGCCCGAGCTTCGATATGCGGCTGCCCTCGGTGGTCTCGCTGAAGACCTATATCAAACCCTCGCGCACACCGGCCTTCACCCGCTTCAACGTCTTCCTGCGCGACCGTTTCGCCTGCCAGTATTGCGGCGCCCGCGACGAGCTGACCTTCGATCACGTCATCCCGCGCTCGAAGGGCGGGCTCACCACCTGGGAGAACGTCGTCGCCGCCTGCTCGCCCTGCAATCTGCGCAAGGGCGACAAGATGCCGGCCGCGGTCGACATGTTCCCGATGCAGAAGGCCTACGCGCCGACGATCAACGACCTGCACCGCAACGGCAAGCTCTTCCCGCCGAACTACCTCCACGAGAGCTGGCTCGACTATCTCTACTGGGACTCCGAACTGGAGCCGTGAGGCGCAGCACACCGGCGCGCGCCTCGTCTCAGCCGCGCGTCCTGCCCCTCAGCCCGAGCAGAGCCAGTCCCAGCAGGCCCAGCGAAGCGATCGCGTTCCAGCCAGCCAGCGACAGCCCGAGCCAGCGCCACGCGGCCTCCGTGCAGGCGACCACCCGCGTGGTCTGGAGCTGCTTCATGAAATCCTGTACGCCCGCAGCCGCCGGCGCCGCCGCCCCGCCGCAATCATTGGGACCGGCGAACCAGCCCCATTCGACGCCGGCATGATAGACGCCGAGGCCGGTGCTCCAGAGCATCAGCCCCGCGAGCCCGAGCAGAACGAGCCATTGCAGCCGCGACGAGCGCGCCAGCACCAGCCCGGCGGCCGCCAGCCCCATCGCCGCATAATGCGGCAGGCGCTGCTCGAGGCAGAGCTTGCAGGGCCTGAGGCCCACCACGATCTCGAAGAACCAGGCGCCAGCGATCAGCGCGAGGCAGCCCAATCCGACAAGGGCGATGACGCGGGAAGGGCCCAGAGCAGAGCGCTGCGGATTCAGCGGGATGGACGTCATGGCCGAGGCCCTCAGCAGGACAGAAGCTGACCGGACCCTGCGACCAGCTTGAGGCCGAAATACAGCAGGATCGCCGCGCCCGCAGCCAGCACGGCCATCACTTTCAGGCGACGCTCGATGAAATGGCGGATCGCCGGGCCGTAGCGTCGCAGCAGGAAGGCCAGCGCGAAAAAGCGCAGCCCACGCGCCAGGACGCATGAGAGGACGAAGAAGCCGAGTCCGATATGAACGGCCCCGGCTAGAATGGTGACGACCTTGATCGGCGGCAGATGGGCCAGTCCCGAGGTCGCCAGCAGGATCAGCGTGGTGTCCGGCCCCGCGCAGGCGCGCAGGCTCTCGAACGCGGCGAGCTTGCCGTAGAAGGTCAGCACCGGCCGCGCCAGCGCCTCGAAGGCGTAATAGCCGAGCGCATAGCCGGCGATGCCGCCCAGCGTCGAGAAGACGGTCGCGATCAGCGCCAGCCGATAGGCCCGCAACGGCCGCGCCATCGCCATGGGCACGAACAGCACATCCGCCGGAATCAGGAAGAAGGAGCTTTCGACGAAGGCGACGACGGCAAGCCAGATTTCGGCCCGCGGCCGCGCCGCCAGCGACATCGTCCAGGCATAAAGCCGCCCGATGGGGCCGCCGCGCGCGGTTTCGCCGGCGGGAGCGGAAGCAGGGCTGGACATGAACGACATTCCGGGATCGGCACGCGGGCTGGCCATGCCGTCTAGACCTCGGCCGGGCCCGCGTCCATCCGGACAGAGGGGTTTTCGGCGTTGTCCGTCCGATTGACCGGCGGCGGTCGATCGCTATAGTCCGCCCCGCCCGCAAGGGGCCCCTGTGGCGGAATTGGTAGACGCGCTCGACTCAAAATCGAGTTCCGCAAGGAGTGCTGGTTCGATCCCGGCCAGGGGCACCATTCGAGTGTTGGGCTCGGTCCGGCAGTCCAGTCAGCCCCAACCCTCGGAATCATCCTCGTGGCGGGCTTCCCATTTCTCGATCGCCTCGACGAGGCCGATCAGTTCGGCCTCCTCCGGTGTTCCGGGTGCCGGGTGGCCCAGTTCCTCGACCCGTTCGAGGGCGCGCTCATAATCATCGGCGCAGCGCACGATCGCCTTGCGTTCAAGGATCATCCTGACCTCCCTGGCTGAAGGCGGGGTGGTTGCGGGTCTCATAGGCCAGCATCGCCGCGCTGATCGCGAGGAACTCATCCTGTGCGGCCCCCTCGGTCGGAGCGTTGCCCAGAGCGGCGAGCCGGGCAAGTGCGGCATCGTAGTCGTCGCTGGTCTCGATGGTCATGGTGTCCGTCCGCCTTTGGTCTCCTGAAAACCGTTCTTGGACAGGATCGTTCCCGGCCCCGGCCGGGCTCAGCGCATCAGCCCGGCCGCGCGCAGCGCCTGCTCGATGATCCGGCCGGGCCCCGCAGCGGCCTCGCCCGCCGCCGACCGCTCCGGGCCCGGTCGCGTCGCAGTGCCTGAGACGGGATCACCGATGCCCCAGAAGGCCGCGATGTGGCACGTCGAGGAAATGCCTGCCTGCAGCATATGCAGCCCCGGCACGCCGATCCCGTCGCCGGCATCGATCGGTGTGCCATGACCCATCCCGGCAAGGGCGAAGGCCTCGATCCGGGCGACGCCGCCCCCGTCACGCCAGACCCGGCGGCGATGCGGTCCGATGGACAGGATCTCGGATGGGCCCTCGGCCAGGCCGTGCAGCCCACGCCATTGCGACAGGACGGCCTCGCCCGCGGCCGGCACCACGACATGATCCTGCTGGCCATGCCAGACCGAGAGCCGGGGCCAGGGGCCGCCATGGGGCGAGGCCGCCCGCACAGCCCGCAGCAGCGCGTCCTCACCGGGAAGACCCTGACCACGCATTCGCTCCAGCGCTTCCGGCACGGTGGAAGCGCTGCCATAAGGCAGCCCGGCGATCACCGCGCCGCCGGCGAAGAGCTCCGGATAGGTCGCCAGCATGACCGCAGCCATCGCCCCGCCCGCGGACAGGCCGGTGACGAAGACGCGGCGGCGATCGAGACCGTAGCCGGTGAGCGTGCCGGCGATCATCTCGGCAATGGACGATGCCTCCCCCGCATCGCGACAAATATCGCCCGGCTCGAACCAGTTGAAGCAGAGATTGGCATTGTTGCTGCGCTGCTGCTCGGGAAAGAGCAGCGCGAAGCCATGGCGGTCCGCCAGCCGCGACCAGCCGGAGCCGAGGTCGTAGGCGGCGGCGCTCTGGGTGCAGCCATGCAGCACGACGACCAGCGGCGCTCCGGGTTTCAGCCCCTCGGGCCGGTAGCGATAGGCCCGTAGCGCACCCCGGTTGGCGCCGAACCCGGCCCATTCGATCAGACGGGATGGCTGCGCAGCGCCGGGTCCCGGACCGCGCGTGGCGGCGAGGCGGGCGATGGTGTCGGACAGTCGGGGCATGATGCGCTCCTGCGCCGGCCGCGACGACATGACGACGGCCCTGATCCTCAACGCGACCATAGCGGTTTATGTTGCGTTGCAACATACCCGGTCAGCGATGCGCCCGCGGGATTGCCGCGCATTGGCCGATCGCGGAGAGTGAAGCGGTGGCCACCGGACAACGACCCGCCTTGCGCATCCTTCTGATCAATCCCAACACCACCGCCGAGGTGACGGCGCTGATGGCGCGCCTGCTCGAGCCGCAACTGCCGCCGGGCGTGACGCTGAAGCCCGTCACCGGCCGCTTCGGGGCGCGCTACATCGCCAGCCGCAGCGCCGCCGCGATTGCCGGACATGCCGCGCTCGATGCCTTCGCCGAACATGGCGGCGATTGCGACGCGGTCTATCTCGCCTGTTTCGGCGACCCGGGGCTGCTGGCCCTGAAGGAGCTCGCCTCCGTGCCGGTGATCGGCATGGCCGAGGCCAGCTGTCTCGAAGCCGCGGCGCGGCCCGGGCGCTTCGCCATCGTCACAGGGGGCGAACGCTGGGGCCCGATGCTGCAGGAATTCGTCGGCACGCTCGGGTTGGGAGATCGGCTCGCCGGCATCGAGACCGTCGCCCCGACGGGTGCCGAGATCGCGCGCGATCCGGACGGTGCGGTCGAGCTGCTCGCTCAGGCCTGCCGGGCCGTAGCCGCGCGAACCGGCGCGGCCACCGTCATTCTCGGCGGGGCCGGTCTCGCCGGGCTGGCGGCGCGGATCCGCCCGCGGGTCGAGGTCGAGGTGATCTGCTCGGTCGAGGCCGGGCTTTCGGCCGTGCTGACCGCCCTGAACACACGGCCGCCCAAGCCGCCGCAGGGCGACCTCGCCTTTCCCGCGGGGATCGCGAGCATCGGCCTCGGCGAGAGCCTCGCGGCCCGTCTCGCCGCGCCGGCGCTGGCCTGTCGCCCCTGAATCGGACGGGTGGCCTCAGCCCTTCCGGCCGAGCGACACGCCGTTCTCTGCGGCGATGAAGTCCGACAGCATCGGTACGTAATCGTCGCTCTTCCCCGCGGCGACCGCACGGGCGAAGCTGTTCTTGACGGCATTGCCGATCGGGTTCGGCACGCCGGCTGCGTTCGCCACGCTCTCGAGATAGCGCACATCCTTCAGCGCGTTGACGAGCGTGAATTTGTGCGCGTCGCGGTCCCGCTCCAGCACATATTGCATGAAGGTCTGGTAGAAGCCGCAATCCATCCGGCTGCCGCGCAGAACGCTGTCGAAGGTCTGCGGCGTGATGCCGATCTTCGAGGCCAGCGTCAGCGCCTCGGCATAGATCGCCGCATAGCCCATCGAGAGGAAGTTGTTCAGAAGCTTCATCTTGTGGCCGTCGCCGACCGGGCCGAGATGCACCACCTTCGCCGCCCAGGCCTCGATCGCCGGCTTGATCCGCGCGAAAACCTCAGGCGTCGTCCCGACCATCGCCGAGAGCTGACCGAGCGCGGCCTGGGCCGGCGTCCCGCCGAGCGGCGCATCGGCCAGGTGCAGGCCCTTGGCCTCCAGTTCCGCGGCGATCCGCACGGTCACCGTCGGGTCGGAGGTCGAGCAGTCGACGACGACCGTGCCCGGTGCGGCACCTGCGACGATACCGTCCGGCCCGTTCACCACGGCCTCGACCTGCGCCGAACCCGTCACGCACAGGAAGATGATGGTGGCGTTCTGGGCGAGCTCCCGAGGGGTCTTGGCTTCCCTGGCGCCGCCGGCCACGAGGGTCTCGACCGGCTTGCGGTTGCGATGCCCCATGACGGTGAGGGGAAAGCCCTTGTTGAGAAGGCTCTGGGCCATGCCCTGCCCCATCAACCCGACGCCGATGAAGCCGACTGATTCTTTGGTTGCACTCATCTTCAATTTCTCCAGTTTATATGAGAATGACGGATCGACGTGACGGAACGCCCGACCCCGAACCGGTCGCAAGCTCGTGTTTCCGACGCCGGAGAAGAGCGTCATGACCAACAGCGGGCCCAGCGGGGCAGGGCAATCCCTCAAGCCGCCGGCGGCCGCTGTGGGCCCTCGCAGCCGCGTCACGCTGCAGATCATCGCGGACCGGCTGGCGGTCTCGACCGCGACGGTGTCGCTCGCTCTGCGCGGGTCGCCACTGGTGGCTGAGGCAACGCGCGGCCGCGTCCAGCAGATGGCCCGCGACATGGGCTACAGCTACAACCGCAGCGCCGCGTCGCTCCGCACCGACCGCACCAACATCCTCGGCGTCGGCTTTCACGACATCACCAACCCCTATTTCGCTGAACTCCTCGCCGCCATCGAGGAGACCACCACGGCCCATGGCCGCTCGATCCTGCTCGGCACCTATGGCGAGGATCTCGAGCGCCAGGACCGGGTGCTGACCACGCTGAAGGAATACCGGCCGGATGGCATGATCCTCTGCGCTGCGGGCGGCTCGACCGCCGAGACCTTCGCCCATCTCGCCGCCGCCGGCGTGCCGATCGTGCAATTGTCCCGCGAGATCACGCCCGCATTGGACTTCGTCGGCTCGGACGACCGCCATGGCACCACGCTCGCGATGGAGCATCTGATCGGGCTCGGCCATCGCCGTATTGCCTTCATCTGCGCCAATGAGCGCATCTCGACCGGGCGCAATCGCTATCGCGGCTATTGCGAGGCCCTGGCGCGCCATGGTCTGACGCTCGATCCGGCGTTGGTCTATTCCGGCTACGGCACGCGGGAGAACGGCTTGAAGGGCATGCACGCGGTGCTCGACGCCGCCGATCCGCCGACTGCCGCCGTCTGCATGAACGACCTCGCCGCCTTCGGCGCGATGCTCGGCCTGCGCCATCGCGGCCGAGAGGCCGGCATCGACTTCTCGATCATTGGCTGCGACGACGTGCAGGAGGCGGCGCAGTGGTACCCTGCCCTGACCACGATCCGGAACTTCCAGGACGAGATGGGCCGCACCTCGGCGGAGTTCCTGATCAGCCGCATCGCGGATCCGGACGCCCCGCCCCGGCGCCATCTCCTGACGCCGGCGCTCGTCATCCGCGGCACGACGACAACGCCCCGCGGCTGACGCAGGCGGCGGCTCAGGCATCGTTTGCCGGCTTGGCGTTGAGCGCGCGATAGGCCCGCACCACCTGCGAATCGTCGCGGCCGCCATGGCCGAGCCCCGACGCTGCCAGGAACATCTGGTGTGCTGCGGCCGCCAGCGGCAGCGCTGTGCGCGCCGCCCGGCCGGCATCGAGCACGATCGACAGGTCCTTGACGAAGATGTCGACGGCGCTGGAGACCGTCGGCTCGGCCTCGTGCATGCGCGGTCCGCGATCCTTCAGCATCCAGGAGGAGGCGGCAGAACCGCCCATGATCTCGAACAGCACGCGCCCGTCGATGCCGGCCTTCTCGGCGAGCGACAGCGCCTCGGCCGCGACCGCGATGTGCACGCCGCAGAGCAACTGGTTGACCGTCTTCACCGTCGCGCCCTGCCCCGCGGACTGGCCGACATGGAAGACCTTGTCGCCCATCGCATCGAGGATCGGCTTCGCCACGGCGAAGCTGTCATCGGGCGCCCCGACCATGATCGAGAGCGTCGCCGCCCGGGCGCCGACGACGCCGCCCGAAACCGGCGCATCGACGAAGCGCCGTCCACTGGCCGTGACCTGCGTCGCGATCGCCTCGACCTCGCCGGGCGGGCAGGTCGCCATCAGGATGACGACGGCGCCGGGCGCAAGCGCCTCTAGCGCCCCGCCCTCGAACAGTACGACGCGCGCCTGGGCGGCGTTGACCACCATCAGCACCAGCGCCTCGGCACCCGCAGCCGCAGCCGCGGCGCTCTCCGCCGCGTGGCCGCCGGCGGCGACCAGCGCCTCGCGCGCACTCTCACGCATGTCGAATCCGGTGACACGGAACTGACGCTTGACGAGGTTCTCGGCCATCGGCGCGCCCATGGCGCCGAGCCCGACGAAGGCGATGGAGGTCGGCATCTTGTGATCAGGTCCTCTGTTGACGTCCCCCGGCGCCTTCAGGCGCCGTCCAGGGTCAGGTCGCGAGACTGGACGATCGCGCCCCGCGAGGCGAGCGCCGATCCGTGCGGTCTCACCGTCGCGCTCCGCATGGCGGCGCAGGCGGGAACCACCCGCGCCGCGGGGACCTCACTCCTTCACCGCTCCCGTCATCGCCGACACGTAATGCTCGACGAAGAAGGCGTAGAGGATCACCAGCGGGAGCGAGCCGATCAGCGCACCCGCCATCAGCGAGCCCCAGCGGAAGATGTCGCCGTCGACGAAGTTGGAGATGATCGCCACCGGCACCGTCTTGTTGTGGTCCGAGGAAATGAAGGTCAGCGCGTAGATGAACTCGTTCCAGCACAGGGTGAAGGCGAAGATGAAGGCCGAGATCAGCCCGGGGATCGCCAGCGGCAGCACGATCTTGACCAGGATCTGCCAGCGGCTCGCGCCGTCCATCAGGGCGCATTCCTCCAGCTCATAGGGAATGGTCTTGAAGTAGCCCATCAGCAGCCAGGTGCAGAACGGGATCAGGATCGTCGGATAGGTCAGAATCAGTGCAAACGGCGTGTCGAACAGCCCATAGGTGTGGATCACCGCCGAGAGCGGGATGAACAGGATCGAGGGCGGCACGAGATAGGCGAGGAAGATCAGCCCGCCGACCGTCGCCGCGCCCTTGTAGCGGATGCGGGTGATCGCATAGGCCGCCAGCACGCTCGCGAAGATCGAGAGGAAGGTGGCGGCGGTCGCGACCGTCATCGTCGTCAGCAGCCAGCGCGGATAGGCGCTGTCGAAGAGCAGCTTGTAAATGTGCTGGAAGGTGGGCTGGCTGACCCAGAGCGGGTTGCTGTTGTCGAGGTCGAGCAGCTGCGAGTCCGGTTTGATCGAGGTGATCACCATCCAGTAGAACGGGAACAGCAGCACGAAGAGGATGATCGCCAGCGGCATGTAGACGGTCACCAGCTTCCGCGGCAGCGTCTCCAGATAGGCCATGCCCTCGCGATGGTCGGAGAGCGTGCCCGGGGTGGCGCCGGATTTGAGGGCGGCGTCAGTCATTGCTCTCTCCCTGCTGCCACTTGCGGCGCTGAAGGCCGAACCAGCTCACCATGATCGCGGCGAGCAGGAACGGCACCATGGCGGTGGCGATCGCCGCTCCCTCGCCGAGCCGCCCGCCCAGGATGCCGCGCTGATAGGACAGCGTCGCCATCAGCTGCGTGGCATTGACCGGGCCGCCGCGGGTCATGGCCCAGATCAGCTGGAAATCGGTGAAGGTGAACAGAACCGAGAAGGTCATCACCACCGCGATGATCGGCGTCAGCAGCGGGTAGGTGACGAAGCGGAAGCGCTGCCAGCCCGAGGCGCCGTCGAGGGTCGCAGCCTCGTAGAGCGAGGGCGAGACCGTCTGCAGCCCGGCCAGGAGCGTGATCGCGATAAAGGGAATGCCACGCCAGATATTGGCGAAGATCACGCTGCACTGCGCCAAGAAGGGGTCGCCGAGCCAGTTGATGTACTGCCCCTTGTCGAGGATGCCCGCCTTCTGCAGCAGCCAGGTGAAGATCGAGAACTGCGTGTCGAAGATCCACCAGAACGCCACCGCCGACAGCACGGTCGGCACGATGAAGGGGATCAGCACGATGGCGCGGATGAACGCCTTGAACGGCATGTGGTTGTTCAGCAGGATCGCCAGATAGAGCCCGACCGCGAACTTCACCACCGAAGCCACCGCCGTATAGGCGAGGGTGAAGATGGTCGCGTTGATGAAATCCCGATCGTCGAGCAGGAACTGGTAGTTCTCGAGCCCGATGAACACGCCGCCGCGACCGATGCGCATGTCGGTCATGCTCATCCACATGCCGAGCACGAGCGGCCAGGCCAGGAACAGCAACAGGAAGATCATGGTCGGAACCATGAACCAGAAGCCCAGCCAGTTGCGGTTGACCATCAGCCGCGACCAGGCGGTGGTCTCCGGCGGAGCGGCGAACGAGCCTGAAGCCATCGCGAGCGCTTCCTCGATAAAGGGGTGCCGTCCTCCCCGGTGACGCGACAGACGCCGGGAAGGAGGCCCGCAGATGTGGATGAACGTCGGCCCCGGCGCCCTCGGGCGCTCCGGCCGGCCCTGAGGCCGGCCGGGCGGGGTTGGTCAGCGGTAGATGCGCTGCAGCTGCCGTTCGGCGAGCTGCATCGCGCCGGCGGCAGTCTCGCGGCCGGTACAGAAGCTTGCGAACATGTCGACGACGATGAAGTCGGCCATCGCCGTCGCCGCCTTCTCGTCGAGCTTGCCGCGATAACCGGCGACGAGGCTGCGCTTGGAGGCGTCGCGGAACACCGTGTTCTTCGGGTCCTTCGTCCAGACCGGGTTGTTGTCGAAGGCGTTCAGCGTGTGCGTGAGGTAGCCGGCGGCAGCCTCCAGCCACGGGTTGAACTGCTCGGCTTCCAGCATGAAGGCCATGAACGCTTTGCAGGCGTTCGGGAACTTCGAGTAGGTCATCGCCATCATCGGGAAGCAGAGCTGGATCTCGGTCGGCCGGCCCGCCGGGCCGATCGGCCAGTAGGCATGATCCATATCCGCCGCGATCTCCTTCTGCTTCGGATCGTTGGACGCATTGGCCGCGGCATAGATCGAGATCCCGTTGGCGGTCAGCGCCAGTTCGCCCGAGAGGAACAGACGGTTGTTGGAGGCGTCGTTCCAGGCAGCCGTGCCCTGGATAAAGGTGTCGTAGAGCGACTTCGCGTAGTTGAGCGCCGCTTCCGTCTCCGGCGAGCGGATGATCACCTTGCTGTTCTCATCGACCTGCGCGGCGTTGTGGGACCACAGCAGCCAGTAGGCATAGGAGTTGCCGTCACCGGTGGCGCGCCCGAGCGGGAAGCCGGCCGGGGTGTTCTTGGCCTTCAGCGCCTTGCAGAGCTCGAGGAAGCCCGCCGTATCCTTCGGCACTTCGTTGAAGCCCGCCGCCTTGATCTGCGAGACACGGTAGTTGATGTAGCCGCCGTTGATCGCGGCGGGGATCGCGATCCACTTGTTGCCGAGCTTGCCATAGGCTTCGGCCACCGGCACCCAGCCACCATATTTCTTGCCGAGATAGTCGGCGACGTCGCTGACGTCGACGCAGCGGTTCGGGAACAGATGCGGCGTCGAGTAGAGCGACCAGAAGATGTCCGGGCCCGTGCCCGTATTGGCCGCGACCGAGGCCTTCGGCTGCATATCGTCGAAGGATTCGGAGGTGACGGTGACGCGCACGCCCGTGGCCGCGGTAAAGGCCGCGACGATCTTGTTGAACTGCTCGTCCTCGGCGACGACGAAGCGGCGCCAGCGCATCAGGTTGAGGGCCGCGCCCGCCTCGGGCTTGAAGGGCGAAGCCTGAGCCCAGGCCTTGGCCCATTCGGTCATGCCGGAGCCGACGAGGGCGCCAGCACCCGCCACGCCGGCGAGACCCTTCAATGCGGAACGTCGTGTCGGTTTGGTCATCAGCGTCCTCCCATGGACTCGGTTGTTCGGCCCGGGGTCTGGAACGCCCCATGCGGCCCTGCGCTACATCGTGCCCCGGGGGTTTATCCCCCGTGAGCCCGAATGATCCCATCACGCAGCCAGGCTCTTCCCCGTGCCGGCGTCGAAGAGATGCGTGACATTGATGTCGGGCGTGATCCCGATCAGCTCGCCCGGCTTGGCGGTGATGCGTTCGCGGAACACGCAGGTGAGGCTCTGCCCGCCGCAGCGGACGACGACCTGGGTCTCCGACCCCATCGGCTCGACCACGACGACCTCGGCCTTGAGGCCGTTCTCGTCGAGCTGGATATGCTCGGGCCGGATGCCGAGAACCGCCGCCTTGCCGTCGGAACCCGGCGGATGCGTGCCGATCGGCCAGACGACGCCGCCCTCCGTCTCGAACCCGGCCGGTGTGATCTTGCCGTTGAGCAGATTCATCGAGGGCGAGCCGATGAAGGCCGCGACGAAGAGATTGGCGGGTCGGTCGTAGAGATCGAGCGGGGCACCGATCTGCTCGACGATGCCGTCATGCATCACGACGATCTTGTCGGCCATGGTCATGGCCTCGATCTGGTCGTGCGTAACGTACACCGTGGTCGTCCGCAGGCGCTGGTGCAGCTCCTTGATCTCGGTGCGCATCTGCACGCGCAGCTTGGCATCGAGATTGGAGAGCGGCTCGTCGAACAGGAAGACCTGCGGATCGCGCACGATGGCGCGACCCATGGCGACGCGCTGGCGCTGGCCGCCGGAGAGCTGGCGCGGATAGCGGTCGAGCAGCTTTTCGAGTCCGAGGATGGCGGCCGCCTTGCCGACGCGGTCGGCGATCTCCTCCTTCGGAGCCTTCCGCAGCTTCATCGAGAAGGCCATGTTGTCGGCCACCGTCATGTGCGGATAGAGCGCGTAGTTCTGGAACACCATCGCGATGTCGCGCTCTTTCGGCGGCACGTCGTTGACGACGCGCGGACCGATGCGGATCTCCCCGCCCGAAATGTTCTCGAGTCCCGCGATCATGCGCAGGAGGGTGGACTTGCCGCAGCCCGACGGGCCGACCAGGATGACGAACTCGCCGTCCTCGATGTCGATGTCGACACCGTGAATCACCTGGGTGGCGCCATACGCCTTGCGCACGTCGGCAATCTGCACTGAGGCCATCGGGCCTGTCTCCTCGTCGTCGTTTCCCCGTGGACCCGGTGATCCACCCTGTCGGGCGGGGTCCGGGCCGCATCGTCTATCGGCCTGTTGCGACCGATCGATGAAGGTTGCGGTCGGCTAAGCACCACCCCGTTCCGGAGAGGAACGGTCGCTTGCACCGGCCTTCATCTGCGATAAAGTCATACCATACATGCAGGCGTGTCAAGCGCCGGACCCGGGGGAGGAGGAGAAGCCTGACGATGAGGGTGCGCGACTACTCGCGGCCGACCACGCTCAACCCGGACCGACTCTTCGGTCAGGTCGCGCAGAAGCTTGCCGTCGCCATCATCACAGGGGCCGTCAAGGCCGGCGAAGTGCTGCCCGACGAGGACGATCTGCGAAGCGACATCTCGGTCTCGCGCACCGCCTATCGTGAGGCGGTGAAGGTGCTCACGGCCAAGGGGCTGGTCGAGGCGCGGCCCAAGAGCGGCACGCGCGCCGCACCGCGCGAGAGCTGGAATCTGCTCGATCCCGATGTCCTGGCCTGGCATTTCGAAGCCGACCCGAACGAAAAATTCATCCGCGATCTCTTCGAGTTGCGGCGTTTCGCCGAGCCCGCGGCAGCGCGGCTGGCGGCGCAGCGGCGCACCCCGGCCGACATCGCGCGGATCGAGGCCGCCTATCGCGGCATGGCCGAGAATCAGCCCTATGACGACGTCACGATCCGGGCCGACCTCGCCTTTCACGAGGCGGTCTTCGCGGCCTCCCACAATGCCACGCTGATGTGCCTCTCCAGCGCCGTCGCGGCCACGCTGCAATGGTCGCTGCTGCTGAAATCGATCGACGACCGCGAGTTCTTCGTTGCCTCGCTGATCGATCACGAGCGTGTCCTGGATGCGATCGTCCAGCGCGACGGCGAACTCGCGGCAGCCCGGATGAAGGCTCTGGTGATCGACAGTTTGAACACCACGCTGGCGATGCTGACGCCTCTTTCGGCGGCCGCCATTCAGAAAAGCGCGTGATTAAGTCATATTATAAATGCGTCCGCGCGACTTCCGCGGGTCGGTCCGGCGTGGTGGAATGGCCCATGGCTGGACAAGATCGACCGGGCATCCCATCGACCGCCGAGAAGCGCATTTAATCGATTCACCCGGACCCGATCAAGCCGCCCCTCCTCTCAGAAGCCTTTGGAAACGCTCCCATGACACCGCCAGACGCCACCCACATCCTGATGACCGGCCCGATGATGGCCTATGCGGCCGACCAGCTGAAGGCGCGCTTCACTGTGCACGAATACTGGAAGGCCGAGGACAAGGCGGCCTTCCTGCGCGAGGTCGCGGACCAGGTGCGTGGCATTGCCGGCGGTGGCCATGTCCGCATCGACGGGACGCTGTTCGACGCGCTGCCGAAGCTCGAGATGATCGCCAATTTCGGCGTCGGCTACGACAATGTCGATGCCGCCGAGGCCGGTCGCCGCGGTCTGGTCGTGTCGAACACGCCCGACGTTCTCACCGATGAGGTCGCCGATCTCGCCATCGGCCTGCTGATCGCAACCGTCCGCCAGTTGCCGCAGGTCGATCGCTACCTGCGCGAGGGCAAGTGGTTGAAGGCGCCCTATCCGCTGACCACCTCGCTGCGCAAGCGCAAGGTCGGCATCGTCGGCCTCGGCCGCATCGGCAAGGCCGTGGCGCAGCGCGTCGAGGCGTTCGGGCTGCCGGTCGTCTACCATGGCCGCTCGCGCCAGGCGGACGTCGCCTACCGCTACTACCCCTCGCTGGTCGAGATGGCGGCCGATGTCGACACGCTGATCTCGGTCGCCCCCGGCGGTGCCTCGACCCACCACATCATCAATGCGGAGGTGCTGAAGGCGCTGGGCCCCGACGGCATCCTGATCAATGTCGGCCGCGGCACCGTCGTCGACGAGCAGGCGCTGATCGCGGCGCTGCGCGACAAGACCATCCTTTCCGCCGGCCTCGATGTCTTCGAGGACGAGCCGCGCGTACCGGCCGAGCTGATCGCGATCGATCATGTCGTGCTTCTGCCGCATGTCGGCTCGGCCTCGGTCCACACCCGTGAACAGATGGGCCAGCTCGTCGTCGACAACCTCGTCTCCTGGTTCGAGGGCAAAGGTCCGCTGACGCCCGTCGCCGAGACGCCTTGGCCCAAGGGCTGAGCGGGTTGGCCGGCGGGCTGCGACGCGCGCTCGCCCTGGTCGGTCTGGCTCTCTGGGGCCAGGCCGCCGCGGCGCAGGCTCCGCCGCTGCCGCGCGGGGCGGACCGGGCCCCGGCCGCCATCGCATCCCTGCTCGGCGCCTGGACGCTCGAGCAGGTCGGCGCCCCGCGCCAATGCACGGTCACGCTGGGAGCGGAAGCCGCGGGACTGGGGCGCCAGATCCGCTTTCCCGCCACCTGCCGGCGCGCTCTGCCGATCCTCGACGGCGTCACCGCTTGGTCGCCGACGCCCGATGGTGGGATTTCGCTGAGCGATGCCGGCGGCAAGCCTGTCATCCGGTTCGGCCCCGCCGGAAGCACGCGCCGCCAGGGCCGCGGCTCCGATGGCAGGGACTACGCGCTCGACGCTGCCGGTTTCGCCCGCGCGGCGCCACGGTCTCCGCCGAGCCCCGCCGAAGCCGCGGCAACGGCCGCCCAGCGCCCGACCATCGTCGATCCCGCCAGGGCGCCCGCGCCAGACACGCTGCCCGGCCTCTATGCGTTGATGCGGCAGCCGGGCCGCGAAGCCTGCCGTCTTCGCCTCGCGCCTGCCGCCGAGGGGCGTCCTGCGACCGCGGGCTTCGAGGGGCAATGTGCGGATACCGGCATCACGATTTTCGATCCTGCCGGCTGGCGCTATGAGGCCGGCCGGTTGAGTCTGCTCGCGCGCAAGGGCCACAGCGTCGATCTGGTCTTCGAGGACGGCCTGTGGCGCAAGGACCCGGCCGTCGGCGCGCCGCTGATGCTGCGACGCCTCCAGCCCTGACATGGCTTGCGGCCGCGAACCGATGCCGCACTCCGGCACGGTCTCACTGGCGATCGGGCGACATCGTTCCTAGATGCGCTGCGGGCGCCCGAAACTCCGGCGCCGACCGGAGGAGAGCCCGATGTTCAACGCCAAGTCGCTTCTCGATGCCCTCGTCAGCGCCGGCACGCAGGCCGGCAAGCCCGGCGGCCAGGGCCAGACCGGATCGCTCGGGCAGATTCTCGGTGGGCTGGCCGGCAAGGTGCAGCAGGGCGGTGGCCTCGGTGGCCTCGCCGGGATGGCCGGGCAGATCCTGACCCAGGCCTCCCAGGGTGTCGGGGACGCCGCCCGCCAGACCGGCGTTCAGCAGAAGGCAGGCGACGTCGTCGGCCAGGTCACGGGCGGTCGCTCGGCGCAGGATGTGCTGGCCCAGGCCAAGGCGATGTTCGACAAGAACCCGGCGATGGCGACCGCCGTGCTCGGCGGCCTCGGCGCACTCGTCTTCGGCACCTCCAGCGGCCGGGCGGTGATCGGCTCCGCCGCCAGGCTCGGCGGCATGGCCCTGATCGGCGGCCTCGCCTACAAGGCCTATCAGAACTACCAGTCCGGCAAGCCGCTGCTCGAGGTCGGCAATCCCGAGCTCCTGCCGCCGCCGCGCGGCACCGGCTTTGAGCCGGAGGCCGCGAGCGAGGCCACCGCACTGCTCTTCATCCGGGCCATGATCGCCGCAGCCGCGGCCGACGGCGCCATCGACGCGGAGGAGCGCACCGCCATTCTCGGCGGCCTTCGCGAGGCGGGGTTCGATCAGGAAGCCAATGAATGGCTGGAGGGCGAGATGGCCAGTCCGGCCTCGATCGAGGCGCTGGCCCAGGGCGCCCAGAGCCCCGAAGTCGCGGCACAGATCTACACGGCCGCGCGGATTGCCATCAATCCGGACACGCCGAAGGAGAAGGACTTCCTCGCCGGCCTGGCCGCGTCGCTCGGCCTCGACGCCGAACTTGTCGCGAATATCGACGTCGCGGCCAGCGCCGCCAAGGCCTGAAACGGGGCGGCCTGTTCTGCCTGAGGCCTGACGGGGCGCCGCAGAACGGCGCTGCCCCGTCAGGGCGCCGTTAAGCATCCGCGTCAAATCGCGGTCCGCCGTCACAGTCATCCACGGAGGTTTAGGATTTATCGGCGAGGAAGGCAGGCGCCAGAACGGCGCAAGGCTGCCTGATGCTCGCCCGGAACCGTCTTTCGGACCCGCCGGCTGCAGTAACGACGCGTGGGAGGGAAAGACGAGATCATGTCGGCGAAAGCGATGATCAGGGCGATGCGCCCGCATCACTGGCTCAAGAACGGGCTGGTCTTTGTTCCGATCCTGCTGAACCATGACGTGTTCGATGTTGCCGCGCTCGGCCACGGCGCCGTCGCGTTCCTCGCCTTCAGCCTGCTCGCCTCGGCCATCTACCTCCTGAACGACATCGTCGATGTCGAGGCCGACCGGCGCCATCCGACCAAGTGCAAGCGCCCGCTCGCCGCAGGTGAGATCAGCGAAGCCCAAGCCTACGCGGCCGTGCCTCTCCTGGTCATCACCTCTTTCGCCCTGTCCTGGCTCCTGCCCCGGCCTCAGCTCTTTGTGATGGCGCTCGGCGCCTATCTCGTCCTGGCCCTAGCCTATCTCTTCGTGCTCAAGCGCAAGCTGCTAGTCGATGTGCTCGGGCTCGCGGCGCTGCACACGCTGCGCATTCTCGCCGGCAACGCCGCAGCCGCCATCCCGCTCTCCTCATGGCTCCTCGCGTTTTCGATGTTCCTGTTCCTCAGCCTGGCTCTGGTGAAGCGTTATGCCGAGCTGCGCATCACGCAGGACCAGTCGGGCTTGAAGAAGGCCGGCCGCGGCTATCATGCGGAGGACATCGAGGCGCTGTCGCAGCTCGGCATGGCCTCGGGCTGCACCTGCGCGTTGATCATGGCGCTCTATGTCGACAGCGCCGCCGTCAAGGAACTCTATCGCCACCCCGAGCTGATCTGGCTGATCTGCCCGATCATCCTCTACCAGATGGCGCGGATCTGGTTCCTGGCACGGCGCGGCCAGATGCCGGACGATCCGCTGGTGTTCATGATCCGCGACTGGCGCAGCCAGGTCACCGGCGCGGCCGTCGTCGTGATCATGATCGCGGCGACCCTGCTCCCGTGACCGCCCCGCGCCCCGCGCCCGGCTCCTGGGGCGGCCTGCGCGCGCGCGACAGCCGCCTGCTTCAGCCCGACGCCTGGATCGCCGAGCCCGCACCGCAAGACGGCGCCGTGCTCGCCTATGGCAACGGCCGATCCTATGGCGATTCCTGCCTGAACGACGGCGGGCGGCTGATTCTGACCCGCAGCCTCGACCGCATCCTCGCTTTCGATCGCGAGAGCGGTGTCGTGACCTGCGAGGCCGGCGTCCTGCTCGACGACCTGTTGAACGTCGTGGTGCCGGCCGGCTGGTTCCCGCCCGTCACGCCGGGAACCTGCTTCGTCACCATCGGCGGCGCCCTCGCCAACGATGTCCACGGCAAGAATCACCATCGCGCCGGCACCTTCGGCCGCCATGTCCGCGCCTTCGAACTCGTCCGCTCGGACGGGCAGCGCCTGACCTGTGCGCCCGACCTCAACACGGATCTCTTCGCCGCCACCATCGGTGGCATGGGGCTCACCGGGCTCGTCACGCAGGCGACGCTCCAGCTCATGCCGGTCGCCTCGGCGCAGATGCGGCAGGAAGCGATCCGCTTCGGCGGGCTCGACGACTTCTTCGCCATCGCGGCCGCATCCGACGCGACGCATGACTACACCGTCGCCTGGATCGATTCGCTCGCATCGGGGCGTGATTTCGGCCGCGGCGTCTTCTTCCGCGCCAATCACGCCCCGGCTTCGGAAGACCCTGAGCCCCGCCCGACACGCCGCCTGACTTTTCCCATCCAGCCGCCGATCCCTTTGATCAACGGGCTGACGCTGCGCGCCTTCAACTGGCTCTACCGGGCCGCCCAGCCGCGCTCGCCCGAGCCGCGCCGCATTCCCTACCGCCCCTTCTTCTATCCGCTGGACCGCGTCGCCCACTGGAACCGCGCCTATGGCCCGGGGGGCTTGCGCCAGTTCCAGTGCGCGATTCCGATGGCACACGCCCGGCAGGCCGTGGAGGAGATGCTGCGCCGAACGCTCGCCGCCGGCGAAGCCTCCTTCCTGACCGTGCTGAAGCTCTTCGGCGACGTGCCCTCGCCCGGGATGATGTCCTTCCCCATCGCGGGGGCGACCCTGACACTGGACTTCCCCAACCGCGGCGCCCGCACCGAGCGCCTGCTCGCTGAACTGGATGCCGTGACGCTCGCGGCCGGCGGGCGCGTCAACCCCTACAAGGATGCGCGGATGTCGCCTGCGACCTTCGCGGCCTCCTTCCCGCATTGGCGCGACTTCTCCGCCCATGTCGACCCGGGCTTCTCGTCGAGCTTCTGGCGCCGCGTAACGGCCGGCTGAAGCGGTCTTCGGGAGAGCCTAACAAAATCGCACACCGGCTTGAACCTCCCGGCCACGGTCCGCGACCAAAGAGGCATGGAGGGCGAATGGTTCGCTCCCGAAGCCTCAGGGAGACCCTGACGATGACCCGCTTCAAGACGATCGCCACCGGAACCCTCGCCGCGCTGACCCTGGCCACCACGCTCGCCGCCACCTCCGCCGAAGCGCGCCCGCGCTACTGGGGTTACGGCCGCGGCCCCGCCATCGGCGCCGGCATCGTGGGCGCGCTGGCTGCCGGTGCGCTGGTCGCCGCCGCCACCCGCCCGGCCTATGCCCACGGCTATTACGGCTACGCCCCGGTGCGCCAGTGCGACATGGTCGAGCGCATCAACCGCTATGGCGAGGTCGTCGGCTACCGCCGCGTCTGCGGCTACTACTGATCCGGCCTTCCCGGGGCCCAGGAACCCCGGGCGCGCCACCTCCGCCGTTTCGAGACCTCCCGATACGACTTGGGCTCCCCGGCGACCCGGAGAGCCCTTTTTCTTTGGTGGTTCGCTGCAGCCGCGTCAGGCGACGCGGGCGAGCTCCGCCTTGGCGTCGTTGATCGCCTGTTCGCGCGCTTCCGGTCCATAACCGAGCTTCTCAGCACGAACGAAGGTGACATCCTTGATGCCGATGAAGCCCAGCATCGTGCGCAGATGCGGCTCCTGCGAATCCAGCGCTTGGGTCGGGCCGGACGAGTAGAGGCCGCCGCGGCTCTCGACGACGATGGCGCGCTTGCTCTCGAGCAGGCCGACCGGGCCGTTCTCACCATATTTGAAGGTCACGCCGGCCCGCAGCACATGGTCGAACCAGGACTTCAGCGTCGAGGGGATGCCAAAATTATACATCGGTGCGCCGATGATCAGGGTGTCGGCCGCCTTCAGCTCGGCGACGAGCGAGTCCGAGAGGGCCTTTGCGGCGCGCTGCGCGTCGTTGGCGGGCTCGGCGCCACGGATCGCGGCGGTGGAGTCCGTCGTCAGATGCGGCACCGGGTTGGCGCCGAGATCGCGCTCGACCACGACCAGCGCCGGGTCGGCGGCACGCAGGCGGGCGACCGTCTCGTCGATGAGCTGCTTCGAGACCGAAGCCGCACCGGCGGCACTGCTGTTGATGACGAGAAGATGGGACATGGTGCTTGATCCTGAAACCGGGAACGGGTTCGATGCCGCCGATGTAGCGGCGCGCGTCCAGCAACGGAATGCCCGCTCTGCGCACCAGACTGTTGCATTGCGAGGAACGCCCTCATGTCCGAGCTCGACGACATCCGCAGCTTCGTCGCCGTGGTCGAGAGCGGCGGCTTCGGGCGTGCCGGGCAGAGGCTCGGCCTGTCGAAGTCGATCATCAGCCGCCGCATCGCGAGGCTCGAGGCCGACCTCGGCACGCGCCTGCTCAGCCGCACCACCCGGGGCATCGCCGCCACCGAGGCGGGGCTCGAATTCAAGGCGCGCGGCGAGCGCATCCTGGCCGATCTGGCCGAGGCCCGGGATGCGGTGGCGCAGCAGTCAGGCGGGGTCGTCGGGCGGCTGCGCCTGTCGATGCCACTCACCTTCGGCAACCGCCATGTCGCGCCGATCCTGGGCGAACTCGCCCGGCGCCATCCCGGCCTCGAACTCGATGTCGAAGCCAGCGACCGCTATGTCGACCTGATCGGCGAGCGCTTCGACGCCGCCATCCGCATCGGCACGCTGAAGGATTCGAGCCTGATCGCCCGCAGGATCGCGCCGATCCACGGCGTCATCCTGGCGAGCCCGGCCTATCTCGCTGCGCGGGGGCGGCCCGCCACGCCGGCCGACCTCGCCGGCCATGACTGCCTGCTCTACACCGGCACCAGCCAGCCGGACTGGACCTTCCGGGTCGGCCGGCGTCGCGTCTCGGTGCGACCCGCCGGGCGCTTGCGCTCCGATAGCGGCGAGACGCTGATGGAGTGGGCCAAGGCCGGGCTCGGCATCGTGCAGTTGCCGACCTTCATCGCGAGCGACGCCATTCGCGACGGCGCGCTGGAGCCGCTGCTCTGGGAGTTCCCGCTACAGGAACACGCCCTCTTCGTCGTGCGGCCGCCAGGAGCCTATGTGCCGGGCAAGGTCCGCGTGCTGATCGACCTGCTGGTCGAGCGCTTCGGCGGCGCGCCCTACTGGGACCCCTGCCAGGCCGCGGCGCGCGAGCGCGGCGTCACGCTCGGCTTTACGCCCGAGTTCGAGGATGAGGCGGAGGCCCATCAGCCGGCGTGATCGGCCCCATCACCCGATTTCGCGTGGCTCGATGGCGCTGAGCCGGCACTCTGCGGGTCCGATTCTGAGGAGGCCGCCCATGCTGCTCGTGGGAATGCTCGACAGCCCATATGTCCGCCGCGCCGCGGTCACGGGCACCCTGCTCGGACTGGAGTTCGAGCACCGCTCGGTCTCGGTGCTGCGGCACATGAACGAGTTTCGGACCATCAACCCGCTGATCAAGGCACCGACCCTGATCGCGGACGATGGCACGGTAATCGCCGAATCCCTGCTGATCATCCAGCATTTCGAGGATCTCGCCGGCCGCTCGCTGCGCCCGGTCGAGGCGAGCGCCCGCACGCGAGACCTCTCGCTGACCGGCATCGGCATCGTCGCGGCGGAGAAGGCGGTCGCCATGGGATATGAGCACAGACGGCCCGAGGACCGGCGCGACGCCGTCTGGCAGGAGCGCACCCTGTCCCAGCTCCACACCGCGCTGGACCAGCTTGATGCAGCGGCGGGCCGGGGCGAGCTGACCGACGGCCCGGAACTGCTGCCGAGCGACCTCGCCGCGGCGATCGCGTGGGGCTATTGCCGCTTCGCGCTCCCCGATGTTGTTCCGGCCGAGCGCTGGCCGGCGCTGGCGGAGCAGGCCGCCGCCTGCGAGACCCTCGACGTCTTCAGGCAGTGGCCGATCGATCGAGAATAGGGCTCCCGATCGACCAAATCGGCGTCTTGACGTTCATCATGCCGAAAATTGCTGCATCGGGGCCGCTCGCGCCCCCTTGCAATCGGGCGCAACAGACGCATTTTCCGAAATGAGTTAGGGAAGAATCGCCTCCTGGTCGGTCCCGCGCATCCAGCGCTGACAACAGGAGATGACAATTGGCTCGTTCCAGGAAGGCCGGCACCACGACCGGCCATGGCGAAGTCCGTCGGCTCTGGCCCGCGGAACGCGACCTCTTCAAGGCCCATCTGCTGAGGCTCGACGAGGTCACCCGCCGCGAACGCTTCGGCACCGCGGTGAATGACGATTTTCTCGAGAACTACGCGGTCACCACCTTCGGTGTCGGCGGGCTCGTCTATGCCTATATCGAGGATGGCGCGGTCCGCGGCGCAGCCGAGCTGCGCGGTCTCGAGGACATCATGGCCCAGACCGGCGAGGCCGCCTTCAGCGTCGAGCGTGACTGGCGTCGGCGCGGCATCGGCGGAACGCTCTTCGGCCGGCTGATCACCGCCGCGCGCAACCGCGGCATCCGCACGCTCTACATGACCTGCCTGCCCGAGAACGCGGCGATGCGCCGTCTCGCCCGCAAGTTCGAGGCGGACCTCGCCGGCGGTTATGCCGATGTCGAGGGCGTGATCGCCACCGGCGGACCGACGCCCTTCACCATCCTCGACGAGGCGCTCGACACCGCCCGCGGCTTCGCCGCGATGGCGCTGTCGCTGCAGCGGCGTTTCTGGCGGCCGGGCTTCTTCGGTCGCTCGGCCGGCGCCTGACCGCTCAGCGGCTGAGCGACAGAGCGGCGCCGGACTTCGTGACCGCGCCGTCCATCGCACCACCGCCGCTGGTGCGCAGCCGCGCCACCACCGTGCCGCCTTGCTGGTAGAGATAGACCTCGCCATCGCGGTAGTCCCAGGCCGTCACCTTCTGCAGGTCACGGTTGGAGCAGCCGGCCGCGCTGGCGCGATAGAGATCGAGCGCCGGCGCACTGGAGAGCTGGACCCGGCAAGACCCGCCGGTCGCCTCGCGCGCCGTCCAGTTGCCGATCACCCCGTCGCGCGAGGTCACGGCGGGCCGGGCGGCGTTGCTGCCGGCGCCGAGCGTCGCGACCTGCCCGCCGCCGCCGCGCAGCGTCGGAACATCGGTGGTCTGCGGCGCCGCGGGAGCCGTCGGCGTCGACTGCGGCATGCCGGGAGCGGCGGGCGAGGGGCTGTAATAGGGATCCTGCGGGGGCGGCAGCGCACCGGGCTGGCCCACCGCAGGCGCAGAAGCGACAGGATAGCCTCCCGGAGGCGGCAGCGGCTCCGAGATCACCGGTGCCGAGCTGATCGCCGGGGCAGGCGGCAGACTCGGCTGCCCGTAGGATTGCGGCGCGCCGCCGACGAAGCGTTGCGAGCCGGCGCAGGCGGTCAGCGCCAGCAGCGGGAGCAGTCCGGCGGCCTTGAGGGTCATGGCCATGGTCGCGGTCTTCTTGGTCATGAGACGTCGGTTCCGATCGATCGTGCGGTGCAGGCAGGCGAACGCGTCGCAGGAAATGGTTGAATCCTAGATCATTCCCGTGAACGTCACATGAGCATGATCGTGCCGGGCGTCCATAGCTCAGCCGATCTGGTTTGCGAACCCGCCGCGCGCGCTCCGGTTCCCGTTCGTCACCCGATTGGATCCCGCGGCCACAGGAGAGACCGGATGACCTCCTCCCCTTCCCCGGCGCCCGGCGCGGCGCTCAAGCCCCTGCTGCCGGCCACGATCGCGCCGCCCTTCGCGCGCTACAGCCACGGCATCGCCGTGCCTGCCGGCCATCGGCTCGTCGCCTGCTCGGGCCAGCTCGGCATGGCCCGGGACGGCTCGATCCCCGAGGATGCCCGGGCGCAGGCCGATCTCTGCTTCGCGAACATCGGCGCGATCCTGGCCGAGGCCGGCATGACGCTGGCCGACATCGTGCGCCTCAACGCCTATGTCACCGACCGCGCCCATATGAAGGGCTACATGGAGTCGCGCGACGCCCATGTCGGCACGCCGCCGCCCGCCTCGACGTTGATGATCGTCTCGGGCTTCACCCTCCCGGCCTTCAAGGTCGAGATCGAGGTGCTGGCGGCGGCGCTCTAGCGGCGCGCGCTTTCAGCCCTTGCGGACCATCAGCACCGCCGCGAGGATCGCGACGCCGCCGAAGGCTTGGGCCGGCGAGGGCTGCTCGCCGAAGATCGCCCAGGCGGCGAGCACCGACACCAGCGCCGGCCAGACCATGACGAGCGAGGCCGCGCTGGCGCCGTACTGGCCGAGCGAGAGCGTGATCAGCCCCTGGCCCAGCGCGTGGGAAACGAGGCCGAGCGCGATCACCGCGAGCCAGCCCTGCAGGCTGGAGGGCAGGATCGCCTCGCCCAGCGCCAGCGCGGCGACGAGGCAGAAGACCGCGCAGATCGCGCTGGAGATCAGGCTGATGCGGCCCGCATCGACCCCATTCCGGGCGCGGCGCACGGCCATGATGTAGGCGGCGTAGGACAGGGCGGCACCGACGGCGAGGCTGTCCCCGAACAGGCTGCCGGACATCGTCGCCATCGAACCGGCGAGTTTCGGCAGCACCAGCATCAGCGCGCCGCCGATGGCCAGCGCCAGCGCGCCGAGGATGCGCCGGCTCGGACGCTCGGCGAAGAGCAGCCAGCCGCCCAGCACCACCGCGACCGGCGAGAGATTGCCGAGCAGCGAGGCGTTCGCGATCGTCGTGAAGCCGAGCGCGGCGTTGTAGAGGACGACGTCGACGCCGAAGGCGAGGCCCGCGAGCACGATCGGCAGCCATGCGCCGCTCGCCGCGGCCGGGCGGCCGGGGCGACGCCGCTCCAGCCCCATCCAGAGCGCGAGCACCGGCAGGGCGAAGATCATCCGCCAGAACCCGGCCGCCGCCGGCCCGACATCGGCGAAGCGCACGAACACGCCCGAGAAGCCGATGCAGGTCGCCCCTGTGAGCAGCGCGACGAACATCGCAAGCGCTGGCGCGGTCGGGGCGGGCATGACGGTCGCCGGGGTGGACATGGGTGGGCTTTCGAGAGGTTTGGATCCGACCTTCGCGTCATCCCGGAGTTCCGCTTCGCTCCATCCGGGATCACGCGAGGTTCGAGCGGTTCGATGGATCATCGTCCTACCCCGCTTCTATCCATCGGAAAAACGGATTATTCTGATTTAACCATTCTTAAAATCGATCGACGGAGATCGCGCCATGTCCACGCATTTCGATCTGGCGGCGCTCGACATGCTGGTAGCGGTGGTCGAGAGCGGCGGCTTCACCGCAGCGGGCGTGCGGCTCGGACGCACGCAATCGGCGATTTCGGTCCGCATCCAGGATCTCGAGACCCAGCTCGGCCACAGGCTGCTCGAACGCTCGCGCCGCGGCGTGGTCCCGACGCCGGCCGGCGAGCGGCTGCTCGCCCATGCGCGGCGCCTGCTGGCCATCCAGCGCGAGGCGCTCGATGATCTCGGCGGCAGCAGCGCCTCGGGTCGGCTGCGGATCGGGATTCCGGACGACTATGTCGACGCGTTCCTGCGGCCGCTGATCGCACGCTTCGCCGCCGAGCACCCCCGGGTCGAGCTGGAACTCCATTGCGACCTCTCGAAGCGGATCGAACCCGCCGTCGCGGCCGGCGAGTTCGACCTCGGGGTCGTGACGCAGGACCCGCGACGCCCTGTCGGCGAGGTCGTCAGGCGCGAGCCGGTCGTCTGGATCGCGGCGCGCGGGCACCGGCCGGAACTGCAGGAGCCCCTGCCGCTGGCGCTGTTCTCGGAGGGCTGCCGGGTCCGCCCGCGCCTGCTCGCGGCGCTGGCCGAGGCCCGCAAGGATCATCGCCTCGTCTTCTCCTGCTCGCACACCTCGGGCATGCTCTCGGCGGTCGAGGCAGGTTTCTGCGTCACCGCGGTCACCGAGAGCGCCGTACCGCCGACCGCGCGTCGGCTCGGCCCGGCCGAGGGACTGCCGGCGCTGTTCGAGCTCTCGGTCGGGCTGATCATGGGCCCGCAGCCGGGGCTGGCGGCACGCCGCTTCGCCGATGCGCTGCGCGAGGAGATGGCGGCACCGCGGCTCGCTGCGTGAGGCTGTCGCCGGCGCCGCATTGCCCTTTCCCCCTGCGAACACTACTGAGAGCCCATGAAATTCCTCGACCAGGCCAAGATCTATGTGAAGGCGGGAGATGGCGGCGCCGGCTGCGTCTCCTTCCGTCGCGAGAAGTTCATCGAGTTCGGCGGGCCCAATGGTGGCGACGGCGGGCGCGGCGGCGACATCGTGATCGAATGCGTGCAGGGCCTGAACACCCTGATCGACTTCCGCTTCCAGCAGCATTTCAAGGCGAAGATCGGCGGCCACGGCATGGGCGCCGATCGCCACGGCGCCAATGGCGAGACCAAGGTGCTCAAGGTCCCGCCCGGAACCCAGGTCTTCGACGAGGATGGCGAAACGCTGATCGCCGACCTGACCGAGCCTGGCCAGCGCTTCGTCCTGTGCAAGGGCGGCAATGGCGGCTTCGGCAACGCCTATTTCAAGACTTCGACCAACCAGGCGCCGCGCCATGCCAATCCCGGCCTGCCGGGCGAGGAGCGCTGGGTCTGGCTGCGGCTCAAGCTGATCGCCGATGCCGGACTGATCGGCCTGCCCAACGCCGGCAAGTCAACTTTCCTGGCCACCGTCACCGCCGCCAAGCCCAAGATCGCCGACTACCCCTTCACCACGCTGCATCCGGGGCTGGGCGTGGTTCGGGTCGACGGGCGCGAGATGGTTCTGGCCGATATTCCCGGCCTGATCGAGGGCGCGCATGAGGGCCATGGCCTTGGCGACCGCTTCCTCGGCCATGTCGAGCGATGCCGCGTGCTGCTCCATCTCGTCGAGGGCACCAGCGAGCATGCCGGCAAGGCCTACAAGACCGTGCGCAACGAACTCAGCCTCTATGGCGAAGGGTTGGACGAGAAGCCGGAGATCGTGGCGCTGTCGAAGGCCGACGCGCTCTCGCCGGACCTGCTCAAGGAGCAGGTCGCGCGGCTGAAGCGCGCCGCCAAGCGGATGCCGATCGTGCTGTCATCCGCCTCGGGCGAGGGCGTGGAAGCGGCGCTGCGCGCGCTGTTCAGCCATGTCGAACAGGCCCGCAAGGACGAGGACGCGCAGAACGCCCCCGTCGAGGAGACCGGCTGGCGCCCCTGAGGCCGCCAGCCGTCTGGCTCAGCGCGTCGCGCGGCGCGTTTCGCGCACGACGGCCGGTGCGGTGATGGCGCCGGCCGCACCGCCGACGACGGCGCCGACCGGGCCCGCGACGATGGCACCCGTGCCGGCGCCGGCCGCGGCACCGCCGATGCGCTGTTCCGTCGTGTTGCCGCAGGCGCCGAGCGCGATGGAAGCGGCAGCGAGCAGACCGATGGTCGAGATCTTCATGATGCTATCCCCTGGATGATGGTGAGCCGGAACGCGGCGGTCGCGACCTTGGTTCCGCCCCTCCACCGTGAACGGTGAGGGAAACGAGAGAACGCCCCCCGCTTTTCCTGACCGCTTTCGCCATCCGCCCTTGCGATCTCCGGAAAAATCCGTATACAGCCGGCATCGCATCAGCCGCACCATTCGCGTGGTCGATGAGGGCTCGCTTCGGCCCGCGTCGCTGATCTTGTTTTGGCAGGTTCCGTTTTGACCGGTTCGCCCCTCGACAGAGCGGATCGATGGAGTTGAGATTATGAAGATCCGCAATTCGCTGAAGTCGCTGCGCGCCCGTCACCGCGACAACCAGCTCGTGCGCCGCAAGGGCCGCGTCTACATCATCAACAAGGTCCAGAAGCGCTTCAAGGCGCGCCAGGGCTGAGGCCTCGGCGGGCTTGCGCCCGCCCTCGGCCCATCCTGCGAAGATCGCAAAGCGGGGCGCCTTCGGGCGCGCCCGCTTTTTGCGTTGGCGGGTCGCCGCTCCGTGAATTGACCTGCCCGTGGCCGCGGCTAGACTGACGCGATGATGATCGCGCGCTCGCTTACGGCCGCCGCCCTTCTCGTTGCGCTGGTGGCCGCTCCCTCGCTGGCTGATGCCCAGGCACCGGTCCCATCGGAGCAGCCCGCCCCGCCGCAGCGGCCGGGTGCTGTCGCCCCCTCCGACCGGGACGACAATCCCGCGGCCTCTGCCGGCCCCTCGCGCGCACCTGCTGCGACGCTCGACAAGCTCTTCGAGCGGCTGGCCGCCGCGACCTCGCCCGAGGAAGCCAAGGGCATCGCCAATTTGATCCAGCGCCGCTGGGCGCGCTCCGGCTCCTCGACAGCCGACCTGCTGATGACGCGGGCCCAGACCGCAATGAAGGAAAAACGCCTCGAATTGGCGATCGAACTGCTCGATCGCGTGATCAGCCTGGAGCCGGACTGGGCGGAAGGCTGGAACCAGCGGGCGAACGCGCTCTTTCTCGCCGGCGATCCGATCCGCTCCATGCTCGACATCGGCGAGACGCTGAAGCGCGAGCCGCGCCATTACGGTGCGATGATGGGGCTGGGCACGATCCTGCGCCAGCAGGGCGACGACAAACGCGCCATGGTCGCCTATCGCCGCGCGCTGGAAATCTATCCGCAGCTCGAGCCGGTGAAGAACGCCGTCGATTCGCTCAAGACCGAAGTCGACGGTCGCGACGCCTGAGTTCACAGCAGAACCACGACGGGCTGTGGCGCGTATCCGCATCATGCTGATCCGCTCCCTGCTCGTCATCGCCGTTCTCGCCATCGCCGGCCTGATCCTCTGGTCCGAATGGCTCGGCGCCCAGGCAGCCCGCCGCTACCCGCCGACCGGCAGCTTCGTGTCCTTCGACTCCGGCCGCCTGCACTATCGCGAGCGGCGCCCGGACGGGCCCTCCCGCGGCACGGTCGTGCTGATCCACGGCGCCTCCTCCAGCCATGCCGACATGCTGGCGACGCTGGGGCCGGAACTCGCCCATTACCGTCTCGTCGCCTTCGATCGGCCGGGCCATGGTTGGAGCGACCGGCTCGACGGCGCCGCCATGGCCGACCCGGCCCGCCAGGCGGAGGCCCTGATGCGCGCCATCGACGCCGTGGTGCCGGAACGCTTCGTCCTCGTCGCCCATTCCCTCGGCGGCGCCGCCTCGACACGTATGGCTCTTGAACGGCCCGATCGCCTGCGCGGTCTTGTCCTGCTCGGCGCCGTGACTCATCCCTGGCCGGGCGGCATCGCCTGGTATCACCATCTGACGGTCTGGCCGGTGATCGGCCCGCTGTTTACCCGGCTCGTCGGCGTGCCGGCGGCGAGCAACCTACTCGAAGGCGGGGCGGAAAGCGTTTTCGCGCCGCGGCCTGTCACGCCCGGCTATCTCGACGCGGCGCAGATCGCACTGCTGCTGCGCCCGGAGACCTTCCGCGCCAACTCGCAGGACATCGCCGCCACGCTGGATTTCGTCACAGCCCAGGCACCGCGCTACCGCGACCTGCAGGTGCCGGTGATCGCCATCACCGGCGACAGCGACGCCATCGTCTCGCCGGTGATCCACTCGGCCGCGATCGCGCGGCAGGCGCCGCAGGGGCGTTTCGTGCTGCTGCCGGGCGTCGGGCACATGCCGCATCATGCGGCGCCGGAGATCGTGGCGGCGGCGGTCGACGAGCTCTCCGCAGCCCGTTCGGGCCTCGCCGCCTTGCCGCCGTCGGGATCGGCCTACGACTAATGGTATAAGACTTTTGTCGCGCTTCTCGGGGCCAATGGTTTCCGCCACGTTACCGGGCGCTCTAGTCAATAAAACCGACGTAACGATGCCGGCCCCGCGCCCCCAGGCACGGGGCGGAAGACGTATTCGCGCGTCACAACGGGGGAACGCCATGCCACCAGATGACAAAGTCAAGGCCCATTGGGCCGAAACCCAGCGCCTCACCTACATCATGCTCGGCGTCTGGGCCTTTTTCGCCTTCTTCATCCACATGTTTGCCCTCGTGCTCAACGGCGTGAAGATCGCCGGCTTCCCGATGGGCTTCTACATGGCGGCTCAAGGCTCGCTGATCGTATTCGTGCTCCAGCTCTTCTGGTTCGCCAAGGCCCAGGACAAGGTGGATCGCAAGTACGGCATGGCCGAAGACGATTGAGGGGGCCCGGCTCATGTCCGCGGAAGCACAGAAAAGCGATTTCACATCCAATCTCGGCCGGATTTACGGCATCTATACCGGCGGCTTCGTCGCCTTCGTCGTCTTCATCGGCGTTCTCGAGCGCGCCGGCGTGCCCAACCACATCCTCGGCTACCTCTTCGTCGCCTTCACGATCGGCGTCTATGCCGCCATCGGCATCATGTCGCGGACCATGCAGGTCGACGAATATTACGTCGCCGGCCGCAAGGTACCGTCCTTCTACAACGGCATGGCGACCGCGGCGGACTGGATGTCGGCGGCCTCCTTCATCGGCATGGCCGGCACGCTCTATCTGCTCGGCTATGACGGGCTGGCCTTCATCCTGGGCTGGACCGGCGGCTATGTGCTGGTGGCGACGCTGATTGCGCCCTATCTGCGCAAGTTCGGCTGCTACACCGTGCCGGACTTCCTGGCCTTCCGCTTCGGCGGCAATGCCGCGCGCATCGCCGGCATCGTGGTTCTGATGAGCTGCTCCTTCACCTATGTGGTGGCGCAGATCGTCGGCACGGGCCTGATCGGCGCGCGCCTGCTGGGCATGAGCTTCGAGCTGGCGGTCTTCGTCGGTCTCGTCGGCATCCTGGTCTGCTCGATGCTGGGCGGCATGCGCGCCGTCACCTGGACGCAGGTCGCGCAGTACATCGTGCTGATCATCGCCTATCTCGTCCCGGTGGTGATCCTCTCCACCCAGAAGTTCGGCATCCCGATCCCGCAGCTCACCTATGGCACGGTTCTCTCCGAGATCCAGGCCAAGGAAGCCGCGCTCGGCGTCTCGGCGGCGGCCTCGCATGTCGTGCCCTTCGCCCGCTACGACCCCCTGAACTTCTTCGCCCTCGTGCTCTGCCTGATGGTCGGCACGGCCTCGCTGCCCCACGTCCTGATGCGCTACTTCACCACGCCCTCCGTGCGTGAGGCGCGCTCCTCCGTGGCCTGGACGCTGCTGTTCATCTTCATCCTCTACTTCACGGCGCCGGCCTATGCCGCCTTCGCGAAGCTCGAGGTGTTCGAGAACGTCATCGGCAAGCCGCTCGCCCAGCTGCCGAGCTGGATCTACAGCTACGGCAAGATCGGCCTGATCCAGATCTGCGGCACCAATGCCGTGGACGTCGCGACCATCACCGCGGCCTGCGGCAAGATCGCCGGACACACCGGCATCCTGCAGCTCGCCAACTTTACGATCCAGGCCGACGCGATCGTCATCGCCACGCCCGAGATCGCGGGCCTGCCCTATGTCGTCTCCGGCCTCGTCGCCGCCGGCGGCCTGGCGGCGGCGCTCTCGACCGCCGACGGTCTGCTGCTGGCGATCGCGAACGCGCTCTCGCACGACGTCTATGCCCGGATGATCAACAAGAACGCGCCCGTGGCGAGGAAACTCGTGATTGCCCGCGTGCTGCTGATCATGGTCGCGATCGTTGCGGCCTGGGTAGCCTCCGGACGTCCCGCCGACATCGTCGCGATGGTGGCCTGGGCCTTCTCGCTGGCGGCGGCCGGTCTCTTCCCCGCGCTGGTCATGGGCATCTGGTCGAAGAAGACCACCGCGGCCGCGGCCGTGGCTGGCATCTGGGCCGGCTTCCTGACGACGCTCGTCTACCTCGTCGTGACCCGCTACTTCCCGGGCTTCGGCGTGAACGTGCTCGGCATGTATTCGAACGTGAACCCGGTCACGGGAGCCGCGCTCGTCGACATCGCCAAGCTCAAGGCCGAGCAGCCGCAGATCTTCGAGCAGGGCTGGGTGGCGATCAACCATCCGCTGGCTTCGCGGGTCGGCTACTTCAACGTCGCCAACATCTCGGCCGGCCTCTTCGGCATGCCGATCGGCTTCCTGACGATGTACATCGTCTCGAAGTTCACCACGGCGCCGACGAAGGAGCTTCAGGACTTCATCGACCGGATCCGCCAGCCTCGTGGCGAGACCGTGATGGTCGAGAAATGAGCCCGGGCCGCGGGCGCCAGCCCGCGGCTCCCGCGCGATCGGGGGCGGACGACAGTCCGCCCCCTTTTTCATGAGACCGGCGTCTCTTGACGCTTGCCTGCACCGCCGATGTCGGGCACAGGCTCGACCGATCTCGACACAGCAAGGACCCATTCTGTAATGGCCGATGTCGACAGCCAGGGCCTGTTCTGGCTCTACCAGGCGCCCAATCTCGCCCTCGCCGCGCTGATGTACACGCTGCTCGGCCGCTTCCTCCTCTCGCTGGTCTTCCCCGACGACAGCGAGAAGGTGATTTGGCGCACCTTCCGGCAGGTCACGCAGCCGGCGGTCGAGGCGGTGAGGATCGTCACCCCCGCCGCAGTGCACGAGCGCATCCTCGTTCTGCTCGCCTTCGTCTGGCTGCTCTTCATCCGCATGCTGGTCTTCCTGGGCTTCGCCGCCGCAGGTTGGCTGCCCGCGATCACCGGGGTCGCCAAGCCATGACCGATGATCGCGAGGACGTTCTGCGCCGCGACGGCATCGTCATCGGCATCGCCGGGACATCGCTTCTCAACGGCATGCATTTCTCGGCCTATTTCGATCCGACCTATATCCTGATGAAGCAGTTCGCGCCCGGCTTCTTCATCACCTCGCCGCTGCTGGTTTTCTACTTCACCTCGCTGTTCCTCTCGGCCCTGACGCTGGCCTTTGGCGGCATCCCCGCGGCGATCTACGAGCGCAGCAAGGGCCTTCGGGACAGCAGCACGACTTCACTCTGGATCTGGTTCGGCGCCATCGTTCTGCTGACGATCCCGACTTTGCTGCAGATGACGACGCGCCCGGCTTGAGCGAAGGTGCGGCGGCACGCCGCACCGGCCCGATCTTGCGAGGTCACTCGCAGGCGTGTCGTTCTGGGCGCCCGTCGGGGAGAGGCCGAGGCATGGACGCGTCCCGGGTGCGGGAGTTGGCGCTGTTGTCCGTTTCACGCGGCTGCGGCTTCGCCGGCCTCGCCATCATCTGTTTCATGATCGGGCTCGCGGGCTATCCGCGGGTCGCGATGGAGAGCGGCGCGATCCTGATGATGGCAACAGCCGCCATCCTGCTGCTCAAGGGCGACGCTTCGACGACGCGGCCATATCAACGCACAGAGCTCTGGATCCTGTTGGCTCCCGAGGAGCGGCCCCGGCCGGACTATGCCCAGCAGGTCATTGGCCGCACCCTGCAGGAGGTCTATCGCCGCTTCGCGCAGTATTTCGCCGTCGGCGGCACGCTCTGCTTCCTGGCCTCGATGGTCGTGCCCGGCTGATCAGGCCTTCTCGACATGCTCCTTCGCCACGAAGGCGATGCGCACCATATTGGTCGCGCCCGGCGTCCCGAAGGGCACGCCGGCGACGACGATGATGCGGTCGCCGAGCTTGGCGAACTTCTCGCGCACCGCGAACTTGCAGGCGCGCGAGGCCATGTCGTCGACGTCGCTGGCATCCTTCGTCACGACCGAGTGCACGCCCCAGACCAGAGTGAGCTGCCGCGCCGTCGCGCGGTTCGGGGTCAGCGCGATCACGGTCGAGTTCGGCCGCTCCCGGGCAAGGCGGAAGGCCGTCGAGCCCGAGGAGGTCCAGGCCGCAATGGCCTTGAGGTTCAATGTGTCGGCGATCTCATGCGAGGCCTTGGCGATGGCGTCTGCCCCCGTCGCCTCCGGCTCGGCGCGCTGTGCCTCGAGGATCGAGCGGTAGACCGATTCGCCCTCCACCTCCTCGGCGATGCGGTTCATCATCGTCACCGCCTCGATCGGGAACTGCCCGGCGGCGCTCTCGGCCGAGAGCATCACCGCATCGGCGCCCTCGAAGACGGCGGTGGCCACGTCCGACACCTCGGCGCGGGTCGGCACGGGGCTGGTGATCATACTCTCCAGCATCTGGGTCGCCACGACCACGGGCTTGCCCATGCGCCGGCTCATCCGCGTGATGCGCTTCTGCGTTCCCGGCACCTTCTCCAGCGGCATCTCGACGCCGAGATCGCCGCGCGCGACCATGATCGCGTCGGACGCCTCGATGATCTCCTCCAGCCGGTTCAACGCCTGGGGCTTCTCGATCTTGGCCAGCGCCAGCGCCCGCCCACGCACGATCTTGCGCAGATCGGCCATGTCCTCGGGTCGCTGCACGAAGGAGAGCGCGATCCAGTCGACCCCCGCCTCGGCCGCCGCTTCCGCATCGGAGCGGTCCTTCTCGGTCATGGCCGAGACCGCGATCGTGGTGTCCGGCAGGCTGACGCCCTTGCGCGAGGACAGCCGCCCGCCGACGACGACACGCGTCACCGACTGCGTCTCGCTCGCTTGCTCGACGACGAGCCGCAGCTTGCCGTCGTCCAGGATCAGCGTGTGGCCGGGCTCGAGCGCGGTCAGGATCTCGGGATGGGGCAGATGCACGCGTTTGACCGTGCCGGGCGTCGGGTCGGAATCGAGCGTGAAGCGGGCGCCGTTCTCCAGGGTCACGCCGCCATCGCCGCCGAAGGCGCCGACGCGCAGCTTCGGCCCCTGCAGATCGGCCAGGATGCCGACCGGGCGGCGGAACTGGCCTTCCAGCGCGCGCAGCATCGCGACCTTCTCGGGCAGCGTCTCGCGCTGGGTATGGCTCATATTGATGCGGAAGACGTCGACACCGGCCGCAAACAGCTTTGCGCACATCTCGGGCGTCGACGAGGCCGGACCCAGCGTGGCGATGATCTTGATGCGGCGCTCGCGCTTCATGGAAACATGTCCTCAGGGGCGGGCGGGGGCGCCGCCGGTGGTGTCGGTGAGCTGGATCGTCCAGCTCTTCTGTTCGCCGGTGTCGACCTCGAAGAAGCCGGCGCGCTCGTAGCCGCGTGCCAAGCAGTCCTCGATGCCGCGTATCGTGAATTCCTTGTTGCGGGTGCACATGACGGATTTGCCGGTCCACTCGCCGCCGCGGTCGTAATCGACCGCATGGACATAATAGAACCGTGCCGCCAGCGTGCCGCGCAGCAGGGTCTCGCAGGCCCGCGGCGCGATGTTCCACCAGCCTTCCGTCGTCCAGCCCTGGGCATCGCGATATCCGATCGCGACGCCGACACGGCTGCCGGTGGTGTTGCACATGCGCAGATCCGCCAGCGCCGGCGCGCTGCCAGCCAGCAGAGCGCCCGCGAGGAGCAGCAGACGCAGGGTGGAGGTCGAGGTCCGGCTCATCTCAGGGTTCGATCAGGACGACGCGGCAGTCATTGACGTTGGTGAGGGTCGGTCCGGTCCGCAACAGATCGCCCAGCGGCTCGAAGAAGCCGGTGGAATCGTTCTCCGCGAGGGATCGGGCGGGATCAAGGCCGAGCGCAGCGGCGCGCGCGAGCGTCGTCGCGTCGATCACGGCACCGGCCGGATCGCTCGCCTCGCCGCCGCCGCCATCGGTGCCGTCGGTATCGCCCGAGAGCGCGACGATGCCGGGCGCTCCACCGAGTGCCATCGCCAGCGCCAGCGCATATTCCTGGTTCGGCCCGCCACGGCCCCGGCCGCGCAGCGTCACGGTCAGTTCTCCGCCGGAGAGGATGGCAGCGCGTTTGCCCGCCTGTTTCAGGGACAAGGCCAGTTCCGCATGGCGCGACGCGACATCGCGTGCCTCGCCTTCCAGATCGGCGCCGAGATCATGGACCTCGTAACCGGCCGAGAGCGCCGCGGCATGGGCGGCGGCGATGGCTTCCGACGGCCGGGCGATGATGCGGAACTCGCTGTTGGCAAAGGCGGGGTGGCCGGCCTTGGGTGTCTCGCTGGCGTCGTCCTCGAGCAGTGCCTTCGCCGTCGCCGGCAGGTCGAGACGGTAGCGCGCGACGATCTCCCGCGCCTGCGCCAGCGTCGTCGGATCCGGCACCGTCGGCCCTGAGGCGATCGCCGTCGGCTCGTCATTGGGAACATCCGAGATCGCGAGCGTCATGAGCCGGGCCGGAGCGGCCGCCAGCGCCAGCCGCCCACCCTTGATCCGCGACAGGCGCTTGCGGACGATGTTCATCTCGCCGATCGGCGCACCCGAGCGCAGCAGCGCCTTGTTGACCGCCTGCTTCTCCGCCAGCGTGAGGGCACCGGCCGGCGCGACCCAGTTCGCCGAGCCGCCGCCCGACAGCAGCACCAGCACGAGGTCCTCGGCCGTGGCAGAGGAGGCCAGGTCCAGCGCGCGGGCGGCGCTGTCGATGCTGCCCTGGTCCGGAACGGGGTGGCCGGCGGCGACCATCGGGATATGGCGGGTGGCGGTCTCGTAGCCATGCCGCGCGACAGCATGGCCGAGCAGGCGCTCCGGCGGAAATCCAGCGTCGAGATAATGCGCCTCGGCCAGCGCTGTCATGCTGCCCGCCGCTTTGCCGGCCGCGAGCAGGATCAGCCGACCCGTCGCGGGCATGGGCGGCAGATGCGCCTTCAGGCAGCCCGATGGATGCGCCCGCGCAACCGCCGCGTCGAAGATCGCACGCGCGATCGCGCGCATCCGCTGCTGGTGGTCGGCGTGCTGCAAGGCCCCCTCGTCTCCCCCGGTTCCGCGAGCCCTTTCGCCCGCTGGTATCATTGCCGAATCTTTTAAGTGCGCGCCGCGCCGCCGTCACCAGCGTTTTGCGGCAATAATCATACTTATCGTTACGGTCGGAGGCTTGCGCGGCCCCTTCCGGGCCACGCGGCTGTTGAGAGCGGCCCGCGGCGCGGCGCAGCCGGCTTGACGCCGGGGGGCGCGCGGTGCGAACCCTCCGGCCAAATCTCCCATCACCGAGAAGGACATTCAGATGGACGATCCGATCGCGGGCGACCAGCTCAAGAGCATCGTGGAGCGCATCGAGCGTCTCGAGGAAGAGAAGAAGACCATCGCCGACGACATCAAGGAGGTCTATGCCGAGGCCAAGGGCAACGGCTATGACGTCAAGGTGCTGCGCAAGGTCATCGCCATCCGCAAGCGCGACGCCAATGAGCGCGCCGAGGAAGAGGCGATTCTCGATCTCTATCTCCAGGCCGTCGGCGAAAGCGCCTGAGCGATCGCCATCCGCGCGAATCGAAACGCCCGCCCCAGTCTCCCGGAGCGGGCGTTTTGCATTTGGAAAGCCGGCGCCGAGGCGAAAGGCCTCAGCCCTTCGAGACCGCGACCTTGCGCAGGTAATCCGTCACGATGCGGGTGATGCCGCGCGAGAGCAGATCGTCCAGGGCGTTGATGAAGGTGTCGCAATCCTCGCGCGTCGCGATCAGCGGCGGCTCGAGGCGGATGACGTTGCGGTTGTACTCGGTGAAGGCGACGAGCACGTCGTAGTCCTTCAGCAGCAGCGCCCCGACGAAGCCGCAGAGCGAGCCCTTCAGCTTGTCGTCGAGCAGCGCGACCATGTGCTTGAGCCCGAAGGGCATCGTCTCGCTGATGTCCTGGAACTCGACGCCGATCATCAGGCCGCGCCCGCGGATCTCCTTCAGCAGGCTCGGATGCTTGGCGCGCAGGCCGTTCAGCCGCTCGATCAGGTAGTCGCCCTGGCGCTGCGCATTGCCCATGAGGTCTTCCTCATAGAGCACGTTCAGCGCCTCGATCGCCGAGACGCAGGCCTCGCCCATGCCGCCGAACGTGGCCTGGGCATGGATCAGCGCCGTCTTCGGCTTGCCATAGGCCTTCATGTAGAGCTCGCGGCGGGCGATCATCGCGCCCATCGCGGCCTTGGAGCCGCCCAGCGCCTTGGCGAGCGCGGTGACGTCCGGCACCACCCCGTCGCGCTCGAAGGCGAAGAACTGCCCGGTGCGCCCGAGTCCGCACTGCACCTCGTCGGCGACCCAGAGCACGCCGTGCTTGTCGCAGAGCGCGCGCAGTTCCCGCCAGAACCCGAGCGGCGCCTCGACGATGCCGCCGCCGCCCTGGATGGTCTCCATCACGACGATGCCGATCGACGGGTCGCTCTCCAGCGCCTGGCGCACGGCCTCGATGTCGCCGAACGGCACCTTGACCCGGTTCTCGACCAGTTTGAACTGCGACTGGTAGAGCGTCGAATCCGTGACCGAGAGCACGCCCTTCGTCTTGCCGTGGAAGGAGTTTGCGGCATGCAGGATCTTGGACTTGCCCGGTCCCTGCGCCTGCTCGGCGACCTTCAGCGCCGCCTCCATGGCCTCCGAACCGGTCGAGCCGAGGAACACCATGTCGAGATCGCCGGGCGAGATCGCGGCGAGATTGGCCGCGAGCGCCGAGGCGTATTGCGACATGAACGCCATGCAAATCTCATGGCGGTTCTCGTCCTGGAACTTCTTCCGGGCCGCGACGATGCGCGGATGGTTGTGGCCAAAGGCGACCGAGCAGAACCCGCCGAAGAAATCGAGGATCTTGCGGCCGTCCTTGGTGATGTAGTGCATGCCCTCGGCGCGCTCGACGAGGATCTTGTCGAAGCCGAGCAGCTTCAGGAAATGCACCTGGCCGGGGTTGATATGGTTGGTGAAGAGCTCCTTCACCGTGGCGACGTCGAGCTGCTTGGCCTCCTCGACGCTGTAGAGCTTCGGGCGCGCCGGGGTGGCCGCGTCGGCGGTCTTGTAAGCGGGCATGCTCATGCGGCGAGGCTCCTCTGGGCCTGGACCTGCGGATCCTTGGCCTTGCGATATTCGGTGTAGGCGGCGAGCAGCATGTCCTCGTCGCGGTGCAGCGGCTTCCAGCCCAGCTCGCGCTTGGCCTTGGAGGTGTCGAGAATGCAGATCTCGTCGGCGATCAGGTACTGCTCGGGGTCCATGATCGGCAGGTTGATCGCGTCGAGCGCGTTCAGCGTCAGCTTGACCAGCGGCGCCGGCGTCGGCAGCAGGATCGACTTCGAGCCGGCATGCCTGATCAGGTCGCCGAGCAGCTTCTTCACCGGCGGCGGATCGTCCGAACCCAGATTATAGGCAGAATTCGGGAAATCGGCTTTCCAGGCCGCGACGCAGGCGCTGGCGCAGTCGAACACCGAGATGAACTGGTAGGGGTTCTTGCCCGAACCGATCATCGGCACCGGCAGGTTGAGGTCGATCAGCTTGAACAGCTTGACCAGGATGCCGAGCCGCCCGGGCCCGATGATCAGCCGCGGCCGGAAGATCGGGATCTGGAACCCGCGGTCGCGGTAGGTCTGGGCCAGCGTCTCGGTGGCGAGCTTACTCTCACCGTATTCGCCGAGCGGCTTGGCGGGATGCGTCTCGTCCTGCGGCACGGTCACCGAATGGCCGTAGATCATGTCGGTGGTGAAGTGGACGAGCTTGTGGGCGCCCGCCTTCTCCATCCAGTTCAGGATGTTCTGCGTGCCGTGATAGTTCACCGGCCAGAAGAAGTCGTGGCGCTCGGCCCGGGTGACGATCGGCGAGAGCATCTTGGCCGAGAGGTTGTAGACGAGGTCGTCCTGGCCGAGCGGAATCCCGGCGACGCTCTCGGCATCGGTCACGTCGATGCGGTGAAATGGCACCTTGGCGTAATGCGGATGCCGGCTCTTGACGATGTCGGCGACCAGCACCTCCTCGCCCATGGCCGAAAGGTCAGCCGCCAGATGCGAGCCGACGAAACCGTCGCCGCCGATGATGATGTGCTTCATGGATGGCACCTCCGGTTCAGCGCGGCCGAATCGGACGCTGGGCGCGCACCGGCACGGGGACGGGAACCGGCTGCGGTTCGAGCAGGGCGCCGAGGCGCATGAACAGGCGAACGATCAGATCCATGATGTCCCTCAGCTTTGTGCGATGAAGATGGTGCCGAGCACGATGAGACCGATGCCGGCGATGCGCGCCGGTCCGAGATCCTCGTGGAAGACGAAGAAGGCGTAGGCCGCGACCACGACATAGGCGAGGCTCAGGAAGGGGTAGGCGTAGGAGATCTGCACCTTCGAGAGCACGATCAGATGCGACGCCATGCTGATGACGAAGGTGCACAGCCCCGCAAACACGAAGGGGTTGAAGACCACGCGGAAGACGGTCGAGATCAGACCGTCGCCGGCCACATCCAGGGTTCCCACGCCGGTCATGCCGCGCTTGAGCATGAGCTGCGCCGCGGCGTTGGTCAGCACCGTGAACAGGATCAGAGGAAGAAAGGCGTTCATCGGCGCAGAAACTCTTTGAAGGTCATCCGCTTTTCCAAGGTCATCCCGCGACAGGCATGTCGTGCGGCTCTTGGATGGAGCAGAAAATACTTCAAATGCGTTGCGCTGCGGGTCTTACCTCGCTGTAACGTTAAGATGATCCTGACGGGATCTCAGAGTCCGTCCCGGAACTCATGACGCTCGCGCGATGCGGCGGATAAGAACCATGG